>NZ_JBITEZ010000005.1:0-652396 GCF_044455665.1 Nonomuraea sp. NPDC051191 | reverse complement strand
ACCCGTGATTCGGAGCTGGCCGGCAGGTGCTCGTAGTCGCGGACCAGACGGCGGTGGAACATCAAAATGCCGTAGGTCTGCTCGACGACCCATCTCCTGGGCTGGGGGACGAACCCCTTGCCAGCGGGGTTGCGCTCGACGATCTCCACATCGATGCCCCAGCCGGCGCCATGCGTGACGACGGCCTGCTTGAATCCCTGGTCGACCAGCGCCTTGGTCACCGTGCCCTCGGTGCCGGCGGCGACTCGGTCGAGCAGCGCGATCCCGGCGGTGTTCTCGTGGGCTGAGGCGGCCAGCATGACCACGGCGATGACCAGGCCCAGCACGTCCACCGCCAGGCCGCGTTTCCTGCCCGGCACGCGCTTGGCGGCGTCTTTCCCGGTGGTGGAGGCCGGGACCCCGGCCGCGACGCGGACGCTCTGGGTGTCCAGCACGACCAGGCTCGGGTCGGCTAATCGTTTCTTCTTCTCGCGCAGGTGCCAGCGCAGCAGGTCGTGGATGGTCTTGTCCGTGCCGTCGTCACGCCACTTGGAGAAGTAGTAGTACGTCGCGCTCTTGGGCGGCAGGTCATGCGGGAGATAGTCCCATTGCACGCCGGTCCGCCCCTGGTAGCGGATGGCGTTGACGATCTCGCGTAACTCGTAGCCGCCCTCGTGACCGCTGACGGATGGGTGCGCGGCCTTCCACGCCGTGAGCACCGGCTCGATCAACGCCCACTGCGCGTCGGATAAGTCGCTCGGGTACGGCATGCGCTCAGTCACTCAGCCATCACAGCACGACCGGACCCGCCAACGGCGGTAACGCTACAAATCCCTACGATCACACTGCGGCATCACGGGCATAGGCTCGCAAACTGCACTCTGAGGTTGTCAAGCGAACCTGGTGGTCAACGACATGATGGTCGTTAAGCGCGGCGGCGTGACGTACGTCATCCACCCGCCAGACCACCCGCTGCCTCCGACGACCACAGGGCTGCCCGCGAACTGGTGAGCAGCGCCCTGGCGGACTTGCGGAACGCCGCCACCAAGCGGTTGCGGTCGCTGGCCCGGGTCGCCAGCACGACATGACTCGGCTCGACGCCCTCCAGGGGGATCGAGATGAGGTCCGGGCGGAGGTTGACGAAGATCGGGCCGGCCGCGATGGCCACCGCCTCCCCGGCGGCGATCGGCTCGAACTTGTCCTCGATGCTGGCGATGAGCGGGCCGTCGGGGGCCGGGCGGCCGTCGGGCCTGGGATCGATTCGCCAGTACGCCTCCCAGACCGGGTCCGGGTCTGCCAGCCGGGGCAGCGGCTCGTCAGCGATGTCGGCCAGCGTCACGGACTCCCTGCCCGCCAGGCGGTGGTCGCGCGAGAGCAGCAGCATGCGCGGCTCGTCGTACAGGATCGTCACGTCGAGCCCGTCTGTCGCGAGCGGCAGACGGGTCACCACCGCGTCCACACGGTAGTCGAGCAGGGCGGGGCGCGGCTCGTTCCAGGCCACGTGCGAGGTGCGTACGTCGGCGTCCGGGTGCAGGCGGCGCAGCTCGCGCACGGCCGGCGTGACGATGAGGCCCGCCGTGTACCCGATCGTGATCCGGCTGGGCCGAGCGGCGGCGCGGGTCTGCGCCGCCGCCTGGGCGGCCGAGCGCAGCAGCGTCTTCGCGCGGGGCAGGAAGACCTCGCCCGCCTCGGTGAGCCGCGTGCCCTGCGGGGTACGGTCGAGCAGGCGGGCGCCCAGTTGCCGCTCGAGGCCGCGGATCTGCCGGCTCAGCGACGGCTGGGTGATGTGCAGGGCCTCGGCGGCGCGGCCGAAATGCCGGTGCTCGGCGACGGCCGTGAAGTAGCGCACGAGCCGCAGATCGAGGTCGGGCGAGTCGGGCATAACCCGCAGCCTACTGCGGTGATGCCTGAAACGTATTGCCTGATGAGGAACAGGCTTTGGACGCCGTGCGGCACCGGCTCCGACTATGGGAACACCGCTGAAGAAGGAGATCATCATGCGTGTTTTCGTCACCGGTGCCACGGGTTTCGTGGGTTCCGCCGTCGTTCGTGAGCTCATCGAGGCCGGGCACCAGGTGGCCGCTCTGGCCCGTACGGACGAGGCCGCCGCCGCGTTGAGGGCCGCGGGAGCCGAGCCCCACCCCGGCTCGCTCGACGACCTCGCCGGCCTGCGCGACGGGGCCGCCGCCGCGGACGGCGTCATCCACCTGGCCTTCGTGCACGACTTCGCGAACTTCGAGGCCGCCAACCAGACCGACCGGCGTGCCATCGCGGCGCTCGGCGAAGCGCTGGCGGGGTCCGGCCGGCCGTTCGTGATCACCTCGGGCACTGGCCTGCTCCCGCCCGGCCGCGTCGGCACCGAGGAGGACCAGCCGGGGACGCATTCGCCCCGGGGGGCCGCCGAGCAGGTGGCGCTGTCGTTCGTGGAGCGCGGGGTGCGGGTCTCGGTGCTGCGGCTGCCGCTGGTGCATGGGGAGGGCGACCCGGGATTCGTCGCGACCGCGATCGGCATCGCCCGTGCGAAGGGCATCTCCGCGTACGTGGGCGACGGCGACCACCGCTGGTCGAGCGTGCACCGGCTGGACGCCGCCCGCCTATACCGGCTGGCCCTGGAGGAGGCTCCCGCGGGCGCGCGGCTGCACGCCGTCGCCGAGGAGGGCGTGCCGGTACGCGACATCGCCGGCGTCATCGGGCGCCGGCTCGGCGTGCCGGTGACCGCGATCACCGCGCGAGAGGCGGGCGAGCACTTCGGCTGGCTGGCCTCCTTCGTCACGCTGGACATGCCGGCCTCCTCCGCCCTGACCCAGAAGCTGCTGGACTGGCGTCCCGGCCGACCCGGGCTCATCGCCGATCTGAACGCGGGACACTACTTCAAGGGCTGAGCCCACAGCTCCGCCAGTCCCTCGTCCCTGGTCCTGACCGGCTGGTAGGCACAAGCACACATCAATGCTCCCGCCGCCAGCCCTCGGGCGCTGTTACTTCTCAGCGACATCACCTTGCAGTGGAAACGATCGCTGTCGCAGCAGACCCGGAAACGCTGTCACATGTCACCGACAAAGCCAACTGGTGGACGACCACGCCGTCTTCGATCCACATGAGCAGGCTCATGTCGTCGGTCTTGGGGGGCATCGCCTGGTACGTGAGGCACAGGCGGATCGAGGCCTCGGGGTACGACTCTTCGGTCAGCGGCCACCTTCTCTTGCAGAGCGGGGACGGCCGCGGCCACCGGGAGTTGGTCATGCCCCGTCATCTGGGCTGATCGGGGGCGATGCCTCCTGAGGCGGGTATCTGCAGCAGCCCGCCGTCAAAGGCCAGATGGGACAGGACACCCAGCTGTATCGCCGCGTAGTCAGGATCAACCGCGGCGAGCGTGCGGGCGTCCGGCCGGACCGAGACCGGGTCCAGCCGAGGTACGGCCAGAACCGGCCATGAGTCGATCTTGAATCTGTGCGTGGGGCCGTCGTTGACCTGCCGTGCCGGCGAGCATCGTGGGTGAGAGGGGACCACTCGAGCCAAGGCAAGACGGCAGGTCATCCGCTATATCGAGGGGTTCTACAACCATCGGCGCCTGCATTCGGCGCTCGGCCCCTCACCGCCACTAACCTTCTCGTCGCGACTCACTGCCAGGATCTTGTCGCTCAACAGGATCGATGTAGGCGGTGACGAAGACGAAGCGGTGCAGCCATTCGTTCTTGAGCGCGGAGAAGAACGACTCGGCCATCGCGTTGTCGTAGCAGACGCCGGTGCGGCCGACCGAGCGGCGGATGCCCAGGCCGGTCAGGAAGCGGCCGAACTCGTCGCTGATGTAGTTCGAGCCGCGGTCGGTGTGGAACAGGGCACCGGGCTGGAGCAGGCCGGTGCCGGCGAAGATCTCGGCGACCGATGCGGCCAGCAGCGTCCGGCGTTGCGCGGTGGCCGAGGCCGGCCGCTCGCGCCATTCGTAGTAGCCCGATCGGGACAGGCCCAGCCAGGCACACATCCGCGCGATCGGGTGATGCGCCTTCTCCGCGTCGATGAGCTCGTACTCGGCGAGCGTCACCGAGACTCGGACGCGAAGAAGGCGGCCGCTTTTTTCAGGAAGATCAGCTTCTCCCGCAGTTCGGCGTTCTCCCGCTCCAACTCCCGGATCCGCGCCCGCTCTGGCCCGGAGAGCGGCTGCCGCTCATCCTGCGCGCTCGCGATCCGATGCCGGTTCACCCAGCTGCCCAGGGTGCTGGCGTTGATGTCGAACTCCCGCGCCACGGACGCGACCGTCCGATCGCCCTCCAGCACCATGCAGATGGCTTCTTCCTTGAACTCCGGCGAGAACTGCCTGCGACGCCTCGTCACGTACCTACCTCTTCCAGACTTCTGTCAGCTTATGTAGCCGACTGTCCGGAATCTGCTGGGCACCTCACGGAGAGTGAGGAACATCTTGGGACAACGCGAAGGGTGAAACCTGGGGGATCAGCGACACGGGCTCCGCTGGGATGTGCAAGCTGCCCCGCATTCTCTTCGGAACCGCGATGTCGTGAGGGCCCCTTTCAGGTGGACTCATCCTGTTGCACTAGTGCACAGGATGGCATTTCCTGCTGTTGCCGTGGGATCAGGCGTTCGCGTGCGTACGGTGTCCACATGAAGTATCTGGAAGGGCCTTTCGCGCCCCTTACGGAAGAAGTCACCGCCTACGACCTGCCTGTCACCGGGCGGATCCCGGCCGAGCTCAACGGCCGCTACCTGCGCAACGGGCCCAATCCTCTGGGCGTGGAAGACCCCGTTGTGCACATCTGGGGCATGGGGCAGGGCATGGTGCACGGGGTGCGGCTGCGTGACGGCCGGGCCGAGTGGTACCGCAACCGCTTCGTGCGTGTACCGGGCTTCGCGCCCATGGTGCACGTGATTGCGCACGCTCAGCGCACCTTCGCCTTGGCGGAGGGTGGCCTGCCGCCCGCCGAGTTGGACGAGGAGCTGAACACCGTGGGCGCGTGCGAGCTGGGTGGGACCGCGGAGGGGTTCACGGCGGGGGCGCACTCCAAGCACGACCCGCTCACCGGCGAGCTGCATTCGCTGTCGTACATGCCGGGCCGCGACTTCGTCCAGTACATCGTGACCGACCCCGGGGGAAGTGTCGTCCGAACTACCGCCATCCCCATGACGCGGACGCCGTTCATGCACGACTTCGCGCTCACCGAGGAGCACGTGGTGTTGTGGGACACGCCGCTGGGTTTCGACGGGTTCGAGTGCCGGTGGCTGCCTGGGCATCCGACGCGCGTGGGGGTCATGCCGCGGACCGGTGGTGACGTGCGCTGGCTGGACATCGACCCGATCCATGTCAGCCACACGCTCAACGCATACGACGACGGCGACTCGATCGTGGTCGACCTGGTCACGGCCGAAGGGCCGTTCGATCCCGCCGACCCCGGGGCGATCCGGCCCGTGCTGGACCGCTGGACGATCACGCCGGACAAGATCCACCAGCGGCGCGTCGACGACCGTCCGCAGGATTTCCCGCGCGTGAACGAGGCACGTGCCACCCGCCCGTACCGATATGGCTACTCGGCCGCGACAGCCCTGTACGGGATTCCGTTCGCGGCCCAGGGCGAGGCGCCGGACCACGCCTTCACCAACGCCCTGGTCAAGCACGACCTGAAACGAGGGACGACCGAGGTGCACGGGTTCGGCAGGGACGAGGCGGTCGGAGAGGCCGTGTTCGCCGCCGCGGGGCAAGGGGAGGACGAAGGGTACCTGCTCACATACGTGCACAATCCTCGCCGAAACGCCAGCGACCTGGTGATCCTCTCAGCCCAGGACTTCACCGGTGAGCCCGTCGCGCGCGTCCACCTTCCTGTCAGAGTGCCGCTCGGCCTGCACGGCAACTGGCTGCCCGACCGCTGAGACGTGGCAGCATGGCCGTCGTGAACGCTCCCCAACCGCCGTACCTCCGGATCGTCGCCGACATCGAGCGGCGCATCGCCGACGGAGAGTTGCAGCCCGGCGCTCCCGTTCCGACGACCAGAGCGATCATGCGCGAGTGGGGCGTGGCGATGGCGACGGCCACCAAGGCGCTGGCCGCGCTCAAACAGGCAGGCGCCATCGAGTCGGTGTCTCGGGTCGGCGCCGTGGTCGCTCCCCGGAGACTGCCCTCACGTTCCGCCGGGGGTCTCGAACGCGACCGTGTCGTCCGCGTGGCCATGGAGATCGCCGACGCCGACGGCCTGGCCGCACTGTCCATGCGGGCGGTGGCGGCCAAGCTCGGCGTCGCCACCATGGCCCTCTACCGGCACCTTGAGGCCAAGGCCGAGCTCACCCAGCTGATCGCCGACGCCGCGTTCGCCGAGATCGAATATCCGGGGCCGCCGCCGGGATGGCGTTCCCACCTGCGGGTGGCCGCTCAGCTGCAGTGGGCGGCCTACCAGCGCCATCCCTGGCTGCCACGGCTCGTGTCCATCACCCGGCCGGCCACACTGCCCGGGCAACTCGCGTACGGGGTATGGACCCTGCGCGCGCTCGACGGCCTCGACCTGGACCCGATCACCCGCATGCACGTCTACGGCACGATCGTGAACTACGTCCGGGGGACGGCGATCAACATCGAGAGCGAGGCCATCGCCGAACTGGACACGGGGATGACCAGCAAGCAGTGGGGCAAGGCAAAACTGTCCGTCGACGGGCCGCTGATCGCGCAGGTCGCGGAGCCGGGCGCGGAGCTCGACCTGGAATCACTGTTCACCTTCGGCCTCGAACGCCTGCTGGACGGCCTGGCCACCGTGATCGCCCCCCGGAAGATCCGCCAGTAACCGGGCCTTCACAGAGTCGGCACGTCGATTGGACGCCGGAGCGGCCCAGTGGCACCGCGGTCTCGACCGCGTCCCTCACTGCGCGCAGCGTGGAAGGCCGGCGCACCAGAATGACGGCGAGTTCTGCGGTGAAGAGGCCCTGGACGGATCGTCCAAGAGTTACGGGATAACATCCGTTATCTGGCAAGGTGACGATCACCGGGGTAGCGCGAGCTGGGCGGCCGCCGTCCGGCGCGCGGGCTTCGTTTCCCGGTTATCTGGCAACCCGGCGGAGGATGGAGGTCGGTACAGTGGATCCGGTCATCGCCGAGCAGCTCGGCCGCGCCCACCCGCTCGCCCGCCATCTCGGCGACTTCCTCACCGACCTGGCCAACGCCGGGAAGTCGGCGCACACCCGGCGGGCCTACCGCGGCGACCTGATCGCCTTCGCCGCCGCCTCAACAGCGACTGCATCGAGCTGCTGCGCCACCTGCACGACCACCACGACACCCGCTTCGCGCTGCTGTACGTCGGCGGCGACGGCTGCTGGGAGGTGCTCTCGCGCGAGCCGATGCTGCGCTCGCGCGTCTTTCGCCGCCTGCCGTTCAAGGCACTGCCCGCCGCCCAGGTCTCCGAGCTGATGCGCGGCTACCACCCGATCTACGCCGACGCCGACGAGCAACTGCTGCTCGACATCAACGACTTCTACGCCCACGGCACCCTGCGCGACTGGGCGGCCTTCACCCACACCGCAGCCGAGCTGTGCCGCCAGGCCGGCCGCGACCACCTGGACGAGGCGGTGCTGGCCAACGCCTACACCCTGCTCGGCGGCGGCCTGGATGACTGACCGCCGCCTGTGGCCCCACCCGCAGCCCGTCATCGTCGACGATCAGCATTACCTCCGCGCCACCCAGCGCTACCTGTACCGCCTCGGCGCGCTCCAGCGAACCGACACACCCTGCCCGCGCCTGCTCGTCCGTCCCACGCCAGGCGCCGGCGATGAGCTCACCCTGGGCCTGGACCTGCTGGCCGCGCTCGGCAAGAACCCCGAAGGGCTGCGCCGCGACACGATCGGCGGCGCCGGATGGGAGCTGGCCCGCGCCTGGCACCGGTCAGTGATGCGAGCGACTACCCCCGCCCCGCCGGTGCCGTCACAAGCGCCCGCTCTGAGATGCGGTCGGATCCACCGCGGAAGACGTCGCTGGGTCGTGGCTCGCCCGAGCGTCAGGGGCCCGATGACGCCGCATCCGTTCGGCGCGGCACCATCGGGATGGCGGTCGCTGGCAGATGGTCGGCGACCCGGCGCACCGGGGTTGGCGGCCGGACACGTGAGGGTAAGAAGAGCCATGGCCCCCCGGTTCGAGCCATCGTCCAACACGGGGGACCCTGTGACCGACAACAGCCAGAAACAGCAGCAACTCGATCAGTACCGGGTGGATTCCACCAACACGCGCTACACCACCGACCAGGGCGTGCGCATCGACGACACCGACAACTCGTTGTCGATCGGTGAGCGTGGCCCGACGATCCTGGAGGACTTGCACCTGCGGGAGAAGGTGACGCGCTTCGACCACGAGCGCATCCCGGAGCGGGTGGTGCACGCGCGCGGCTCGGGCGCGCACGGGGTGTTCCAGGTGTATGAGTCGCTGGCTGAGTACACCTGCGCCGACTTCCTGTGCGACCCGGAGCTGCTCACCCCGGTGTTCGTGCGTTTCTCCACGGTGGCAGGCTCGCGCGGTTCGGCCGACACGGTGCGGGACGTTCGCGGCTTCGCGACCAAGTTCTTCACCCGTCAGGGCAATTACGACCTGGTGGGTAACAACTTTCCCGTGTTCTTCGTGCAGGATGCGATCAAGTTTGCCGATTTCGTGCACTCGGTCAAGCCGGAGCCGCACAACGAGATCCCGCAGGCGCAGTCGGCGCACGACACGTTGTGGGACTTCGTGCAGTTGCAGCCGGAGACGATGCACACGGTCATGTGGTTGATGTCGGATCGGGCGATCCCGCGCAGCTTCCGCATGATGCAGGGGTTCGGCGTGCACACCTTCCGCCTGGTCAACGCCGCAGGGCGGGGCACGTTCGTGAAGTTCCACTGGCGGCCCGCGCTCGGCACGCACTCGCTGGTGTGGGACGAGGTTCTGCGCATCCAGGGCAACGACCCCGACTTCAACCGGCGCGATCTGTGGGATGCGATCGAGGCCGGCCAGTATCCGGAGTGGGAACTGGGCCTACAACTGGTGCCGGAGGAGGACGAGCACAAGTTCGACTTCGACCTGCTCGACCCCACGAAGATCATCCCGGAGGAGGAGGTGCCGCTGCGGATGGTCGGCAAGATGACCCTCAACCGCAATCCGGACAACTTCTTCGCCGAGACCGAGCAGATCGCCTTCTGCACCGCCAACGTGGTGCCGGGCATCGACTTCACCAACGACCCGCTGCTGCAGGGCCGCAACTTCTCCTATCTCGACACCCAGCTGCTGCGCCTGGGGGGCCCGAACTTCCAGCAGATCCCGATCAACCGCCCGCTCGCCCCCGTCCACAACGACAACCGCGACGGCTTCCACCAGCACATGATCCACACCAGCCACACGAACTACTCCAAGAACTCCATCAGCGGCGGCTGCCCGGCCACCGGAGTGCTCAGCGGTGACATGACGGGCGTGTTCCGGCATTACACCGAGCGGGTCGAGGGTGAGAAGATCCGCAGGCGCAGCCCCAGCTTCGCCGACCACTACAGCCAGGCCACCCTGTTCTGGAACAGCATGTCGGACTGGGAGCAGCATCACATCATCAAGGCGTTCCTGTTCGAGCTGGGCCACGTACAACGCCGATACATCAAGGAGCAGGTGGTCGAACGGCTGGCCAACGTGGACACCGGGCTGGCCGGGCATGTGGCCGCCGGGCTCGGCCTGCCCGCCCCGGCTCCGAAGGGCAGCAACCACGGCAAGTCATCCCCGGCGCTCAGCCAGGCCGGCCAGCCCTCCAGCCTGGCCACCCGCAAGATCGCGATCTTGGTGAGCGACCAGACCGACGCCGGGGCACTGTATCCGGTGATGCAGGAGCTGGAGAGCGGCAAGGCGGTCTGCGATGTGATCGCGCCGCACGAGGGGACGGCCGGATCGCTGACCGTGGACAAGCAGGTCAGCGCCGCCTCCTCGGTGCTGTACGACGCGGTGCTGTGCACCGGCGGCGAGGAGCTGACCGGCAACGGGCACGCCGTGCAGTTCGTCCGCGAGGCATTCAGGCACGGCAAAGCCATCGGCGCGCTGCCGGACGGCGAACCGCTGCTACAGGCCGCCGCCCTGCCCGGCCGCCAGGGCGTCGTCGACTCCGCGGCGGCGGACGACTTCACCGGGCAGTTCATCGCCGCCATCCTGCAACACCGCCACTACGACCGGAACGTGGCCGCCTTTCCCGCCTGAGACCCTCGCTTCCTGCGGGCGGCATCAGCCGGCCCTGCCCATGCCTGCCCGGTTCTATGGTGCTCGACTGGCGCGAGCACCATACCGGGCCCGCTCACACGCTGGAACCACCTCATCTTCGCCGTCGGAGAGCACCCCGTAGACGCCAGCCAACGAGGGATGCCGGCGCAGCCTTGCCTGTACTCCCGAGATCGGCAAGCCTCGGAAGCAGGCTCCCGGATGTGACCTCCGAGACTGCGCGCCCGGACCCTCACAGGAGCCCGGCCCTGCTCCCTGGATGACGAAGCGCCCTCCGGCGCCCGCCCCGCCCGGCAGCAACCCGCCTACGACGCGGTGCTCGGCAGGCAGGCCACTGTCGGCCGAGCCCTGGCGCACCCTACCGCTCCGGAGGGCGCATGTACCTGTCCTGGCTGGCCGATCACGCCACCGCCTATGACGCCGATGCCCTCGCCCAGCGGCACGCGCGGGACTGGGGGTGCGCGACTTTCGCAAGTGGCTGCTGCGCGAGGGGGCCGGCCCAGCGCAGCCCCGTCTACGTCAACTCCGTCCTGGCCGCGCTGAACGACTTCCACATCCGCCGGGGCCTGGGCAAGGCCGACGTCGCCCGCGAAGACCTGCCCATGAGCGCGCTGCGAGGAGGTGCCTCGTCGGCGATGACGGCGAACCGCTTGCCCTTCAGACTGGAGTCGCCCCGGCCTTGCGCACGTCCTCGGGGCTGATCGTCGCGACGATCTTCCCGCTGCCGTCGATCTGCCGGATCGCGTCCTGAAGCTGCCCGTCCAGCACCGTGCGGTCGACCACCACGATGACCGAGTCGAAGACCTTCTCATCATCGACATGAAGCCGGGCCAGACGATGCGCTGTCCAGGCGATCGTGTTCGTCATTCCTGATCCCGAGGAGTGCTCGATCAGGTAGCGCTGGCCGACACCCTCCTCCGCGACGGCGGCCACGATGTTCGTGACCGCCTCCCACTGGTGGAACCGTAGGAACAGCAGGCTGGTACGGCGCACCGACGTGCCGGTCGAGACGTCCCATTCCTCCTTGGTCTCCACGATCATCAGCCGGCCGATGATGTCGAGCCAGGCGTGCTTCTCCCAGACCCGCTCCCACAGGTACCTCGTCGCCGACCTCCCGTCGGCCCCAGACGGGTTCCCGGCACCTTCCTAGAAACCGGTGTTGAACGGCAGGAAGTGCGTCTTCTCACCCTCCAGCCGAGTGGTCATCGCAGCCAGATCGTTGGAGACCGCGAAGTGAACCAGCGCCCGGTGCCCAAACGACAGCAGCGGCTCGCGCCGACCGTTGGTCAGCGGGTTGCGCTTCTTGCGGTACTGCTGGATCGCCTCGTCCAGTAACTGGGTGAAGTCGGTCTTCAGCTCCACCGTTGCAACGGGGAGCCCGTTGACGAAGAACACCAGCTCGATGGTGCGCTGGTCGGCGGTCGAGAAGTGCACCTGCCGCATCACGCGGACCCGCATCGCGGCGTAGTCGGCGTTCGTCGTCGCGTTCAGCGTCGTCTCGGGTCGGAACCGCGCCATCTACAACCGGCCACCGCCGATGTACTGCAACCCGTACGCAAGATGCTCAGCATCCCCCCGCCGCGTTCCAGCGGTTTGTCGAGCGCTACGGTAAGTACGTCGAGGAATTTCGCCTGCGCCCCCGACCGGACAGTGGACCTGTCCATACTGATGATGCCGTCCGACCGGGAGTAGATGATCCGTGGCGACGCCCGCACTATGGCGGCTCACCCGCTCTCGGTGACGGCGGCGGGTGCCACCGGCTGCCTGAGCATCGTCTTGGGCTCGGGATCGGTGAAGTCGGTCAGATAGATCTCGTGGTGCAGGCCGTTGGGCACCAGGCCGTGCTCGGCCATGAATGCCTCCATCACGTCGAGTGACGCCTTCTCTTCGCTGTAGGGCCCCTCGTGGAGCAGTTCCACGCACTCGCCCTCGGTGAAGGTGACCAGTTGGACGCGGTCGACAGCGGCTCCGGACGCGCGGGCCTGCTCGCGCGCGGCCTCGACCACTCCCGGTTCGGGTACGTCGGGCAGTGGCAGCAGCAGGTGCCATCGCCACTGGTCGCGCGGCACTTCCAGCGGCGGCAGGCTGGTGTCCTCCACCCACCAGCGGCCTTCCAGGGGGCCGGCCGGGCAGCCCATGAAGGAGGCCACGGCGTACAGGGCGCCGATGGCCGAGACGTGCTCGGCGCCGCCGGGCTCGCCCATGCCGGTGACGTTGAGACAGATGACGGGGTCGCAGTGGACCAGCCGCGGTGTCATAGCTCCTCCAAAGGGATCATCAGGTGGGTGATCAGCCGATCGGGCGGGGTGGTTGCCGGGTCCGACACGTACACCTCGCGGATCGGACCGCGAACGGGACAGCGCCGCTCGGCGCACCAGGACAGCAACGCATGCGCGGTCAGCCCGATTTGGCCATACGGGCCGACGTGAGTTGCGCTGGCGAACCGGCCGCCGGGCAGAACGTCGAGCTCGGCTCCCGCTACCGGCTCCTCGCTGACCAGAGCGGCGGAGACGGCGACGGGCTCGCCGAGGTCGAGTGGGAACAGGCCGATGAGCTCGGGAGCTGCGGCCGGCGACGTCGCCCGCAACCTGGCGATGGCGGCCGAGGTGGCCCGGCCGACGTCTGACGGGTCCGCCGCCGTTACTACGGCCACCGCCACGCGCCGCGCTGGTTCTGTGACCACCGCGACAGGAGTGGACGGCAGTCCCTCTGTCATGACGCGCTCCAGCACGGCCAGCGTCGATCGGCGCTTGGCCAGCTCGGCTTCCAGCCGCTCGTGCACTCCTTGCAGGACACCTGGCGTATCGGAAAGCACCTGCGCGATGACGGCGAGCGGGACGTCGAGCGAGCGCAGCAGCCCGATCGACAGCGCATCGCGCGCCTGCTTGTGCCGGTAGTAGCGGTACCCGGTGTGCTCGTCCACGTACGCGGGCACCAGCAGTCCGAGCTCGGCGTAGTGCCGCAGCTGCTTGATGCTCAGCCGGCCGAGCCTGGCGAACTGTCCGATCGGCAACAGCTCCTCGTCCATGCCCCCAGCATGGTGTCTCCCCATGTGGGAGAGTCCAGCCGTGGGCTCTGGCGGCGGCCAGGCCGTCGCGGGTGCCGGCGACGATGAGTTCGCGGATGAACTCGGCCAGGGCGGCGAAGACGTGGAAGATGAGCCGGCCGCCGGGGGTGGGGGTGTCGAGGTTCTCGTGCAGCGAGGTGAAGCCGATCTCGCGGCGGCGCAGCTCGCCGACCATGGTGATGAGGTCGGCCAGAGAGCGGCCGTGGCGGTCGAGGCTCGGGACGACCAGGGTGTCGCCTTCGGTCAGGAACGCGTGGCAGGCCGCCAGCTCGGGGCCGCTCGGCGCTCTTGCCGGACTTCTTGTCGGCGAACACGCGCCGGCATAGTTCGGCCACCGACACCTCGGGCCGGAACTGGCGATGGCGGGCTGTCCGATCCTCCCCGAAGGCCTGTACGTCTAGGCCATGCTGTCGGCCGTCGCCAGGTACCGGCTGCTGTTCGGGCGCAGGCCTGCGCTCGCGCCCTCCTGGGAAACCCCAGGTCTCCTCGCTCACGCCACCTCCGCTCACTGGCTTCCAAGTGGATCACAAGACTCCGTCGGCAGCCTGTGGGTGCAAGCGACGAGAAGACGAACTCTTCAGAAGGCGAGGAAGAAGAGTTGATCATCAGAAAGCTCCTTCTCCCCATGCTGACGGCCGCCGCTCTGGTGTCCTCCGCGACCATCTCCCACGCGAGCGTGGCGGACCGCCTGACGCCCACCCCTCAGAACCCATGTCCTTCCGGCAGCCTGTCGGCGTCGATCGCGTCAGGGCCGATGGAGATCTCCAGCAGCGACGCGGCCCCCACGCTCAACATCCGCCTCATGTGTTACAACTGGACGACCAAGAAGCTGGCCCCCATCGAGGCCGGCCAGGAGATCAACGTCGAGGTCCTGGGCGTGTGGGCCACGTCGGAGGCTGCACTGTGGGACGAAACCCTGCGCAACGAGAACACCTCGTGGCCGTACAACAGTGACACGGCGAAGCCGTCGTACAAGAACTTCACGAAGGCGTACGGCCAGTACACCATGCCCGACGAGGGCTGGAACAAGCTCAAGAACGTCGGCAAACCCGACACCTGGGGAGTGCTCTACTGGCAGACCTGGGTCTGCCACCGTAACCCGGGCGACCCCGAACCGAGCGGGTGCATCCTCTACAAGCAGCCTGAACTGCTGTTCATCGACCACACCTGAGGCCCCGCTCCGACCCGACACCGGCGTTGATCAGGCGGTGATTCGCCCGGTCCACGCCGGCTGATCCCGATACACCCCGGGTAACCGGACGAGCCTGCCCTCCGGGCCGCGAGCGCGGCCCGGAGCCGGCGGGCTCGATCAGCCGATCGGCGGCGCGAGGTACTCCAGCGCGCAACCGCCGCCGGACGGGGGCACTCGCTCAAGTCCGGTGAACGCCTCCGCACCGTCCGGCGTGATCAGGCCGCTCACGTCGTCTTCGTGGTTGTGGGTGATGGCCACGTCGGTGACCTGCGCGTGCTCTCGGGCCTCAGGCCGTCGATGCGATGGCGCGAACTCGCGTCCAGGCTGGATCCGTTGGACCTTCCGCCATGGCTACCGGGCGGCGCCTGCATCGACCAGGCACTCCCGCGTATCTCAGCGGATCGCGTCGATCGTCGTCTCCGGCGAGGTGTTGAAACAGAACCGGATCCCCGGCGCCGCGGTGGCCAGCACGTTGGTCAGCCGTTCGAAGAGCAGGGTGTGCTCGGGAATCGTCCGCACGCCGGCTCCGATCATCGTCACGCCGAAGGGGGGCCGGACTCTACCCGACGTGCTGATCTGCGACGAGGTCACCTCGGCCCTGGACGACGGCACCGCCCGCGCGGTCATGAACGTCCTGACCGGGCTGCGGGAAACGCGGGGCACGGCCGTGATCTTCGCCTCTCACGATCTCCGGCTCGTCCAGGGGTACGCCGACAGTGTGGTCACGGTCTAGCCGGGACATTGCCGCGAGAGGGAAAGCGTTTCCGGTCCGGGGTGGACACGCCTTGGAGCCGCCGAGCAGGCCGGCCAAGTGCTGCCAGACCGAGCCCGAAACTGATGCGGCTTCTGGGGCGGGTCACTCCGGGGGAACTCGCGCTGGTGCTGCGCGTCCCGGGTGTCGGCGCACTTGAGCAGAGCCTGGATGCCGCCGGCGTCCAGGAGCCTCAGCCCGCTCAGGTGGAACCACCGTCGCAGGGGTGGCGGCCAGGTTGTGGCCGCCACCGGAACAGGATGAGTACGGGTTACTCATGACGGCACGAGCGCGGGCGCAGACACTCGGCCCATGCTTATCCGCCGCGTGATCGTGCCGCTCGTCTTATTCGTCGTCGCCGCCCTGCTCGGCGCCCCCGCGGGGCACGCCGACGGCGCAGCAGTGCACGGTGAGTGCGAGTTCCTCGGGACCTCGCCCCTGTCGCTCGCGGAGGGCGAGCGGCCCCGTGCCCGTATCACCTTCCTCAACGACAGTCAGGAGAGCGGCTGGTTCACCGCCACGGTGGAGGCCGGGTTCCACTACTGGCACGCCACGCCGTTCTACCGGCAGTTGTTATCCGCCGAGACGGGGCTGGTGCAGGGGGAGTTCGACCTGCCGCCGGCGTACGCGGAGGGCCTCGGTGACGCGAGCGGCCTGCGGATCGACATCACCTCGACGCTGTCGGGCGACACGACGATCGGCACCTGCTCCACCACCCTGAAGGTGCACACCGGCCGTGACACCGACCAGGACGGGCTGCTGGACGACTGGGAGATCAACGGCATCGACTACGACCAGGACGGCACGGTCGATCTCGCGCTGAACCAGCCCCCGTACAGCGCCGACCCGAACAAGAAGGACATCTTCGTCGAGCTGGACGCGATGTTCTGCCTGGCGTCGTACTGCCAGCGCTCCAGGGAGTTCGACCCGAACGCCATCAGCCAGGTGGTGACCGCCTTCGCGGCGCACGGCATCACCCTGCACGTCCATACCGGGGAGCGGGCCGGCGAGGCGGAGCGGATCACGTTCGACACCAAGAGCCCCGGTAGCTGGGACGACTTCGACGATGTCAAGTTCGGCGACTCCGCCATCGCCTGCGACGGGAACTTCGGCGACGTGCTCGACCGGATCTCACGCAACTGCGAGAACATCCTGGGCGCCAAGCGGCTGGCGTTCCGCTACGCCGTGTCGGTGCACGGGCTGACCGGCCTCGGCACCACATCGGGCCAGGCCGAGGCGGGCGACGACACCCAGCAGCACGTCGACCTGGCCCACCTGGCCCGCGTCGCCCTGCCGGGCGGCAACGACTTCGTCATCTCGCTCGGCGCGTGGGACAACACGCGGATCACCGCCAACGGCGGCCAGACCGCGGCGGAGGCGGGCACGTTCATGCACGAGCTCGGCCACACGCTCGGGCTGCAGCACGGCGGCCTGGACAGCGTCAACTGCAAGCCGAACTACCTGAGCGTCATGAACTACTCCTACCAGTTCCCCACGGCGTCCACCGCGTCCCGCCCCCTGGACTACCAGCCCCAGGAGCGCACCCCCATGAACGAGGACCAGGGTCTCGACGAGGTGGGCGACGCCCTGCCGGGAGCGGGTAGCGCGACGGTCGTGTACGGGACGGTGGTGGCCGGGAAACCCGGAGTCGCGCTGACCACGCCGGCCAACAAGCCGGTCGACTGGAATGGCGACGGCACCCGCGCGACGAGCCAGTCCGGGGACGTCAACCACATCATCATGGGCCCCGACACCACGTCCTGCCCCGTCTCCCCCAAGCAGACCCTCACCTCCTGGAACGACTGGGACCACCTGAACCTCAACTTCCGCGAGAGCCCCTGGTTCGAGGACGGCGCGCACAAGGGCGTGCTCGGCCTGGGCAGCGCCGAGATCACCGCCGAGGCCGCCGCGAGTCTCAACCCGCCGATCGACCTCACCGCCGCCAAGACCGTGGACAGGCAGGACGCCTCCCCCGGCGACCGGCTCACCTACACCGTGGCCGTGGGCAACAAGGGACCCGCCACGGCCACGGCGGTGAAGATCGACGACACGATGCCCGGCGGCGACGTCGTCCACCGCACGACGTCCGACGTGCCGGCGGGCGGCTCCGCACGGGAGACGTTCACCTACGACATCCCCTGTGCGACCACGGACGGGACGGTCCTGACGAACAAGGCGGCCGTGTCGGGGACCAATGAGCGCGGATACGCCGAGACCGGCACCCTGTCCGACAACACCGCCGAGGTGTCCACCACGGTGCACCGGTCGGTGATCGGCGTGGCGGCCACCGCGCCCGCCACCCTCAACGCCGGCGAGGCCGCCGCCTACACCCTGACCTACCGCAACACCGGCGGGGCCGCGGCCTCCGGCGCCACGCTCACCGCCACGCTGCCCGCCGGCCTCTACTACAGCGCCGCGCTCGACCAGGGCGCCGGGCCCCGCCCCGGCTCCGTGAGCAGGAACACCGACGGCACCACCACGCTGCGCTGGTCCATCGGCACGCTGCCCGCCGGCACGGGGACCGGCACGATCGCCTTCACCGCGCGGCCGAGCCTGCTGCTCCTGGACGCGGCGACGGTCACCGTGCCGGTCTCGCTGAGCGCCGACGGCTCCGGCCCGTGCCCCACCAGCCCCGCCGCCGCGACGGCGGAAACGCGGATCACGACCGTCTCCCCCAGCCGCGACCCGGGGCTGGTCACGTTCTGGGCGCTGCGGCCCGACCTGCGCACCGCCGAGGCGCTCGCCCGCGTCCAGGCCACCGACGACCGCTTCGACGGCGCCGACGGCTCGGCCGCGAACGGCGCGCTCTCCCTGCGGGAGTCCACCGCCGTCCTCACCCTGCCGCTGACGCAGCCGCGCACACTGCGGGCCGAACTGCTGGCCACCACGCTCAACCTGGCCGGCCGCCGGATCAACGCCGGCACCGCCGTGGACGGCCTCACCGCGCGGGCCCTGGGGGTGCGGACGGTGGGCGAGGCCGTCCGCCACGCCCAGGCCACCCTCGCGCAGCCGCCCGCGCTGGACAACCTCGTCCGCTACACGAAGGCGACCCAGGTGCTCGCCGAGATCAACTCGGGTCTGGCGAGCTAGCCATGTGCTTCCGAGGTGGCCGCCCCCGGTGGCCACCTCGGTGGCCGCCCCCGTGGCGGCTTCGGTGGCGGCTTCGGTGGCGGCGGGGCGGAGCTGGGCCGCGCGGATCCGGGACACGTCCAGCTTGCTCGTACGGTCGAGGCGGTAGATCCCGTTCTGCTCCTGGAAGACGTCGGTGAGCTGCGTGTAGCAGTAGCCGAACATCAGGGGATCGTTCAGCAGGACCCCGCCCAGCCCGGCGAACCGCTCTGGATGACCCGCCCGAGTCCGACGCCGTTGAGCACGGTCTCGACCTGGCTTTCGCCGCGCTGCGACTGCTGCCCATGAGTGAACGGGACAGGGACATGGAAATTCTCGTTCTGCGTCACCAGATCGCCGTCCTTGAACGCCAACTCGGCGCTGACACGAGAGTGCGATTCACACCCGAGGACCGGGCCCTTCTCGCCGCTCTCCTCACCTCGCTGCCGCGTGAGGTTCTGCACCGCCTGCGGCTTCTCGTCCGGCCGGGACACCGTCCTGCGCCGGCACCGCGACCTGATGAGACGCGTCACGGCCGTATCTGCCGGCCCAACGGTCCGCTCCATCCGCGCCCTCATTCTGCGCTTGGTCCGGGAGAACCCGAGCTGGGGCCATCGGCGGATCCACGGAGAGCTCACCACACTCGGCATCAAGGTCGCGCCGTCCACCGTCTGGTAGAGGGAAGGCATGGCCACCTCCTCGCTCAGCGGCGGCGACGTCCGCGCACGCTGTCGACGACCAGCGCGAGCACGCACAGCGCCGCCGTCACGCCGAAAACCAGTCGCACCGGGGTCGACATGCCCGACAGCGAGGCGACCGCGTTCGCGGCAGCGCTCAGCACCATCACGGTCCACAGCAGAGCGCGCAGCACGCGGCGGCCGAAGGAGGACGGGCGTTGCCGCGCGGCGCTCTGGTCACGGTACGGGTCGGGCATGGCGGTGTTCCCTTCGTCAACGAGCCCTCCTGACGCTAGAAGAGGCGGCGCTTTCGCCGACAGGACGCATGCACCCGAGTCCCGGTGGTGCAGGCTCTACCTTCCGCATCCCTCCACACGTCACGCCCGCGTCTGGACATACAGTTCGAAACAGACATGAAGGGGGTTGTCATCAGCAACGACGTGCCGGGCAGGCGCGGGACCAGCCCGCGGGATGTGCTCGAGGCAGTGGAGCGGCTCGCCGGAGGCCTGGGAACGAGCCTGCTCGCGTTGTTCGCCGTGGCCGGGCTCGCGGTGGCGGTGGCGGCGAGCGTGGTGGGTGTCGGACTACTGCTTCTGCCGTTCATGGTCTCGCTGGTACGGCTGGTCGCCGAACGTGAGCGCGCGCGGCTCGGCCGATGGCGGCACCAGGTGATCAGCCCGTACGCCGCCGGCCCCGCCACTGGCTGGGCCGGCCGTACCCGCGCGGCCGCCCATGACCCGGCGACCTGGCGTGACCTGCGCTGGCTCGCCTGCCACGCCAGCATGGGCCTGTTGCTGGGCCTTCTGGGAGTCGTGCTGCCGGTCCTGGCCGTGCGCGACCTGAGCTTCCCGCTGTGGTGGCGGCTGCTTCCACCCGACGAGACCGGAACGTCCCTGGGCTTGCCAGTGCATACCTGGCCGGCCGCGCTGGCGGTCAGCCTGATGGGCGTCAGCTGGGCGGCCATCCTCGTCGGTCTCGGCCCGGCGATGGCTCGCCTGCAGGCCCTGCCGGGGCTGCGGCTGCTCGGCCCGCACCCGTCGGTGGACCTGTCGGAACGCCTCGCCCGGCTGTCGGCGACCCGCGCGGGCGCCCTGCAGGCGCACGCCGCCGAACTGCGCCGCATCGAGCGGGCGCTGCATGATGGCACCCAGAACCGGCTCATCGGCGTGGCTGTGCTCCTCGGCGTGGCGCGCGATGCGCTGACGCGCGATCCCGCGAGCGCGGAGGGAGCCATCGACCGGGCCCAGAGCGCCGCCGAACAGGCGCTGGGCGAGCTTCGGACCGTGATTCGGGGGATCCTGCCGCCGGTGTTGGAAGAGCACGGCCTGGCCGGCGCCCTCACCTCGCTGGCGGCCGACTGCCCCGTACCCTGCCAGGTCACGGTGGCCGAACTCGGCCACCTTCCCGTCGCGGTCGGGAGCACCGCCTACTTCATCGCTGCCGAGGCCCTCACCAACACCGCCCGGCACGGCTGCGCCGCCACCGCGTCCGTCAGTGTCAGCCGCTCAGGAGACGTGCTGAGGCTTCAGGTCGGTGACGACGGCCAGGGCGGGGCGGCCGTCGGCGCGGGCACCGGCCTGACCGGGATCCGACGGCGTGTCGAGGCCCACGACGGAACCATGACCCTGACCAGCCCGATCGGCGGGCCGACAGTCCTGGAGATCGAACTGCCATGCGCATCGTGATCGCGGAGGACGACGCGCTGCTGCGCGAAGGCCTCACCCTGCTGCTGACCGCCCGCGGGTTCGATCTGGTCGCGGCCGTGCCGACGCCGGAGGAGTTCCTGGCGGTGGTGGCCGAGCACCGGCCGGACGTAGCCGTGGTCGACGTACGGATGCCGCCGACCTTCACCGACGAAGGCGTCCGCGCCGCCGTACAGGCGCGGCGGCTGCATCCGCCGCTGGCGGTGCTGGTCCTGTCGGCCTACGTCGAGGAGTCGTTCGCCGCCGACCTGCTCGCCGACGGCGTCGGCGGCATCGGCTACCTGCTCAAGGAGCGGGTCGGAAGAGTCCAGGAGTTCCTGGACGCGCTGCACCGGGTGGTCGCCGGCGGCACCGCGATCGATCCGGAAGTCGTCGCCCAGTTGTTCACCCGTCGGCGCGCCGTCGATGTCATGCGGCCGCTCAGCCCCCGCGAACGCGAGGTGCTGGCGCTGATGGCCGAAGGGCTCGGCAATACGGCCATCGCCGAGCGGCTTTTCGTCACCGACAAGGCCGTGCACAAGCACATCCGCAACATCTTCCTCAAGCTCGGCCTGCACCCCGACGACCAGAGCGATCGCCGGGTCGCGGCCGTGCTGCGCTACCTCGACAGCCGGCCCGCCGTACTCACGCGACCCTCGCACGAGTCCGCCCCCGCACCTGCGCCCGCGCGAACGAGCCGGCCCGGCGGATGACGAGCACCGCCACGATGAGCGCGGTCGTCACCCAGACGGGAATCTGGCTGAGGAGCGGATTGACCTGGGTCGCGGCGTTGCTGCCCAGCCCCGAGGTGATCAGCACGGCGAAGGTGTTGTTGGAGCTGTGCGCGACGACCGCCGGCCAGACCGATCCCGAACTGAGGTCGAGCCAGCCCAGGACGATGCCGGCCAGCATGCACGACACCGTCATGGCCACCATTCCCGCGATGCCGCCGTCGTCGTAGTTGAAGCCCCGCAGCACCAGCGGCGCGTGCCACAGAGCCCACAGCGCGCCGCTGATCAGCAGCGTCGGCCACATGCCCAGGGGCATGAGCCTGGGCAGCAGGTAGCCCCGCCAGCCCCACTCCTCCCCGAAGCAGGGGATCAGCCCGATCAGGAAGCTGACCGCCATCGCCAGGACGCCGCTCAGCACGAGCTGTGCCGGGTCGGCCGAGGCGAGTTCGATCCACGGCGCCACCAGGGATCGGACCCCCGACATCTGGGTCAGGTCGAGGTCATTGATCCCGGTGACGAGGCCCAGCGGGAGCGCGAGAGACGCCGCGACGATCGGATAGGCCAGGCCCAGGAGGCTGTAGCCCCACATCTGCCGCCATGACGGCGGGATGAGCCCGGTGGAGCGCGCCATGCCGCGCGCAGGTCGGAAGATCCGCAAGGTCACGAACGCCCCGAGTGAGGGTGTCAGCATGGTGCTCACGCTGATCAGGAGAAACGCCGCGTCACCCGGGCCTACGTCAGCGATCCACATCGGCAGTGCGGTGATCCACGCCGCCGCCATGGTGAAGATCAGGAAGAAGGTGACCTCCTTCCATGGCACCGTGGTGAACTCGGCGGAGGTTTTCGTGTTTTGAGTGGTCATGAACATGTGGGTAACGCTAGAAATCAGCCCCGGTCCGGCACGACGACGCAGGCTCCCCAGAAAAAGTGGTGCAGGCGCGACCCGGGCTACTCGGCCAGCGCCACGGCGCAGCGCTCCGGTGCGGATCAGGGCCACGACGGCGGCGATGTCGGCGTCCAGGGGGTAGTCGGTTCCAGGAACGGGCTGCTGCCGCGCAGCCGGGTATGGCAGGCTCGGGCGAATCTGACCTGCCCAACATGCCGTACGGACCCCCAGATTCTGTGCGTCAAGTAGCCGCCCACACTACTTGAAGTACTTGCCGCGCGACTGAGAGTCATCCACGACAACTGGGCCCGCTTCGGCATCGTGCCCGGCCTCACACTGCTGGACTGCTGCTTCTTCTACAAGCGGTTCACAACCTCTCGGTGAGCGCGTCGAGGTCGGCCAGGCGTCCGGCCGGGTCGAGGCGGGCCGCCACGGCGACCAGCAGCAGCTCGGTGACGGCGATCTGGTGCGCGAGCGGCGCGATCGGCCCGGCGGCCTCGCGCGGCAGCCTGATCAGCACCTCTGCCCGTGCCGCGAGCAGCGACTCCCAGGCGTCGGTGATCAGCGCCAGCCGCGCCCCGCGGGCGCACGCGGCCTCGGTGAAGCGGGCCGTCGCGGGGGAGTAGCGCCGGAAGTCGTACGCGACCACGGCCGCAGAACCACCCAAATCGAGCAGCGTACGGGCACGCGCGGACGCCGAGTCGGGCACCCGGTGCGCCCCCGGACGCAGGCCGGCGAGCTGCCTGATCAGGTATTCGGCGGCCAGCTCACTCAGCGGCCCGCCGAGCGCCCAGACCGACGCGGCTCCGGCCAGCAGGTCGCCGACGGCGTCGAGCAGTTCGGCCACCTCGGCACGTGGCCCAAACCCTCGGCCTCGCCGCCTGATCCCAGGCGTGCCCCACCCGGCGGGTGCGCTGGGTGGGGCAGCCGCGTGGAACGGCGATCTTCAAGGAGGTAGACGTGCGTGACACTGGGGGATCGAACGGAACGCGGCGTTGCCGACGTCCAAAGGTCATCACGCCACCTCGGCCGGATCGATGCGGTGCTTGGCCAGCCATTGCTCGGGCTCGAGTGCGCTGGCGGGATGGCCGAGGTGGCCGCCGACATCCTGATCGCGCATCCGATGATCGAGATCTCCTGGCGCGACGGCGTACGCCATGTGACCCACCTGCGCGCCGGTTCCGCCGAGGAGCCCGCCGCCGGGAGCCGGTCGCCCGTCCGGGGCGGGTCCTCGTACCTGATCTCCGGCGGACTGACCGGTCTCGGGCTGGCGACCGCCCAGTGGCTGGCCGCTCAGGGAGCAGACCACCTGATCCTCGTCGGCCGCTCGGCTCCCACCGGCGAGGCCGAGAAGACGCTCGCGCTGCTGCGCGGGTCGGGCGCCTCCGTGAACGTCGTCCAAGGGGACATCGCCGACAGCGCGGTCACGGCCAGGGCGACGGCCGGCCAGGACCTGGACTTCTTCGTCCTGTACTCCCCTGTCGCCTCCTTCATCGGCTCCCCCGGCCAGAGCATGTACGCCGCAGCCAACACCTTCCTGGACGACCTGGCCGACTGGCGCGCCCCCCGCGGACTGCCCGCCACCGCGATCCACTGGGGCGCCTGGGCCCGGACCGGCCGCGGACAGCACCTGGCCGACCGAGGCTTCGTCATGATCTCGCCCGAGGACGGCACCGACGCGCTGGGCCGCATTCTGACCGCCGGCCACACCCGGGTCGCCTACTCCCCGATCGAGGCCGGCGCGTACGCCAAGGGCTTCCCGCCGTCGCGGCCTCCGAACTCCTCGCCGAGCTGGGCCGTGCCGGTGAGGACCACGACTCCGCGCTGCTGGACGAGGTTCTCGCCGCCGAGACCGACGCCCGGCGCACGTCGCTCATCCAGGAGCACATCATCACGCTCACCCGCCAGATCCTCGGCGGCGCAGATGAGGCCGAACCAGGGACCAAGGGACGGTAGTGCGTCGAACAGACGCCCGAGTTCGGCGTCGGCGTAGGCGAGCGCGGCGCACTGGCTCTCCCACGAGTCCTGTGACTGACCTGGCAGGTAGAAGTGGGTGGGCATGTGAGTGGCGGAGACGTTGAGGAAGAGCAACAGGCGCTGGTCCTTGGGATGGCCGTCCAGGACCTGCAGAGCGACATCGACTTGATGGCGGGTGGAGTCCGGCTCGTCGGCGCTCATCCGGCGATGCCAGTGGCTCTCCTGGAAGAGTGCGGGAAGCACGCTGCCCAGTGGTGTCAGGCGGGAGAAGAACTCCACGCCTCCGATGCAGACGGTGCGATAGCCGAGGCCGGCCAGGCCGGAGACGATGTCGGGCGCGTCGAAGACGTAGGTGCGCTCGCCGATGGTGGCGCCGTTCGGGGAGCGGCAGGCCAGGAGGCGGGGAGGCCGGCCGGGGCGTGCGGGAGTGGGGAGCCAGCCCGCGAAGAACGACATGTGCGCCGGGAAGGTGTAGGTCCCCAGGGTCCGGCGCTCTTCCCAATGGCCGTCCGGCAGGATCCGCGCCAGGTTCGGGCTCCGGCCGGCACGAAGAACGGAACGCGCCGTATCGAAGCGAAGTGAATCGAGCGTGATGAACAGAATGTTGTGACTGGGGATCACGTCATGGCCGCTGATCACGATGTCTCCTCCCAGCCGCCTGCCGGGTGGCCTCGCGACGCAGGCCCTTGCAGGGGCGCCGGCCACGGTGCCGCCCTACGCAGGGCTCGGGCGACTCCGGGCCGGCGTGGCTGTTGCAGGGGGTGGCCTCAGGTTGCCCTGACAGGGCGAGGTGAGCTCAGCCGACGGTGAGGTCGCCGTGGTAGCCGATGCTCTTGGCGCCGCCGAAGGGGCCGCCCACGGTGCACTTGAGGCTGCCGCGGAACAGATCGGCGTGCAGGTGGGCGGAGAATTTCTCGCCGTCGAGGGGGCCGCCGACGACCTGCCCGGACAGGGTCACCTCGCTGGCGATGTTGCTTTCGAAGTTCAGGTCCAGGTCGCTGCGGGCCTTCCTGCCGTCGTTGAGGGTCCAGTCCAGGGTGCCGGTGCCGTGGCCGGTGCCGCCGCCGCCGAGTTCGCAGGTGAGCCAGACGCCGCTGAAGTTCGCGGTGAGCCTGGCCTCGTCGATGCCCAGGCCGGTGGAGTCGCGGCAGGAGCCGTTGGCGCCGCGGATCTCGATGTCCTGCTTGAGGGGGACGATCTGCACTCCGGGCTTGAAGTACATGGTGCCGGAGGTGTCGCAGGTGAGGCTTCCGGCGGCGTCGGCGGGGGTGGTGAGGGAGATGAGGCCGGTGACGGCGATCAGGGTGGCCAGCAGGGCGGCGACGCGGGAGCGTGGGATCGGTGACAAGGTGACTCTCCTTTGGGGGGGCTGGCCGGGTGCTGGTGTCATGGCCGTTGATGCACCCGGGGCGGTCTCTCCCACCATTGCGACTACACTCAGTAGTTATAAGACTGCATAGAGTTACTATTGGTAGGGTAATCCTTACCGGGGGGCGATGGTCCAAGACCATGTCGCGGCACGACGGCCTCACCGACTCCCCGGCGGGGGGCTGCTCCCGCTGGAGGGCGTGGCGGTTCCGAGGTCGATACCTGCGACGAAGCTGCTGGTTTCGGCCGTGAAACACGACCCTTGGCCGATGCCCCTGTCTCCCGGCGCAGCAATTACTAACTGTAACTATCCATAACTTTAAGTTACTGTCGGTGTGTCCATAGCTCCACCGACCAAAGGATGCCCCAAGTGCTCACGCGCATCACGCGACTTACCGTCATCACCGCTGCTCTGGGAGCCGCCGCCGCACTCAGTGTGGCCGCTCCCGCCAGCGCAGACATCAGCTTCGCCGACTGCAACGACTACGGTGGCGCAGCAGTGCCGAGGCAAGTCCAGGCATATGATCCCGACACCTACAACGAAAACGACCCTGCCGGGCTCACCTTCATCACGGTAACCGAATACTGGTGCGAGGGAGGGAACAACGGGGGGCAGAAGATCGCCTGGCGAAACTGACGACCGCCTAGCTAGTGGCTCCTAGTCAACGGGCACGGCGTCGGAGTGTTTCTCGGCGGGGCCGTCACACACCGGCGAACGCTGACGATGATCGGCCCAGCCGCCGATTGGGAGGTGATCTCGACGTCTTTGGCGTCGAACCACTCGCCGTAGAGATCCTGGGAGCCTTGGCCGGGCTTGGTCGGGCTTGGTCGGCCAGTGCACCTGCAGGATAACGCGCTTGATTCGTGTTCTTCGGCCCCACCCGGCGCGGGAGTAGATGTTGATCGTGGCCACCGGAGCCACGAAGGTCCGGCTGTTCTTCTTGTTCCAGTCCCATCGCTGATTAACCAGAACACTGCTGCGCAGGGCGTAGCTCTGGCCGCACGGATTGGCCGCCGTGGCGGATGCCTGGGCCGACGAAGCAGGAGAGGAGATGATGGCGATCAGGACACAGGCCGCTAAGGGTTCACCAGCGGCTTCGATGAGGGGTTCACAGGCGACGACATTCAGGCGCTGAAGATCCCGCCGCGCGCACCACGCACCAACGCGTTCGCCGAGCGATGGGTCCGCACCGCACGCACGGAGTGCACCGGCAGGCTGCTGATCTTGGGTGAGCGGCACCTCCGCACCGTGCTGGGCGAATATGCCGATCATCACAATCGAGACAGGCCCGCACCACTCTCTCGGCCTTCGAGCTCCCACCAATGATGACTCCGACGGGGTCGAGCAGGAGCTCCAGGACATTCCGGGGCGGACCACTGTCTTGCCATTCGAACTCGATCCGGTAGCCGTGGCGCTCGGGAGTGCTTGGCTGCGGATGGCTCAGGTGCGTGGTGACATGGTCGATGCCCGCTCAAACCACGGTCAGGGCGACGCCGCGATGACGTCGGGTCGAAGCCAGCCGGTACGCGGCCAGGAGCGACGCCCATGCCATGCTGAGCGCGATGGCCAGGGCGAACGCGACGTTGGCCACCCTGAAGCCCTGCGCCGCGAAGATCGAGATCCAGGCCGCCACGAAGATCGCGCCGGTCATCCTGCTGAAGGCGGCCCAGCGGCGACGGCCGGCCGCCGCGAACTGCCGTCCGAACACGAGACACGCGGCGATCAGCGCGAGAAAGGCGATCCCGGAGACGAGGAGGTGCAGCATCGCCTGCGTGCTCATGCTTGTGGGCGGGCCGACGGGCGTCCCGGGCGGGAAGCCGTCGGCAGGGTCGGCGGAGAAGCAGGCAGCGGCGATCATCCCGGCGCCGAAGACGCCGACCAGTCGCGGCCCCCAGGCGCCGCCCCAGCCCGCCGGACCACGAGCCCGGTGCAGGCCGACCGCTCCGGCCACGAACAGCAGGCCGCTGACCGCGAAGTTGGCGATCTGAATCCACCCTTCGTCGCCGTTGCTCAGCATGCTGGCCGGGTACCGGCTGATGTCGAACCCGTCCCTGGTGAGCATCTGCAGCAGGACCACGATGATGTAGAGCGGGCCGGCGACGGTGCCGCACATCAGCAGCGTCCGCGTCGCCCTGCTGACCGCTGTGGTGGTGGGGTTGTCGGTCATCCGGCCTGCTCCTCTCTTGAGAACGGGACGACTCACCGCGCGGCGGGTCATCTGTCGCCGTCCCTGCCGGTCTCGGGGGCGAAGTGCTGCGCGGCGAAGGCGACGGCCGCGGCGAAGGCGTCGTCGCCGGCGCCCCAAGCGGCCTGGACCGTGGGTCCCCAGGCGTGGCAACTGGCGGTGACGAACTCCTTCGCCTCGGGCGTGTGGCCCCATGTCGCGGGGTCGAACGTGACGCGGCGCAGGAACAGGTCGAGACCGAGCAGCGCGAGGTCCCAGCCGACTCCTATGCCGATCGTGGTACCGGGCCCGTACGTACGTGCCATCTCATCGACGATCTCGGCAGATGCGGCGTGCTCCAGCTCCAGCACGGTCCCACCGCCGTCACCGCCGGGCGCCAGGCGCAATTCGACCTCGGTGAGCATGCCCTCCCCCAATACCCAGGTCACCTTGATCAGATGGGGCTTCTCACAGCGCAGGATCTCCCCGCCGGCGTTGTCCTTGAGCTGGAACGTGCCGCCGAGCCGCAGGTCGCCGTCGATCAGGGTGAGCCATCGGCTGATCCGGTCGGGGTCGGTGCAGGCGCTCCACACGGCCTCGATCGTGGCGTCGTACGTGCGCCGCAGCAGCAGTGAGCGTCCCGCGCCGACGGCGACCGACTGGCTGCCGATCTCCCGCTGGGTGGCGTTTATTTGATTGACGATGTCGATCATTCGTCCTTCTTCTCGTCGTTCGAGCCTGGTCGTCCCTCAGCGGACGGAGTCTCCTCAAGCAGGCGGCGGCGCTCGCGCCGGGCCACGCGCGACTTCAGTGGCCCGCGCGTCCAGGTGCCGGCTCCAGAATTTGCGAAAGCGCTCCAACTGGATGCCGACTTCCCCGAGTGGTTGGAGTCGGCGCCGTACGGGCACCGAAGATGCCGATAGCGCCGCCGACCACGTCGAGTGCGCGCAGGAGCCATAATTTCAGTCGCAACTTATATAAGTCAATCCTGATGTAGTTGCGATCGGTCAGGATGTCGTCCGTGGAGTGGTGTAACCAGGCGATCGACTTCTGTGATTCTGCTTGTGTGGTGAGTTCGATTGGGTCGCGCGAGGCGGGCTGGTCGACTCTGCACCTGCCGGAAATCTCATCAATGCAGTTCAAGCGGCATGCGGATCTTTGTAGAGGACGCCGTCGAGCCGGTCTGTCGGCGTATGTTCAGGCTGCTGGTTCGCTCAGGGTCCGTGATCGGGTCCACGAGGGGACGCAGCGGGGCTGCTTGGTTCAGGACGGTGGGCGCGGTGCTGGTTGTGAAAGTGTTCGTGCTCGCGTAGGCGTTCCTTGCCGACAATGTCGTCCACGCAGGTCATCCGGATCGCCCTGCTGATCACAACGTGCGCCGGCTTGGCTTAACGAAGATCAGATGGCAACCGCAACGCCATGAACAGCGATCATGCCCGCCAGGACAGGAACGCCGAACCCCAGGTCAACCTCAACGGCCGGGTTTCGGGCTCCCACAGGGTGGAGTTCTGTCCAAGCCTGCGTCCGGTGAACGTTCTTCGATCCCTGCGACCTTGGCGCACGAGAGGTCGACGGTGAGACCGGACGTGGCGATGCCGATCTCACCGTCGTATTCGGCCCGGGCGGCGGCTCGCGCGGCCGAGGTGTCCGCGCCTGGCTGCAGGTGCGTCAGCAGCAGGTGCCGGACATGGGCTTCCAGCGCTTGCCGGCCTGCCTGACGGGCGCTGGTCAGGTGACGTCGGGCATCCTCCGGGACCTGGTTCACATAGGTGGCCTCGGCGAGTAGCAGGTCAGCGTCACGCGCCAGTTCCACCCTGTCGGGGCTCGGGCCGCTGTCGCCGGTATACGCGAGCACCCGTCCGCCCGCTGCCAGCCGTATGCCGGCATTGGGTACCGAGTGCGGCAGCAGGCGAGTCTGTGCGCGAAACGGACCGATGTCGAATCTGCTGCCGTCGGTGAACTCGTGCAGGACGTAGGCGTCGGTCAGCACTCCTGGGCGGTCCAGCGCGAGCACCGCGTCCAGGGCGCCGGGCAGCGAGTACACCGGCAACGGCGCCGGCGGGTCATCACGCATTGTGCGCGCCCGGAGCAGCGGGTTCAGGTCGGCGCAGTGGTCGGGATGTCCGTGGCTGATGAACACCGCATCGATCTGATCGGCGTCGACCCGTTCCAGCAGTCGCGGCACCGTCCCAGATCCAAGGTCGACGAGCAGCCTGAACCCGTCGTGCTCCACGAGGTAACCACTGCAGGCCTGGCCCGCCGCCGGCCACGCACCGCATCCGCCAAGGATCGTCAGCAGCATCGGTGAACCCTAACGGATGTCGCTCGTTCTGGCAGACCGGCAAGCCACCTCTTCCCAAGAGCTGTTGGGAAAATTAGTATCCCAAGGTGCCTTTGGAAAATCGGGATGACCTTGTTCCCCTGCGCGCCCTGGCCAACCCGCTGCGTATCCGCATCGTGTCGCTGCTCACCGGCGCGTCGATGTCGGCCACCGAGGTCGCCGACGAACTCGGCATCGCGCACGCCTCGGCCAGTTACCACCTGCGCCAGTTGGTCAAAGCGGGCTTCCTCCAGCAGACGGACGAGCGTCCGCGGGCAGGCAAGGGCCGCCCGCAGCTGCGCTACCGGTACGACCCATCCAGCGGCGAGCGCCTCGACCGGTCCGAGGGACGGCAACTCCTCCACCAGGCGATGAGCACCGACCTGGCCAGGCGTCTGGCTGAGGCCGATCGCCGGCGCACGTCCATGGACGCCGAGGTGTGGCTGGCCAGGCCCGTCTGGGAGGAGATCGTCGGCCTGATCGACCAGGCCGTGGCGCTCCTGCACGACAAAGCCGGACCGCCGCACGACGGCGTCAAGGTCAGCATGACCGCGATCCTGCTCGAATTACGTGACGAACGATGATCGGCCGCCTGCTCGGCTGCGCGGCCGGCGCGTTCCTGTCGATCGGACTGCTCGTCCCGGCGGTTCCGCGGTACCTCACTGGCCCGCTGGGCCAGCAGGCGGGCATGGTGGGCGTCTCGCTGGCCGTCACCGCGGCGGCCGGGGTGCTCGCCCGCCCGATGGCCGGACGGGTGGCCGACAGGGCCGGACGCCGCACGGCCCTGTGCGCGGGCGCGCTGCTGCTGTCCGGCACGTCCCTCGCGCTGCTCGCCGTCGGACAGTTGCCGCTCTTCTTCGTCCTGCGCGGCGTCGCCGGCCTCGGTGAGGCGCTCGCCTACGTGGGCCTCGCCACTCTGGCCAGCGACCACCGGCGGCCCGGCGCGGCGATCAACCACTTCTCCGTCGTCGTCAACGCCGGCCTGCTCACGGGGCCTGTCATCGCCGAGACACTGTACGCCGCGTCCGGGTTCGCCGCCGCGGCCGTGGCGCTGGGGTCGGCTGGGCTCGGCTTCACCCTGCCGAAGACCATGAGCCCTGACACGGAGAGGACCGGCCCGGATCCGGGAACCGGGCGGGCCCGGCTGTACCACGCGTCCGCTCTACGACCCGGCTTCGGCTACCTGGCCTCCGTGTGGGGCTACACCGCCATCAGCGCCTTCCTGCCGCTGCACCTCGCCGCGCTCGGCAGCGGCTCCGGCGGCCTCCATTTCCTGGTCTACGGCGGCGTCCTCGTCGCCGTCCGACTGGCCGGACATCGCCTGCTCGCCACGGCCGCCCCGACGCGCCTGGCCGTCGCCTCCCTCCTACTGACCGGGACGGGATCGATCCTGCTTGCCGCCTGGCCCTCGCCGGTCGGGACATGGTGCGCGATCGCGCTGATCGGCGCCGGGCAGGGCCTCGGGCTGCCCGCCTTCCTCAGGATGGCGGTGCACGGCCTGCCCGCCGGCGAGCGCGGATCCGCCGTCGCCACCACGACGGCCTTCTTCGACGTCGGATTCCTCAGCGCTGCCCTGTCCCTCGGCGTCCTCGCCGACCGGTTCGGCCTGGCCGGCGGCTTCGCCCTCGTGGGCGCCGTGTCCGCCGCCGGAGTGCTGCTGTTCCTGCCCATGCGCCACAACGAACAGAAGGAGCCCCCCTTGACCATTCCCCCCGCTGACCTGTCCGGCTATGCCGACGTCGTGTTCGACGTGGCCGTGCCCCTGCTGGCGGACGACCGGGTGCTGATCAACGCCGAGATCGAGCACGCCCCGCTCGCCCGCGCCCTGGCCGAAGCCGCCTACGCCAGAGGCGCCCGCTACGCCGACATCTGGTACTTCGATCCGCACGCCAAACGATCCCGACTCCGGCACGCCAACACCGCGAGCCTGGCCGAGGTGCCCTCGTGGCTCGACGCCCGCAACGACGAACTGGGGCGGAACGGCGGCATCATCGTCAACGTCCGCGGCGCCTCTGCCCCCGACCTCCTGGCCGGGCTGGATCCGATCCGCGTCGGACTGGACCGCATGCCGTCGCTGACCTCACGGCAGCGGCTCCAGCTCAACAACCTGGTCCGCTGGACGATCGTCCCCTACCCCACCCCCGAGTGGGCCCGTGCCGTCTTCGGCGAACCCGACCAGGCCACGCTGTGGCGGCACCTGCGCCGCATCCTCCGTCTGGACGAGCCCGATCCGCGCGAGGCGTGGCGGCAGCGCATCGCCGAACTGCTCGATCGCGCTCGACGGCTCACCGAGATGCGCCTGGACGCCGTGCGGTTCGAGGGCCCCGGCACCGACCTGACCATCGGACTGCTCCCGGACGCCCACTGGACCGCCGCCCGCCTGGAGGACGTCAATGGCCGCCCGTTCCAGGCCAACCTGCCGACCGAGGAAGTATTCACCACCCCTGACTACCGGCGCGTCACCGGTACGGTCCGCGCCACCCGGCCGCTGTCCCTCGACGGCACCCTCATCCGCGACCTGGAGCTGACCTTCGCCGATGGCGTCGTGACCGACGTGAGAGCGAGCACCGGAGCCGACGTCGTCCGCGCACACCAGGCCACCGACGCGGGAGCGGCCCGGCTGGGCGAGCTCGCTCTGGTCGACCGTTCCTCGCGGGTGGGCGAAAGCGGCATCACCTACCTGGAGACCCTTCTGGACGAGAACGCCACCTGCCACCTGGCCTGGGGCGCCGGGCTGCCTCCTGGCGTGCCCGCCCACCTGCGCACGGACGACCCCGCACGGCTGGACGCGGCAGGCGTGAACACCTCGCGCGTGCACGTCGACTTCATGGTGGGCGGCCCGGACGTCACCGTCACCGGGCTGGGGCCCGGCGGGAAGGTGGTGCTCCTGCGCGACGACACCTGGGAGTTCTGACGCCCTGCCAGAGTGAGAAGGGTCGACTTGAGGGCTGTTGGGTGGCCCGAGGAAGTCTCCCCCGCCGTGTCGATCGGCCGCCCGGTATCCACGGTGAGCCGGGAGGCCGCTCGCAACGGCGGCCGACTGAAGTACCGTGCGGTCCCCGAGCAACGTGCTCAATGACACGGAGTCAACACATCCTCAACGAATTCTCCACATGATCCGCCCGACTGTTGCACCGCAACGTCAGGCAAGGTGCTCATCCATTTCGTGAGAGGAAGCGATCGTCATGCAGGTTCGTATGATCACGGCAGCGCTCACCGCAGCTGTGGCGGTCTCGTTGGCGCCGGGCGTAGCGGGCATCTCGGCGGCCTCCGCCCAGGCAAGCCCTGCCGTCACGAGCAGCGTCTCCGTCTCCCTCACCTCTGCCTCGACTGCTGCGACGGTTACCGCGGCGGCAAAGTGGCATTTCTCGGGAGTATTCGCCGTTAAGCAGGCGTGCCAGGTCGCGGGGCGCTACTACAAGGCCGTCCGCTACGCGAAGGACTACAAGTGTAAGAAGATCCTGGTGGGGCCGGTCCACCGCCTCTACATTCTGAGGTGAGTTCGGCGTGGCGGGCCTTCTGACCAGAGGCCCGCCGGCATATGAGCCGACCGCCCGACAAGGTGGCAGGCCGAGCAGGGCATCAGCGGGAGGACGCTCGCCACGGGCTCGGGCGTCGTGCAGCTGCTACAGGTGGATGGCGAGGTCCACGGTCTGGCGCGGCTCAAGAACGCCGACCTCACCGCCCCCAGATGACCAGCATGGGTGTCAGCGACATCATCTCCGCCGCACGGTTCGGCCAGCCAGTATGGATCTTGTCATCCGGTACATGGGCGGTCCCGACCGATCAGAACCTAAATTCCGTCCGATCCCCAAGCCCGTATCGCCGCAGGTCAACAAATTGCCTCACCTGCTCTGACCTGGCATGTGTCCCTCGGACAGCGGCGGCGGTCGTCACCGCGTCGAGTCCCGCGCTGACGAGCACGGCGTCGCGCGTCGCCAGTTGTTCTGTCCAGTGAGGTCGGGTACGCGGCCGGCGGGTGGCAGGCCGTTCAGGGTGGGGCCGTGGGGGCTCAGACAGACGGGCGGAGCAGGTCGAGGAGGTGTTCGCGGAGCTCGCGCGGCCCGAGATCGGTCAGGACGAGCACGCCGTCCTCGCCGTCCGCCTCAGGTTCGGCCAGCACCACGCGGCCCTGTGGCGCGTAGATCGTCCAGCGTGTCTCCTCGACTTCGTCGGCCGGGCCGAGGCGGTGGTGGCTGATCTGGGTGATCGCCAGGGCCTCGGCGAAGATGTCCTGGCCCACGCCGCGCGCGATGTCGGTGAGCGCGACCCGCCGCAGCCCGTTCCCCTGCCGCTGCCCGGCTCCCGCGTGCGGGTCGCAGAACTCGGCGAACCGTTCGGCCAGCCGCTCGATCGGCCCGATGGCCAGGCCGTGCAGGCCGCTCTCGTTGACGTTCTCCTCCACGGCCACGGGCCCGGGGCCGACGTAGAAGACGCGGGCCTGCCTGCTGTCGGCGAGGATCCGCTCGGCCATCACGACGTGCCGGGGCGTACGGCGGGCGGCGAGCAGGTCCTGCAGGTCGTCGGACAGCAGCAGCGCGACGTCGTCGTCGCCCTCGCCGGTCGGCTCCGGGCGGGCGATGCCGCGCGCGACCAGGCTGCGCAGGGCCACCATGCAGGCGGTGTCCCTGGCTGCCGGATCCTGGGAGTCGTACCAGGGGCGGGGGGCGAGCTGGTCGGCGTCGGGGCCGTCGAGCACGGTGAGCTCTTCGTCGGTGAGAGCGATGACGGGCACGTACGCGGTCCGTGCGCGTTCGAGCAGGGATTCCATGTCACCTCGCAGGATGGGTCAAGGACCAGGTGAGCTTCCGCCAGCCGTCGACGGCCTTGTCGGTCGTGTGCTTCTTCAGCCAGTTGCCGACGCCCCTGGCCTGCTTGTTCTCCTTGCCCTTCTCGACCCCCCACTTGCCGAACGTCCAGCCCGCCGAGATGGTCCCGAGGGCGAGGCCGGTGATGACGACCGCCTCCGTCGCGCCGGTGAACGAGCCGATGACGCCGCCGAACAGGACCAGCAGGCCGCCAGCGATTCCCGAGCCGCCGGCGACGTAGTTGCCGGTCCGGACCCAGCCCGTGTCCTGATTGTTGAGGATGTCGTCGACCCCGGCGATGATGCCCAGGACCGCGGAGCCCTTGGCCAGGCCCTTGGCCACCTTGGCGTACCTGCCCGCGGCCAGGCCCTCACCCAGGTCGGCCGCGAGCTGGGGCCGCGCCTCGGCCATGATGCGCTCGGCCGTCTCCACCCGCTGGTTCGCGGCCGCGATCTTTCCGGCCAGCTCGCGGGCCCTGGCCCCCAGCTCGCCGCGCGGTGTGCCGCCCTCCCTCCAGAGCTGGGTGATCAGCGCCTTCTCGAGCTCGGCCCTGGAGAGCTTGCGCTTGGCCATCTTGCCGAGCACGCCCTGCTTCAGGTACTGGAACACGGTGGCGGCCTTGGTGCCCCCGTCCAGGAGCCCGAGGAAGGCGAGCACGGGGTCCGTGGCGCCCTTGAAAGCCGCGTAACCCTTGTACTGCGCCGAGTGCCGGAAACGGTCCAGCAGGCCCTTCGGGTCGGGGTCCGCCTTCTTCTCCAGCTTCAGCTGGGCCAGCGCATAGAGGGGTGCGGTGGCCTTGTCGCCGTCCCGCAGAAGGTCGCCCTTGTTCCCTTCTGCCATTTGCGGCCAAAAGGTAAATAATCGGCCTCTCAGGTACGATTGCCGCTCTGCGGACAAGCCGGGCTTGGCGAGCTCCCTCTCGTCGTCCTCGTATCCCCGGATGATCCAGTCGCGCATTTCCTTCTGCGCCTTCTCCAGGGCCGCGGCGTACCTCTTCACCCCCTGGCTGACCGCTTTGAGGGCGTTTCCTTCCACTTCCAGCGCGGTGAAGGTGCCGCCGGCGCTGACGGCGAACATGGCGGCGTGGATGCCGGTCCAGCCGTTGAGCGCGGTGACCGCGTGGGCCTCGACCTGCTTGGAGGCCCGGAACAGGTCCTCGCCGGCGCGGCCGAGGCGGGCGGCCTCGCGGCGGAGCGCTCCAGGGTCGCCTTTCGGGACCTTGAAAGGGGCGGTCACCTCATTCGCCTCCCGTCGTCTTGCGCAGATTCGCCGACATGGCCCGCAGCGCCTGGCCGAGGTAATTCACGTCCGCCGTCAGGTGCCCGGCCGTGCGCCGGAAACCGGCGGTGGCGTCACTGGCGGCCGGAGGGACGCTGTTCTCCGAAGCCGCCGCGACTCCGCGCAAAGCACTTGTCACCTCGGTCATCAACCCCGTGAGGCTCGAGTGAACGCTGGCCATCCCTTGGGCGCCCGCGTCCATGTTGTCCGGTTTTCCGCCTAGAAAACCCATGCGCAGCAGCCTTTCCGAATGATCATTTCACCCTGGAGCGTCATGATAGCTGAATGATCATGACAAATCTGGAGAAAGGCGGTCGCTATGCTGCCTGCGTGGCGAAAGCGAACAATGGGCGGTGTTCCTGATGCGCCTCTCCCTCAGCGCGCTGACCGGCCGGGGGCTGCGCGACGTCGTGATCAGCGGCGACGAGAGCGCCACCGTGGGCCACCTCGTCCACGCCTTCCAGAAGCACCTCCAGGTTCCGGCGCAGGGCCTCTGGGCGGACGGCGTGCCGCTGCACCCGGACGCGCCCGTGGCCGCGGCGCTGCGGGACGGCGACGTCGTGGCCTTCAGCGCCACGGCGGCCACCGCCACCAGGAAGGGCGACCAGCCCGCCGGCGTGGCCGAGGTGCGGGTCAGCGGCGGCCCGTCCGCGGGTGGCGTGCACCGCCTGGGCTACGGGACGGCCACCGTCGGATCGGGCCGGTGGTGCACGATCACGGTCGACGACCCCGCCGCACCCGACTGCGTCGCCGACTTACGGGTGGAGGCGGGCGGCGTCATGGTGGCGCCCATGGCCGATGGCGTCACGCTGGACGGCGAGCGGCTCTACGAGCCGGTCCCGTGGCCGGTCGGCGGGGTGCTCAAGGCCGGCATGACCCTCCTCACGCTGGCCGCGCCCACTCCCCCGGACGCGCACGTGAGCGTCATGCCGGAGGGCAACCTGGCCTACAACCGCCCGCCGCGCCTCAACAAGCCGGCCGTCGTGCACACCGTCGAGGTGCCCGGCCATCCGGCACGCCAGGACTACCACCGCCTCCAACTGCTGGCGAGCGTGATCTTCGGGGCGGGCGGCGTCGTCATGGCCGTCGCCCTGTCCACCCCCTGGTTCCTGCTCATGGCGCTTCTGACGCCGATCACCATGGTCGCGCAGTGGTGGAGCGACCGGCGGTACGGGCGCAGACAGTACCGCCAGGCCATGAAGGACTACCAGGCCCGTATGACGGCCTTCGAGCAGCGACTTGAGGAGCTGCGCAGGGCCGACCAGCGGGATCGCCGGGCCGAGTTCCCCGACCCCGCCGAGGTGTTCCTGAACGCCGTCGGCCCACGGCAGCGCCTCTGGGAGCGCCGCCTGCACGATCCGGACACCCTGCATCTGCGGGTCGGGCTGGCCGACCTGCCGTCCAAGATCGAGCTTGTCCCGGAGCAGGGCGTCATGTCCGCGATGAAGGAGCAGCCGCCGGTTCCGGTGTCACACGCGGTGCCCGTGGTGCTGCCGCTCCCCCAGGCCGGGGTCATCGGCCTCACCGGGTGGCCGGCCGCCTCCCGATCGCTCGCCCGCTGGCTGGTCGCGCAGGCGGCGGCCCTGCACAGCCCGCGCGACCTGGCGGTCGTCGTGCTCAGCGCCGACCCGCAGGGAGTGGCGAACTGGGACTGGGTCCGGTGGCTGCCGCACTGCGTGCCCCGGGAGGGCGAGGAGTGCGTGGCCCTGGTCGGCAACGACCCCGACTCGGCCGCACGGCGCATCGGCGAGCTGATCGGTAAGATCAACGCGCGCAGGGAACTCCACCGGTCGCCCGACGCCGGTGCGCTCTTCTCCTTCGGGCAGGGACCGTCCGGCGGGTACGCCAGCGCGCGGCCGTACAACGTGCTGGTGGTGCTGGACGGCGCCCGCGCGCTGCGCGGGCTGCCCGGAGTCCCGCAGATCCTGCAGCTCGGGCCGACGGTGGGGATCTACGCCCTCTGCGTGGACGACGACCAGCGGCTGCTGCCCGAGGAGTGCACGGTCGTGGCCGTCTGCGAACAGGAGCGCCCCGGCCTGGTACGGCTGCGCGGCGGCGCCCAGCACGACGTGCCGCCCGAGGCCGTCGGCGACCAGGTCAGCGTGGAGTGGTGCGACCGGCTGGCCCGGGCGATCGCGCCCCTGCGGGACATCGGCCGCGAGGACGCCGACTCGGTCATCCCGTCCTCGGCCCGGCTGCTGGACCTGCTCGGCCTGCCCAGCCCCCGCCCCGAGCAGATCCACACCCTGTGGGAAAGGGGCCGGACGACGCGGGTGCCGATCGGCGTGGGCGCGGAGGGAATCCACAGCGTGGACCTGCGCCTCGACGGCCCCCACGGGCTGATCGCCGGAACGACGGGCGCCGGCAAGTCGGAGCTGCTGCAGTCGCTGATCGCCTCGCTCGCGGTGCACAACCGGCCCGACGAGATGAACTTCGTGCTCATCGACTACAAGGGCGGCAGCGCGTTCAAGGACTGTGCCAAGCTGCCGCACACCGTCGGCATGGTCTCCGACCTGGACGGCCACCTCACCGAGCGGGCGCTGGAGTCCCTGGCCGCCGAGCTCAGGCGGCGCGAGCACCTGCTGCTCAGGGGGGACGCCAAGGACATCGAGGACTACAACGACTACCGCGATGCGGGCCGGCCGCTGGAGCCGATGCCCCGGCTCCTCCTGGTCATCGACGAGTTCGCGGCGATGGTGACCGAGCTGCCGGACTTCATCCTCGGCCTGGTGGACATCGCCCGCCGTGGCCGGTCGCTCGGCGTCCATCTGATCCTGGCCACGCAGCGCCCCGGCGGCGTGGTCACGCCCGACATCGCGGCCAACACCAACCTGCGGATCGCGCTGCGCGTGACGAGCAACGAGGAGTCCATGGACGTCATCGACTCCCGCAACGCCGCCGCGATCTCGAAGACCACTCCGGGACGGTGTTTCATCAGGTCAGGAGCCTCCTCACTGCACGCGGTACAGTCGGCCCGGATCGGCGGGAGGCGTCCGGGCCAGGGCCGGGCGGCGGCGCGGGAGGTGCGCGTCCAACCGGTCGCCTGGCAGGACCTCGGCATCACTCCGCCCGCGGCCCCTGCGGGCGGCGACGAGGACGACGCCACCATGCTGACCGACCTGTCCGTACTGGTGGAGGCGGTGGGCGCGGCGGCCACGCAGCTCGGGCTCGAACGTACGCGCAGCCCGTGGCTGCCTCCGCTGCCCGAGCTCGTCACCATGTCCGAGCTGCCGCCCTCCGGCGGGCGGGCGCTGCGGCTGCCGTTCGCCCTGGCCGACCTGCCGTCCCAGCAGTCGCGGCGGACCGAGTACTACGACCTCGCCACGGCCGGGCACCTTCTCGTGGTGGGCGGCGGGCGTACCGGGCGCTCGACCGTGCTGCGCGCGATCGCCGCGTCGGCGGGCCTCCTGTGCGGCCCGGCCGACGTGCACCTGTACGGCGTGGACTGCGGCAACAACGCCCTGCTGCCCCTGGCCGGGATGCCGCACTGCGGCGCGGTCGTCGGCCGCGACTCACCCGACCGGCTGGGACGGCTGACCAAACGCCTCCTGGAGACGATCGTCGAGCGCCAGCAGGCGCTGTCCGCGCAGGGCTTCGCCGACGTCACCGAGCAGCGGGCCGCGGTGCGGCCGGAGGAGCGGCTGCCCTACGTCCTCGTGCTCTTCGACCGCTGGGAGGGCTTCCACGCGGCCTTCGAGTCCGTCGACCACGGCGTGCTGATCGACCAGTGGATGCAGATCTTCCAGGAGGGACCGGGCGCCGGGGTGAAGGTGGTACTGACGGGTGACCGCAGCACACTGGTCGGGCGGATCGCCACGCTCTTCGACGACCGGCTGGTGCTCAGGCTCACCGACCCCACCGACTACACCTACGTCGGGATGAAGACCAGGGACGTTCCCGAGCACATGCCCGCCGGCCGCGCCTTCCGCGCGACGTCCGAGCTGCGGGAGGTGCAGGTCGCGCTCCTCGACCGCGATCCGGCCGGCACGGCGCAGGTCGCGGCCCTGCACCAGGTGGCGCGTACCGCGAAGGGCCGGCACGGGAGCCTGCCGCCGGGGCGGCGGCCGTTCCGCGTGGACGCGCTGCCGTCCGGCATCACGCTGGCCGAGACGCTCGCGCTGGCCGGTCAGGAGCCGCCGCCGGACGCGGTCGTGGTCGGGGTGGGCGGCGACACGCTGGGCGCGCGGTTCTTCCGTACCGGCGAGGACGGCCCGGCGCTGGTGGTCGCCGGGACGCCGAAGTCGGGCCGGAGCACGGCCCTGTGCACGATGTTGACGTGCCTGCTGAACAGGGGCTGGCAGGCGGTGCTCGTCACCCCGCGGCTCAGCCCTCTGCGCGAGTTCGGCGACCGTCCGGGCGTCCGGGCCTGCTTCGGCGGCGACGCCGACGCCGAGCGGGTACGCGAGGCCGTCGCCGCCCCGGGCCGCTGCGCGCTGCTGATCGACGACCTGGAGCTGCTGGGGAACTCCAGCCCGCTCGCGGACTGGATCACCGATCACGTCGGCGAGTCGCGGGACAGCGGGAACCTCGTGATCGGCGCCGGGAACGTCGACGACCTGGACAGCATGTACTCGGGCCCCGTCGTGGCCATGAAGCGGACCCGGTCGGGACTCCTGTTGCGGCCCAACCAGCCAGGCCAGGGCGACCTGTTCGGCGTCCAGCTCCCGCGCAGCGTCGCCACCGGGATCGGGCCGCCCGGCCGGGCTCTGCTGTTCAGGGGCGGCACGTGGGAACGTGTGCAGGTGGCCGTTCCCTGAGGAGCGAGGAGCGGCGGGACGGCCGCCGCTCCTTCGTCCGGCGGGACGCGCCGGTCAGCCGCCCCCGCCCATGGTGGCGATGAGCGCCGCCTTCTGCTTCTGGATGCCCTGCTGGGCTTCCTGCAGGTCGCGCTGGAGATTGTCGAACGTCTTCTTGTACGTCTCCCACGCCGCCTTGAATTTCTCCGCGTTGCCGCCGGACCAGACGTCGGGGATCTGCTGGACCTGGGCGTCGAGCGCCGCCTTCATCGACTGCGCCGCCTCGCCCTGCTGAGCGAACGTCTTGCCCATCGTCTCAAGTGCCTCGGGGGTCGCGCCAAGCCTGGGGGGCATTTGTTGTCCCTTCCGAACCATTCGTGGTGATCGCAGCGCACAACAATAGAGGCACCCGGATCGGGTTTGACGGAGATTGTCAACATAAGCCACGTCCGCCTCAATTGTTGCTAGCTTTGGGCCTCCGGAGGTTTGGCGATGATCCAGGCACTACGTGGCAACGACCCCGTCGCGATCGGCGGGTACCGGCTCGAAGGACGGCTGGGCGAGCGCGTCTTCTGCGGGCGGCGGGCGGATGGCCTCGCCGTGGCGATCCACGCGTTCCTGCCACCCGGCGGGTACGACCTGCTGGCCCAGTTGCCGCCCTTCTGCACCGCCCGCGTGGTCGAGGTGGGCAGCGTGGGCGAATGGGCGTACGTGGCCGGCGAGTTCGTGCCCGGGCCGTCCCTCGCCGAGCTGGTGTCGGTCGAAGGACCGCGTGGCGGCCATGAGCTCGACCAGGCCGCGGTCAGGACGCTCACCGCGCTCGGCGCGCTGCACGGCGCCGGGATCGTCCACGGTGACCTGCACCCCGGCAACGTGATCCAGGGCCCGGAAGGTGCCACCGTGACCGGGTTCGGCCTCTCGCGCGGCGGCGCCCCGGCCTACACGGCCCCTGAGCAGGTCGCCGCGGACGAGTTCACCCCGGCAGGCGACATGTTCGCCTGGGCCTGCACCATCGTCCACGTCGCGACGGGACGCCCGCCGTTCGGCGACGGCGAGCCCGCCGCCGTCTTCGACCGGATCCTGCGCGGCCAGCCGGACCTGGGGACGATGTCCGGCGCGTTACGCGACGTCGTTGCCGCCTGCCTGGCCAAGGACCCGGCCGCCCGCCCGCCCGCGCAGTACGCGCAGCAGCTGCTGATCAGCGGCACCCCGTCCGCTCCCGCTCCGGCCGCCCGGAAGCAACCGCAGGTGCGGCCGCCCGCGCCCAGGAAGAAGCGCGACCTGCGGGTGCCCGTCATCTCCGGGATCGCGGTGGTGACGGTGATCGGCGTGGTCGCCGGATGGCTGCTGCTGGGCGGCCGGGACGAGCCACCCAAGACCGCGCTGCTCGCGAACAACGCGCGCCCGGCCGCCACGCCGACCCCCACACCGACCCCCACGCCCACGCCCGCTCCGGCGAGGAAGAAGCGCAAGCGGCCCACTCCGAACCCCACGGTGACGGTGCAGGTCCCGGTCTATCCGCAGCCGGTCCCGACCCCGACCAGGAAGAAGCGCAGGCCCACGCCGACGCCCACGGTGACCAAGACCGTCACTCCCACCCCTACGCGTCCCACGGAATCGCCAAAGCCCCAGGAGCCGACCGTACGGCCCACCCCCGCTCCCACTCCGACGCTTGCCCAGCGCGCCTCGACCGTCAGGAATCAGGCGACCGGACTGTGCCTGGCCGTCCCCCACGGCGAAGCCGTCGCGGGCAAGGCGGTGATCCAGTGGACCTGCACGAACGGCCCCGAGCAGCAGTGGATCCGCAAGGGCGGCCAGCTCGTCAACAAGGCGTCCGGGATGTGCCTGGGCAAGGGCGAGGGCAAGCCGGGCAAGCCCGCCGTCCAGAACCCATGCAACGGCGGCTCCGTCCAGTACTGGAGCCATCAGGGCGGCCGGCTGGTCAACGCCGCGACAGGTTTGTGCCTGGTCATCTCGCACAGCGAGGCGACACCCGGCAAGAGGGTGACCCTGTGGGCCTGCAACAGCAGCTACCGTGACCAGCAGTGGCTCATCCAATAGGAGCAGTTCGTCACGGGGGTTGATCCGTTCTCGCTCCACGTGCTCGACGGCCTGAGATCCACTGGCCGCCGTCCGTGACGCTCTTGCGCGGCGGGGCTCGGCCTGCCGGGCGAGGGCGATGAGTCTGCGTTGAGGCACACCCAGCAGAACTACGGCACTCGATCGCCTGCTCGAACCACTTCCCGAGATCTTCCCCGCCCATCCTCCGCTTTATCGGCATTGACTTATATAAGCGGAGGGTGAAACTATTGGGCTGCGCACGCGTTCGTCGTGCTCGGCGGCGTCGTAGGCACCCCAGGGGGCCGGCATCCGGCTGTGCGGGTCGACATGCCCGAGGCCGGACGCCTGGCAGTGCCGTCCGCTCGCGAATCGACGGGATGGTTTGGCCGATCTGCAGGCGTGCCACTCAGGTGATCCATAGCCTGGAGGGCTGACTTGTCAGACTTAAAAGATTGTGTCGGTATGCACCTTTTGCGAGCGACCGTTCTTGTGCTCACAGCGACCCTGACCTGCGCATGCGGGCCGAAGGATCAGCCGGTGCGCGACACCCCGACAGCCGCGGCCTCCAGCACCAGCCCCTCGGCGCCGCCCTCCACCCCGGCTACCGCGGAGGCGGGCTACGTGAGCGAGGGCATGGTCGGTTTCTACATCGCCAACCCCTTCAAGATCAAAATTCGGGCCATCGAGCGGCACGCCAAGCTGACCGTGCTACGCATGGACATCATGACCACGGCGACCACCAACACCGCCGGCGACTTCGGCTACGGCACCATGCCGACCTCCTTCGCCAGGTTCAGGTTGTTCGACCCGATCGACAGGAAGGTCTACTTCACCCTGCGCGAGAACGACCACAACGGCGACGCCTTCGGCACCAGGCACCGCAAGTCCGCTTTCGACTATCCCGACGACTTCGTGCCAGGCGTGCGCTATCCGGTGGAGGTCTACTTCCCGCCGCTTCCCGCCGCCGCCAGGACGATGTCGATCGTGCCTGACATGCCGATGGGCCCGATGACCGGCATCCCGGTCACCGACGGCGGCGCTGAGCCGACCGCCCGCGAGCGCAGTTCCCCTGAGCTGCCGAAGACCGGCGACACGTTCCAGTGGCCCATCGTCGTGCCGGACGGGGAGATCTGGTCAGCCGTCTCCGACGTGAACGAACTGGTGGAGACACCGGTGAAGACCACTACCCAGGCGGGCGACACCGAGACGATCGGCCTGCGCACCGACGTCCTGTTCGCCTTCGACAAAGCGCGGCTGAGCACGAAGGCGGCGGCCGTCCTCGACGACGTGGTCGAAGAGACCAGGCGACGGGCCGACCCCGCCAAACCGCCCATCACCATCACCGGCCACACCGACGACAAGGGCGCCGACGACTACAACCAGACCCTGTCGGTCGAACGAGCCGAAGCGGTGCAGAAGTATCTGGCCGCCAGGCTCGGCAGCGACTACCAGTACCGACCGGACGGAAAGGGCGAGAGCGAGCCGATCGCCAAGAACCAAAAGCAGGACGGCAGCGACAATCCGGCAGGACGGGCCAGGAACCGCCGCGTAGAGATCTCCTACTCCATCAAGCGACAGAGCCCGGACGTGGCCACCGTCACGAGCCCCTCCCCCGGCCAAGTACGCGGCTCCACGGGAGCGGCGGCCCCCTTCCGCGCCGATCCAGGAGCGCGGGTGGCCGGTTTCACCTGGTCATTCCACAGCCAGCCAGACAAGCTCAAGGTGGACGTGCTGCCGCTCTATCGTGACGGCGCCTACGTGGTGGCCTCCTTCGACATCACCAAGACGAACGATGGCACGTTCGTTCCGTTCCCCGTTCCTTTCTCGGGGTGGGATCACGAGTTCTCCGCCGGCTCCGATTTCGGCGCCTTCATCCTTGTCGATCCGGTCACCAAAGCGCGTTACCACCCGCTCAAGATGTACACGGAGTTCGTCGAGAACTACGTGCCCGCCCTGGATGCGGGCGAGACCAGCAGAGCCTATGTCTACTATCCCGCCCCGCCGGACGATCGCACGAGCATCACGCTGGAAGTGGCCAACGGAGGCGTCTACCCGGCAGTCCCCATCGAACGCTGACCGGCCGGGAGGCCGGGGCACGACCGCAAGCGGGACTCCGCACAGCCGTCGCACTCCCGGTCAGGGCGGCGCGCCGGTCGTGGATGGACGCCCATGCCCTGCTCGCCCCGCTGTCACCGATCAACGCGCCAACCTCGATCGTGTACGGCGACCGGCATCCGGTCCATCCGCTCGGCCACGGCGAGGCACCTGGCTGCCGCGATTCCAGGAGTGATACTGCACGCTGCATCGACGGCGTCCCGTCGCACGCCGTTCGAAGGGGCCGGCGTGCATGCAGCTGACCTGGACCCAGCCATATGCGTCAACGCGATCGGTACGCAGCACGGCCGTTCTTGGCGCCTGTTCCCGCGCTTCGGCATGGCGCATGCCGTCCTGCCCACGGTCGAGCCCGGCGCGGAACTGGCCCAGTCGTCGTTCCACCCGTGCCGTGTCCCGGCCGACCTGCTCACCCGCGCCCCGCAGGCGCTGCCGCGCCTGGTCAGAGTCGGGGAGTTCCGGCCTCTCGGCAAAGGGGTGCTGTTCCCGGGCGACCTGGCGGTCGGCTTCCGGGACGGCCGCCTCTACCTGACCGAGGCAGGCCCTCAGGCAGTCGAGCTCAGCCATCTGAGCCGGCTGCTCAGACGGCGAGGGAATGCGAGCCGTATGGCACATCCGAATTCCAGACCAATGGCCCCCACCTCCCATCGCTTTCTTGGTTGGTGCACCGGCGCCGGACCGAGCTGCCGGACCGGGCGGCCCGCCAGCTCACCGACCCCTGGCCCTTCCTGGAGGACGAGACCTTGTTCGGCGACCTCCGCCCACCAGCCCGCCTTCACCGAACCCTACGTCCGGGCACTCGACAGCCTGCACAGATGCGGGGCCCGTGCCACCGTCGCGCAGCGGGCAGCCGAGCTGTAACGCCGCGCACCCACGCCATCCAGGACAACACACCACAACACGCCGATCCGCCTCCGGGCCCGTGAGCATCTCCCCCACGCTGAGCACATGCCTGAACACCGCCGTCATCCCCGCCTCTCCGCAGCTGTTTCTGGGCATTGACGCCGTTGCGCCCTCCACCGTGGTTGCCATGAGTCTTCGGCCAGGCCGCCCGGGCATTCTGGACCGTATTCGACGCCAGGGCATTACAGGCGAGATCATGATCAGGGCGCGCCCCGCAGGAATCGAACCTGCGACCGTCGGATTAGTAGCAAAATTCTTAAATGCCGTGCCGTGCCAATTGATGATGATTCGTACCGCCTGCGAGCGCTCTGGGTGCCCCTGGTGCGCCCAACCCTGACGGGCCGCGCGAGCACAGACCGAGCACAGTGTCCTCTAATCGATCACTGCCTCGTGGGTTCACAGGACGAATCCCATGCCCCAAACTACGCCGGCGCTACGTTGGGCAACGGCCGCCGTGCTCGGTGCGTGCTCCAAAATCCCGACGCGCCGCGCGGCCGTCCCCGCAGGCAGGCCACAACCGGCCCACCTGGAGGAGCGCCTTCCCATGACCGACCCGAACCAGGCAGCCGTCGCCATGGGCCACGTCCGATGTCCTACGCGGTAGCTGCCCTGCACAGGGCACAAGGTGGATGTGGAAAACGCGGGTCACGTGCGGGGAGAGGGCGACGTCGCCCGGGAAGCCGCCCTGCGCCAACTCGTACTCCAAGCCCCGGCCCCGGTTGTTGCCGGGATGCTCTGCTACACCCCTCAAGCCGCGGCTGCCGGAAGCCCTTGGAGGTTACGCCGGCGGCGACCACACAAAGTGACCACGGATCTTTCCGCACGGGCAAATACAGATCACTCAATCAACGGTCTCTGCCAGTACCCGGTGTGCCGCTTCCTAGACAGAACTCCTCACCCGTCCTGCCTCGGGAAAACCTCGTAGCCGGGGGTGAGGACGCGGCCGGGGTCATACGCCCGCTTGGCGGCGGCGAGCCGGTCCCACACCGGACCGAAGTGGGCCTGCCAGTCGCGGGCGGACATGGGCAGGGCGCTGGCCGGGTTGAGCGTGCCGCCCGCCGCGACGACCCTCTCATACATGGCGCGGTTATCGGCCACCATGGCGGCGACCATGTCGGCAGGGCCCGGTGTCGGATATCGCATGAGGTTCATCGCGAACGCCACCGGCTCCGCGGGGAGCCGGAACAGCGGGCTGCGTACGGCGCTCGTCCGCAGCGGCAGGACCGAGACGACGCCGTGGTCGCCGAGGTCGCCGACGGTGAGCCCGGCGAGCGTCTCCGCCAGGACCGCACCCGCGCGGGACGCCCCTATGAAGGTGAACAGCCATGGGTGCGGGGAATCCCAGCGCCCGGCGTCACGCAGGGCGTTCTCCAGGGGCGTGAACCGGTCGGTGTAGGTGCGGTAGTCGTGTGTGCCGATGGTCGCCTTCGCGCGGTCGTCGGCGAGTCCCGCGAGCATGGCGTCGTCGTCGGGCGCCTCGCCGGAGAACAGCGCCGCCCCGTCGACGAGGTAGGTCCAGCCGCCTTCACGGCCGGGGACGGCGCGGCCCTGGAGGTAGTCCCATCTGCCCTCGTCGAGGAGCAGGCGCTGGTCGGTGAGCATCGCGTCGAGGTCGGAGTAGAAGAGCTGGTACCTGCGGACGGTCTCGGGCGCCGCCGTCAGTCGCAGGGTCGCCCGCGTGATGACGCCCACCTGGCCGAGTCCGGCGCGCACGGCGTCGAACAGGTCCGGGCGCTCACCGGGTGAGCAGGTGCGGACGTGTCCGTCGCCGGTGACGACCTCGAGCGCGAGCACGGAGTCGCTCATGACGCCGTGCCGCCAGCTGGTGCCGCCGACGCCGCCGACGGTGACGGTGCCGCCGATCGTCAGGTCGAGGTACTCGGGGAGGACCGGTGGAGTGCGGCCGTCGCGGAGCGCGGCCGTGAGGACGTCGCCCCAGGTCGCACCCGCGTCGACGACGATCCGGTCCGCGCCGACCTGGTGGATCGTGTTGTGTCCGGACATCTCGATGACAACGCCGCGCTCGACCAGGGACCGGCCGTACACCGAGTGCCCCGCGCCCTGGGCAGCGACCTGCCTGCCGGCGCCGGCCGCCCACCGCACGACGGCGGCGACGTCCGCGACCGAGCCGGGGCGGAGCACCGCCTCGGGGACGGTGTGCACGACGTGGCCGAAGTCGGCCGCGGCCCGCTCGCGGGTCGCGGGGTCACGCACAAACTCGCCGTCGAGCGGGGGCTGGTCGAGGTCCTGTGGGTACCAGCGGAGTTCGACGGTGTTGCCGTCGGGGTCGCGGACGTAGATCGACTGGCCGTCGCCGCGGGCGCCCGAGCGGACAACCGGGCCCTGGACCACGTCGAGCACTCCGGCGTCGATGACCGCCGGCCAGTCGAGCGGCGCCACGACCAGACAGATGTGGTCCACGTTGGACTCCCCGCGCGGGCGTTCGACGAGGTCGATGATCGTGGCCGCGTCGATACGGACCGAGGGGAAGGAGACCTGGCCGCGGCGCCACTTGTCGACCCGCTCGGCCTCGAGGCCCAGGATGTCGCTGTAGAACCGCAGCGAGCGGTCGACGTCCTCGACGTTCAGGACGATGTGGTCCAGTGCCGTCACGCGGATCGCCCTGTTGTGCGTGCTGGTGTTCACGTGTGCCCCTCTCAGGCGTGTTCGGCGTCGCGGTGCGAGCTGAAGGCGGTCAGTAGTGCGGTCGCCGTCAGCGCGACGCCGAACCAGACCGCGCCCGTGGTCCCGAAGCCCTCCGCGAACAGTCCGCCCAGGAGCGCGCCGAGCGCGATCGAGATGTTGTAGCCCATGGTGTTGAGGGACATGGCGGCCTCGAAGGTGTCCGGGGCCGCGGCGAGCATCATGTTGACCTGGCAGAGGTTGGCGGCGCCGAAGGACAACCCCCATATCACCACGGCGACCGCCAGACCCGCCGGGCTGTCGCCGATCACCAGGAGTAGCAGCAGCGAGGTGACGAGCCCGGTGCAGGCGACGACGAACGTCGCGCGCATGTTCTTGTTGACCGTGTGCCCGGCGACGAAGTTGCCGACCGCGCCGCCGACCCCGAAGACGATCAGCAGCCCGGTCACCCACGCCGCCGACGCCCCGGCACGCTGCTCCATGAAGGGGCGGATGAACGTGTACGCCCCGAAGTGCCCGAGCACGTACAGCGCGACGGTGATCATCACGCCCCGCAGCCGCCCGTTCCGGATCGGCAGCGCGAACACCGCGCGCACCGGGATGGCGCTCTGGGACGGCAGCGACGGAAGCGTGAGCACGACGGCGAGGAGCACCGCCAGGCTCAGGCCGCTCCAGATGAGGAACGTGGTGCGCCAGTCGGTGAGGCTCTCGATGAGCGTGCCCAGCGGCATGCCCACGACGGTGGCGATCGACATGCCGGAGAGCACGACCGCGGCGGCCTTGCTGGCCTTCTCACCGGGGACGAGCCGCATCGCCATGGCGACGCCGATCGCCCAGAACACGCCGTGTGCGAACCCGGTGACGAGGCGGGCGGCCAGGACGATCGGGAAGTTCGGCGACACGGCCGTGACGAGGTTGCCGAGTGCCGTGATCACCAGCAGCATGGCGAGGAGAGCACGGCGGTTCACCGTACGGCTCCACGCGACCAGGAACGGCACCCCCACGCCCGCGGAGATGCCGTACAGCGTCACCATCATGCCCGCGAGGCTGACGGAGACGGACAGTCCCGCGCTGACCGGGGTGAGCAGCCCGACGGGCATCAGCTCGGTGGTGACGAAGACGAACAGGCTCGCGGTGATGGCCGCGACGCCCAGCCACGCCCGGAACTGTGAGCGCGATTCAGTACTGACAGTGGTCATACGTGTCCTTACGGACGTTCCCCGCAGGAGCGGAGAAGAGTGCGAGGTCAGGAGAAGCTGGGTTCGCGGTCGCGGCCGCGCTTCAGCTCGAAGAACCCGTCCGTCGCGGCGACGGTGACGACCCCGTCCCAGAGCGCGCCCGCGGCCTCGCCGCGCGGCGCCGGGGTGATGACGGGACCGAAGAAGGCGATCCGGTCGCCGGCGGGACCGGGAACGTGAATGACGGGGGTGCCCACCTCGCCGCCGACCGGAGCCATCCCCGCGTGGTGGCCGGCCCGCAACGCCGTGTCATAGCGGGTGTCCTCCGCCGCGTCGACGAGCGTGTCCGGCAGGGCGACGGCACGCAGCGCGGCGAGCATCATGTCCCGGCCCAGGCCGGCGCCCTCGAGATGAATCCGCGCTCCCATCGCCTCGTACAGCGGACGCAGTACCGCTTCCCCGTACTGTTGCGCCGCGGCGACGCACACCCGCACCGGCCCCCAGCCCTCGATCTGCGCCTGCCGGTACTTCTCCGGCACCTCCCGGTTCTCGTTGAGCACCGAGAGGCTCATGATGTGGAACCGTGTCCGCACAGGCCGGACCCGCTCGACCTCCAGCAGCCACCGCGACGTGATCCACGCCCACGGACAGCGCGGATCGACCCAAACGTCGATCGCGGTCACTTTCTCTGGCGCATGGCCATGACGATCCGTTCACCTCCGAAGTCCCGATGGTGGCCTTGCCACGACTCGAGTCTTGCGGCGCGCCGACAATGAGTCCAACGCATTGTTGTCACTTCAGTGATGCCGAACCATCATTGATGCATGGAACTCCAGCAGATGCGTTACGTCCTCGCCGTCGCCGAGACGAACAGCTTCACCCGGGCGGCGGAGCAGTGCCTGGTCGTCCAGTCGGCGCTGAGCCGCCAGATCGCCAGTCTCGAACGGGAACTGGGCGCGCGGCTGTTCGAGCGCACCAGCCGCCACGTGCGCATCACCCCGGCCGGGAAGGCGTTCGTGGCCGCGGCCCGCGAGAGCCTCAACGCCGCGGAGCGGGCGGCCGCCGACGTCGCCGCGGTGACCGGCGAGGTGCGCGGCAGACTCGCCCTCGGCCTCATCCCCACCGTGGCCGCCGTCGACATCCCGGACGCACTGAGCCGGTTCCGCGACAGATATCCCCAGGTCCAGCTGAACATCCGGGTCGGCGGCAGCGAAGAACTCACCGAGCAGGTCAGACAGGGCAGGATCGAGGTCGCCTTCCTCGGGTTGCCCACCAGCGCGCGACCGGTGGGCGTCAACGCCCGCGAACTCGCCCGGGACCGGCTGGTCGCCGTCGTCGCCCCCGACCACCCGCTGGTGGGCGAACCGACCGTCGACCTCGCCCGGCTCTCTACCGAGACCTTCATCGACCTGCCTCCGCACTCGGCCGCGCGGGCGCAGTCGGACGAGGCGTTCGCCGCCGCGGGTCTGAGCCGTGAGGTCGCGTTCGAGGTCACCACCGCGGACTTCATGATGGCTCGGCTCGTGCGGAAGGGGCTGGCGATCGCGCTGCTGCCCTCGGCCTACGTCCCCCATCTGACCGGTCTGGCCACCATCGAGATCACTGACGCACCCATGCGCGTCGAGTACCTCATCTGGAGCGGCGTCGGACGCACCCCGGCGGCGAGCGCGTTCCTCGACCTGCTGGACCTGCCGGACCGCTGACCATCGAGGGCTGCGGCCGAGGATGTCGGCGATCTCCTCGCGCGGGTGGCCGAAGGCGTCGCCCCGTGGCGATGATCGGCGCGAGCCGGAACGAACGCGCCGTCGGACCCAAGGTGCGGCGCAACCTCATCGACGGCGGTTTTCCGGTCAACCTTAACGCCGCCGAAGTGGCCGGACTCCCTTGCCACGACGAAGTTCCGGAAGGCGTGGACCTCGCGGTCGTGGCGGTGCCCGCCGCGCGGGTGCTGGAGGTGGCGCGCGACTGCGCGAAGGCGGGCGTCGCCGGGCTGGTGGTGCTGACGTCGGGGTTCGCCAAGGCCGGGCATCCCGGCGCGGAGTCGGAGCTGCTGCGCATCTGCCGCTCTTCCGCGATGCGGCTCATCGGCCCGAACTGCCTGGGCATCATCAACACCGCCGCACCGCGCGAGCCCCGGCGACAACCAGGCCGAACCTTCAGGAATGTCACATTGACGACGGGATGGCGCAACCCCGAATCCGAGGGGGTGGGAACGATCAGCCGCGTCATCTGAACGGGGTGGAACGGCGGCTCTTCTCCTACGCCGATCGGCTCTGCGCGCTCGTCTCCAAGGGAAGGTAGTCGTCGACTCTGAAGAGATGCACTCGAGGCATGGAAAGCGTCCCTGCGCCGGTCTTCATCATGGGCCCGGTGACGATGACACGGAGCTTGAGGTCGTGCGCTTCCACCGCGGTGTGGTAGGCGTCCCCTCTCAAGACTATCTTGACGGGCCGTACCCGGTTGCCGACCAGGGCCTTCACCTTGACGACGCCTTCTTCGTCGTCCGGATCCCGATCGAGGGAGCTGACGAACCCGTAGATGACGGTGTCCTCCACTCTGACATGGTCACGAAGAAGGTGGCCGATCTCTCTGATGGCTCCTGCTGCTTCCGTCGGGAACTCGACGGTGTCACCGCCCGCCCGCGGCGGGGCCGCCGTCAGGGCCCATTGGAAGGTGATGTCCAGGTCACTGCCATTCGGTGCGGAGACCATCGCCGCCAGGGCGGCGCACGCGTCGGCCGACAATCCGGCGACGACTGCACGGTTCAGATCTTCCTTCGGCGGTATCCGTTCTCTGACGACGGCCAGCTCGTGTATCTCACGCAGGACGTCGGCCATGATGCCGGTGACGCGCCTCGGGAAGTAGTTGATCTCCGATTGGACGTCGATCAACGGTTCCTGGTCGCCCTCGATGATCACGGGCTTCATGACACCGATCGGGCTGACGATGGGGATGATGAAGCTGCCTTCCCGCGTGTGTCCCATACCGACGAAATCGGCGTATTCACGGGCGCGGCGTGGTTGCGAGCGGCCGTGGTAGGAACGGCGGTGCATGGCCGAGCAGGCGTTGGCGACGGCGAACGATCTGGCGCCTTCCATGAGCTTCGCCGCCTCGGAGAGCGGGATTCGGGAGCGATCGTCATCGAACTCCAGGTCGATGACGTCATCTTCGATGTAGCGGAGTTCGGTCGCGATCTCCTCGGTCCTGGAGCCACGTTCGCCTGCGATGTCTTCGATGAAGTTCCTGATTCTCCGTGGATAGTCCGAGGCCTGGCGGTTCAGCGGGATCAGAACTTCCCATGAATCTCTGGCCCATAACTCCATACGCGGGAGCGGCTTGCCCTCGAAATGCCAGGAGTTGGCTTTCAGGTAGGCCCGTAGACCTGCCGGAGTGACTTCGGAAGCAAGCGCGTCGATGTTGGTCACAGCCCGCCCCTTGCCTTGCGCATGAGCTGGTCCAGCGACGCGACCGTCAACCGGTTCGCCCTCGCCACCTTGACGGACTTGGCCGCCTTGTTGTGGGTTGGTTTCAGCGTGGACATGCTGGTGTAGTAGCCGCAGCGCCGCAGATGCACTCCATCGGTGCCGCAGCTCACCCAGTCCGCCTTGCTCGACGGCACCTCCACGACGAACAGATAAGCCGGGACATTCCTCCCTGGATCGCTGAGCAGGTTGTAAGTACGCGTGTCGAGGGAGTAGGCGATATGGTCAGACTTCGTCTCCGGCTCATTAGTGCATTTCATCTGCACATCCACCCGTAAAGCCCGATCGCGAAGCTCCAGATCAACCCCGAAATGGTCTACATGGACAATGGTCACAGCGTACCCCGCGGCGTACGCCAGCGCTTCCACATAAGCGACGCTGAACCATTCCTTGCAAGCGGAAATGTCCAAGTTGCCCACATCGGAACGCTACCGTCGACTAACCAGAATGTCATTCTATGCAACGAGATCGTGATCTTACTCACATATCAGCGATCGTTAAGCATCCCATCTGGATGTCCTAAATACGCTTCAGGGCCGCTTCCGGGCAAACCTCTACGAGCAGATTGAGTGAAGCCCCATAAAACGTAATGGCACACGGGCGCCCTTCTTGTCCCTTCCGGACATTGACAGGGAGCAAGCGGACAGCAGTTCGATGGCACAATGGCTTCAGACGAGGACGCCGAGCGGCCTCCGTGCCGCCTGGACACCACACAGGAGACCGTCCCAGCAAGCCCTCGCGGCGTGCCGATGGGCACAGCCGGTCGCGACATCCCTTCCTAGCGCGCAGCCGATCTTCCCAGCGGCATCCGCCCGCGCCCGGCAACGCTGCCGGGATCTTGGCCCAGGAGCCGCCACGCGCCAGTTGAGAAACGTGCGGGTGGTCGACGGGACGGCGGCCGCGTGCCATGGGTCGTGTTCGGCGACGATGCGGGCGGAAGTCTCCACACCCGGGCGAACGTAGCAGCCGAGACTGGACAGATGCTGATCACGGCTCTTGACGGAGCTCGGGGTGGTGCGGCCGGGGCGAGCCCGCCAGAGGTGATCTTGAAAAGATGTTCGACGTGGGGGCAAGTCAGGCGACCGACCGTCGGCCGGGCAGATGTCGGCCGCTGCGAGAGCGCGCCACCTCTCTCCCTCCTGGCTCATCCGGCTCAAGCGGGGTACACCTGCCGTGGGATCACGCTGCGCGATTCACACCGACATGCCCGTGCGATCGCACCTTCGCACACATGGTCAACCACCAGGAAGAGATCGACCGATGGCCGTCAGCAACCTTGTTCTCATCGCCGGGGCCGGCGACGTCGGCCGCACGGTCCTGGATCAATTGCGCGCGCAGGACGTGCCGGTGCGCGTCATGGTTCACCGGGACGGTGATCGCGCCGCGGACCTGCGTGCGCGGGGCGCGGAGGTGGTCGTGGGCGATCTGACCCGGCCGGAGACCGTCGCCGCCGCGCTGGAAGGAGCCGGGCGCATGTACTTCGCGATGCCCGTGTCGCCGGACCACCTGCTGGCGGCGACCGTGGTGGCCACGGTCGCGAAGGCGCAAGGGGAACTGGTGGGCCTGGTCGACATGTCGCAGATGACGGTGTCCCAGATGACCGCCACCAGCACTGCCGAGTCGCATCAGCAGCGACTGCACTGGCTGGCGGAGCAGATGTTCGACTGGTCCGGCCTGCCGGTGGTACACCTCCGGCCGACGTCGTTCCTGGACAATCCGCTGTTCACCACACTGGCGGCACGGTCGATCCGGGAGAACGGCACGATCGAGCTGCCTTTCGGCACCGGGCGCACGTCGCCGATCGCCGTGGACGACGTCGCCCGGGTGGTCGCCACCGTGCTGCGCGACCCCGTTCCGCACGTGGGGCATGTCTACGAGCTGACCGGGCCGCGCACGGTCGACATGACGGAGATGGCGGAGGAGTTCTCGCGGGCCTTGGGGCGTACCGTGTCCTACCTGGACGTCCCCCTGGACCGATGGCGGGCCGAGGTGCTTGCCAAGGCGGGCCTGCCGCCGCACACCGAGGAGCACATCGCCACCATGGCGCGGCTGCACCGTGAGAACCGTTACGACCGCGCCTCCGACGACGTCGAACGGGTGACCGGCGCGCCGGCCGGGACGATCGAGGCGTTCGTGGCTGCTCGCCGGGACTTCTACCTGGGCTGAACCGCCCGCAAGGTCGTCACCTCGCGCGACGTCCTGACCTCGCTCGCCTCGTCGCCCAGTGGCCGGCCAGGTCAGGACCAGGGGTCGCCACGGGCGCGAGACACCGTGGACTCGTCCCGGCACAACTTGCCGGGACGGCCGCCTCGGATCCCATTGCTCACAGGAGACGTCATGGCCTTCTCCTTCGCCACGATCCGGACCCGGCTGGAGGATGGCGTACTTTCCGCCACCCTCGATGCCGGCCCACTCAACTTCCTAGGCTCCGACCTGGTCCGCGACCTGGTCACGCTCGTGGACACGCTGCACACCGACCCGGTGACGGCCTGCTGATCGGGCTGCCGTACGAGGCGGAGATCGCCGCGCTGCTGCAGCGGGTCTCCGTCGTCGTGTACGAGGCCGACGAGCTGGACGCCGCCGCCCGGACGGGGTGGAGCGTCGTGCTGACCGGGCGGGCCGGGCTGGTGGCGGACCCGCAGGAGCTGGAGCAGGCCCTGGCCAGGCTCCAGGCGTGGCCCGGCGAGCGGATCGAAGTGGTGGCACGGCTGCGGCCGGAGCTGGTCACCGGGTTCGCGGCGGGCGCCGACTGACGTCAGAGGTCGTTGCCGGCGTACGACAGGTTGAAGCTCTTGTTGACCAGAGGGAAGTCGGGGACGATCGCGCTGTCGAGCGCCACCGGGAGCGCGGGCCAGTTGAAGAAGGACGGGTCCACGATCTTCAGGCGGCTGATCGTCTGATCGGGCGCGAGCTCGACGCGGTGGGCGATCGTGCCACGCCAGCCTTCGACGAGCCCCACGCCCGAGGAGCACCCTTCGAGGGACGGTGACGCATCCGGGGCCGCGGGCGTCTCGACCAGATGCGTGATCAGGGCGATGGACGTGGCGATCTCCTCGGCCCGGATCTGGAAGCGGGCCATCACGTCCCCGCCGGTCCGGTGGGCGGGGGTGAAGTCGCCGAGGTCGGTGAAGGGGTGCCGACGGCGGGCGTCGAGGTCCAGGCCGCTGGCGCGGGCCACGTAGCCCAGCGTGCCGAGGTCGCGGGCGGCCTCGGCCGACAGGATGGCGGTGCCGGTGAAGCGGTCGGCGACGACGCTGTTGCCGAGGGCGAGCTCGGTGAGTTCGGCCACGTCGGCGCCGATGGCGTGCAGCACGTCGGGGTCGGGGAAGCCCCGCAGGCGGGCGCCGCCGAGGCGGACGGCGCCGCGCAGCAGCCGGTGCCCGGTGACCTCGGCGTTGAGGCGCAGGAGTTGTTCGCGGATGCGACCGGCGTGGGCGTGCAGGATGGGGAAGGCCACGTCGTTGCAGAGCGCGCCCAGGTCGGTGACGTGGTTGTAGAGGCGTTCCAGCTCCAGCAGCACGGCTCGGGCCTGCTGCGCCCGCGCGTCGGCCGGAGCTCCGGTGGCCTCTTCCACGGCCAGGCAGTAGGCGAGCGCGTGGCCGACGGAGGTGTCGCCGCTGACACGTTCGGCCAGTTGCAGCCCGTCGGCGGGGTGGCGGCCCTCGAAGAGCTTTTCGATGCCCTTGTGGACGAACCAGAGTCTGGCCTTGAGCTTGATGATCGTCTCGCCGACCACGGAGAAGCGGAAGTGCCCCGGTTCGATGAGACCGGCGTGGACGGGGCCGACGGGGATCTCGTACACGCCCTGGCCCTCGACGGTGACGAACGGGTACGGCCCCTCGGAGTCGCCGAAGGCGGGCGGCGGCCCGGCGTCGTCGCGCATCGGGTACCAGCCGCGCGGCCAGTGGTGGTGACGCACCAGGCGGCGGGGAAGCGGGTGGTCGAGCGGGGTGATGCCGTAGAGGTCGCGGATCTCGCGTTCGAACCGGCCCGCGGGGAAGGACAGGTGGGCCAGGCTCGGCACGGCCGGCTGCTCGGAGGGGAGCCGCAGCCGCAGCTCGGTACGGCGATCGGGGTCGCCGGCGACGAACAGGTACGCCACCCCGAACCCGTCCGCCTCCTGGCGCGCGGAGACCAGCGCCAGCCGGTGACCTCCGGCCAGCAGGCGGGCGGCATGGCCGGGCAGTTCGGCGGTGCCGACCTCGGCGATGGTTCGTGTGCTCATGGTGTTGCTCCGGCGATCGTGGCGGCGGCTTGCAGCAGGGGGCGCAGCGGCCCGAGCGTGATGCCCAGGACGGCGCAGGCGGCCAGGCCCGCCACCAGCGGGACGGCCAGGGTGGGCGGCAGCGCGACGGCTTCGCCGGGTCCGCCGCCCACGAGCATCGGCCGGACCTGGCGTCCGACGGCCGCGACGATGACGAGCATCAGCGCCAGGGCCGCCGCGACGGGCCAGCCCAGGCCGGCGGCGAAGCCCGCCCGCGCAATGCCCAGCTCGCTGGCGAACAGGCTGAACGGCGGGAGGCCGAGCAGGGCCAGCAGCCCCAGGGAGAACGCCCCGGCCGGCATCGGCGCCCTGGAGATGAGGCCGCGTACGGCACGGATCCGGGTGCTGCCGAGCGCCTGGTGGAGCTGTCCCGCGGACAGGAACACCACCGACTTGCCCAGGCCGTGCCCGAGGATGTGCAGCAGGACGGCGACCAGGGCGAGGGTGTTGCCGATCGCGGCGCCGAGGGCGATCAGCCCCATGTGCTCGATGCTGGAGTAGGCCAGCAGCCGCTTGTAGTCGCGCTGGCCGATGAGCAGCAGCGCGGCCCCGGCCAGGGAGGCCAGCGCCACGATGACCAGCAGCGTACGGGTGAAGCCGGTGCCGAGCGCCACGTCGGCGATGACCTTGACGCGCAGGACGGCGTAGAAGGCCACCGACAGCAGCCCCCCGGACATCAGCGCGCACACCGGGGCCGGGGCCTGGCTGTAGGCGTCGGGCAGCCAGGCGTTCATGGGCGCCAGCCCGGCCTTGGTGCCGAAGCCGAGCACCAGCAGCATGACCGCGATGCGCATCACGCCGGGGTCGAGCCGGCCCGCGTGTTCGGACAGCGCCGTCCAGTCCAGGGAGGCCACTCCGGCGTGGTCGCCGGCGTCGTGGGTCAGGACCAGGCCCAGCAGCGCCAGCGCGATGCCGACCGAGCAGATGACCATGTACTTCCACGCGGCCTCGGTGGCCTGACGGGTGCGCCGGTGCCCGACCAGGAAGGCGGTCAGGATGGTGGTCGCCTCGATGGCCACCCAGAGCAGGCCCAGGCTGGAGGCCAGGACGGCCAGCGCCATCGCGGCGACGAACGACTGGGTCAGCACGCCGTAGCGGCGCATCTCGCGCGGGCCGGTCTGCCCGGAGGCGAGCTCGGCCGCCAGGTAGGCGGGGCCGGCCAGCATGGCCAGCAGCGCGACCGTGCCGATGACGATCAGCATGAAGGCGCTCAGCGCGTCGCTGTGCAGCAGCCCCGCCAGCGCCTCCCGCCTCCCCGCCGCGGCCAGCGCGACGGCGACGGCCAGCAGCCCGGCCGCGGCCGACGCGCCCAGCCAGGCGGTTACCCGGTTCCAGCCGATCAGGGCGTACGCGAGCGCGGCGGCCGCGGGCACCGCGACCGGGGCGATCACCAGCAGGCTGTCCATCAGTCGTGCAACTCCCGTAGCTCGTCCAGATCGGTGCCGCCGAAGGCGGCCTGCATCCGGGTGGTCAGCACCTGCAGCACCAGCACGGCCAGCAGGACGTCCAGCGAGATCCCGAGCTCGACGACGAGCGGGACGCCGCTGGTGGTCAGGAAGGCGGCGGCGGTGATGGCGTTGTCCATCAGCAGGAAGCCCACCAGCTGTGACAGCGCCCGCCGCCGGGTCACCAGCACGAAGAACCCGATCAGCAGCACGGTCAGCGCGATCGGCACCGCGTGCGCGGCGGGGGTGGGCGACAGCCGTACCAGCGGCTGGGAGGCCGCGTAGGCCAGCATCGCCAGCACCGCCGCCACCAGCAGTGAGGTCGCCACGTTGACCAGCGGCTGTGTCTCGCGGCCCGCGCCGCTCGCCACCAGTGCGCGGCGCATCAGGTACGGCAGCAGCGCGGCGCGCAACGCACCCACCCCGAGACCGATCAGGACCAGTTCGAGGCTCCCCTGCCGGACGCCGAGGACGACGATCAGCACGGTCAGCGCCACGCCTTGCAGGGCGAACAGGCGCACGATCGGCGACAGCTCGTGCCGCCACAGCACCAGCACGCCCGTGAGCAGGAACGCCCCGCAGGCCAGGTCCAGGAGCTGGACGTACGTCGCATCGGTCATGTTCACGTCCATGTCTCAGGTCAGGAAGAAGGAAGCGGTGACGGCCAGCAGCGCCAGCAGGAACGAACCGGCCAGCAGTTCCGGAACGCGGAACAGCCGGAGCTTGGCCATGAACACCTCGCCGGCGGCGAGCAGCACTCCCAGCAGCCCCACCTTGACAACGAGCGCGACCATCGCCAGCGGCAGCGCGAGCACCCCGGCCCCCGCGCCCGCGATCCCCAGGGGGACGAACAGGCCGGCCAGCAGTCCCAGCAGCACCGACAGCCGCATCGCCGACGCCCACTCGATCAGCGCCAGGTCGGGCCCGGCGTACTCCAGCACCGTCGCCTCGTGGATCATCGTCAGCTCCAGGTGCGTGGAGGGATTGTCCACGGGGATCCGGCCGGTCTCGGCGAGCGTGACGATCGCCAGCGCGACCGAGGCGAGCACGCTCACCGGGGAGAGCACCGACAGCGGATGCCCGGCCGCCGCCGTCACGATCGCCCCCAGGCTCGTGGAGCGGACGCCGATCGACAGGGCGAAGGTCGAGACCAGGATCGTCGGCTCCACCAGCGCCAGCACGGTCATCTCCCGGCTGGCGCCCATCCCGCCGAACGCCGTCCCGGTGTCCAGGGCGCCCAGGGCCAGCGCCACCGACCCCAGCGCCAGCAGCGCGGGCACCGCGAACAGGTCCGCGACGCCGTCCAGCGGCGAGTCCGTGGTCACCAGCGGCACCACCGCGGCCACGACCAGCGCCGTGCCGGCCAGCAGCGGCGGCGCCGCGCGGAACACCCAGCCGGTGCCGCGTGGCGCGATGGCCTCCTTGCGCATCAGCTTGCGCAGGTCCCGCCACGGCTGGGCGATCCCGGCGCCGGCGCGTCCCTCCAGCCGGGCGTGGACCTGCCGCATCACCCCCACCAGCAGCGGCGAGCCGACCGCGACCAGGATCACCTGGAGCGCCGCTCCGATCACGCCCGTCATCGCAGCACCACCAGAACGATCAGCGCCGCGGTCAGCGCCCAGAACCCGTAGCCGAGATAGCGGTGGACGCTGCCGGTGGCCAGGCCACGGGCGCCACGCCCGGCGGCCGTCACGGCGGAGATCAACGGCTCGTACAGCCGGTGTTCGATCCGGTCAGGGATCCGCGCGTGGAAGCTCACGCGTTCCACCAGGTAGGCCGACTCCTTCATCGGGGTGACGTCCACGCCGCTCTCCGGCTCCAGGACGTCGCCGAAGACCCGCTGCAGCGGCTCGGCGAACGACGTGGCGGTGTACTCCATCCGCGCCGACATGGGCCCGGCGCCGCAGTCCCAGAGCCGGGCGGCGCGCCGTGCCCGCCGCGTCGCGCCCACCCGTACCAGGCAGAGGACGGCCACGACGGCGGCCACCAGGGCGACGGCGATCAGCAGTGGCGAGATCATCCCCGCGACCCCGGTCAGCCGCAGCGTCACCTGCCCGCCGGCCACGTCCCGTCCCGGGAACGCCACTCCGACCGCCCGGACGAGCGCGGGCAGGACCAGCGTGGGAGCCAGCGCCAGGGCCACGCAGCACGCCGCCGCGAGCGTCGTCGCGGTCAGCATGGCCGGCGGGCTCTCTCCGGCACGTTCGGCCTCCGCGCTGCGCGGCCGGCCCAGGAAGCCCACGCCGAACGCCTTGACGAAGGTGGCGATGGCGAGACCCGCCGACAGCGCGATCGCCCCCACGGCCAGCGGCATCGTCACCGCGCCCGCCACCCCGGCGGCGGGCTGCGCGTGGATGAGGCTCTGCAGCAGCAGCCACTCGCTGACGAAGGCGTTGCCGGGCGGCAGCGCCGAAGCGCACAACGCGCCGAGCGCGAACACGACGGTGGTGTACGGCAGCCGCGCGCGCAGCCCGCCGAGCGCGTCCAGATCGCGGGTGCCGGTCGCGTGCAGCACCGAGCCCGCCGACAGGAACAACACCGTCTTGAACGCGGCGTGGTTGACCACGTGGAGCAGGGCCGCGGCCAGCGCCAGCGCCGCCGGCACGGGAGCGTCGCAGGCCGCGAAGAAGCCCGCCGCGCCCACCCCGACCAGCACCAGGCCCAGGTTCTCCGTCGTGGAGTAGCCCAGCAGCCGCTTCAGGTCGGAGGCGACCGCTGCCTGAAGGATCCCGAACAGCGCCGACGCCGCGCCCGCTCCCAGCACCAGCAGCCACCACCAGGCGGGGCCGCCGTGCAGCAGATCCAGCCCGACCCGGACGACGCCGTACGCGCCCATGTTCACCATGGCCGCGCTCATCAGGGCCGAGACGTGACTCGGCGCCTCCGGGTGCGCCCGCGGCAGCCACACGTGCAGCGGCACGATGCCCGCCTTGGAGGCGAACCCGGCCAGCGTCGCCAGGAACACGACCGTCCTGGCGGCCGGCGACAGCGTGGCCTCGCGCAACTGCTCGAAGCTCTCCCCGCCGGCCCCGGCGGCGAACGCGACCAGGCCGACGAGGATCGTCACCAGGCCGAAATGGGTCATGACCGCGTACCAGAGCCCGGCCCGGCCCACGGCCTCCCCCCGCCGGTGCTCGGCCAGCACCAGCGGCAGCGACGACACCGCCGTCAGCTCCCAGGCCAGCAGGAACGTGCTCACACTTGCCGCGGCGGGCACCAGCAGCATGGCCGCCACGAACAGCGGCAGCACCGACTGGAACACGCGTCCGTCCAGGCCGTGGGCGCAGTAGGCGATCCCGTAGATCGCCGCGCACACCGCCACGAACCCGGTGACCGCGATGAACACCCCGCTCAGGGGATCGACCGCCAGCCGTACCCCGGCCAGCGGCAGCAGGTCCGGCAGCCAGGCCGACCAGCTCCGACCGGCGCCGCCCACCGCCGTCGTGCCTGCCTCTGTGATCGCGGTTGTGATCGCCGTCGTGCCCGCTGCCGCGGCGGCGGCGCCCGCGGCCGCCGTGCACCAGCCCGCCAGGTGCCGCCGCGCCCGGGGCGGGGTCAGCAGGGCGGTCACCGCGGCCAGCGCGCAGCCGGACAGCGCCGCCACGTACAGTGTGCCGACCGGGTTCATCGGCCCGTCAGCCCGCGCAACGCCGCCACGATCGCCGCGGGCTCCGGCGGGCACCCCGGCACCTCCACGTCCACCGGCAGCACGTCGGCCACCGCCCCGGCCACCCCGTAGGCTCCGGCGAACACCCCGCAGTCGCGCGCGCAGTCGCCCAGCGCGATCACCAGGCGGGGCTCGGGGACCGCGTCATGGGTGCGGCGCAGCGCCACCTCCATGTTGCGGGTCACCGGCCCGGTCACCAGCAGCGCATCGGCGTGCCGCGGCGAGGCCACCAGCCGCGCGCCGTACCGTTCGGCGTCGTACACCGGGCCGAACGCCGAGGCGATCTCTACCTCGCAGCCGTTGCACGACCCCGCGTCCACATGTCTGATCTGCACCGATCCGGCGAGTTCCGCCGCCTTCGCGGGCGGGTCACCCTCCTGGCGGGCGGGTGCGGGCTCGGCCACCCGGCCCGTCTTCGCGATCTTCCCCCACAACCCCATCGTTGCCCCCTGCAACGCTCGCCGGCCACGATCACCCGGGCCGGGGCTGCCGTGCCGCGGCAGGCAGCCGCCCTGTCGGGAGAACACCTGCCGGGCCACGCATGGATCACGCGCCTGCGCGATCGCCCCCTACGGCCCGACCGGCGGATCCCGGCGCCAGGCTATTCCTCAAGCGCGGCGGGTGGGGCTGACTTTGGCCAAAGGGCGGCCGGTGGAGTCCGGCATGGCCGTTCGTGCCCGGTCCGCGGCATTCGGCCTGGTGACGCACCCCGCGCCGAGGAGTCAGGCAAGGGCGGCGAGAACCTTGTCCTGGGTGATCGGCAGGTCGCGGACGCGGTGGCCGATGGCGTGGTGGACGGCGTTGCCGATCGCGGCGCTCAGGCCGGTCGTAGGAGCCTCGCCGAAGCCGCGGGCGCCGAGCGCCGGGCTGGCCGGGTCGGGCCGGTCGATGAACGTGAGGTCCAGGTCGGGCACGTCGGCGGCCACGGGCACCAGGCAGCCGGACAGGTTCGGGGTGAGGATGCGGCCCAGGTGGGGATCGGTCAGGGTGTGCTCGGACAGGGCGACGCCGATGCCCCAGATCACGCCGCCGACGGCCTGGCTGCGCGCGGTGCGCTCGTTGAGTACCCGGCCGGGGTCGTAGACGCCGACGACGCGGCGCACCCGGACCTGGCCCAGCAGCCGGTGGACGGCGACCTCGGTGAACACCGCGCCGGTCGAGACCGCCTGGACCATCCGCCCGCCCGCCGGGCTGGTCACGCAGAGAGGCCGGCCGTGGCGGCGCAGCACGTCCCGGAAGCTGGTGCGGCGCGCGGGGCGGTCGAGATCGAACAGATGTCCGTCGGCGGCGCGGACGCGGGCAGGCGGCAGGCCGTGCAGCGGGCTGCTCTCGTCCGCCACGGCCAGGGCGATCACCTGGTCGCGGGCAGCGGTCGCGGCGCGGACGACGCCCGCGCCGGTACAGGGCACGGTCGCCGACGCCGACGAGGCCGGCGCCTGGGGGTAAGCGGAGTCGCCGAGGTCGAAGCGGACCTCGGCCATCGGCAGGCCCAGCACGTCGGCGCCGAGCTGCCGCATCACCGTGGAGGTGCCGGTGCCGATGTCGTGGGTGCCGGAGCGGATCCATGCCGCGCCGTCCACGCCGATGATCACTTCGGCTCCCGCCATCTCCCGGCCGCCCGCGGTGTGGGCCACGGTGGCCATGCCCCAGCCGAGCAGCCAGTCGCTGTCACGCATGGAGCCGGGACGCGGGGCGCGGCGCCACCAGCCGAAGCGCTCGGCGCCCCGCTCGTAGCAGGTGCGCAGGTGGTTGCTGCCGTGCCGGACGCCGCTCTGCTGGTTGGTCGCCGACCAGTTGCGGATCCTGAGCGTGACCGGGTCCAGGCCGAGCGCGTAGCTCAGCTCGTCCAGGGCCGACTCCAGGGCGTGGCTGGTGACGGTGTCCGGCGCCCGGATGTAGGCGGCGTTGGCCAGGTCCAGGGCGACGGCCCGCTGGGTGGTGCGCACGTTCGGGCAGGCGTACAGGATCCGGGTGATTCGGGCGCTGGTGACGAACCGGCCCTCGGTGCCGGCCACCTGCTGGGTGAGGGTGTGGTCGATCGCGGTCAGCCGGCCGTCGCAGGTGGCGCCGACGCGCACCACCTGGTGGGACGCGGCGCGGTGGCCGTTGCTGGTGTAGGACTCGGCCCTGGTCAGCACCAGCCTGACCGGGTGTCCGACGTGCCGGGCGAGCGCCGCGGCCAGGGCGATGCGCGGCACCGCGGACGTGCCCTTGGCGCCGAACCCGCCGCCCACGTACGGGGAGATGACGCATACCTTCTCGCGGGGCAGTCGGAACACCGTCATCAGCCCTTCCTGGGTGCCGGCGATGTTCTGGGTGGACTCCTGAACGGTGAGCCGGTCGCCGTCCCAGGCGGCGACGGTCGCCGGCAGCTCCATCGGGTTGTGGTGCTGCATCGGGGTGGTGTACGTCGCCTCGACCGTGACGGGCGCGGACGTGAGCGCGGCCTCGACGTCCCCGCGCACGTACACGTTGTCGCCCCCGTCAGGTCCCTGGGGCGGCAGGTACGCGGGGTCGAGACCGTCGGCGAGCACCGTCCGCGGGGTGTCGGCCCGGTAGCTCACCGCCACCAGCCCGGCCGCGTGCCGGGCCTGCTCCAGGGTCCGCGCCACCACGGCCGCGACGGGCTGGCCGGCGTACCGGATCATGTCGTCCTGCAACGGCAGGAAATCCTGCGGGCGAGGCCGGGGCAGCCGGCCCAGGCGCCCGGACCGTGCGCGCCCGCTACCTGTAGCACGTCGCCGACCACCTCGACGACTTCGACGGATGGCTGGAGCGTGAGCTCTATCTGCGGGTCAGCGTCTGGGACGCCCGCGCCGCCGCCGACGGCAACCGGCACAAGCTGGGTTGCGGCGACTACCCGCCGGAGACGTACGCCAGGGCGCTCAAGGCGTCGAAGATCCCGCCCAAGGCGGTGGAGATCAGCACACCGCTGCAGGTGTTCCACCAGGTGCATGCGTATCGGCGCCCCTGACCCTCAACCGAACCGCAACGGCCGTCCCGGAGCGGCCGGGGTTCGCCGGCGGGCCAAGATCGACAGCAATCTCCGCACCTGCTCGAACGACGAGGGAGGCGGCGTCAACACACACACCCACGTCTCGGCAACGGTGGCAACTTCGGCGAAGGCCGCAGGCATCACTGCCTAGCCCCGCCCATAACCACCTCGGTACGAACCAAACGATGGGACGCCCAGGCGAAACCGCAGGTGGGCCCTACGAAATACTTGATCCATGCCCGGCCCGAGGCACGCACCCAACCTTCGGTAGGCAAATCTGCCCACCTTGACCCACGGACAAGAAGAGCTATGCGCGGTCGATCTGCCCTAGTTTGGTCCCAAATTGGTCCCCAGAAGTACGCGAAGAGGCCGTTTCCGATTTCTCAGAAACGGCCTCTGACCTGCGGTTTCTCGCAAGTCGGGACGACAGGATTTGAACCTGCGACCCCTTGCCCCCCAGGCATGCCAGGCAGGGGCGGGACCACGGGCTGTACCCGCTCCCACCTGCGCATAGGGTCCACGGTGATCCACTGTTGTCCGACCTCATCCGAGGGCGTTGTCACTCAGTTGGTCACTCATAAGGCCGCCCGTCCGCGCGACCGCTCAGTTCTCGATAAGCCTCACGCAGTTCTGTGGCTTCCGGCATGCGGAGTGCTTCGATGGCGCTGATCACCTCGTGTGCCCTCCAATAGCTGGACGGCACCAGCACGCCGCTGGTCATCGTCATGAGGGTAAGCCGACCCGCCTCCTCGGGCTGATCGGCCGCCAGCAGTGCCAGCGCCAGGTCAAGGCGCGCGGATGCCGCCCTGCGCGGGCGAAACGGCCCATCTGCGGCTGACTCCATACGCGCGAGCACCTGCCGGGCGTACCGCTCGGCGGCCGGATCTCCCAGCCATGACAGTGTGGTCGCGACGTAGGCGTCGCTCTTGGAGGGGTCGTACCGGTAGTGATGCTCGGGATGCTCGGGCATCGACAACGGCGCGACCAACCGGGCGACACGGTTCAGCGCATCACGCGTTTCCGGGCCAGATCCGAGCCGTGCCCATACCCGGCCTTCCTGTGCGGTCGCCTGGATGTAGGCGGAACTTCCATGTGGCGCGATGACCTGCGCCCCCTGAGTCAGGGTCAAGGCTCGGCGGTAGTCGCCGGTGGTGACCGCCTGCCACGCCTCGGTCTCCAGGCACCATGCCGCGATCTCGGGCTGCTCAGCATGCTTTGCCAACTGGGCGGATGTCTGAAGCCATGTTGCAGCGGCATCGTACTGGCGAAGGTCGATATAGCAGGTGGAAGCCAGCAAGGACAGCCAGCCACCGGCTGTTAGCAGGCGGCGGTGCTCAATAAGTGTCTTCTTCGCGTTGATCAGATGCGAGACGTAAGACAGGTGCTGGCGTGCTCGTTTCAGCAACTCGGCCGGTGGTGTCCCCTGGTAGGCCATCGCAAGGTCATCGACGGCCAGTTCCAGCCGGTCAAGCGTCTCATTACCCACATCGCTGGCGGCAACCCGGCGGCCCAGCTCCAACGCCTCGACCTCTCCCTCGAAACAGGCGTTGTCCTGCACGTCATCGGCGAACAACTCGGCTTCTCCCATGCCGAACACTCGGCAGTAGAGCAATCGATACGGGTCCTTGGGCTGGTGCCTGCCGGCCTCCCAAGCCTTGATCATGCGGATCAGGGATTCCCGCTCGGGAAGACGAGCCCGCGTGTGTGGGTCTGCCGCGTCGGCAAGGTGCTTGGCCATGTCTCGCTGTGTCCACAACTTGCCACGCCTTTCGGCGCGCAACCGTAGGGCCCAGGCCGGAACGTTATCCATTGTGTGCACCTCGGGGGACTGGGGTCCGCCTGTCTCCCCCAGTCTCCCTTACTCACACTGTCGGTGCGGGGCTACCTGGAGATGTCATGAGAGGACCATGAAAAGGCGGAACCCGCAGGCGCTGACACGCCGTACGGGTTCCTTGATCGCACAGTGGAGGTGCGACCCATGGACAACTCTAGAGGCGCTCCGATCCCCGCGAACAGCGTCGCAGCGAGCCGTCAGGACAGGGCATCGGACATCGCGTCGGTGACGCCGCTCGATGTGGCCGAAGAACTCCGCAAGGCGCTGAAGCAGCATGGCATCGAGGCCGATGTCCACGACGGCTACGGGCTGGCGTTGGTGTCGGTGTGGGTCGGCCTGGTGATCTGGTGCGACGGCGTGTGGTTCTGGTGGCGCGTGGGCTGGGACGAGCGACGTAGACGCGTCATGTACGCCCGCCACCCGGCCGACGAACCCGCGCGGGCCGCTCGAAGGGTGGCCTTCCGCTACGCCAAGCTGCACCACAACCATCCGTACCCGGGGCTGATCTTTGATCCTTCCCCGTCCACTCGATCGTGAGCCTGCGGTGAGTACGCTTCCCGCACTGGCCGCGAGGTACGGCAAGTGCTGGGTGATCTCTGAGGCGGCGGGCGGCGGGTTCTACGCGGTACGTCGTCACAGTCTCTCGCCGAACGAGTTGAAGCGGGGGCTGTCCAACGTACGATGTGCGGCCACGCTCATCGAGCTTGCAGCGCGCCTGGAGGCCGAAACCCGGCTTGAGCAACCGCGCCGCTCGGTGGGTCGGGGCTGAGGTACGAAGTCCCGAACCTTCGATCGCCCCCAACCCCGTGTGGAGACCAGCCACAGCATGGCGATCGTAGGGCTGTACTGGTGGACGCCCCGGAACACCGCCACGTGCGAGCCGGTGCATTGATCGGACGCCCCCTTGCCTGGTCTCAGCCGCTCAGCCTGCGGCGGCCGGTGCTCCCCGCCGGGACCGGCCCCCAGGCCGCAGCCCGGCGGGGAGGGCACCGGACCGCCGCGCGGCGCGCTTGCGCGCCGCCTTGAACCAGTAAAGAAACTCTGAGCCCACTACAGGCGCAGCGCGATCCGACCTTCGTCTCCCCTGCCTGCCGCCTCGAAGCGGTCTCCAGGAGCCTCGATCTGGGTGAACTCCAGGGGGCGGCCCTCGCGATCGAGCATGAGGCGACGGATGACCAGGAGGGGCGTGCCGACGGCTTCCATCTCCAGATCCTCAATGGCGGAGCCGTAAGGCATGGCGGCATGGGCGCTGGTGGTCCAGTGCAATGGGCCCCTGGTGGCTTCCAAGTGGCTGTAGAAGTGCTCGGGTGCCACGTCTTCGCTCACTCCGCGCACCAGGTCGGCGACCGTGAAGGACTCAGTGAGCAGGCGGTGGCCGGCTACATCGCCAAATACGCCACCAAGGGCGCGGAATCCTCGGGCACCGTTGATCACCGCATCTCCTGTCCGGCGTGCAAAGGACGCGGGCGGCTGAGCTTGAGGGCTTCCTGCGGCCTGTGCCGTGGGTCCGGACTCAAGCCCGGCCTGCACCTGGACGCGCTCCCGGTGACCGAACACGCCCGGCGCATGATCCGTACCTGCTGGGACCTTGGCGCACGCCCCGAGTACGCCGGACTACGGCTCCGGCCGTGGGCACACATGCTGGGCTTCCGCGGCCACTTCTCCAGCAAAAGCCGTCTCTACTCCATCACCTTGGGCGACCTGCGCAGCGCTCGCGCCCTGCACCGCGCCGCCGAAGCCCGCGAGCGTCACGACCTACCCACCCTCGACCAGGCGACCACGCTCGTCATGGCGCACTGGCGCTTCGCCGGAAGCGGCTACACCCAAGGCGAAGCGATCATGGCCGAGCACATCCGCCAGCGAGTCGAGGCCGCCCGCAAGATCACGGCAGAGCGGGCGGATGAATGACCCCAACCCGTCCCGCCCACGATCGGCGGCTCTACCGCGTCACCGACGCCATGCACCTACTCAGCCTCAGCCGCAGCGTGATCTACGAACTCATCCGCTCCGGCCGGCTCCGCTCCGTCACCCAGGGACGGACCAGGCTCATCCCCGCCTCAGCCATCGAGGACTACATCTCCCTACTCGAACAGGAGGCTCCATGACCGAACGACGCAGCCGAGGAGACGGCGGCCTGCACTGGGACGAGAACCGGCAACGCTGGATCGCCTCAGTGACGGTCGGCTACACCCCAGCGGGCAAGCGCATCGTCAAGAAGGCCAGCGGCAAGACCAAGACCGAAGCCAAGACCAAACTCAAAGAGATCATCCGCGACCACGAGGACGGGCTTGCCAACGGCCCGGCGAACTACACCGTGGCGGACGCCGTGACTGGCTGGCTCGCCTACGGCCTGCATGGCCGCAACCAGGCCACGGTCACCAACTACCAAACCCTGTGCCACAAGCACATCCTCCCCGACCTGGGTGTCCGGAAGCTGCGCGAGTTGAGCGCCGAAGAAGTGGACCGATGGCTCGTCGGCAAGGCCAAGGTCCTGGCCGCTCGTACGGTGCGACTGCTTCACTCCTGCCTGAACCGCGCCGTGAAGTTCGCCCAGGCCCGCGACAAGGTCAAGCGCAACGTCGTGGGCCTCTGCGAGATCCCCGAGGGCAGGGAAGGCCGCCCGTCCAAGTCCCTCACCCTCGACCAGGCCACCGCTCTGCTCGACGCGGCTGATGGCACCCGCCTGTACGCCTACGTCGTCCTCTCGCTGCTGATCGGTGCCCGCACGGAGGAACTGCGGGCGCTCACCTGGAAGGAGGTCGATCTCGTCGGCGATCCGGACAAGGACATCCCGCCGTGGATCGCCGTGTGGCGCTCAGTACGTGAAGGAGGCGACACCAAGACCAAGCGCTCACGTCGCTCCCTGGCACTGCCCAAGCGCTGTGTGGAAGCGCTGAAAGCGCACCGCGAACAGCAGCGGAAAGACAGGAAAGCGGCGGGCGAGAAGTGGCAGGATCACGGGCTCGTCTTCGCCTCGCTCGTCGGGACGCCCCTCGACGCCCACAACGTACGCAGAGCGTTCCGGAAGATCGTCAAGGACGCCGGGATGCCCGCCTACTACTGGACGCCCCGGGAGATGCGGCACAGCTTCGTCTCACTGCTTTCCGACTCGGGCGTCCCCCTGGAGGAGATCGCCCGGCTCGTCGGCCACAGCGGGACGGCGGTCACCGAAGCGGTCTACCGCAAGCAGATCCGCCCCGTACTCCTGCAAGAAGCTGCGGCGATGGATGAGATCTTCGCCCGGTAGTCACTCAGTTAGTCACTCACCAATGCGAAAGGGTGCCACCCTTTTGAGTGACACCCTTGCCGACCAGCTAAAACCTGGTCGGGACGACAGGATTTGAACCTGCGACCCCTTGACCCCCAGTCAAGTGCGCTACCAAGCTGCGCTACGTCCCGGTTGTGTCGGCCGCCCCCTGCGGGGCGGGACGTCATAACCTTAGCGCACATCGGAGGTAGGCGCGTACACGGAAAGCGGGAGCGGAGGGCGTGGTGGGGCGGAGGCCGAGCGTTGATCGGGCGGAGCTGGCGCGGCTGGTGGCCGGCGGGATGAGTGTGCAGGAACTGGCCGCTCATTTCGGGGTGTCCGAGTCCGGGGTGCTGCAGGCCAAGCGGGCCGCGGGGCTGGCCAAGCCGATGCTCGACCACAGTTCCGCCGTCCCGTGGAAGCTGGCGCGCGTGCACGCGCAGTCCGGGCCGGCGACGAACCTGCGGAACCTGTCGGCGGCGGCGCAGGGGAAGCCGCCGGCGGCCGAGCGGTTGAACACGGCTCTGCGGTGGGCTCAGCGGCTCGTGGACGCGGGGCTCGACGTGCGGTACGACGCGGCCGAAGGGTTCAGTGAGGTCCCGGCGCCGCCGGCGGGCTCACACGTCGCGACGGTGCTGGAGGCCGCCAGGAAAGGGCTCGCAGCTCACTGAGTACGCGAGTTTCGACGGCCTTGATCGTGGGCAGTCGCAGGTCTCATTACAGAGACCGGAGGCGAACATCAATGACCACCTTGATCTGGGTGGCCGTCGTCGTGGTCGCGGTGGTGGCGCTCGCCGCAGTGGGCTTTGTCGTGCTACAGCAGCAACGCCGCAGCCGTCTCCGCGAACGTTTCGGCCCTGAGTACGAGCGTACGGTGGCCGAGAGCGACAACCGGCGTGACGCCGAGCGGGAGCTCATCGCCCGCGAGCAGCGCCATTCCGAGCTCGACATCCGTCCGCTGCCTGAGGAGACGCGCGACACCTACGCCAACCGGTGGACCGAGGTCCAGGAGCGTTTCGTCGACGCCCCCGGGTTCGCGGTCACCGAGGCCGACCAGCTCGTCACCTCGGTGATGGCGGAACGGGGCTACCCCACGGACGACTTCGAGCAGCGGCTGTCCGACCTGTCCGTCGGGCACGCGGCCACTCTCGACCACTACAGGACGGCCCACGAGATCAGCGGGCGGGCGGTCAGGAAGGAAGCCTCGACCGAGGAGCTCCGGCAGGCCATGGTGCACTACCGCGCGTTGTTCGAGGAACTGCTGCACGAGACCACGCGAGGGCGGTGAGTGTAGATGAGCAGCAGCAGAAGAAGTGAGGACGAGCTCAAGGTCCCGTCCCAGCGGTCGGACGGGGCTCACGGGGAGGACGAGCACAAGGATCCGGCCGACCAGACCGGCGATCGGTACGACAGTGGCTACCGGAACGAGGCCGGTCACACCCCGGTGACCCACGGGTACACCCCCACGGCCCCCGGCCGTGACCACGACCGGGACCACGACCGGGACCTCGACCGGGACCTCGACCGGGACGACGATGACGAGCCGCTCTACAAGGACCCCTATGCGAACTCCGACACGGCCGGCGACCTGCCGGGCGATCCGGAGCGCGACACCCCTCTCGGACGCGGCACCGACCACCGCTCCCCCACCCCGGCCCCCGACCCGGCCCACACCGACATCCCCGCTGACGTCCCCGCCCACGTCCACGCTGACGTCCACGCCGGCGAGACGCCTGGACACGAGACCTCCCGGGACGCCCTGTCCGGAACCGGGACACACCACGGCGAACGTTCCGACGACGTGCTGGTCCACAGCGACCACCCGCAGGACGAACTGCCCCACGGCGAACAGGCTCAGGAGGACGTCCTGGTCCACGGCGACCGGGCCGACGACGACCTGGCGCACGACCGGCTGAGCGACCGCGCCTCCTCCGTCCGCGACCGCTCCGACAGCGACCCCTTCGACAGCGACCCCTCTGACCACGAACTCACCGACGGCGAACTCGTCGACGGCGAGCGCACCGAGGACGAGCGACCGGCGGAAAAGGCTCCCGTCGAGGGGGCTCCCGCGGAGGACGTCCCCTCGCACGCGGCCCCCCTGGAGGTCGCCCTGTTCGACCAGGATCCCGCCGAGGTGCAGGCCCGCTGGCGCGACGTCCAGGCGTCCTTCGTGGACGACCCCGCCGAGGCGATCCAGCGCGCCGACGGCCTGGTCGGCGAGGTGGTGGAGTCGCTGACGAACTCCCTCACCAGCCGTACCGGCGCTCTGCGCGACCGATGGAAGGACGTCGACTCCCCCGACACCGAGGACCTGCGGCAGGCGTTCCGGGACTACCGCAACGTCCTGGAGCGGCTGCTCGCGCTGTCCACGCACAATCTGTCCGCTGAAACGAGGAGGTGACCGGCATGCTCGCGGTCGTCGCAGCGATCATCTTCGGGTTGGGCTTCCTGCTCGACCTGGTGGGCGTGAGGATCCCCGGCGGGATCTCCGGCATGACGTTCGTCCTGCTGGGGCTGACCTTGCTGGCCCTGCACCAGGCAGGTATCGGCACGGCGAGCGTCCGCAGCGGGTCCGGCAACTGGCGCGGACGCACCCGCCGCTGAGCCAGGACAAGAACAAAGGTCCGGGCGGGAGGCCGACCAAGCCTCCCGCCCAAACCCCCAAAGCATCGGATACAGGCAAATATCCAGACAAAAACCGAGGTCACCCCTTACCGGGAAACCTCATGATCACGGTGCTCCCCCCGCTCCCCACCCGCAACGTGAAATCGGAGGAGAGCAGCCGGGCCACCCACAACCCCATCCCCCCGACGGCCCCCGGCAGCGGCCCGGGCTTCCAGGACCCCTCGTCGTGCACCTCGACCACCAGGTCCCCGCTGATCACCCACGTCCGCATCGCGGCCCGGCCGGCCCCGTGCGTGACCGCGTTGGTCGCCACCTCGTTGACCGCGATGACGAAGTCGCCGACCGCCTCCTCGGGCATCCCGACGGCGCGGGCCTCGTCCTCGGCGAACTGCCGGACCGTCGGCAGATCCGGCAGCCGGAAGCGCAGCTCCTTCACGGGCACGCCGGGTGGCGGGCTCGTGTAGCCCGACTGAGGCTCGACGTCCTCGTTCACCCGGCGACTCGCCTTTCTCTCACCAGCCGACCAGCGGCTAACCGACCAGCAGCTCACTGCGGAGCTGGTCGAGTACCTTACGGAGAATCCGTGAGACGTGCATCTGCGAGATGCCGAACTCCGCGGCGATCTCGGCCTGCGTCATGTTGCCGAAGAAGCGCAGCAGCAGGATGTGCTTCTCGCGGCTGGGCAGCGCGTCGATGAGCGGCTTGACGGCCTCACGGTCGACCATGGTGCTCAGCGTGTCGTCGTCCTCGGGGATGACGTCGCCGAGCGAGGCCGCGTCGTCGTCGGTGCCGAGCGGCGCGTCGAGCGACAGCGTGCTGTACGCGGCCGAGGCGTCGAGGGTGAGCAGGACGTCTTCCTCCGAGATGTTCATCTTCGCGGCCAGCTCGGCCACGGTCGGGGACCTGCCGAGGTCCTGGCTGAGGTCGGCGACGAGCCGGTTGAGCTCGGACCGGCGCTCCTGGTAGAGGCGCGGGACCCGGATGGCCCAGGTGCGGTCGCGGAAGTGCCGCTTGACCTCACCGGTCATCGTGACGACGGCGTAGCCCCTGAAGGCGTGGCCGAGGCTCGGGTCGAAGCCGTTGACGGCCTTCATCAGGCCGACGTACGCGGCCTGGAGGAGGTCCTCCAGAGGTTCGCCCCGGTAGCGGTAACGCCTGGCGATCTCCATGGCCAGCGGCCGGTGCATCTCCACGATGCGCTCGCGCAGCCGTTCCCTGTGGCTGTCGGGTGTGCCTTCCCTGACCATCTCGGCCAGAAGGTCTTCTGCTGACATCTCCTCGAGGACGTATTCCTGCACAGCCATCGCTGCTCCTCATATGGGTCGCAGGGCGGCCTCCGCCAGCAGAAAAAGCCCAGGCAGAGGCACGCCTCGCTCTACTCTCGAGACGGAAGCCCTCTGCTGGACTTCGGATCCAGTGTCCCCCCTGCCGCGAGAAGTATTCCTCGGTCGCGTGGTGACAGTAGGGTTGCTTCGTGACAATGCCCGAAAACGGCGAGGGGCCCGTGGCCGCCCTGAGCCTGACGTCGTCGACCGTCGACGAGATCACAGTCGTCAAGGTCGACGGCGTGCTCGACGCCACGACGCGTGAGCAGTTCGCCGACTACCTGTCGCTCACCGGCACCGACCTGATACTCGACCTGGCCGGGGTGACGTTCATGGATTCGCGCGCGCTCGGGCTGATAGTCCATCACTGGCAGACCAGCCTGACGTCGGGTTCGAAGTTCGCCCTGGTGGGAGTGGAGTACTCGAAGTCGAAAGTGATGTGGATCACCGGGCTGGCCCAGCGCCTGCCGCTGTACGACACGCTCGACGACGCGCTGGCCGCCATCGGCTGAGGCCCTATGCGCGACGCGTCGACTTGCGCTGATGCTCCTCCACCAGGAGCCTGGCCAGATCGGCCACCTTGACCTGATGGTGCTGCGAGATCCTGCGCAGCTCCTCGAACGCGGCCTCGGCCGTGCACCCGCTGGTCTGCATGATGATGCCCTTGGCCTGGTCGATGACCGACCGTCCGGCCAGGGCCTCCTGGAGCTGGGCGGCGTCGGTGCGCACCTCCTCGAACTCCCACATGTTGGCCATGGCCACCCCGACCTGCTCGGTCAGCATGTCGGCCAGCGAGTGGGCGGCCTGCGGGGAGAAGGCTCCCCTGCGGACCGAGTAGAGTCCGACGATGAGCTGCGCCGGCGCCACCTCGATGGGCACGATCAGTACCGACCGCACCCCCCAGCGGGTCGCCAGTGCGTTGTAGCGGGGCCAGCGGCTGTCGGTCAGCACGTCGCCCAGGCTCGCGCGGGCGCCGCTCTGGCGGGCCTCGAGAGAGGGCCCCTCGCCGAGCTCGCGCTCGCCCTCGACCAGCATGATCAGCTCGCTGTGCGAGCCGGAGACCAGCACCCTCTGGTCGCGCCAGTGTTCGGCCGAGCCGCCCGAGCACCCGGGCACACCGGCCGCCAGCGCCGTGGTCAGGCCGCGCAGGACGCTCTCCGTGGAGGTGTCCTCGCCCAGCCGCCCCAGCGCCGCCAGGTCTCGGGCGAGCCCGGGAGTGATCATCGCCGTCGATTCCATAGCAAGAAGCCCCTACCCCTTATGGCTACCGTTATCCCCGGTGGCGTAGCGTCAAAGGATGACCATGCCGGACCTCGAACACGCTCTGGACGCGCTGGCGGGACGCGTGTCGTCCTTGCGTGAGGCGAGGACCGCCTACCCTACCGACCTCGCGCCCACGCTCGACGCCGCCCTGGCCGAACTGGACACCGCCGCCGAGTTGCTGGCCGAGGCGCGCGAGGCGCTGCGCAAGGCGCCCAAGCGGGCCGCGAGCAAGAAGGACGGCACACAGCGCGAGCTGAAGCTGCTGCGCCAGGTGTTCCGGGCCTTCCCGGTGCCGGTGATCGTGCTCGACGGCGGCGGGGTGGTCCGGCGGATCAACCCAGAGACCTCGCGGGTGCTCGGCAGCCCTGACGGCTACCTGGTCGGGCGGTCGTTCCCGCTGCTGGTCGACGTCTCCAGGCGGGCGGCGTTCCGCTCGCACCTGAACTCGGTGCTGCAGACCGGGCAGCCGTCGGCGTTCGAGACCCGGCTGGCGCACCAGGGCCGGACGCACACCGTGCAGCTCGCCCTCACGCGGGTGACGATGCCGGGCGAGCCGCAGCAGATGGTGGCGGCCGTGGCGCTGCCCACCGAGGTGCAGCTGCCCGAGCCCGGCGGGCGACGGCCGGAGCAGTCCGACGGTGCGCTGCTGCTGGCCGCGTCCAGGCGGCAGGACCTGCTGGCCAGGATCGGCGCGCTGCTGCTGGACGAGGAGGCGCTGCTGCGCCCGGTGGCGCTGCCGCGGACGACGCGGCTGCTGGCGGCCGAGTGGGCCGACTGGGTGATCGCCGACCTGGTGCGCGACGGGCTACCGAGGCGTTCGGTGGTGGTGGCGCCGAAGAACCACCCGCTGGGCGACCTGGTGCGGCTGGTGGAGTCGGCCGACCCGGCCGGCAGCCAGGTGGTGATGCAGGTGCTGGAGCGCGGCTCGGGCGTGGTGCACGAGATGGTCGACGACGAGTCGCTGCTCGGCTTCACCGCCGACGGGCCGCTGCTGACCGCGATGGGGGCCGGCTCGATGTTGTCGGTGCCGATCGGGCAGTCCGACGGGGTGCTGACGCTGGTGCGCACGCACGACAGGCAGCCGTTCTCGCTGGCCGACCTCGGCGTCCTGCAGGACGTCGGGATGCAGCTCGGCCTGGCCGTACGCGCCCAGTCGAGCTTCCAGAGCCGTTCGCGCGCCGCCGACGCCCTGTCGGCCAGCGTGGCCCCGCGCAACCTGCCCGACGTGCCCGGCTACGAGGCGTCGGCGGTCTACCACCCGGGCGCCTCGGTGGGCGCGGAGTTCTACGACGTGTTCCCGGTCGCGGGCGGCTGGGGGTTCGCCCTGGGCGGCGCGGCGGGCAAGGGCGAGGAGGCGGCCTCGGTCAGCGCCATGGTGCGCGGCGGGCTGCGGGTGCTCAGCACCTGGGAGTCCCACCCCGACCTGGTGATCCGCAAGGTCAACCAGGCCCTGGTGGCGCAGGGCACGGGCATGTTCGTGATGGCCGTGGCGGGGTTCGTCAAGGGCCGGAAGATCCAGTTGTCCTCGGCGGGCCATCATCCGGCGGCGCTGCTGCAGCCCGACGGCAATGTGCGCTTCGCGGCGGGCGGCGGCGTGCCGCTGGGCATCTCCCCCGAGGCCGAGACGGGCGTGCAGGAGCTGACGGTCTCCGTCGGGGAGACGCTGGTGCTCTACTCCGAGGGCCTGATCTCCTCCAGGAACGACTCCGGCGAACCGTACGGCGAGGAGCGGCTGGCCGACGTGCTGGGGCGTTGCGCGGGGCAGTCACCGGCCACCGTGGTCAAGGCCGTGGAGGCCGACCGGCACGCCTTCTCCGGCGGCCAGGTGTGGGACGAGATCGTCGTCCTCGCCCTCAAGGGTGTCTGATCTGCGAGGGTTTGCGATCCGGCTAAACATGGGTATTGTCTTTCCGTAGAACAACGTGCCTAAGACGCAGGCACACCTTGAAGGCTTTTCCACGCTGAGGTGTGCCATGAATATTGCGATCGTCGCGTCCGCCAAGGGAAACCAGCACCACCGTATTCTCTCCGTAGCACGCGAGCTGGGGCGCGAGCACCACGTCACCATCTACTCCCGCCGTGACGACGCCGAGGGCAAGCCCAAGACGCGGGTGGCCCCGGGAGTCACTCTGGAGCAGATCGACGTGGGCCCGGCCAAGGACCTCATGCCGGACGACCTCGTCCCGTACCTGAACGACGTGGGCGAGCACCTGATGAAGCGGTGGAACCAGGAGCGGCCGGACGTCATCCACGCCCACTCCTGGACCGGGGGCCTCGCCGCCGTGGCGGGCGCCAAGGGCTTGGACGTGCCGGTCATGCAGACCTTCCACACTGTGGACGCCACGCACCAGAAGCTGGAGCGGGCGCTCGGACGCCGGGCCAAGGCGGTCATCGCCGGCTCGGGCGACGAGGAGTCGGCGTTGATCAGGCTGGGCGTGCCGCGCGGGAACATCGCGATCGTGCCGCATGGTGTGGACACCGAGCGTTTCCAGCGACGCGGGGCGATCGCCACCAAGGGCGCCCGCAAGCGGCTGGTGCACGTGGGGCCGCTGTCGCCCGAGCGCGGGGCGTACACGGCGGTGCGGGCGCTGCAGGGGCTGACGGACGTGGAGCTGGTCATCGCGGGCGGCCCCGAGCCCGAGGACCTGGACCAGGACAGGGACGCGCGCCGGCTGCGGGCGCTGGCCGAGCAGCTCGGCGTCGCCGACCGGGTGACGCTGCTCGGGCAGGTCAAGCGGGCCTCGGTGCCCAAGCTGATGCGCAGCGCGGACGCCGTGGTGTCGGTGCCGCGCGAGGCCGCGACGGGCGTCGTCGCGCTGGAGGCCATGGCCTGCGGCGTGCCGGTGATCGCCTCGGCCGTGGGCGCCCACCTCGACTCCGTGATCGACGGCGTGACCGGCCTGCTGGTCCCGCCGGACCGCCCGGCGCGCACCGCGCGGCTGGCCCGCGAGCTGCTGTGCGACCCGACGCTGCGCACCGCGCTCGGGTACGCCGGCGCCGACCGCGCCCGCTCGCGCTACTCCTGGGAGCGCGTGAGCCAGGAACTGGTCCGCGTCTACGAGGCGGCCTGCGCCTGACGGAAACGTACGAGAGGCGGGCGGCGACAGCCGCCCGCCTCTCGCCGTTCCCGGGCGGAACCGGGAGCCGCTGCACAGGACGAGTCGACCCGGGCGGGGCGCCATGCCTGTCCGGAAGGGGCCCTTGTTACCGGAGTGACACCTTTGCTTCGATGGTCCGCATGTCTACACGCGGTTCGATCCTGGCGGCGGCGGCGCTCATCACGGCCCTCGCCCTCCCCCAGAGCGCACAGGCGGAGACGTCGAGGTGGGGCGCGCCCGTCCTCGTCGAGAACTTCGACGGCTCCTCGGTCGACACGGGCAGGTGGATGGTCTACCACTCGCCGGACGCGGAGCGTAACCCCCGTACGGGCAAGGCCGCCACGGTCGCGGACGGGATGTTGCGCCTCAAGGGCGGCCGGTACGGCGGCAGGGACCTGTCCGGCGGCGTGGCCACCCGGCTGGCCCAGCGGTACGGCAGGTGGGAGGTGCGGTTCAGGGCCGAGGCGGGCAACGGCTACACGCCGGTCGCGCTGCTCTGGCCCACCTCCCAGGGCGAGGGCGACGGCTACGCCGAGGTCGACTTCGCCGAGATCGTGGACCCGCGCCGGCAGGGCGGCGGCATCTTCGTGCACGGCGGCCGCGGGCGCGCGCAGCGGCAGCTCCGGGCCGACTTCACCCGCTGGCACACCGCCGCGGTGGACTGGCTCCCCGGCCGGCTGACGTTCTGGCTGGACGGCAGGAAGGTGTGGGACTACCGCGGCCCCTACGTGCCCGACAGCGACCGGATGGGCCTGGCGCTGCAGAACGACGTGGTGTGCGAGCCCCGGTGCCGCGACTCCGCCACCCCGGCGACGGTCTCCATGTACGTGGACTGGGTGAAGGTCTACCGGCCGTCCTGAGGCAGCAGCCTGGCCGCCTTCAGGCCGAGGTGCACGGTCAGCCGGTCGTCGCCCTCGGACAGGTCCCGGTGCAGGAGGCGTTCGGCCTTGCCGAGGCGGTAGTAGAGGGTCTGGCGGTGGATGCCCAGCTCGGCGGCCGTCTTCTGGGCGTGGCCGCCGAGGTCGAGGTAGACCTCCAGCGTCTGGGCCAGCTCGGCGTCCAGCGCGGCGGTCTCGGCGGCCAGCTCGCGCAGGTCGGAGCGGCCGAGGCGGGCCAGCAGGCGGTGCACGCCCAGGTCCTGCCAGCGGGCGATGGGGGCGTGCCGGGGGAAGTGCTCGGCGATGCGCAGCGCCTGACGGGCCTCGCGCCAGCTCTGCCACGCCTCGGCCGGGTCGTTCCTGGGGGCGCCGATGCCGGCGGCGGTGCCGTACGCGCTCTGCAGGGTCTGGGCGACCTCCCCGGCCAGGTGGGCGGGGGCGAGCAGGGCGACGGGCGAGCCGGTGCGGGCCAGCACGCCGCGTGGGAGCGTCCAGAGGGCGGCCACCCGCTCGCTGGACTCGCGCACGGCGACGGCGGCGACCGGGCCGGGAACCTCGATGGAGGCCGCGGCGCGCTCCTCGGGGTCGGCCGAGAGCAGGGCGAGCAGGCCACGACCGAGGTCCTGGCGGCTCCTGGCCTCCTGGGCGAGCGCGGCGGCGGCCCTGGCGACCAGCGGCGCGACACGGCCCAGCGCCTCGTCGGCGAGGCTGCCGGAGTCCAGCAGCCACAGGTAGCCGTAGGTGACCTCGCCGTGCCGCAGCGGCCAGCAGACCCGCGCCAGCACTTTGAGCTCGGCGTCCGCGGGGATGCGGACCGGGCCGCCGGCCCTGGCGATGCCGTAGCGTTCGAAGTAGTCGCGCACCTCGCCGGTGGCGCGGCGGCGCAGGATCGACTCCTGGCGGACCGTGTCGATGTCGCCGTGCTGGGCGCCGTAGGCGAGCAGCCGGAACGAGCGGTCCTCCAACGTCGCGGACGCCCCCAGCGTGGCGGCGATCTCGTCGACTATTTCCTGAAGGTCGGACGTGTTGTGCATTTGTATGACAGCCTGCCACATCGATCGTTACGCGCGTTCATGGCCCCCTCTGACCTGGGGTTTCTAGACTTGAGGCATGTTGGGTCAACTGCTCCTTGCCGCCTCCGGGAGCGGCGTCGTACGCCGTTCCGTGTCAGGCTTCCCGCTCACCCGCAAAGTGGTGGACCGGTTCGTCGCCGGCGAGAGCGTCCAGGAGGCCCGGAACGCCATCGAACGGCTGCGCGACGCCAACCTGGCCGTGACCGTCGACCACCTCGGCGAGGAGACGCGCGACGCGCGGGCCGCCGAGACCGTGGCGCAGGCGTACGTGACGCTGCTGGAGGCGCTGAAGCCGCTGCAGCTCGGCCGCCGGGGCGAGGTGTCGGTGAAGCTGTCGGCCGTCGGCCAGCGGCTCGACGACGGCATGGCCCTGGAGCACGCCCGCCAGATCTGCGCCGCCGCGGCGGCCAACGGCTCCACCGTGACCCTCGACATGGAGGACCACACCACCGTCGACTCGACGCTGGGCATCCTGCGCAAGCTGCGCGAGGACTACCCCGCGACCGGCGTGGCCATCCAGGCGTACCTGTTCCGCAGCGAGGACGACTGCCGCGACCTGGCCCACGAAGGCTCCCGCGTACGGCTGGTCAAGGGCGCCTACCGCGAGCCCGCCTCGGTCGCGCACCAGGACAAGCAGGACGTGGACAAGGCGTACGTGCGATGCCTGCGCATCCTCATGGCGGGGAAGGGTTACCCCATGGTGGCCACGCACGACGACCGGCTGATCTCCATCACCGAGCTGCTCGCCGACCGCTTCGGACGGACGCTCGGCGACCACGAGTTCCAGATGCTCTACGGGATCAGGACCGACCGGCAGGAGGCCCTCGCCGGGGCCGGCCACACGGTCCGCGTGTACGTCCCCTACGGCGACGACTGGTACGGGTACTTCATGCGCCGGCTGGCCGAGCGCCCCGCCAACGTCGCCTTCTTCCTTCGTGCCCTTGGGGGTAAGTAAATGGATGCCATCAGCAACGTCCCCGTCCCCGTGAACGAGCCCGTGCTCGGCTACGCGCCGGGCAGCGCCGAGCGTTCGGCACTGGAGGACCGCATCAAGGAGCTGTCCGGCTCCGCCACCGACCTGACCATGACCATCGACGGCGAGCAGCGGCTCGGCGGCGGCGCGCCCATCGACGTGGTGCAGCCGCACAACCATGCCTCCGTCCTGGGCCGTACCAACGACGCTACGGCTCAGGACGTGCAGGACGCCATCGACGGCGCCCTGCGGGCGGCGCCCGCCTGGCGGGCGCTGTCCTTCGACGAGCGGGCCGCGGTCTTCCTCAAGGCCGCCGACCTGCTGGCCGGCCCGTGGCGCCAGACGCTGAACGCGGCCACCGTGCTGGGTCAGTCGAAGTCGGCGCAGCAGGCGGAGATCGACGCGGCCTGTGAGCTGATCGACTTCCTGCGCTTCAACGTGGCCTACGCCCGTCAGCTCTACTCCGACCAGCCGATCTCGTCGCCCGGCGTGTGGAACCGGATGGAGTACCGGCCCCTTGAGGGGTTCGTGCTGGCGATCACGCCGTTCAACTTCACCGCCATCGCCGGAAATTTGCCGACTTCTGCCGCTTTGATGGGGAATGTCGTCGTCTGGAAGCCGTCGCCGACGCAGCAGCTCGCCGCGCACCACACGATGCGGCTGCTGGAGGCGGCCGGGCTGCCGCCCGGCGTGATCAACATGGTCACCGGCAACGGGCAGGCCGTCTCCGACGTGGCCATGACGCACCCGGCCCTGGCCGGCGTGCACTTCACCGGCTCCACCCCCACCTTCCAGCACCTGTGGGGCACGATCGGCGCCAACATCGCCTCCTACCACGGCTACCCGCGCCTGGTGGGCGAGACCGGCGGCAAGGACTTCGTGCTGGCCCACCCGTCGGCCGACCCCGCCGTGCTCTCGACCGCGCTCGTCAGGGGCGCCTTCGAGTACCAGGGCCAGAAGTGCTCGGCGGCCTCGCGGGCGTACGTGCCGCGTTCGGTGTGGAACCGCATGCGTGACGACTTCGTGGCCACGGCCGAGTCGCTGACCGTGGGCGACGTGGCCGCCGACCTGTCGACGTTCATGGGCGCGGTCATCGACGACCGGGCCTTCGCCAAGCACAAGGACGCCATCGACCGGGCGCGGGCGGCCTCGAACATCGACGTGCTCACCGGCTCGTACGACTCCAGCGTCGGCTACTTCGTCAAGCCGACCATCCTGGAGTGCGCCGACCCGACGGACGAGATCTTCGTCAGGGAGTACTTCGGGCCGATCCTCGGCGTGCACGTCTACGAGGACCGCGACTTCGACACGGTGCTCGACCAGATGGAGGGCATCGCCCCGTACGCGCTGACCGGCTCGATCATCGCCCAGGACCGGTACGCCATCGCGGCGGCCTCGGAGCGGCTGCGCTTCGCGGCGGGCAACTTCTACGTCAACGACAAGCCGACGGGCGCGGTCGTGGGCCAGCAGCCGTTCGGCGGCGCGCGGGCCTCGGGCACCAACGACAAGGCCGGCTCGATCTTCAACCTGATCCGCTGGGTGAACGCCCGCACGATCAAGGAGACGTTCGTCCCGCCGACCGACCACCGCTACCCGCACATGGGCTGACCACCCACCCAGAGTCACGGCCGGCACCCCAACAGGGGTGCCGGCCGTCTCCAATTCCACGGGTGTGGCGTAATGTGCAAGGTTTGTGTCATTGACGCCATCGCAGGGCTGCGACCAGCATGAAGGCATGCAGCGGCGGATCGTGATCGTCGTCTTCCCGGGCTTCCAGTTGCTGGACATGGCCGGGCCGGCCGACGTGTTCGCGACCGCCGACCTGATCGCCCGGGGGCGTGGTTACCGGGTCGAGGTGGTCGCCGCGGAGGCGGGGGCGGTGTGCGCGTCGAACGGGGTGACGGTCATGGCGGGGGCGATCGGCGAGGTGACGGGGGCGCTCGACACGCTCCTGGTCGCCGGCGGGCTGACCGTGCCCCGGCAGCTGGAGGACCGCGCGCTGGTGGCGGCCGTCGGCGACCTGGCGGCGCGGGCCGGACGGGTCGCCTCGGTCTGCAACGGGGCCTTCGTGCTGGCCGAGGCCGGGCTGCTCGAACGGCGCAGGGCCACCACCCACTGGCTGTCCGCCGACGACCTGCGCCACCGCTACGCCGACGTCGAGGTGGACCCCGATCCCCTCTACATCGAGGACGGCAACGTGTGGACGTCCGCGGGCGTGCTGTCCGGCGTGGACCTCGCGCTGGCGCTGGTGGCCAGGGACCACGGCCACGAGCTGGCCCGTGACGTCGCCCGCGGGCTCGTCGTCTACCTGCACAGGCCGGGTGGGCAGAGCCAGTTCAGCGCGCCGATGCGGGCCATGACGCCGCGCAGCCTGCCGCTGCGGGAGCTGCAGGGCTACATCGACGCCAACCCGGCCGCCGACCTGAGCGTGCCCGCGCTCGCCCGGCGCGTCGGGATGAGCGAACGGCACTTCTCCCGCGTCTTCACCGAGCAGACCGGCCTGCCACCCGGCAGGTACGTCGAACGCAGCCGCGCCGACGCCGCCAGACGCCTCCTGGAGGTCACCGGGCACCCCCTCGAGACCGTCGCCAGGGAGTCGGGGCTCGGCACGCCGGAGACCCTCTACCGCGTCTTCCGCCGCCACTGGCGGGTGTCGCCGGGCGAGCATCGCCGCAGATTCCAGTCGAAGGAGAAATGACACCATGCATGTGGCAATTCCGCTTTACCACCGGTTCACCGCGCTCGACGCGGTCGGTCCCTACACGGTGCTGGCGTTCACGCCCGGCGTGACGGTGACGTTCGTGGCCGGGGAGGTGGGGCCGGTGACCGACGACCAGGGCACCCTGTCGATCGCCGCCACCGCGTCGTACGCCGACCTGCCCCGTCCCGACGTGGTGATCGTGCCGGGCGGGCCGGGCACCCTTGAGGCGATGTCCGACGCGGCGCTGCTGGGCTGGCTGCGCGAGGCCCACGAGCACACGCGGTGGACGGCGTCGGTGTGCAGCGGCTCGTACGTGCTGGCCGCGGCGGGGTTGCTCAAGGACCTGCGCGCGACCACCCACTGGGCGGCGCTGGACGGCCTGAAGGAGTTCGGCGCCGAGCCGGTGAGCGAGCGGGTCGTCACCCAGGGCAAGATCGTGACGGCCGCCGGGGTGTCGGCCGGGATCGACATGGCCCTGACCCTGCTGGCCCAGGCCGACGGCGTCGAGACGGCGCAGGCGGTGCAGCTCGCGATCGAGTACGACCCGCAGCCGCCGTTCGACGCGGGCTCGCCCGCCAAGGCCCCCGAGGGCACGGCCGAGCGGGCCCTGAGCCTGATCTCCTGACCACCCGGCCGCCGCGCCCCCGTTCCGACCCCTCGGGACGGGGGCGCCGCCGTTCCCGGGCCCCGCACGGGGTCAGGCGCCGCCGTCCGGGGGGTCGCCGATGGCGCCGAGCGGCAGGACGTCGAAGTGCACGACGACGTGGCCGCCGCCGGCGGGGGCGTCCCTGCCGTCCGACAGCCCGCGGAAGTGGTCCAGCACCTCCAGCACCTGGTCGCGCAGGTCGGCCGTCTCCTCCGGGGTGAGCCGCAGGGAGCGGCGGGCGAACACGCCGGCCTGCATCCATTCCTCGGGAGCCCGCATCGCCCCCTCCCGCCAGCGGGTCAGCTCCGTGCCGCGCTGCCGGACCATGTCGTCCAGCAGGAACCCCAGTGCGGCGTCGACCTCCTCGGGGTTGCCCTTCGCCGGTCCGAAACTGAAGCCGCCGGGCGTGATGCGCCAGTACTTCTCCTTGCCCCGGCCGAGCTCGGGCGCGATCTCGATCATGCCGTGGCGGGCCAGCTCCCGCAGGTGGTAGCTGGTGGCCCCGGTGTTCTGCCCGAGCAGGCCGGCCAGGCCGGTGGCGGTGGACGGACCGTGCTCGTCGAGCAGCTCGTAGATGCGCAGCCGCAGCGGGTGCGCGAACGACTTCAGCGCATTCGCGTCGAGAGTCCGGGCGGAGAAGCTCTTGCCTTCTGTCACTGTGCAAGCCTATCTTTGCAAAGGAATCTATGCACACTTTTCCTTACACACTATCGGAGTGAGTCGTGAACCGTCTCGGGCGGGCCTTCTGGTTCCTGTGGTCGTCCACCGCGCTGTCGAACCTGGCCGACGGTGTCATGCGGGTCGGCGCGCCGCTGCTGGCGGTGTCCATGACCCGGTCCCCCACCCTGGTGTCGCTGGCCGGGGCCGCCGCGACCGCGCCGTGGCTGCTGTTCGCGCTGCACGCGGGGGCGGTCGCCGACCGCGTCGACCGCCGCCGCGTCATGATGGCCGCCAACACCGCGCGTACGGCGGTGCTGGCGGTGGCGGCGCTGCTGGCCGTGGCGGGCCTGCTCAACCTGTGGACGCTGCTCGCGGTGGTGTTCGCGGCCGGTGTGAGCGAGGTCTTCGCCGACACCTCGGCGCAGTCCGTCCTGCCCATGGCCGTCTCCAAGGACGACCTCACCCGGGCCAACGCCCGGATCGTCGGCGTCCAGACCGTCGGCAACGACTTCGTCGGCGCGCCGGTGGCCGGGCTGCTCGCCGGCCTGCTGCCCGCCGCGCTCTTCGGCGCCCCCGCCCTCCTGTACGCCGCCGCCGCCCTGCTCCTGACCGGCATGGCGGGCTCCTTCCGGGCCGCCCCGGCCACATCGGGGCCGCGCCGCCCGCTGCGCGCCGACATCGGCGAGGCACTGCGTTACCTCTTGGCCCACCGCGTCCTGAGAAGGCTGGCGATCTCCGCGGGCCTGCTGAACCTGGCCAACGCCGGCTACTTCGCCGTCTTCGTCCTGTGGGCCGTCGGCGACGGGTCGCGCATCGGCCTGGACCCGAGCGGCTACGGCCTCATGATGACGGCCTTCGCGGCCGGCGCGGTGCTCGGCTCGCCGCTGACCGGGCCGCTCACGCGGCTGGTCGGCGAGTCCCGCACGCTGGTGGGGGCGTGGTCGATCAGCAGCCTGCTGCTGCTCGTCCCCATGCTCGTGCCGTCGCCGTGGGCGCTGTACCCGGTGGCCGTGGTGTGGGGGGTGACGGGGGCGGCGGCCAACGTGCTGGTCGTCTCGGTACGCCAGCGACTGATCCCCGGCGAGCTGCTGGGACGGGTGAACTCCGCCTATCGGCTGATCGGCATGGGCGGCATGCCGGTGGGCGCGGCGCTCGGGGGTGTGGCGGGTGACCTGTTCGGGCTGGCCGCCGTCCTGGCCGGGGCCGCGGGGGTGTGCCTGGTGGCGGTGTGGCTCGTGTGGCGCGCCATGCCCGGGCGAATTTCTGCGGCGCTGACCAGCGAACCTACACTTCCCGACATATCCAGATCACGTTAGGCACCCAATGCCGTGTGCGGAGATGACATGATTATCCCCGAGCTTGAGGGGATGGTATGCGGGAGATCGGCGGACGGTACCTCCTGAACGAGGAGGCCGGTCGTGGGGGTATGGGAGTCGTCTGGCGAGCGTTCGATCGGCTCCTCCACCGAGAGGTGGCGTTGAAGGAGCTGACTCTGGCCGGTGAGGCCGAGATGGTTCGCCGCCGGGTGCTGCGTGAGGCCCGGATGGCGGCCGGCCTGACGCACCCCAACATCGTCACGGTCCACGACCTGATGGAAGTGGGCGGAAAGCTCTGGATCGTGATGGAGTACCTGCACGGGCTCTCACTCCACCAGCTGCTCTCCCAGGTGGGGACGCTGCCGGCCCAGTCGGTGGTCGCGATCGGCCAGCACCTGCTCGCCGCGCTGCGCACCGCGCACAAGGCCGGGGTGCTCCATCGTGACGTCAAGCCCGCGAACGTCATGCTGACCGGCGACCGGGTGGTGCTGACCGACTTCGGCATCGCCACCGCCGAGGGCGACATCCGCATGACGACCTCGCGGCGGCTGCGCGGCACGCCCGCGTTCATGGCCCCGGAGCGGCTGCACGGCGGGCCGGCCAGCAAGGAGGCCGACATGTGGTCCTTCGGCGCGACGCTCTACAGCGCCGTCGAGGGCCAGCCGCCCTACCCCGGGCAGGACGCGGCCACCGTGCTGGGCATGGCCCGCAGCGGCCCCTACCCGCCGCCGCGGCGGGCCGGGGTGATGCGCCCTCTGATCGAGGGGCTGCTCCACCACGACCCGGTGCGCCGCTACACGCCGGAGCAGACGGCGGGCCTGCTGGCGGGCATGCGTGCCAGCGCCTACCAGGCCGCCATCTGAGCGCTCGCCGAGCCCCGGCGGGCCGCCTTCAGTCGCGCTGGGCGCGGGCCTCGGCCTCGGCGGCGTCCATGGCGGCCGCCTCCTCGGGGGTGGGCGCGGTGCCGCCCAGGTGCGCGGGCTGCCACCACACGCCCGGCGGCACCTCCGGGTAGGTGCGCTGCGCGCGGTCGACCAGCTCAGACAGGCGCGTGTGCAGGTCGACGGTGTGCTGGTTGACGTCCTCCCCGCGCTTGGGGTGGAACGGCTCGCCCACCAGGATGGTGATCGGCACGTGCCGCTGGGTGAGCTGCTTGGGCCTGCCCTTGGTCCACATGCGCTGGCTGCCCCACAGGGCGACCGGGATGACCGGCACGTTGGTGGCCTGGGCCATGCGGATGGCGCCGTTCTTGATCTCCTTGACGGTGAAGGAGCGGCTGATCGTGGCCTCGGCGAAGACGCCCACCACCTCGCCGGCCTTGAGCTTGCGCAGCGCGGTGGCGTACGAGCCGGCGCCGGCGCCGCGGTCGACCGGGATGTGGTGCATGCCGCGCATCAGCGGCCCGGAGATCCGGTGCTCGAAGACGTCCTGCTTGGCCATGAACCGCACCAGCCGCTTGGACGGCAGCGCGGCGAACCCCGCGAAGATGAAGTCGAGATAGCTGATGTGATTGCTCACCAGCACCGCGCCCCCGGTCCGCGGCACGTGCTCGGTGCCCTCCATGTGGAAGCGGTAGTCGAGCACGCGAAAGAGGGTCCGCGCGGCGGCGATCACCGGCGGGTACACAATCTCAGCCATGAGCAGAAGGTAGCCTACTCACGCCGGTCGGCAGGCCACTCGGCGGAACCGTCCGCGCCAGGAGTACATCGGCTCGGGTCACGAGATCGTAGGACATCGTCCCTGTTCACGCGGCGGCGCTTGCCCTCCCGCGAGAACGGGCAGATGTTTTGACCATGAAGAAGCTCATCAATACCGCCGACTCCGTGGTCGAGGACGCGCTGAACGGCATGGCCGCGGCCCATCCCGCGCTGCGGGTCCGCGACCGCGTGGTCTACCGGGCCGCCGGACCGCGGCCCGGCAAGGTGGGGCTGGTGTCCGGCGGCGGCTCGGGCCACGAGCCCCTGCACGCCGGGTTCGTCGGCCACGGCATGCTGGACGCCGCCTGCCCCGGCGAGATCTTCACCTCGCCCGTGCCCGACCAGATCATCGAGGCCACCAGGGCCGTCGACGGCGGCGCCGGCGTGCTGCACATCGTCAAGAACTACACCGGCGACGTGCTCAACTTCGAGATGGCCGCCGAACTGGCCGAGGACAACGACGTGGCCTCCGTGCTGGTGGACGACGACGTGGCCGTCCAGGACTCGACGTACACGGCCGGGCGGCGGGGCACGGGCGCGACGCTGTTCGTGGAGAAGATCGCGGGCGCGCTGGCCGAGGAGGGCGCGACGCTGACCGAGGTGGCCCGGGTGGCCGGTGAGGTGGACGAGCGCAGCCGGTCCTTCGGCATCGCGCTGACCTCCTGCACGACGCCCGCGGCGGGCAAACCGACGTTCGACCTGCCCGAGACGGACGTGGAGCTGGGCATCGGCATCCACGGCGAGCCGGGCCGCACGCGGGTGCCGATGGCCTCGGCCCGCGAGCTGGCCGCCGTCGCGATGGAGGCCCTGCACAGCGACCTGCCGCTCCGCGGCGACCTGCTGGTCATGGTCAACGGCATGGGCGGCACCCCGCTCATGGAGTTGTACGTGCTGTTCGCCGAGGTGGCGGCGTTCGTGAAGGGCAAGGACGCCCGGGTGGCCCGCTCGCTCGTCGGCAACTACGTGACGAGCCTGGACATGCAGGGCTTCTCGGTCAGCGTGTGCCGGCTCGACGACACCCTCACCCGGCTCTGGGACGCACCCGTCGAGACGCCCGCGCTGCGCTGGGGCCGTTGATGGACACCCGCTTCTTCGCGGCCTGGCTCGACGAGGCGGCCAGGCTGGTCCGCCGCGACCGGGAGCGGCTGACGGAGCTCGACGCGGCCATCGGCGACGCCGACCACGGCACGAACCTCGACCGGGGCTTCACCGAGGTCGCCAAGGCCCTGGCCGACCGGCCGCCGGACTCGCCCGGACAGGTGCTGACCGAGGCGGGCACGGCCCTCATCCGCCGCGTCGGCGGCGCCTCGGGCCCGCTGTACGGCTCGATGTTCCGCCAGATGGGCCGGACGCTGGCGTCGCCCGTGACGTTGCCCCGCTTCGAGGCGGCGTTCGAGGAGGGGGTCGTCGCGCTGGAACGGCTGGGCAAGGCGGCCCTGGGCGACAAGACCATGGTGGACGCGCTGGTCCCGGCCTCGCGGTCGCTGGCCCTGGCCGTACGGGACGGCATCGGGACGCTGGAGGCGTTCCGGCGGGCCGCGGACGCGGCGGCCGAGGGCGCGCGGGAGACGATCCCGCTCCAGGCCCGCAAGGGCCGGGCCAGCTACCTGGGCGAACGCAGCGTCGGGCACGAGGATCCGGGGGCGGCCTCGGCGGCCCTGATCATGGGGGCGCTGGCCGCGGTGGCGGACCGGGAGCAGGCGGAGGGCCGATGGTCGGACTAGTGCTGGTCTCGCACAGCGCCGGGCTGGCGTCCGAGACCGCGGCGCTGGCTCTGGGGATCGCCGCGGAGCCCGTGCCGGTGGCGGCGGCCGGCGGCACCGCGGACGGCGGCCTGGGCACCAGCCTCGACCTCGTCGAGCGGGCGGTGCTGACCGTGGACCAGGGCGACGGCGTGCTGATCATCCCCGACCTCGGCAGCTCGGTGCTGACCGCCCGGCTGCTGGAGCAGGAGGGACGGGTGGTGATCGCGGACGTGCCGTTCGTGGAGGGGGCGGTGGCGGCGTGCGTGGCGGCGTGCGGGGGCGGGTCGCTGGCGGAGGTGCTGGCCGCCGCCGAGGAGGCTCGCACCTACCGCAAACTCTGACCAGCCCCGCACCTCCCCCGGCCCTGGCGATGTCCGGTCGCCCGGTGCGCACTGGCGTGAGACCCGGCCCGTCAGTGGCCCTTGAATGCCTCCTCCAGCCACCAGGAGCCGCGTTCGCCGGTGATCTTGGCGTGCACCAGCAGCGGGCGGTCCCTGGGCCCCTTGAGCCATTCGGCCACGCCCGCCAGCCCGGCGGCGTCCGTGACGGTCACCGCCGCGAACCCGTGCCCGCGGGCGATCGCCGCCAGGTCGGCGGGCGGGAACCGGACCGTGTCCAGCCGATGCCCGTGCGGCCCGAAGTGGTGCACCTCGGCCCCGTACGCCTCGTCGTCGTAGACCACCACCACCATGGGCAGCCCCAGCCGGACGACCGTCTCCAGCTCGGCGATGCCCATCAGCGCGCCGCCGTCGCCCAGGGCGGCCACGGGGAGCCGGTCGGGACGGGCCAGGGCGGCGCCGATCGCGGTCGCCAGGCCGAGCCCGATCGACTGGAACGCCTGTGTGAAGCAGAACCCGCCCTCGTCCGGCACGTCCAGGAACATCGAGGGGTATCCCATGAAGTTGCCGGAGTCGACGGACACGACGCGTTCGGCCGGGAGCAGGTCGTCCAGGGCGATGGTGAGCGTTCTGGGGTCGATGCGTCCCGCGCCGCTCTCGTCCTGGTACGGGACCGTCCGCCAGCGGCCTTCGTCCCGGATGCGCCGGGCCAGCTCGGCCGACCGGTAGCCCGGCGCGGCACCACCTGGCACGGTCAGGGCGGCCGCCACGGCGCGGACGTCGCCGACCACCCCGAGGTGGACCGGGACGTGGACGCCGACGGCCGCCGGGTCGAGGTCGACCTGGGCCACCCTCGCCTCCGGCCCGATCAGCGAGCCGTGCCGGGTGGTCCACATGTTCAGCGCGCAGCCCCAGCCGACGACCAGGTCCGCGCCACGGATCAGCTCGGCGGCCAGGGGGGTGGCGAAGCCGCCGCTCACGTCGAGGTCCCAGGGGTTGCCGCGGAACAGGCCCTTGGCGACGGCGGAGGTGGCCAGCAGGGCGCCGGCGCGGTCGGCCAGCGCCTCCAGCTCGCGGCGGGCGTGCCGGGCGCCGCGACCCGCGACGAACACCGGCCGTCGCGCCCCGGCCAGCAACCGCCCCAGCTCCGCGACCTGCTCCTCCGCCCCGACCTGGCCCTCGTGGCCTGACGGTCCCGCGGCGCCCGCCGCCGACGCCGTCACGCCGGACGCCGGGGCGGACTGCACGTCGAGCGGCAGGTTCAGCAGGACCGTGCGGCGCTCCTGGGAGGCCGCGCGGAAGGCTTCGAGCGCCCGTTCCCGCGCGGTCGCCGCCTCCGTGACCCGCATGGGGACCGCGCCCACCGCCGTCGCCAGAGCGTCCTGGTCGACGTGGAAGTTGGAGCGCGCGTCCGTCGCCTCGCCGGCCAGGACGATCATCGGGGTACGGCTCTTGGCCGCCTCGGCGATCCCCGTCATGGCGTTGGTCAGCCCCGGCCCCTGGTGCACCGTGACGACGGCGACCTCGCCGCTCATCCGGGCGTAGGCGTCGGCCATGGTCGCCGCGCCGCCCTCGTGCCGCGCGGCGACGAAGCGCACGCCGTGCTCGACCAGCGCGTTCGTGACGTGGAAGTTGCCGCTGCCGACCACCCCGAACGCCGTACGGACGCCGCTCGCGGCCAGCGTCCGGCCGACCGCCGCGGCCGCCGTCTCCGGGACGGTCAACGTTCCACCAGGGCCAGCACCCGGACGGGGCTGCCGGAGCCGCCCGTGATGGGCAGCGGCGGCGCGACCACGGCGGCCCCGGTCACCGGCAGGCGGTCGAGGTTGCGCAGCTGGGTCAGGCCGTACTTGCCCGCGCCGAGCAGGAACGAGTGGCAGGGGAAGGCCGGGTCGAAGGAGTGGGCGGCGCCGGCGTCGGTGCCGACGGTCTCCACGCCGAGCCCGAGAATCGGCGTCTCGGCCGCCAGCCAGGACGCGCACTCGGCCGAGATGCCCGGCGTGTGCGGGCCGGTCTCGTCGACGTTGAGGTAGGCGGCCTGGTCGGCGGAGCGGGCGTCCCAGCCGGTGCGGTAGAGCAGCCAGCCGCCGTCGGGCAGCGGGCCGTTGTCGCGTTCCCACTCCTTGACGTGGTCGATCTGGAGGAGGAAGTCGGGGTCCTTGGACGCCTCGGCGGCGAAGTCGAGCACGACCGCGGGCGCGATCAGGCTGCGTACGGGGACCTGGGAGACGTCCTGGCCGTCGCGGGCGGTGACCCAGTGGACCGGGGCGTCGAAGTGGGTGCCGGTGTGCTCGCCGGTGTGGATGTCGTTCCAGTACCAGGCCGGGCCGCGGTCGTCGTAACGGCTGATCTCCTCCAGCCGGAACGGGCTGGTGTTGCCGAACGGCTCGGGGAGCTGGAGGATCGGCGTCTCGGAGCTGAGGGGCGCGGTAAGGTCGATCACCTCGATCGCCCCGCTGCGCACGTGGTCCAGGAAGCTCTGCAACACCGACATGTCATCCTCCTCGTTGGGCTGAGCGCATCCTCCTCCAGTCGGGCTCACCTGTGCAAACATGGTCGGTTCCGCAGCCCGCCGGCGCGCGCCTCACGGCCGCAGCGACTCGGGCAGCAGGTCGCCGTGCGCCTTGAGCAGAGCCCGGCACAGCTCGTCGATCTGGTCGAGGGTCAGGGTGGCGGCCGTGTTCGGGTCGGCCATCATGGCGTGCCGCACGTGCTCGGGACGGCCCTCGGCCGCGGCGCGCACGGTCAGCTCGTTGACGTTGACGTAGGCCCGGTTGAGCGCGGCGCACTGGGCGGGCAAGTCGCCGACCGCGACCGGCCGCACGCCGAGCGCGTCGGCCACGACGGGCACCTCGACCACGCATCCGGCGGGCAGGTTCCCGATCAGGCCGTGGTTGGGCACGTTGCCGTAGACGGTGCGGCCGGCGCCCGTCGTGACGCTGTGGATGATCTGCGGGGCGTACTCCATGGTCCCCTCGGCGGTGATCGGCCGGCCCGCCCTGAGCGCGTCGCGGGTGGCCTCGTAGGCGCGGACGTTCTCCTCGCTGATGCCGAGGTAGGCGCCCACGGGGATGCGCAGCCGCTCGATCTCGGCGTCGTCGTGCAGGTACCAGGGCACGTACTCGGCCGAGTGCTCGCTGGTCTCGGTCGGGTAGTGGCCGAGCCTGCGGTACATGTCCACGCGGACCCGGCGCAGCAGGCCGGGGTCGGCCGCGATGACCTCGTCCAGGCGCGGGTACAGGCTCCGGCCGCCGGACTCGAAGCGCAGCAGCCACGACTGGTGGTTCACCCCGGCCGCCAGATACGTGACCTCCTCGTACGGCACCCCCACCAGCTCGGCCAGGTCGTGGACGGTCCAGTAGATCGAATGGCACAGGCCGACGACGTTGCGCACCGGGGTGGCCGCCGCCAGGTACCAGACGTTCATGGCCATCGGGTTGGTGTAGTTGAGCAGCCAGGCGTCCGGGCAGACCTCGGCCATGGCCCGGCCGATGCGGTCGAGCGCGGGGAACGTGCGCAGCGCGCGGAAGATCCCGCCCACGCCGATGGTGTCGGCGATCGTCTGGCGCAGGCCGTATCGGGCGGGCAGCTCGAAGTCGACGCGGGTGGCGTCGATCATGCCGACCTGGATCATGTTGATCGCGAAGTCGGCGTCCTCCAGCGAGCGCCGCAGGTCCGGGTGGGCGGAGACGGCGATGTCCGTCCGGTCGCCGACGATGGCGCGGGCGGCGGCCTCGGCGGTCTCCAGGCGCTCGGGGTGGATGTCGTGCAGGGCCACCTCGAAGGGGCCGAGATCGGTGAACCCGACCAGGTCGGCCAGCAGGCCCTGGGTGAACTCGACGCTTCCCGCGCCGAGGAAGGTGATCTTCACAGTTCCTTCCAGGTGGGTTGGGCGGCGGTGCCGCCGGCCGCGCGGGTGGACAGGGATCCGCAGGCCACGGCCACGTCCAGGCATTCGCGCGGGCTCATCCCGCGCAGCCTGGCGGCGAGGAAGCCCGCGTTGAAGCTGTCGCCCGCGCCGACGGTGTCCACGGGCTCGACGGGGACGGCCGGGGCCCGCGTCACCAGGCCCGACTCCCAGGCCAGTGCGCCGTTCGCGCCGTCCTTGACGACGACGGCCGGCCCGAGGGCGCCCAGCCGCGCCGCGGCGTCCTCCAGCGGCCCGTCGTGGACGCCGGACAGGGAGGCGGCGATCGCCCTGGCCTCGCCGGCGTTGGGCAGGAACACGTCGATCCAGGCGAGCACGTCCGCGAGGCCGTCCCAGTGGCCGTCCGGGTCGTCGTTGGTGTCCAGCGAGGTCGTGACGCCCGCCGCGCGCAACTCTCCCAGCAGCGCGGGCAGCCCCGCCGCCAGACCCGGTTGCAGGAAGTACGACGACACGTGCACGTGCCGGGCCAGGCCGCGCGGCACGTCCCCGGCGGTCAGGTACGGCAGGCAGCCAGGCGAGGTGAGGATGGCCCGGTCCGTCCCGTCGGCGAGCACGACGGTCATGGCGGTGGGCCGGGGGTCGGTCACGCAGTGGGAGACGTCCACCCCGCGTTCGGCCAGCGCGCCGAGCACGAACCGCCCCGCGGCGTCGTCGCCCACGCGGCCGACGAAGGCGGTGCGCAGGCCGAGCCTGGCGGCCCCGCACGCGGTGATCGCGCCGGACCCGCCGAGTACCAGGTCGCCGCCCGCGACGAGCCGTTCACGCTGGCCGTACTCCAGCTCGCGCGGCGCGCCCGCGAGCACCACGTCGGGGTTGGCGTCGCCGACGACCAGCAGGTCGAACGGCACAGGAAGACGCATGGTCACTCCTCGCGAACGATGGTTCGGATTCGTGGCGATGCGCGCTGTTCCGCACTCTCCGTGCCGCGCCCTCGCCAGGGACGCCGGAGTGGCGTGGCCCATGGACCGTAGGACGATCACGCCAGCACGCTGAGCGTGCCTCCCTTCCGCTGCCCATAGAATTGCGCGTTCTTGCACCTATGTCCAGAGTTCGCGGCAGGAAGGCGTCACGCCTTGGTCCACTCCGCGCATCCGGCGGTCTGGAACGCCTTGTCGCCGGGCTCGATGGTGACGCTCGCCGGGCCCGTCGGGGCGCCCGCGTTGATCACCGAGCCGACGTCGGGGGACGTGCTGTTCAGCCGGGCCCAGAAGCAGTTCGTGGAGCCCGCGACGGGACCGGTGGTGCGGTAGGTGCCGGGCTGGATGTCCACACCCACGACGAGCGTCCGCATCCCGGCGGTCAGCTCGGTCTGAGCGGGACCGGTCTGCGCAGGCCCGGTCTGAGCGGGTCCCGTCTGAGCGGGTCCCGTCTGAGCGGGTCCCGTCTGAGTGGGGCCGGTTCGGGGCGGGCCGGTCTGGGTTGGGCCGGTCTGGGTTGGGCCGGTTTGCGCAGGGCCGGTTTGCGCAGGGCCGGTCTGGAGGGGGTCCGTCTGCGGGGTGTCGGGCTGGGTGGCCGGGCCGGAGGCCGAGGGCTCGCCCGAAGGCGGGCCCGTGCCCTCGACCGTCACCGTGACCCTGGGGGCGGGCGAGGCCGACGAATCGTCCGCGCCGTACCCGACGAAGACGCCCAGGATGAAGGCCACCACCGCGGCCAGCCCGGAGACGAGCAGGATGATCGGCGGACTGCTCGTCGCCCGGGGAAGCTCGGGGGGGCCGTACGTCACGGACCCAAGGGTGCCATCTCCATCGACACCTCTGTCAACGCCCCTGTCAACGGTGGAGGTAGTCGACGAGCGACTCCTTCTCCGTCTCCAGCTCCTCGATCGCGCTCTTGACCACGTCACCGATGCTGACGATGCCCACCAGGCGGCCGTTCTCGACCACGGGCATGTGCCGGAACCGGTGGGTGGTCATCCTGCGGCGCAGTTCGTCGACGTTGTCGCCGGGCCCGGCCGTGCGGACCTCGGTCGTCATGATCGAGGAGACCGGCGCGTCGAGGATCTCCGGGCCCCGGTCGTGCAGCCGCCGCACCACGTCGCGCTCGGAGACGATCCCCTGGATCGTCGTGCCGTCGGTGGAGACGACGACCGCGCCGATGTTGTGGTCGGCGAGCTTGCCGAGCAGTTCCCGCACCGTCTCCTCCGGTGCCACCGTAGTCACAGCGCTTCCCTTGTTGCGCAGGATCGTCCCGATGAGCATGTGCACCACCTCTGCTCCCAATCTCCCCGGCCGGGGCCCGGCTTATGCCCGGTCCTCCAGGCAAACAACCGAGTGGGGACCCCGTCAAGCGGTCACGTAGGCTGACTTGCCGCATCTCCGACGACGTGGAAGGCACCATGACCGAGCAGCTCAACACCGGAAGCCACGACCTCCCCATCACCCCGGAGCTGGCCGCGTTCATGCGTACCGGCTGGGCCGACACGCGGCGTACCGGCGTGGCCGCGCTGCCGATCGCCCCCTGGGCGGCCCGGCGCAGGGCGGCGCTGGCCGCGCGTTTCCCCGGTGAGCGCCTGGTCGTCCCGGCGGGCACGCTCAAGGTGCGCAGCAACGACAGCGACTACCGGTTCCGGCCGCACAGCGCGTACTCCTACCTGACGGGCGCGGGCGAGCCCGGCGACGTGCTCGTGGTCGAGCCGTCCGGGCAGGCCGTCCTGTACGTGCGCCCGCGCTCGCCGCGCGAGGAGGGCGAGGAGTTCTACCGCGACCGCCGCTACGGCGAGTTCTGGGTGGGCCGCAGGCCCGACCTGGCCGAGGCGTCCGAGCTGTACCAGATCGAGTGCGCGCACATCCGCGACCTGCGGCTGGAGGGCCCGGCCCGCGTGCTGCGCGGCGTCGACGCCTCCGTGGACGCCCTGGCGCCGGCCGGCGGGCGTGACACCGAGCTGGAGGTGTTCCTGTCGGAGATGCGGCTGGTCAAGGACGAGTGGGAGGTCGGCGAGCTCCAGTCGGCCGTGGACGCCACCGTGCGCGGCTTCGAGGACGTCGTCCGCGCCCTTCCCGCGGCCATCGGCCACCCGCGCGGCGAGCGTTACCTGGAGGGCGTGTTCGGGCTGCGCTCGCGCCTGGAGGGCAACGCGGTCGGCTACGACAGCATCGTGGCCTCCGGCGCCCACGCCTGCGTGCTGCACTGGATCCGCAACGACGGCGCGCTGACCGAGGGCGACCTGCTCCTGCTGGACGCCGGCGTCGAGACCGACACCCTGTACACCGCCGACGTGACCCGGACGTTCCCGCTGTCGGGCCGGTTCACGCCGGCGCAGCGGCAGGCGTACGAGCTGGTCCTGGCCGCGCAGGACGCCGGCATCGCGGCGCTCAAGCCCGGCGCGAGCTTCCGCGACTTCCACCTGGCCGCCATGCGCGCCATCTGCGAGGGCCTGCACGGCTGGGGCCTGCTGAAGGACTCCCCCGACGCGCTCATGGAGTCCGGCCTGTACCGGCGCTACACGCTGTGCAGCAGCGGCCACATGCTCGGCCTCGACGTGCACGACTGCGCCAGGTCTCGCACCGAGGTCTACCTCGACGGCGTGCTGGAGGAGGGGAACGTCCTGACGGTCGAGCCCGGCCTGTACTTCCAGCCCGACGACCTGACGCTGCCCGCCGAGCTGCGCGGCATGGGCATCCGCATCGAGGACGACCTCGTGATCACCGCCGAGGGCGCCACCCTGATGTCGAAGGCGCTCCCCCGCCACCCGGACGAGATCGAGTCCTGGATGAACGTCGTCCGTTCGTGACGAACCGGGCACTTCTCGTGGATGCCTGACAAGGGGTGACCCGGGTCTCGTACCCTTGCTGAAAACCCCGGCGAAGCAGGTGGCCATGGCGCGTACACGCATGCGGGTGGGCCCGTCCGCCTGCGTCACGCGGGCGCGCCTGCTCGGGGCGCTGGCGGCGACGCTGGCGGCGGTCGCGGCCACGGCGGCGCCGCCGTTGATCGACGCCGGCCGGGCCCGCGACGCGCTGGCCCGCCTGGAGGGCGAGCGCGCCCAGCGCCTGGACGTCTCCGGCGCGGCGAGCGCCTTCGGCCGGGCCCTGCTCAGCTACGACTACAAAGACCTCGCCAGCACCCGCTCGACCCTGTCCGCCCAGGCCACGGGCGACTTCCAGGCCACCTACGACGCGGCGTTCGGCGGCGCGATGTCCCAGGTGATCGTCGAGCTCAGGGCCGTCTCCCAGGCCAGGGTGCGCCAGGTGTACCTGGCCGACGTGGACGAGCACACCGCGCACGCCATCGTCGTCGTGGACCAGCAGGTGAACACCGCGCGGGCGATTCGCACGGCGCGGGATTCGCACCTTAAGATCACGCTTGTGAAGCAGAAGGGCGCCTGGAAGGTCCAGGACGTGACCGTGCTCGGCGCGGCCACGCAGGACCGGTACGGGCCTGCGGCGAGGAAGAAGGACTGACGATCGTCCCCCTGGCGATGGGCGGCCGCCCCGAGGAGGTGCGGGCCCCCGAGACGTGGCTGACCGAGGCGGAGCGCGAGCGCGCCGACCGCTTCGTCTTCCCGGCCGACCGCGCCTGTTTCGTCGCGGCCCACCTGCTCGTACGCCTGTGCGCCGCGGCCGTGCTCGACCTGCCGCCGGATGGGCTGACCCTGCTGCAACACTGCGACGTGCACGGCCCCGGCCACGGCAGGCCGTCCCTGCGCGAGGCTCCCGAGCTGGGAGTGAGCTTCAGCCACACCCGCGGCTACGTGGCCGCGGCGGCCGGCCCCGGCCGGGTCGGCGTGGACGCCGAGCACGTGCCGCCGGGCCCGCTGAACGAGGGCCTGGCCGACCACGCGCTCACGCCCGCCGAACGCGCCCTGGTGACCGGCAACGACGACCTGATCCGCCACTGGACCCGCAAGGAAGCCCTGATCAAGCGCGGCGAGCTCACCCTGGACGAGCTGCGCACCACCGAGAGCGACCCGCCGGGCCGCCACCTGCTCGAATGGCGCGCCGATCCGGACATCAGGGTCGCCGTGATCACCGACGCGCCCGCCGGACGGGTGCCCGTCCCGCTGCTCTAGGGCTGGCGGCGGGTGGGGGTGGGGTCGAGGAAGACCAGGTCGACGCCCGGGAAGCGGTCGCGCAGCCGCCGGTCGACCTCGTCGCAGGCGATCTCCACGCCCGCCGCGCTGGCGTCGTCCCGGAAGTCGATCTTGGCGGCGACCATGATGGAGCCCGGCCCGATCATCATCGTCAGCAGCTCGACCACGTCCTCCACCTCGGGCTGGGCCAGCAGCACCGCGCGGATGCCGACCTCGATCTGCCTGGGGGCGGCCTGGCCGATGAGCAGCGACAGGTTCGACTGGATCAGGATGAGCGCCACGACCAGCAGGAGCAGGCCGATGGCGACCGAGGCGGCGCCGTCCCACAGGGCCGAGCCCGACCACTGCGAGCCGACCAGGCCGAGTGCCGCGATCACCAGGCCCACCAGCGCGGCGGCGTCCTCGAACAGCACGGCCTTCAGCGCGGTGTCGGACGTGATCCGCACCAACCGCGCCGGATGGACCTTGTACCTGCCGGCCTCGGCCCGCAACTGCGAGTACGCCTTCGTGAACGAGATGCCCTCGATCACGAACGAGACGGCCAGCACGACGTAGGACGGCGTGAGGTTGCCCAGCTTCTCGCCGGTGCTGATCTGGTGAATCCCGTGGGTGACGGAGAACCCCGCGCCGCCGACCAGCGTCGCGACGGCCGCCATCATCGCCCAGAAGAACCCGGCCTTGCCGTAGCCGAAGGGATGGCGCCGGTCGGGCGGTTTGCCCGCGCGGCGGACGGAGACCAGCAGCAGCAGCTCGGTCACGGTGTCGGCGGCCGAGTGGGCCGCCTCCGACAACATCGCGGCCGAGCCGCCGATCAGTCCGGCGACGAGCTTGGCCAGGGCGATGGTCAGGTTCGCGGCGCCCGCGACCAGCACGGTCACCAGGCTCTCCCCCGACTTCTGCCCCATCCGGTCACTCTACGGCGGCCTCGCGCGGCGGCCCCCCGCAGGTAGCCGCATCGCCACGGGCGTGCGCTAGATTGGGGATCATGAGCGCGCCCCGCTGGCTTTCCCCCTCCGAACAGCGTGCCTGGCGTACGCATCTCGCGCTGCACAAGCTGCTCATGCACCGCCTCGACCGCGAGCTCCAGGAGCATCAGCTCTCGCTGAACGACTACGAGATCCTGGTCAACCTGTCCGAGAGCCCCGAGCGGCGGATGCGGATGAGCGACCTGGCCGACGCCACGATCCAGTCGCGCAGCAGGTTGTCGCACCAGATCTCCCGCATGGAGGCCAAAGGGCTGGTCACCCGGGAGGACTGCCGCGACGACCGGCGCGGCACGTTCGCCGTCCTGACCGACGAGGGCTGGGAGACGATCCAGCGGGTGGCGCCCGACCACGTCGCGAGCGTGCGCGAGCATTTCGTCGACCGGCTCACCGACGACCAGCTCGAAGGGCTGGAGCAGGCGTTCGGGCCGATCGTCGACCATCTGAAGAAGCTGCGCTGACACCCAACCGATATCGCCGACGGCTCACCGGCGTCCCGGGCGGTCGCTACGATCCGCTCATGCTCCGAAAGCTGCTGATCGTCGTCTTGCTCGCGCTCATGCCGGCCTGCTCCGCGGGTGGCGGCGGGGGTGACGAGCTCCCCGCCGGGCCCGACCTGATGAAGAAGTCCTCGGAGGCCATGAAGGCCGTCAAGTCGGCCGGCTTCTCGATCGCCACGGAGGGCAAGCCCCAGGTGCCGCTCAAGAAGGCCGACGGCAGGCTCACCTCGGGCGGCGACGCCGACGGCACGATCACGCTGGAGGTGCTGGGCACGCTGCAGGAGATCACCTTCGCGGTGATCGGCGACACCGTGCACTTCAAGGGCCCGACCGGCGGCTTCCAGACGATGACCAGGCAGCAGCTCGCCCAGTTCTACGACCCGTCGGTGATCCTCAGCCCGGCCAAGGGCATCGCGCAACTGCTCGCCTCGGCGACCGACCCCAAGGTGGAGGCGCTGGAGGACGGCTCGTACCGGGTGGCGACGACGTTCTCCGGGCAGGTCGTGGGGCAGATCGTCCCGGGCGTCACGCAGGGCGTCAACGGCAAGGTCTGGATCGACCGGGCCACCAGCAGGCTGACCAAGGCGAGCCTGCCGCTGCAGAACGGCACGGTCACGGTGACGTTCAGCGACTACGACGCGCCGGTCACGATCACGCCGCCCCCCTCCGGGTGAGCACGGTGAGCCGGGCGACCTCCCTCGACCGCGCCCGCCGGGTCGCGCTCGGCGCGGGCGGCGCCGTGGTGCTGCTGGCCGCGCTCGACGCCTACGTGGTCGTGACGGTCCTGATGGACATCGCCCATGACGTGGGCGTGCCACAGAACCACCTGGAACGCGTCACGCCGGTCGTCACCGGGTTCCTGCTCGGGTACGTCGCCGCGATGCCGCTGCTCGGCCAGCTCTCCGACCGTTACGGCCGGCGTCCGCTGATCCACGCCTGCCTGGCGGCGTTCGCGCTCGGCTCGGTGCTGACCGCGCTGGCGGCCGGTGAGGCGATGGTGGTGTCGGGCCGTACGGTGCAGGGCGTGGCGGGCGGGGCGCTGCTGCCGATCACGATGGCGCTGATCGGCGACCTGTGGGAGGAGCGCGACCGGCCGCTCGCGCTCGGCGCGGTGGGCGCGGCGCAGGAGCTGGGCAGCGCCCTCGGCCCCCTGTACGGCGGCGTGCTGGCGCTGGTCCCGCCGGTCGCCGTGGCGGGCGTGGAGCTGGGCGGCTGGCATGCCATCTTCTGGGTCAACGTGCCCCTCGCCGCCCTGGCCGCCGTCGCCGTGCAGCGTACGGTCCCGGCCCGGCCTCCCTCCGGCACGGCCCGCGTCGACGTCGTCGGCGGCGCGCTGCTGGCCCTGGCGCTGGCCCTCCTGGTCGTCGGCCTGTACAACCCCGATCCGGCCACGACCGTGCTGCCGCCGTGGGGGCCGCCGGTGATCGCGGGCGGCGCGGTGGCGGGCGGCGTCTTCGTCTGGTGGGAGATCCGCTCCCCGGTCCGGCTGCTCGACCTGTCGGCCGCCCGCAAGTCGCCGCTGCTGGCGACGCTGGCCGTGAGCTTCCTGACGGGCGCGGCGCTGCTGGTGACGATGGTGTTCGTGCAGTTCGCCGCACAGACGCTGCTGGATCAGGACGCCCTCGGCGCGGCGCTGGTCCTGGCCAGGTTCCTCGGCGCGCTGACCGTGGGCGCGCTGCTCGGCGGCGTGCTGGCCCGGCGCGTGGGCGAACGCGCGGTGGCCGTGCCGGGCCTGCTGGTCGCGGCGGCCGGATACTGGCTGATGAGCCGCTGGCCGCTCGACCTGGCCGGGGCGGGCCTCGCCGTGGACGCCGACCTGGTCGTGGCGGGGCTCGGCCTCGGCCTGGTGATCGCGCCGGTCTCGTCGGCGGTCCTGCGGGTGAGCCCGGCCGTCCAGCACGGCGTCGCCTCGGCGGCGGTCGTGGTGGCCAGGATGATGGGCATGCTCGTCGGTGTGGCGGGCGTGTCGGCGTGGGGGTTCCACCGGTTCCAGTCGCTGACCGCCCACCTGGACACGCCGCTGCCGTTCGGCGTCGACGCGCAGACCTACCGGCGGCGGCTGGCCGACTACCTGGCCGAGATCGACGCCGCCCTGCACGTCGAGTACACCGAGATGTTCCTGCTCACGGCGTTCGTCTGCCTGCTGGGGGCGGCCGTGGCGCTGCTCATGCCGCGCCGCGCCCTGCCGGAGGCGGCGCCCGCCCTCGCGGACGCCGCCCCCGACACCGAACATTGACCGCGGATCAGGTGGCGCCGCCGGTCAGGGTGACAGGCGGTGCAGGTCGCGGGGGAAGGCGGTGGTCTGGCGGATGTTGGCGGCGCCGGTCAGCCGGGCCGTCCAGCGTTCCAGGCCGAGCGCGAACCCGCCGTGCGGCGGCATCCCGTACCGGAACGCCTGGAGGTAGCCCTCGTACGGCTCCACGTCCCCGTCCAGGGCCTGGACGTAGTCCTCGTACCGGTGCAGCCGCTGGCCGCCGGTCACCAGCTCCAGGCCCCTGAACAGCAGGTCGAAGCCATTGGAGTAGCCCGGTCTGGCCGGGTCGGGATGGGTGTAGAAGGGCCGCTTGGACATCGGGTAACCGGTGACGAACAGGAACTCCGACCCGTGCTCGCGCAGCGCCCACTCCGACAACCACCGTTCCTGGGCCGGTGACAGGTCGGGCTCGTCCTCGCCGGTCAGCCGCTGGGCCTCGGTGAAGTGCACGGACGGGATCTCGGCCGGGACGACCGGCAGCACGGCCCCGGCCACCTCGACGGCGGACGCGGCCCGGCGGCGCACCGACTCGACCATGCCCGCGACGACCTCCCGCAACACCGCCATCACGTCCCGGTGGTCGGCCACGAAGCCCAGCTCGGCGTCGAGGCTGGTGTACTGGGCCAGGTGGCGGACGGTGTCGTGCGGCTCGGCACGGAAGACCGGCCCGACCTCGTAGACCCGCTCGAACACCCCGACCATCGTCTGCTTGTAGAACTGCGGCGACTGCGCGAGGTAGGCGCGGCGGCCGAAGTAGTCGATGCCGAAGACGTTCGCGCCGGACTCGGTGGCCGAGGCCACGATCTTGGGCGTGTGGATCTCGGTGAACCCGAGCCCGTCCAGCGCCTCGCGGAACCCGGCCACACTCGCCGCCGAGATCTCCAGCGGCGCCCGCAGCAGCGGATGCCGCAGCGCGACGGGCGCGTGGTCGAGGACCGTCGGCAGCGTCGCGCCCACGACCGGCCGGTAGAGGTCGAACGGCGGCGCCTGGGCGGGCTCGGCCAGGACCTCGATCTCCGGCTCGGTCAGCTCGACCCCGCCCGGCGCCTGCCCGGCCGGGGTCACGGTGCCGGTGACCCGGACGACGCTCTCCTCCGGCGGCAGTTCCCCGGACGCGCTGACGACCTGCGCCAGCCCGGCACGGTCGCGTACGACCAGGAAGGAGACGGATTTCAGATGCCGGCGGCGATGGACCCAGCCGGCGATCGTCACTCGTCGGCCGGCGTGCTCAGCGAGCGACGCCGACAGGACACGAGAGATCATTACAGCTCCTCTGCAGGAAATGCATGACCCCTTGGGAGTGCGGGGGAGAAGGGAGCTCCCGGTGCCACCGCACTTTCGCCGCCCGCGAAGGGGCGGCCTCCACGACCCGATGACGGGGGTCAGGCCGGCGGGGCATTTCCTCCCCGCACTCAGGAGTGTCTTCGCCAGCGGAACACGGGACCGCCTTCACAGCTCCCGGCGGCTCTCTGGGCCCGTGCGGCCCGCTGGCTACTCGTCTCCGTCCACGCGTTGCCGTAGATCATACGGCAACGCCGTTACTTGTCCTTCTTGGGACGCTTCTCCCGGATCTTCATCGTGACGTCGATCGGCGACCCGGCGAACCCGAACTCCTCGCGGATGCGTCGCTCGATGAAGCGCCGGTAGGTGTCCTCCAGCCAGCCGGAGGTGAACAGCACGAACTTCGGCGGCTCGACGGACGCCTGCGTGGCGAACAGGATCTTCGGCTGCTTGCCACCCCGGACGGGCGGCGGCGTCGCGTGCACCAGCTCGGTCAGGAACGCGTTGAGCCGCGCCGTCGGCACCCGGGTGGACCAGGAGTCGAGCGCCTTCTCCAGCGCGGGCACCAGCCGGTCCATGTGGCGGCCGGTCTTGGCGGAGATGTTCACCCGCAGCGCCCACGGGGTGCGCACGAGCTGCCGGTCGATCTCCTTCTCCAGGTAGTAGCGGCGGTCCTCGTCGACGAGGTCCCACTTGTTGAACGCCACCACCATGGCCCGCCCGGACTCGATCACCAGGCCGATGATCCGCAGGTCCTGCTCGGTGAGCGGCTCGCTGGCGTCGATCAGCACGATCGCCACCTCCGAGCGGTCGAGGGCGGCGCGGGTGCGCATGGCCGCGTAGAAGTCGGCCCCCTGCAGCTCGCGGTCGCGCCGCCGGATGCCGGCGGTGTCGACGAAACGCCAGGTGCGCCCGCCCAGCTCGATCAGCTCGTCGACCGGGTCGCGGGTGGTGCCCGCCATCGGGTCGACCAGCACCCGCTCCTCCCCCGCCAGCTTGTTGAGCAGCGAGGACTTGCCCACGTTGGGCTTGCCGAGCAGTGCCACGCGGGCCGGGCCGCGCTCGCCGCCGAAGGTCAGCTGCGGCGTCTCGGGCAGCGCGTCGAGCACCACGTCGAGCAGGTCGCCGCTGGAGCGGCCGTGCAGCGCGGAGACCGGGTAGGGCTCGCCGAGCCCGAGGGCCCACAGCCCGGCGGCCTCCAGCTCTAGCTGCTGGTTGTCGACCTTGTTGGCGGCCAGGATCACCGGCTTGCCCGACTGGCGCAGCACCGCGCCCACGATCTCGTCGGCGTCGGTCGCGCCCACGGTGGCGTCGACCACGAACACGATCACGTCGGCCAGCTCGACCGCGACCTGGGCCTGCTCGGCGATGCGCAGGTTCATCCCGGTGGCGTCAGGGTCCCAGCCGCCGGTGTCGACGACGGTGAAGCGGCGGCCGCGCCAGTTGGCGTCGTAGGTGACGCGGTCGCGGGTGACGCCCGGCACGTCTTCGACGACCGCCTCGCGGCGGCCGATGATGCGGTTGACCAGCGTGGACTTGCCCACGTTGGGGCGGCCCACGATGGCGACGACCGGCAGAGGCGTGGTGTCGCCGTGCTCGGTGACTTCCAGCTCGTCGAGGTCAGCCTCGACCCAATCCCCCGTTGACATGATTGTTCATCCTTAGGTGAGTACCGCACCTGGAGGTCAGGTGCGCTCCTTGACCAGCCTCAGCACCTCCGCGATGACCTCTTCGAGGTTGAGCGCGGTGGTGTCGAGCTCGACGGCGCCATCCGCCATCGAGAGTGGGTCCGTCTTACGTGTCGAGTCCAGGGTGTCACGGCGTTCCATGGCGGCCTGCTGCGCCTCCACCGTGGAGCCGGTCAGCTCCGCGCTCCTGCGGCGGGCACGGGCCTCGGCGCTGGCCGTCAGGTAGACCTTGACGGGCGCGTCGGGGCAGACGACCTTGCCGATGTCGCGGCCCTCGACCACGATGTCACCGGCGCCGGCGATCTCCCGCTGGAGCGCGACCAGCAGCCTGCGCACCTCGGGGACGGCGGCGACGGCCGAGACCGCGCCGGTCACGTCGGACTCCCGGATGGGCGCGCCCACGTCGACGCCGTCGACGTGGATCGTGGGGCCCTCGGGGTCGGTGCCGGAGACGATGGACGGCTCGCCGCAACGGGCCGCGATCGCCTCGGGATCGCCCAGGTCGACGCCCTGCCGGAGCATCCACCACGTCATCGCCCGGTACATGGCCCCGGTGTCGAGGTAACGCAGGCCCAGCGCACGGGCGACCCCGCGCGACACGCTCGACTTGCCCGACCCCGAAGGACCGTCCATGGCGACGACCAGACCGGACACGGCCTCTCCCTCTTCACGTGTGTTTCCCCAACCTGAAGAGGCTACCGCCTCCGGTCAGTCCGCGATCCAGCTCCCGTGGAAGCCGAGCGGGACCCTGGCAGGCAGGTGGACGGTGGCCACCGGCTCGCCGGTGAAGTCCTGGGCCGACAGGATCACCAGGTCGGCCGCTCCCCTGGCCGGGTCGTTGACGTAGGTGAGCAGGTAGCCGTCGTCCTCGGCGGCGCCGGAGGGCACGAACACCGGCTCCCCCACGTACGCGCCCCGCCCGAACCGCCGCGACTCCTGCGTGCCGCGCTCCAGGTCGTGCTTGATGAGCGTGTTGTCGAACGCCTCGTCGGGCAGGTCCTCCAGCTCGGCGCCGGCCGGGTAGATCACGTCGTGCAGGTCGGCGGCGGCCGAGGTGTAGCCGTAGCGGTACGGGCTGCCGGTGCGGCGCTCGTCGATGCGCGGGAACTCCTGCGGACGGTCGTCCAGGCGGGTGGTGGTGACCCGGCCGGCGGCGGGGTCGACGCGCCACCGGTCGAGCGTGGGCGCGCCGCCCAGGTCGAGCCGGGCGTCCACGAACCGCTTGGGGTAGCGGACGACGTCCACCACGACCTCGTCGCCGTCGTCGTAGGCGTTGAGCGTGTGGAAGACCCAGCACGGGTCGATGTCCACCCAGCGCACGTCGCCGGTCTCGCGCGAGAGCAGGCCGAGGCGGGCCGGGCGGTCGTCGTCCCACGCGTACGGGAGCGGCGCGCCGCGCTCGGCGTGGGCCATGCTGAGCGTGACCGGCAGGTCGTAGATCACGACGAATCGGCGGGTCAGCGCGAAGTCGTGCAGCATCGGGCGGTCGGCGACCGGGACGTCCCTGACCTGGGCCACCACACCCTTGGGGTCGATCACGATGTGCTGGTGGTGGTCCCAGCCGGCGAAGTAGGCCATGGCGTGCAGCTCGCCGGTGACCGGGTCGAGGTGGGTGTGGGCGGCGTACCCGCCGGGCAGGCCGCCGACGAAGTCGCACGCGCCGACCGTGTCGAGCTCGTAGCTCAGCTCGTACGGCAGCCCGCCCGCCTCCACGGTCGCGAACGTGCGCCCGGCGATGCCGATGACGTGCGTGTTGGCCGCGAAGTCCATGCCCGCGTGCACCGGGCCCGGCGCCGGCGTCCCGCCCAGCCGCCGGGCGACCTCGGCGTTGCGCACCCACCGGTTGCGGTACCACTCGGCCCGCCCGCCGCGCAGCCGCACGCCGTGCACCATGCCCTCGCCCATGAACAGGTGGGTGGCGGACGGGTCGTCGAGGCTGAGCGGGTTGGGCCCGTTGCGCAGGTAGCGACCGTCGAGCTCGGCGGGGATGCGGCCGGTGACCTCCAGGTCGAAGGCCGTGATCTCCTCCGTCGCGGGTGCGAAGCCGTTGCGGAAGGGGGTGGTGGTCATCGTGCGCTTCCTCTCAGGTCTGGAACGGCGTGAGCACGGAGGTGCAGAGCAGCAGGAAGCGCTGTCCGGCCTCGGCGCTGTCGAAGAAGCCGGAGATCTCCAGGCTCACGGCGCCGTGGATCGCCATCCACAGCACGTCGGCTATCTCGCCGGCGGCGGCCCCGCGCAGCCGTCCGGCCTCCAGGCAGGCGGCCACGGCCTCGACCAGGATGTCGAACGTCCGCCGCCCGGCGGTGACCGCGTCGGGGCCGGGCTGGAAGCCGTGCATCGCGTTCTGGAACATGACCCGGTAGTAGTCGGGCTCGTCCAGCGCGTACTCGCGGTAGGCCGCCAGGCCCGCGTGCAGCGCCGGGAGCGGGTCCTCCTGGGCGGGGACGGCCAGCAGCCGCGCCTCCAGCCGGGCGAAGCCCTCCAGCCACAACGCCTCGCTGAGGCCGTCCTTGCCGCCGAAGAGGGTGTAGATCACCTTCGTGGAGCAGCCGACCTGGCCCGAGATGCGCCGTACGGTGAGCGCCGCCGGGCCCTCGGCGACGAGCAGGCTCTTCGCGGCGTCGAGGATGGCCGACCTGACCACGCTCTGGCCTTCCTGCTGGGCTTGCCGGTACGCGGTGACCGCCATTGAGTAACACCGTTTCTTGTCGGTAACGCTGTTACCGTCCTTTGTACGCCTCCCCCGGCCCACCGTCAATGCCTCCCGCGAGGAGTAGGCGGGCCCGCCCAGGTAAGAGGTCCGGCGTGACGGAGACGAAGCGAGCGCGGGTCACGGTCGTGGTGGCCTCCAGGGACCGGGTCCGCTCGCTGGCCCGCACGCTGCCCCGCCACCCGAGTCCGGTGATCCTCGTCGACAACGGCTCCACCGACGGGACCGCCGGTTTCGTCGCCAAGCACTTCCCCGACGTCCGCGTGGTCGAGGCGGGGGCCAACCTCGGCGCACCGGCGCGCAACGTCGGCGTGCGACTGGCCGAGACCCCGTACGTCGCCTTCGCCGACGACGACTCCTGGTGGGCGCCGGGCGCGCTGGAGCGGGCGGCCGACGTGCTGGACGCCCATCCCCGCCTGGCGGTGCTGGGCGCGCGCGTGCTGGTCGGGCCGCAGGAGCGGCTGGACCCCGTCTCGGAGGCGATGCGCGACTCCCCGCTCGGCGTCGAGGACGACCTGCCCGGACCCAGCGTGCTCGGCTTCCTGGCCTGCGGGGCCGTCGTGCGCAAGGAGGCGTTCCTGGACGCCGGCGGCTTCGACGACGTGATCTTCTTCTTCGGCGAGGAGGAACGGCTGGCCGTGGACCTGGCCGCGCGCGGCTGGGGGCTGGCCTATGTGGAGGACGTCGTCGCCCACCACCACCCGTCACCCTCCCGCGACCCGCGCGGCAGGCAGGCGCTGGCGGCGCGCAACGCCGTGCTGACCGCCGTGCTGCGCCGTCCGTGGCCGGTGGTGGCCCGACGGTCCCTTCAGGCGCTGCTGGGCGGTCCCGCGGGCCGCCGGGGGCTGCGCACCGCCGTACGGCGGCTGCCCAGGGCCCTGGCCGCCCGGCGCGGCCTGCCGGTCGCCGTGGAACGCGCCCGGCGCAGGCTGGAACGGGCCGCCGACTGAGGGGGCTCGGCGCCGGCCCGTCGTGCCCAGCGTCCCTTGATCAGGGGACCTGCCAGCCGCGTTCGCGCAGGGCTCCGGCGAGCGGCGTGGCCGCGTCCGGCTGGACCCACAGCTCGGCGATGCCCAGGGGCAGCCCCGGCGCGTGCTCCAGCCGCACGTCCTCGACGTTGACCCCGACCTCGTCGCACACCTGGAACAGCCGCGCGAGCTGCCCGGGACGGTCACCGATGACCACCTGGACGACCACATAGGCCGGGGCGGGACCGCCGTGCTTGCCCGGGATGCGCCCGTGCCCGGCGACGCCGCGCTTCAGAAGATGGGTCAGTTCACCGCTCGCGGTGCCGTCACCCTCGGCCAGCGAGCGCAGCGCGGTCGCGGCCTCGGCCAGGTCGCGGGAGACGGCCTCCAGCACCTCGGCGACCGGCGTCGCGTTGCCCGACAGGATGCCGAGCCAGAGCCCGGGGTCGCCGCCCGCGATCCTGGTCACGTCGCGCACCCCCTGCCCGGCCAGGCCGAGCGCGACCTCGGTGGCGTCCGCCAGGCGGGCCGCCACGGCCGAGGCGGCGACGTGGGGGGCGTGCGAGACGACGGCGACCGCGCGGTCGTGCTCCTCGGCGCCCACCTCGACGGGGTTGGCCCCGCACAGCTCGATCAGCCTCAGCACCGCCGCCCTGGCCTCCGCCGCGGCCTCGCCGGTCGGGCACAACGCCCACGGCCGGCCGAGGAACAGGTCGGCCCTGGCCGCCCCCGGGCCGGACTTCTCCCGCCCGGCCAGCGGGTGGGAGGCGACGTAGGACGTCAGGTCGCAGCCCAGCCGCGCGGCCTGACTGATGGGCTCGGCCTTGACGCTGGCGACGTCGGTGTAGAACCGGGCCACGCCGCGCTTCTGCAGCTTCAGCAGCTCGTCGGCGACGTGGGCCGGGGGCACCGCGATGACCGCCAGGTCCACCTGCCCGGCGGGCGCCCGGTCCGGCTCCCACTCCTCGCCCGCGCCCAGCTCCCTGGCCAGCCGCACGGCGGCCGCGTCACGGTCGGCGAGCAGCACGCGCACGTCGTGCTTGCGCAGCGCCAGGGCCGCCGAGGTGCCGATGAGACCGGTGCCGACGACGAGCACGGTACGGAGTTCCGAGGCCATATCGATGTCCTGATTTATCGGGCTGGTGAGAGTGTTGCCTGTCGTGTCCGCCAGGCAGGTGCCGTACGACTCCGCCAGGCGGACGCCGCACGGCGATCCGGCTCGCGGCAGGCGCGCCTACTGGGCGATGTCCTGCCGCAGCGCGACCGCGCCCCGCAGATACACATGCTGCATCTCTGCCCGCGGACGGTCGGTCTCCACATGGGCCATCAGGCGCACCACGCGGGGCAGCGCGCCCGGCACGTCGATCTCGGTGCAGCAGATCAGCGGGACGTCGTGGAAACCCAGCTTGCGCGCCGCCAGGGCGGGGAACTCGGCGGTCAGGTCGGGGGTGGCGGTGAACAGCACGCTGATCACGTCGTCCGTGGTGAGGCTGTTGCGCTCCATGAGCGCCTGGACCAGCTCGGTCGTCCCCTGGATGATCGAGTCACGGTCGTCGGCGTCCAGCTGGATCGCCCCGCGGATCGCCCGCACCATGCGCCTTCTCCCCCTCCATAGCGGGAGAGCCCGTGCGAGATACGCACGGGCTCCTGCGTTCCGGCCAGATTACAGCTTCACGGCCGCGTAAAGTTCGCCGACCTCCTTCAAGGTCAGCGCGCGGACCGTGCCGGCCTTGGTGCGGCCCAGCTTCACCGGGCCGAACTCGATCCTGGCCAGGTCGATCACCCGGTGACCGGCCTCCTCCAGCATGCGCCTGACGACGTGCTTGCGGCCCTCGTGCAGCACCACCTCGACCAGCGCCTGCTGGCCGTGCTCCTGCACGATGGCGAAGCTGTCGGCCTTGGCGATGCCGTCCTCCAGCTCGATGCCCTGCCGGAGCCTGCGGCCGAGGTCGCGCGGGATCGGCCCCGGCACCTTGGCCCAGTACTTCTTCTGCACCCCGTAGCTGGGGTGCGTCAGCCGGTTGGCCAGCTCGCCGTCGTTGGTGAGCAGCAGCAGGCCCTCGGTCTCGGTGTCGAGCCGGCCGACGTGGAACAGCCTCGGCGCCAGCTCCTCGACGTAGTCGGCCAGGCACGGGCGGCCCTGCGGGTCGTCCATGGTGGACACGACGCCGATCGGCTTGTTGAGGGCGTAGTAGACCAGGTCGGGGGCGGTCGGGATGCGCTTGCCGTCGACGTGGATGACCTGGGTCGCGGGGTCGACCTTGGCGCCGAACCGGCGGACGACCTGGCCGTTGACCGTGACGCGGCCGTCGCCGATCATCTCCTCGCACGCGCGCCTGCTGGCCACACCCGCCTGGGCGAGCACCTTCTGCAGGCGCACGCCGTTGGGGACCTCGGTGGTGTCGCGCTCGTCGGTGTAGTCGTCGTCGTAGAAGGCACGGTCGCGCAGCGGCTGGCGGGCGGCCTTGACGCGCCTGGCCTGGGGGCTCTGGGAGCCGGCCGCAGGCCGTCCGCCGCCGAGCGTCTGCACGTCGTCGCGCCTCGGGGTACGCGGCTGCTGCCCGCGCGGGTTGTCCTCGCGCCTGCCGAACCGGGCACGGGTGTTGCCCGCGCCGGCCGAGCGGGGGGCCTCGTCCCTGCGCCCGCCGCGGTCGGCACGGAAGCCGCCGCGCTCCTGACGCTCGCCGTCGCCGCCACGTGCGGGACGTGCGCCGCCACGGGAGTCGGCGTAACCGCGCCGCTCGCCCGCGTGACCACCGCGACCGGCGGAAGACCCGCCACGACCGCCGGAGAAGCCGCCCCGGTCACCCGAGGGGCCACCGCGCTCGCCGGAGTATCCGCCACGGTCGCCGGAGTACCCGCCGCGCTCGCCACCGGAGTAACCACTGCGCTCACCGCGCCGGTCGCCGCCGTAGCCGCCGCGCCGGTCGTCGCCGAACCTGCCCCGGTCGCCGGACCGGGCAGCCCCGCCGAAGCCCTCGCCACGCGGCCGGTCGCCACCCTCACGACGCGGACGCTCGAAACCGCCCTCACGACGAGGACGGTCGCCACCCTCATGACGGGGACGCTCGAAACGGTCGCCACGCGGGCCGCGGTCACCGCGGTCACCGCGGTCGTCACGGAAGCGGTCGCCGCCGGCCGGCCGGTCGGCGCGCTGGTAGCGGTCGTCGCGGTCGTCACGCGCCGGACGGTCCGCGCGGTCGCCGCGCGGGTAGCCGTCGCGGTCGCCGCCGGAACGGCCGAAGCGGTCGCCACCGGAGGCGGGGCGACCGGAACGGTCACCGCCGAAGCCGGGCCGGCCGGAACGCTCGCCGCCGGAACGCCCGGAGCGGTCGCCACCGGAGGCGGGACGGCCGGAGCGGTCGCCACCGGAGGCGGGACGGCCGGAGCGGTCGCCGCCGCGGGGGCCGGAGTCCTGGCGGGCGCGGTCGTCGCGGTCGCCGTAGCGGGCGCGGGCTCCGCCGCGGTCCGCGCGGAGGGAGTCGCGGCGGGGGTCGTCCCCGCCGAAGCCGCCGCCGAAGGTGTCGCGGCGGTTGTCGTCGGAGCGGAAGGCGGGACGCCCGCCGCGGCCGGAGCCGCCGGTACGTCCACGACCGCGTCCATCACCGGACGGGGTGCTGCGCCTGTTGATCACTTTGTTGTCTCCTCGAGGTTCTCCACGTCGTCGGGGAGGAAGGGAGCGAGCTCGGGAAGCTCGCTGAGGTCCCGCAGTCCCAGACGTTCCAGGAAGTATGAGCTTGTCCGGTAGAGCACTGCCTGGCTCTCCGGGTCGGTGCCGGCCTCTTCGACCAGCCCCCTGGCGACGAGCGTCCGCATGACGCCGTCGCTGTTGACGCCGCGTACGGCGGCGACGCGGGCGCGGCTCACCGGTTGCCGGTAGGCCACGACCGCGAGGGTCTCCAGCGCGGCCTGGGTCAGCCGCGTCTGCTGGCCGTCGCGGACGAACCGCTCGACCAGCGCCGCGCAGTCGGCCCGCGTGTAGAAACGCCAGCCACCCGCAACTTCCCGCAGATCAAAACCCCGCCCGGCGTCGGTATATTCCTTCGCCAGCCCTCTGAGTGCCGCCGCGACCTCGTGGGTGGGGCGCTCCAGCACCTGGGCCAGCGTGATCTCGGCGACGGGCTCGTCGACGACCATCAGGATGGCCTCCAGGGCCGCCTCAAGAGCGGGCCCCGCCGCCTGAGCCTCCTCCTCCGGGGCGTCCTGCCGGCCCTCCTCCCGGTCGGCGACGCTCACCGGCGCGGCCTCGGAAGGCGCGGCGGTGTCCGAGGGCCGCTCGGGGCCGGCGGAAGGCGACTCCGGGAAGGACGACTCGGGCGACGGCGAGGGCTTCGGCGGCGCGACCGGGAGGTCGGGGCCGGAGGGCAGGGCGGGCGACTCCTCCGGGGAGGCGGGCTGGACGAGGGAGCCCGGGAGGGTCATCCAGGCGGGCAGCGGCGACCCGGAATCGGGGGCCTTGCGGGGGCCTGGAAGGGGGTTGGGGTTGTCAGTCATTCGATGGTTTCTCCGCGGATTCCTCGTAGTCGTCGCCCACCGCGACGTCGCCGTCGTCGGCGCCCGTCCAGGTCACGTGGAGCTCTCCCAGCGCCTCGACCTGCTCGAACGTCACCGCCGACTCCCTGAACAGCTCCAGCACGGCCAGGAAGCGGGCGATGACCTCGAAGGTGCCCTCGCAGTCGGCCGTCAGCGCGCGGAAGGTGGCCCGGCGCATCCGGCGCAGGTGCATGACCAGGATGGCCGCCTGCTCCTTGACGCTGGCCAGAGGCTGGTAGATGTGGCCGACGCTGACCGTGGGCGGAAGTTTCGGGGTGAACGCCTTGGCCGCGATGCGGGCGAGCTGCTCGGGCCCGATCCCGAGGATGAGCTCGGGCAGGAGGTCGGCGAACTGCGGCTCCAGCGACACCGTACGGGGGAAGCGCAGCCCCTCCTCGGCCATCCGCCCCGCGAAGACCTTCACGACCTCCTTGTACGCCTTGTACTGCAGCAGCCGGGCGAACAGCAGGTCTCTGGCCTCCAGGAGCGCGAGGTCCTCTTCGTCCTCCACCTCGCCGGAGGGCAGCAGCCGGGCCGCCTTGAGGTCGAGCAGCGTGGCCGCGACCAGCAGGAAGTGGCTGGTCTGGTCGAGGTCCCACTCCGGGCCCCTGGACCGGATGTAGGCGATGAACTCGTCGGTGACCTTGGAGAGCGAGACCTCGGTGATGTCGAGCTTGTGCTTGGCGATCAGGCCGAGGAGCAGGTCGAAGGGGCCCTCGAAGACGTCCAGGTGAACCTGGAAGCCTTGGGGGGCCTCGGTCTGCTCTGCGGTCACCTGGCCATTGTCGCAGGCGCCGGCCAGCGCGAGAGCACCTCGCGGGCCAGTTCGCGGTAGGCGTTGGCGCCGAGGGACGACGGGTCGAAGGTGGTGATCGGCTCGCCCGCGACGGTGGCGTCGGGGAAGCGGACCGTACGGTTGATCACCGTGTGGAACACCTTGTCGCCGAACGCCTCCACCACGCGGGCCAGCACCTCGCGGCCGTGCAGCGTACGGGCGTCGTACATGGTGGCGAGCAGGCCCTCGATCTCGAGGTCTTCGTTGAGGCGCTCCTGGACCTTGGAGATGGTGTCCATGAGCAGCGCGACGCCGCGCAGGGCGAAGAACTCGCACTCCAGCGGCACCATGACGCCGTGGGCGCAGGTCAGCGCGTTGATGGTGAGCAGGCCGAGCGACGGCTGGCAGTCGATGAGGCAGACGTCGTAGTGCGGCAGCAGCGGCTTGATCACCCGGCCGAGCACCTGCTCGCGGGCGACCTCGGTGACGAGCTGCACTTCGGCGGCCGACAGGTCGATGTTGCTGGGCAGCAGGTCGAGGCCCTCGACGCCGGTCTCCAGCAGGACGTCCTCGGCGGTGACCCCGCGGTCCATCAGCAGGTTGTAGACGGTCAGGTCGAGCTGGAGCGGGTTGATGCCCAGGCCGACCGAGAGCGCGCCCTGCGGGTCGAAGTCGACCAGCAGCACCTTCAGCCCGCACTCGACCAGCGCCGCGCCCAGGTTGATGGTGGTGGTCGTCTTGCCGACGCCGCCCTTCTGGTTGACCATCGCGACCACTCGCGCCGGCCCGTGCACCTGCGGCGGGACCGGTTCAGGGAACACCGGTCGCGGGCGCTGGGTGGGGCCCAGGTTGACGCCGTTGGAAGGCGCGTTGGTCTTGGTGTCACCCCAGGGGTTGTCGGGGGTCCCCTGGGTCGAACCCTTGGTCGTCACAGTCACCAGCTCGAACCTCCCTGACGATCCCGAACCGGACCGTCCGGACGGACACTATGGCGTCACCACTAAACGCGGCAAGGCGGCACGCCGGGGCGCCGCGCACGCGCAAAAGACTATAGATCACTGCCGGGCGCGCGGGTGCGCCGCGGCGTAGACCTCGCGGAGTTTGTCGACCGTGACCAAGGTGTAGACCTGCGTGGTCGTGACCGAGGCGTGACCGAGCAGCTCCTGGACCACCCTGACGTCCGCGCCTCCGTCGAGCAGGTGGGTGGCGAAGGAGTGGCGCAGGACGTGCGGGCTGACGCCGGCCAGACCGGCGCGTTCGGCGGCGGCCTGGAGCACTTCCCAGGCCCCCTGCCTGGTCAAGCGGCCGCCGCGGGCGTTGAGGAAGACCGCAGGGGTGCCGCGTCCGTGGGCGAGCAGGCCGGGCCTGGCGCGGACGAGGTAGGCGTCGAGGGCCGAGCGCGCGTAGCGGCCGAGCGGGACGACGCGCGTGCGGCCGCCCTTGCCGCGCAGTCGCACCTGGTCGGGTTCGAGGTCGTCGACGGCCAGGCCGACGGCCTCGGATATGCGGGCGCCGGTGCCGTACAGGACCTCCAGCAGGGCGCGATTGCGCAGGGTGAGCGGGGCGCCGTCGGGGCCGGAGGCGGCGATGAGGCGTTCGACCTCGTCGACGGCGATCGCCTTGGGCAGCCTGCGGAGCTGGCGCGGCGGGCGTACCTCGTGGGCGGGGTCGTGGGCCGTGACGCCTTCGCGCAGGGCGAACCGGTGGAGCCCGCGCACGGCCGACACGGCCCGGGCGGCCGAGCTGGCCACGAGGGCGGGATGCTCCCGGTCGCCCTCGCGCAGCGCGGCGAGGAAGGCCTGAACGTCGGCCTCCCCCACCTCGTCGAGCTTCAGCCGCCCCCGCGCCTGAAGATGTTCGAAGTATCGCCGCAGGTCACGGCGGTAGGACGCGAGCGTGTTGGCAGCCAGGCCCCGCTCCACCGCCAGATGGGCGAGGTAGCTGGAGAGCACCGCCTCCACGACATGGTCCTTCCGTCACGCCTCCGGGGCGTCGGCGGGGCGCAACAGGGCGAATCCCTCAACCGAAGCCGCATATGCGGCGAGGATACCGGCCACGGCCGGGGAATTGTGGATCATTCCCATGAGCGCCTTCTCGACCGCGTCGGCCAGCGGCACCCATTCGACCGGCATGCCGATCTCCTCGTGCCGGTGGACGAAGGTGTTCTCCTCGTCGGGGATCCTGCTCAGGCCGCGGGCCAGGAAGACCCTGATCCGCTCGTCGGTCATGCCGGGAGAGGAACGCAGGTCGACCAGGGTGTGCCAGGTGTCGGCGCGGTAGCCGGACTCCTCGGCGAGCTCGCGGGCCGCTGTGGTGGCGAGCGGTTCGCCCGCCACGTCGCGGAGGCCGGCCGGCAGCTCCCACATGAGCTGCCGGGTGGGGTGGCGGTACTGCCTGATCATCAGGACGCGGTCGCGGTCGTCGAGCGCGAGCACGGCGACCGAGCCCGGGTGGACGACGTAGTCGCGGTCGGCGACCTCGTCCTGGGGCATCTTGACCGTGTCGGTGACGACCTTGATCACGTAGCCCTGGAAGTGCTCCTTGGACGCGACGACGTCCCACGCCTCGGGCGTGTCTCTGATCATGCTCGCACTCGCTTCCGGTCCTCCGTGGTCACGCAAGCTACCGCCTCCGGACCGAGGCTCGCCGCTCCGGTGACGTTCACTTGCCGACCTTCGTGCTCACGCGGCTGTCGGCGTAGGCCAGGGCTGCGCCGATCAGGCCCTTGAACATCGGGTTGGCGCGGGTGGGACGCGAGCGGAACTCAGGGTGCGCCTGCGTGCCGATGAAGAACGGGTGCACGTCGGCGGGCAGCTCGGTGTACTCCACCAGGCGGCCGTCGGGCGACAGGCCGGAGAAGACCAGGCCGACGTTCTCCAGGCGCTCGCGGTAGGCGTTGTTGACCTCGTACCTGTGGCGGTGGCGCTCGTCGGCCTTGGCCTTGCCGCCGTAGAGCTGCCTGGCCAGGGTGCCCTCGCCGAGCTTGGCGGTGTAGCTGCCGAGCCGCATGGTGCCGCCCATGTCGCGCTCGCCGGCGACGACGTCCTCCTGGTCGGCCATGGTGGAGATGACCGCGTGCTTGGTGTCGGGGTCGAACTCGGCGGAGTTGGCGTCCTCGATGCCGGCCATGTTGCGGGCGGCCTCGATGACCATGCCCTGCATGCCGAGGCAGATGCCGAGCAGCGGGATCTTGCCCTCGCGGGCGTGCCGGATGGCGCCGATCTTGCCCTCGATGCCGCGCACGCCGAACCCGCCGGGGATCAGCACGCCGTCGACGCCGTCGAGCTCGCGCTCGGCGCCCTCGGGGGTCTCGCAGTCGTCGCTCTTGACCCAGCGGATGTTGACCCGCGCGTCGTTGGCGAACCCGCCGGCGCGCAGCGCCTCGGTGACCGACAGGTACGCGTCGGGCAGGTCGATGTACTTGCCGACCAGCGCGATCGTGACCTCCTTGGCCGGGCGGTGCACCCGGCGCAGGAGCTGCTCCCATTCCTTCCAGTCGACGTCCCGGAAGGGCAGTCCGAGGCGGCGCACGACATAGGCGTCGAGGCCCTCGGCGTGCAGCACCTTGGGGATGTCGTAGATGGAGGCGGCGTCGACGGCGGAGACGACGGCGTCCTCGTCGACGTCGCACATGAGGCTGATCTTGCGCTTGATCGCCGTCTGGACGGGCCGGTCGGAGCGCAGCACGATCGCGTCGGGCTGGATGCCGATGCTGCGCAGCGCGGCCACGCTGTGCTGGGTCGGCTTGGTCTTCAGCTCGCCGGACGGGCCGATGTAGGGCAGCAGCGACACGTGCAGGAAGAAGACGTTGTCGCGGCCGACCTCGTGCCTGATCTGGCGGACGGCCTCCAGGAACGGCAGCGACTCGATGTCGCCGACCGTGCCGCCGACCTCGGTGATCACGATGTCGACGTCGGGACCGGCCATGCCGCGGATGCGGTCCTTGATCTCGTTGGTGATGTGCGGGATGACCTGGACGGTGTCGCCCAGGTATTCGCCCCGCCGCTCCTTGGCGATGACGTTGGAGTAGATCTGCCCGGTGGTGACGTTGGCCGAGCCGTGCAGGTCGGTGTCGAGGAAGCGCTCGTAGTGGCCGACGTCGAGGTCGGTCTCGGCGCCGTCGTCGGTGACGAACACCTCGCCGTGCTGGAACGGGTTCATCGTGCCGGGGTCGACGTTGAGGTAGGGGTCGAGCTTCTGCATGGTGACCCGGAGGCCGCGCCCCTTGAGCAGGCGGCCGAGGCTGGAGGCGGTGAGCCCCTTGCCAAGACTGGAGGCGACACCGCCGGTGACGAACAGATGCTTGGTTTGCGATGCGCTGCGCAAAGGGGCTCCCGTGGCTCGTGGTGTGGCCGAAGTGTCCACGGGCTCTCAGGATATCAAACAACGCCCCTCACATGCCCGAACGGCATGACCTAGCGGTAACTTTGGTCCCTATGTCACTTGTACGGCGGGCCTTGGGTGCGCTGATTCACCGTGCCTACGCGGCGATCCGGCACGCCGGGGCGATCTCCCCGGACTCCACGGCAGGTTACCGTTTCCGCCGTATCGGCGAGGGTGTCAGCATCGCCTTCCCGCCGGGGGCGATCTTCGGCGAGCGGTGGATCGAGATCGGCGAGCACACGCTGATCGGCGAGCGGGTGTCGATCTCCTGCGGCATGTGGCCCGGCCTGGAGCTCGGCCCCGGCTCGATCCTGCGGATCGGCGGCTCGTGCTCGATCGGCAGGGGCTCGCACATCGTGGCCCACCAGTCGATCGACATCGGCGACCACGTCTTCACCGGCCCGTACGTCTACATCACCGACCAGAACCACGTCTACGACGACCCCGAGACGCCGATCGGCCGGCAGTGGCCGCGCAACAGCCCGGTCTCCATCGGCGCGGGCTCGTGGCTCGGCACGGGGGCGATCATCCTGCCGGGCACGGTCCTGGGGCGGCAGTGCGTGGTGGCGGGGGGCGCGGTGGTGCGCGGCGAGTTCCCCGACCACAGCGTGGTCGCCGGGGTGCCCGCCAGGCGCGTCCGCGGCTACACGCCCGAGCTGGGCTGGCACGACCCCGGCGCGGCGGAGGCCGCCGCGGCGATCGCCCTGGCGCTGGACGGGCAGGCCGGGCCGTCCTGACGCGCCGGGCGACGTCCTGCCGGTCGGGGGATGGACCGAACAAGCTTCTGGAGGTTAGCGTCGGTGCATGCGGACCGCCATCTGTGAGCGCCTGGGCGTCGAGTTCCCGTTGTTCGCCTTCAGCCACTGCCGCGACGTGGTGGCCGCGGTCACGAACGCGGGCGGGTTCGGGGTGCTGGGGGCCGTCGCGTACGCGCCGGAGCGGCTCGACGCCGAGCTGACGTGGATCGACGAGCGGGTGGGCGGGCGGCCGTACGGGGTGGACGTGCTCGTCCCGGGCCGGATCGACGCCTCGGCGCTCGACCTGCGGGCCCATCTGCTGGACTTCGTGCCCGACCGCCACCGCGACTTCGTCACCCACCTGCTGTCGAAGTACGGCGTGAACGCGCCGCCGCAGCCGCTGAGCGCCGTCGCCGACGAGTTCGGCAGGCGGGTGACGGCCTCCGGGGCGACCGCGCTGATCGACGTGGCGCTCAAGCACCCGATCGGGCTCATCGCCAGCGCGCTCGGCCCACCGCCGCCGGAGATGCTCGCGAGCGCCAGGAAGGCGGGCGTGCCGGTGGCCGCGCTGGTCGGGACCGTGGAGCACGCGCGCAGGCAGGTGGCGGCCGGGGCGGACATCGTCGTGGCCCAGGGCTCCGAGGCGGGCGGGCACACCGGCGAGATCTCCACGATGGTGCTCGTCCCGCAGGTCGTGGACGCGGTCGCGCCGGTGCCCGTGCTGGCCGCGGGCGGCATCGCCTCCGGACGCCAGATGGCCGCGGCCATGGCGCTCGGGGCCGAGGGCGTGTGGTGCGGCTCGGTGTGGCTGACGACCGAGGAGTCCGAGACCTCGCCCGCGCTCCGGCGCAAGCTGCTGGCCGCCTCTTCGCTGGACACCGTGCGGTCGCGCTCGCGTACGGGCAAGCCGGCGCGGCAGCTCAGGTCGGCCTGGACCGAGGAGTGGGACGACGGGCCGGAGAGTCCCGGGCCGCTGGGCATGCCCCTGCAACTGCTGCTGGCCGAGGGAGCGATGGCCCGCATCGGCGCGGCGGCCGACCGCGGCGACCCCGGCGCCCTGGAGCTCGTCACCTACTACGTGGGGCAGGTGGTGGGCCAGCTCGACCGGGTCCGGCCGGCCCGTGACGTGGTGTACGACATGATCAGCGAGTTCACCGAGGCCGTGGCCCGCCTCACCGGCACCCCGTAGAGGCCGCTCGACGACCCGCCCGGAGCGGTTGGCCGCGCGTGGCCGGGTAGCATGCGCGTGTGGTCGGGACACCGCCTGAGCTGGAGCGTGGCACCGGGGTTCCCGCGCACACGCAGATCGAGCAGTGGCTGCTGGAGGCCATCTCCTCCGGCGAGATGGCGCCGGGCGACCGGCTGCCCGGCGAACGGGAGCTGGCCGCCCGCCTCGGCGTGAGCCGGATGACCCTGCGCCAGGCCCTGGCCACCCTCGAACACGACGGCGTGCTGATCAGGCTCCCCGGCAGGTCGGGCGGGGCGTTCGTGGCCGAGCCGCGCATCGAGTGCGACCTGACCGGCCTGGCCGGGTTCACCGAGCAGATGCGCCGCGCCCATCTGCGGGCCGAGGCGAGGATCCTGACGGCCGCCACCGTGCCCGCCTCCGCCGCCGTGGCCGCCGCGCTCGGCGTCGAGCCGGGCGAGCCGGTGCACGAGGTGGCCCGGGTGCGCTCGGCGGGCCGTTCGCCGGTGGCGCTCGAACGTTCCTTCTTCCCCGCCCTGCCCGGATTCCTCGCCGAGGACCTCGGCGGCTCCCTCTACGCCCTGCTGGCCACCCGCTACGACCTGGAGCCGCGTACCGCCGTCGAGCACCTCGACCCGGTGATCGCCGGGCCGGCGGAGGCGGCCGAGCTGGGCATCGCGGCGGGCGCGCCGCTCATGCGGATCGAGCGCACGGCCTACGCCGCCGACGGCACCCCGGTCGAGCACGCCCGCGACCTGTTCCGCCCCGACCGGGTACGCCTGTCGGTGCGCAGCGGCGTCACCGCGACCCCGCCGGGCCGAGCAGCGGCTCCCTGACCACGACGCCCGGCACCCACTCCCCCTCGACCTCGATCTCCACCTCCGCCTCGACCGCGGCCCCCGGCCCGGCCGGCAGGTACGCGTACGCGATCGACTGCTCGACCGTGTACCCGTAGCCGCCGGAGGTGACCCGGGCCACGACCCGCCCGTCCACCCGTACGGGCTCGTTGCCCAGGGCGACCGCCCGCGGGTCGGACAGGGTCAGGCAGCGGAGCCGGCGGGCCGGGTCGGGGTCGAGGGCGTCCCGGCCGAGGAAGTCCTTGTCCGGCTTGACGCAGAACCCGAGCCCGGCCTCGTACGGCGTCGTCTCGGGCCCGATGTCGGCCCCCCACACCCGGTACCCCTTCTCCAGCCGCAGGCTGTCGATGGCCCGGTAGCCGCCCGCGGCCAGCCCGGACGGCTCGCCCGCCCGCCACAGCGTCTCCCACAGCGCGAGCCCGTACTCGCTGGAGCAGTACAGCTCCCAGCCCGGCTCGCCGACGAACGTCACCCGCAGCGCCAGCGCGGGCACGTCCCCCACGGTGAGCTCGCGGGCCGACATGAACGGGAAGTCCAGCGGGTCCGGGGTCAGCCCGGACAGGATGTCGCGGGCCTCGGGGCCCCACAGGGCGAAGCAGGCGTACTGGCCGGTGACGTCGGCGATCCTGGCCGTCGAGCCGGTGAGCCGGGCCTGCCTGCGCAGCCAGCCGAGGTCGTGGGAGCCGGACGCGGTGCCGGTGACGATCAGGAACTCCTGCTCGCCGCGCCGGGTGACGGTGAAGTCGCACTCGATGCCGCCGCGCCGGTTCAGCGCCTGGGTGTAGGTGACGGCGCCCACCTGGCGGGCGACGCGGTTGTCGCACACCCATTCCAGCAGGCCCGCGGCGTCCGGCCCGGTGACTTCGATCTTGGCGAAGGAGCTCTCGTCGAACAGCCCGGCCGTGGTGCGGGTGGCGCGGTGCTCGGCCCCGACGGCGGGCGACCACAGGCGTCCGGCCCAGCCGCGGGGGCGTTCGTCCTCGCCCGCCGGGCCGGTGGAGTAGTGGTTGACCCGCTCCCAGCCCGCCTTCTCGCCGAAGACGGCCCCGTGGGCGGCGTGCCAGGAGTAGGCGGGCGAGACCCGCAGCGGGCGGCCGGCCGCCCGCTCGTGGCCCGGGTAGCGGATGTCGTAGTACGTCTCGTAGTTCTCGACCGAGCGCTTGACCGTGTAGGACGGCGACCGGTACCGGCCGCCGAAGCGGCGTACGTCCATGTGGTGGACGTCCATGCCGGGGTCGCCCTCGACGATCCACTCGGCCATGACCTTGCCGATGCCGCCCGCGCCCGCGATGCCGTGGGCGCAGAACCCGGCCGCCACGAAGAGCCCGCCCACCTCGGTCTCCCCCAGGCAGAACTCGTTGTCCGGGGTGAACGCCTCGGGCCCGTTGATCAGCTTGCGGATGCCGACGTCGGCCATCGCGGGCACCCGGATCCGGGAGTTGGCGGAGATCTCCTCCAGGCGCGGCCAGTCCTCGGGCAGCAGCCTGCCGTTGAAGTCGGCCGGGACGGCGTCGTAGGAGGTCTCGGAGGCGGTCCAGGGGGCGCAGGTGCGCTCGTAGCCGCCCATGACCAGGCCGCGCACCTCCTGCCGGTAGTAGACGAGCAGGTCGGGGTCGCGCAGCGTGGGCAGGACGGCGTGGTCGTGGCAGGCGTCGGTGACGACGTACTGGTGGGACATCGGCACGATCGGGACGCGCACCCCGGCCATGCGGCCGATCTCGGCGGCGAACATGCCGCCGCAGTTGACCACGATCTCGCAGGCGATGTCCCCCTGGTCGGTGCGCACGCCGGTGACGCGCCCGCGCTCGACGTCGATGCCGAGCACCCGCGTACGGGTGCGCAGGCGGGCGCCGCCCTCGCGGGCGCGGGCGGCCAGGGCGTAGCACAACATCGAGGGGTCCACCTGGCCGTCGGTCGGCAGGTACGCCGCCCCCACCACTCCGGACGGGTCCATCAGCGGGAACAGCTCCACCGCCTCGGCGACCGAGATCTCCTCCAGCGGCAGCCCGAACGTCCTGGCCCAGCCGATCTGGCGGCGGATCTCGGCCATCCGCTCCGGCGTGGAGGCCAGCTTGACGCCGCCGCACTCGGTCCATCCGGCGTCGAGGGTGCGGTAGAGCTCGACGGAGTACTGGTTCATCCGGGTCAGGGTGGGGTCGGAGCGGAGCTGGCCGACCAGGCCCGCCGAGTGGAAGGTGGAGCCGCTGGTGAGCTCGTCCCGCTCCAGCAGGACGACGTCGCGTTCGCCGCGTCGGGTGAGGTGGTAGGCGACGGACGCGCCGCCCACCCCGCCGCCGATGATCACGATGCGGGCCGAGTCGCTCATGGTCGCGAGGCTAACCTCCGTACCATAAAAGGTCTAGACCGTTTACGGCGGCGGAGCTAGCATCGACCATGGCTCTGGCCCAGGTGCTCGACCGCATCCCGCTGCTGTCCGGCCTGCCGCGCTCCGTCGAGGAGCTGCCCGGCGGGATGACCAACCGCAACTACAAGGTCACCACCCCCGCCGGGGCCTACGTGGTGCGCGTGGCCGCCAGCGACGGCTCCCTGCTGGGCATCGACAAGGACGCCGAGCACGCCGACTCGCTCGCCGCCGCGCGGGCCGGGGTGGGGGCGCCCGTGCACGACTACCTGCCGGACGCGGGCGTGATCGTGATCGGGTTCCTGCCGGGCCGGACGTTCACCGAGGCCGACCTGTGGGAGCCGGAGAACCTGACGCGGGTGGCGGAGGTGTGCCGGCGGCTGCACGCGGGGCCGCGCTTCGTCCGGGACTTCGACATGTTCGAGGTGCAGCGGGGGTATCTGCGGATCGTCCAGGAGCGACGTTTCCGACTTCCTGCGAAATATCTCGATTTCATGCCCGCCGCCGAAGAAATCAGGAAATGTCTGGCGGTACGTGCCGAGCCCACCGTCCCCTGCCACAACGATCTTCTCCCGGGCAACATCGTCGAGTGCGGCGACCGCCTCCACCTCATCGACTACGAGTACGCCGGCAACAACGACCCCTGCTTCGAGCTCGGCAACCTCTGGAGCGAGGCCGACCTGCCGCCCGGCCACCTGGACGAACTCGTCACCGCCTACTACGGCCGCCGCCTCCGTCACAAGATCGCCCGCGCTCGGCTGTTCAGCCTCATGTCCAAGTACGGCTGGACCCTGTGGGCCTCGATCCAGGACGGCGCCAACGACACGATCGACTTCGACTTCTGGTCCTGGGGCATGGAGAAGTACGAGCGCGCGGCGGCCGAGTTCACCCGGCCGGGGCTGGCGCGCGTGATGGAGGCCGCGGCGGGGGCAGACTAGGGGGATGTTCGCCGCGCTGACCGGTCTCGGGCTGTCCACCGCCGCCGGCCTGAACGCCTACATCCCCCTCCTGGTCGTGGGCGTGCTGGCCAACCTCACCGACCGGGTGAAGCTGCCCGACGGCTACGCCTGGCTGTCGAACTGGGGCGTGCTGGCGATCATCGCCGTGCTGCTGGTCGCCGAGATGGTCCTGGACAAGGTGCCGGCCGTCGACACCGTCAACGACGCCGTCCAGACCGTGGTGCGCCCGGCCGCGGGCGGCGTGGTCTTCTCCGCCACCAACGCCGCCGCCGAGCTCGACCACTCGACCTGGATGGCGGAGAACCCGTGGGCCGGCTGGCTGCTGGGCATCGTGATGGCGCTGGCCGTCCACACGCTGAAGGCGACGGCCCGTCCGGTGATCAACGCGGGCACGGCGGGGGTGGGCGCGCCCGTGGTCAGCACCGCCGAGGACGCCGGCTCGCTCGGCATGAGCCTGATCGCGGTGTTCCTGCCCCTGCTGGTGGTCGTCGTGCTGCTGCTGCTCGCCCTGCTCGCGTGGTGGACCTTCAGGCGGGTACGCCGGCTGCGTGCCCGGCGCAGGATCAGGAGAAATCCACCGCCAGGCTGAGTACGCCTCACCCTGCGGGCTGATCCGCTCCCCCGTCCCACGCTCCTACGGTGTTCCCTCATGAAGCGAGTCATCATCACGGGGGGAGTCGCTGCTCTCGGGCTGGCCGCGTCGCTCGCGCCCGTCCCGGCGTCGGCGTCGGCGTCGGCGAGCGTCACGGTCGTCGCCTCCAAGCTCGACGGCCCGCGCGGCCTGGCCTTCGGCCCCGACGGCGCCCTGTACGTCGCCGAGTCGGGCTCCGGCGGGAAGATCCAGTGCGCGACCGTGCCCGCCGAGCCGGGCGGCAAGGCGAGCAAGGTCTGCCTCGGACTGACCGGCAAGATCTCCAGGTTGGCCGGCGGCACGCTGACCACCGTGGTCAAGGACCTGCCCTCGGCCGGCTCCGACGGGCTCGGCACCGGCCCGCACGACGTCGCCTTCGCCGAGGACGGCTCCATGCTGGTGCCCGTCGGTCTGGGCGGCGACGGCAAGCTGCGAGCCGGTCTGGGCCCCAAGGGCAGGCCCCTGGGCACGCTGCTGAAGATCAAGGACGGGAAGTCGTCCGTCATGGGCGACCTGCTGGCGTTCGAGGTCAAGCACAACCCTGACAAGAAGGACAAGGGCAGCGCGATCGACTCGTACCCGTTCGCGGTCGTGCCGACCCCGCAGGGCGGCGCGCTGGTCACGGACGTGGGCGGCAACGACGTGCTCCAGGTGAGCCCGTCCGGCAAGGTGACGCTGCGGGCGGTGTTCCACGCCCGCAAGGTCGCGGCCCCGGCCATGCTGAAGCTGCCCAAGGGCAGCAAGGTGCCGATGCAGTCGGTGCCGATGGGCATCGCGGCCGCCCCCGACGGCTCCTACTACGTCGCCGAGCACGCCGGGTTCCCGCAGCCCGAGGGCGTGGCCAGGGTGTTCAGGCTGGCCGGGAAGAAGGCCGAGACCGCCGTCAAGGGCTTCACCACCGCGGTCGACGTCGCCTTCGACGGCGCGGGCCGTCTGCTCGTGCTCGGCTCGGTCGGCCCGGTGCCCTCCGACCAGCAGCCCCGTACGTCGCTCTACCGCATCGAGGCCGACGGCAGCCGCACCGAGCTGCTCAAGCCGGGCACGCTGACCGTGCCGCTGGGCATGGCCGTCGCCGGCGACGGGTCGGTCTACGTGTCCAACAAGGGCTTCACCCCCGGCAAGGGCGAGATCGTCCGGGTGGAGCTGCCCTCATAGACGTGTGAGCGCCATGGCCCCCAACCCCGTGTGCGCGCTCACACGAAGGGCCCGGCAGCAGCGTCCGCGCTGCCGGGCCCTTCACCATGCCCAGGGGCCTTTCACCGCGCCCTGAGCCAGCCCTCCAGCAGGCGGACGAACTCCGCCGGGCGCTCCTCGTGCAGCCGGTGGCCCGAGCCCTCCCAGCAGACGACCTTCGACCCCGGGTGCTTGAGCAGCCCGGCCTCCCAGGCCGCGCGTTCGGGGTCCGCCCAGATCGACAACACCGGACAGTCCCTGCGGGCCAGGTAGTCGTCACTGACCGGCCGCACGCCGATGGCCCCCGGAGCGGTGAACATGGCCTCGAACGCCTCGGCCAGCACGTGCGGGGGCATGCCGTACAGGCGGCGCTTGTGCCAGCGCCGGATGACGGCCGGGGTCGCGGAGGTGGTGCACCAGCGGTCGATCTCCTCGGCGACGGCGTGCGGACGCTCGCCGCGCAGGCCCGCGATCATGCCCGGGAAGGCCGCGGCGAGGTCCTGGCCCATGCCGTAGCCGGGGTCGAGGGTGACCAGCGCCCGTACGCGCCCGGGGTGCTCGACCGCGAGGATCGAGACGACCTGGGCGCCCATCGAGTGGCCGACCGGGATCACCTCGGGGACGTCCAGGCGGTCGAGCAGCACGTTCAGGTCCTCGGCCATCGCCCGCGGGGTGTTGCCGGTCCCGGGCACCGTGGAGTAGCCGTGGCCGCGCAGGTCCACGGCGATGACGCGGTGACGGGCGGCGAGGGCGTCGATGTGCCAGGACCACTGGTGGGAGTCGGCGCCCCAGCCGTGCACGAGCAGCAGCGGCGGGTCGCCGGAGCCGTCGTTGGTGTAGAAGAGGCGGAGGGCTGGCGAAATTTCAGCGTACGGCACGAAATATCCCCTTATTTGAGGGCGCGGATGGCGGCGCACACCCGGTCCGTGGCGTCGGCGGCGGCGGGCAGGACCGAGCCCGTGCCGAAGAAGCCGTGGAACAGGCCCTCGTACCGGACGGTCTCCGTCTCGACCCCGCAGTGGCGCAGGTGGCGGGCGTACGCCTCGCCCTCGTCGCGCAGCGGGTCGTGCCCGGCTGTGATCACCAGCGCCGGGGGCAGCCCGCTCACGTCCGCGCCCAGGGGCGAGCTGTACGGCTCCCCGCGCCGCTCCCGGTCGGGCTGGTAGCAGTCCCAGAACCACCGCATGTGCGCCGTGGTCAGGAAATATCCCTCGCCGTTCTGGTCGTACGAGCGCCAGTGGCGGGTGGCGTCCGTCGCGGGATAGACCAGCACCTGCAGCACGATCGGCGGCCCGCCCTCCTCGCGCGCCCGCAGGCAGGTGACGGTGGCGAGGTTGCCGCCCGCGCTGTCGCCCGCCACCACCAGCGCACCCGGGTCGGCGCCGAGCCCGGCCGCCTGCTCGTGGGCCCACCGGGTGACGGCGAAGGCGTCCTCGACGGCGGCCGGATAGGGGTGCTCGGGCGCGAGCCGGTAGTCGGCGGCGACCACGACCGCCCCCGACCCGGTGCAGATCTGGCGGCAGACGCCGTCATGGCTGTCCAGCGATCCCAGCGTGAACCCGCCACCGTGGAAGTACACGACAAGAGGCCGCCCGCCCTCTGTGCCCTCCGTGCCCTCCGTGCCCTCCGGCGGCCAGTAGACCCGCACCGGGACGCCCGCCGCGTCGCGGTCCTCGACCCGGCCCACGGGCAGCGGGTCGGGGCTCGGGACCGAGGCCAGCACGCGGCGCGCCGCCACCGGGTCCCAGGGGCCCTCCCCCTTGGGGAAGAACTCGCTCATCAGGTCGATGACCGCGCGGGTCGCCTCGTCAACGGCCATCCCCGGCCTCCTTCTCCGCTTTGTCGTCCGCAGTGGGCCTCTCGCCCGGGAGGGCGCCGAGCAGCGACGTCTCCCCCGCCGTCCAGCCGCCGTCGATCGCCAGCTCCGCGCCCGTGACGTACGAGGCCGCGTCCGACAGCAGGAACGCGATGGCCTCGGCGACCTCCTCGGGCTCCCCCCAGCGCCCGGCGGCGGCCAGCGGGAACGTGCCCTCCCCCGAGATCGCGCCCAGCGAGGTCGTCATCGGGGTGACGATCATCCCGGGATGCACCGAGTTCACCCGGATGCGGTCGCGCCCGAACTCCAGCGCCGCGATCTTGGTCAGGCCGCGTACGCCCCACTTCGACGCGCCGTACCCGCCCGTGCCGGGCAGCGCGGTCAGCCCCGCGACCGACGAGAGGTTCACCACGGCCCCGCCGCCGCAGGCCCGCATGGCCCCGGCCACGGCCTTGAGCCCGAGGAACACGCCGACCAGGTTCACCTGGAGCACGTGCTCGAACTCGGCCAGGGACTGCTGCTCGATCGACCCCACGGTCGGGATCCCGGCGTTGTTCACCAGCCCGTCGAGCCGCCCGTGCGCCTCGACGGTCGCGTCCACGACCGCGGCCCACTGCTCCGGATTCCGCACGTCGTGCGGGACGAACATGGCCCCGACGTCCTCGGCGGTGGCCGCCCCCTCCTCGGTGAGCACGTCGGTGAGCACGACCCGCGCCCCACCCGCCGCGCACCGGCGCGCCGTGGCCGCCCCCATGCCCCGGGCGCCGCCCGTGATGATCACTACCTTGCCGTCGAGCACGCGCACCCCTCACCCGAGACGATCGACCATGTGCACTGAAACACGCGCCCACGTCCCTGATCAAGAGCTTGCTCGGCCGAGCCGCCGGAACCCGGAATCCCCGCCACGCGTTGAACCCCTCGGGCGTCGAACTATCCTTCTAGGTAACGACTCCACGGGAGGTGGCGGAGATCAGCGAGTTCCTTGTCATCGTGCTGGCCATCCTGGCGTTTCTCCTGCTGCTGACCGGCGTGGGCATCTACCTGCTGGTCAAGCTGGGCAAGAAGGCCGCCAAGAAGGCCCGGCAGGCCACCACCCGGCTGACCACGCACGTCAACGCCATGGGCACCGGCGACGCCGCCGAGGTCGAACGCCTCCGGCTCGACCTGCGCCGCGAGATGGCCCTCACCCGCCAGGCCGTCGAACAGACCCAGCAGCGCGGCTGGGGCCTCGGCGACCTGCCCCGGCTCCTGGCCGACCTGTCCGCCCAGGCCGACGTGCACGACGGCCAGCTCGCCATGTACGCCCAGCAGCGCCGCGTCTCGCCGTACATCGACCACGCCGCCCTCGACCGGCTGCGCGAGCACCAGGCCAAGCTGACCGCCATGTGCGCCCGCATCCGCGCCGACCTCCTGGGCGACCAGATGCACCACGCGTCGTCCGGCATCGACGAGCTGTACTCCCGTACCGAGCTGGAGATCGAGGCCCGCCGCCGCCCCCCGGACCCCCTGGACCAGATCGACGAGCTCTACCGCCGCTCCATGGAACAACGCAAGGACCACTCCTGAGTCCCGCCTGACGTGGCACCATGAGCGCGCCGAGCGCTCGTCCGGAAGGTGCCCGCGCACCCGCAAGGTGGTCTCCGCGGAGTCCCGGGGGCGGGATCGCCGCGCCTAGCCGATCAGGTACGCCGAGGCGGGCATCGAGCACTACCGGCGGGTGGAGTGCGAACGACCAGCCGGTGGCGCATGCCTTCCACCTCGCCCGTGACGCCGGGGCCTACGTCTCCGTCAGGGTGGTCATGAGGGGCCCAGGCGGTCCTGAGACCCCTCGGCGGCGCGGACGGGCCGCGGCAGGGGTCAGCGGTGCCGGCGGCACTGCAACTCCATGATCCCGCTGTCGGAGGCGAAGCCGGAGACCAGGTCGGGCCGCATGAGCGACCGCCAGAGGCCGACACCGCCCCAGACCAGGATGTGGCCGTCGCCGCCCAGCCTGAGCTTGACGATCTCTGCTGCCGTGTCGCCGTCGGCGATGGTGGTGTTGGCCCAGTCGGCCGTCTTCAGGGTCCGGGAGAAGACGACCTTGCGCCCGGCGGTCAGGATGTCGGCGAAGGGGTGGTCGGTGGCGGTCGTCATGCCCTTGGCGATGCCCTCGTAGGCGGTGCGGCCCATGACGTGCGCGTGGGCGCTGCGCAGGAAGTAGAGGTGGGCCGGGGAGTCGGGCCGGCTGTTCTCCGGCAGGCCGAAGCAGAACTTCCAGAAGTCGGTGCCCTCGTCGGCGAGCAGGCCGTCGAGGGAGTAGTTGAACACTGCCGCAATCAGCTTCCGCATGAGCGCGTCTTCGTGGTCTCGGGTCGTGCGGGGATCGAAGGCCGCGGGACGTAGGTGTGCCGGGCGTACGTGCAGCCGACACGTCAGACATCAGAACCGTCCCGAACTCATCGGTGCCGGCCGGGCGCGTGCGTCGAGAGGTCAGTACTTGTCGACGCAGATGGTCAGCGCGGGGACGGGCCACGTCCAGGAATGTCTGGCCACTCCATCGCAAGCGGTGGCGTCCTTGTCGGCGTTCCCCCGCAGGACGCGCCGCACGGTGAACGTCTTCGGCGCTCGGCATTTGCGAGCGAAGTCCACGAATTCATCGTTCTTTGACCACTTGTAGCAGTAGTTCCGCCCGAACTGGTACGCCAGGCAGTACAGCACGTCGTTGTGGATGAGGTAGCGGTGGTTGGTCGTGCCGTCGCAGAACCCGGAGGGAGTGGTGATGGCGGCCACCCGGTAGGGCGCGCCCTGCTTGCAACTGTCGGTCACCGGCGCGTTCGGCAGGCCGGACAGGCAGTCGCCGACCTTGAAGTCGGCCACCGGCTCGCTCGGCTCTGCGCTCGGGGCCACAGTGGGGGCCACTGTGGGGGCCGCAGTGGGGGCCGCAGTGGGGGCCGCAGTGGATGGTGCCTGGGTGGGGACGTCGGTGGGCGCGGGGAACGACGAGGACGTCTCGGCGGACTCGCTCGTGGCCCGCGAAGAACCGGTCAGGGTCTCGCGCACGCTGTTCTTGATCATGTTCTTCCCGACCACCGCGAGCAGCACCAGCACGACCGCCCCCACCGCAGCTCCGATACCGACCATTTTCGACCGGCCGGAACCCGAAGCCGCCTCGGCCTGCCGGACAGGCGGCGAGACGGACTGCGCGGCCTCCCGTAATCGCGTGGCCCACTGCGCGGGCATGGGACGGCTGAACGGGGGCTGGTCGAGCGCGGCCATGGCGAACTCCGCCAGACCGGGACGGACGGCGGCCAACGCGGACACGTCGGTGGTGGACGGGTCACGGGCGAAGACGCGGATGGCCAGCAGCGCGAACTGGTAGGCGTCACCCTGCGGCGTCCCTGGCTGCTCCCCGGCGGGAATCCGCCGGTCGGGCGGCGTCTCCAACGGCGGCAGCGCCCGCGCCGCGCCCAGCCCCATCGCGTCGCAGCCGATGAGGAAACATCCCGGCCGGGGTTCCGTCGTGAACAGCACGTTCTCAGGGGACAGGTCGCCGACGACGACGCCCATCGTGTGCAGGCGGGCGAGCGTGTCGGCGAGATCGGCCAGGATCAGCAGGCGGTCGCGGTCGGTGACGTCCTCCCGGCCGAACAGGCGGTCGACGGTCGCGAGCCGGCGTACGGCGCCGGACGGACCGGGCGTCTCGCGGAAGAACCGCTGAGGCACGGTCCGCATCAGGAAGCCGACGACGGCGCCGTTCTCCTCCACCAGTTCGGCCGGCCAGGCCGCGCGCTCCTCCAGCCAGGCGGCGTCGGACGGGGAGAGCCGGCCGTTCAGCTGGGTCATCGCGGTGAGGACGGCGACGTCGAGGCCCGGTCGGACGTCGTAGTCGATCTCCTTGTACGCGACGCCCGGCCGGCCGTTGATCCTGCCGCTGAGCTCCTCGTGGACCATCCCCTGGCCCTCACGCCCGAGCGGCCGCCCCAGGGCGAGCTTTGCGCGGCCGATCACGGTTTGCCACCTCTGGCCTTGACCATGCAGCGACCCTAGTTCCGCCGGCACCGGAGATCAAAGAGACATGTCTCACCTCCGGCGCCAGGCGGTTCGGCCACCGACGGCTTTCCCAAGAGGAAAGGCGGCGCCGCCTGATGGATCCGCTCTTCGACGAGTTCCTGCACGTCCCGGCGCGGCTGTCGGTCGTGGCGCTGCCGGCTCCGGCCGAATGGGTCGACTTCGACTTCCTCAGGAACTCTGTCGGCACCAGCAACTCGGCGCTGTCCGAGCAGGTCTCCGCGCTGGCCGCCGCCGGACACGTGGTCGTCCGCAGGGGCCAGGACAAGCGGGCGCGGCGACGTACGTGCAGCTCGCCCCGCGGGGACGGTCGGCCTTCCAGCGGCACGCGGCGGCCCTGGAGCGGATCGTCGCCCTCGCCCGCGACTCCGCCGACCGGCCCGCCGCCGACCAGCAGTGACGGGCCCGCCGGGCCCGGCCACGCGGCACGCTCAGCTACCCCAGCCCGCGTAGATCGCGGCGGCCAGTTCCTCTTCCGTGGCGCCCTTGCGTACCAGCGCCTTGGTGGCCTGGGCCTGGGCCGTCGTGGGCAGGCGGCCCTCGATCAGCAGTGGCAGCGAGAGCCGGCGCACCAGCACCTCCGACGCCGCGATCCCGTACGGGCGGCGCGTCACGGCCACGTTGACCCGTAGCGCGTGCTCGTTGCCGGGCGACACGCCGGGCCGGTCGATCTCGACGGCCGAGTAGCGGAAGCCGTTCGCGAGGTCGCAGGCGGAGCATCCGGCCGGACCGCGGCTCAGCCGGTTACCGCATTCGGTGCACGTCAGACGGTCGTAGGCGGCGTCCACGACCCGCCACGGGTGTTTGTCGGGCTCGTCGACCACCATGCGGGCGATCTCCCGCTCGTCCCGGGGCTCGACGGTGCCGAACTGCTCGCGCAGGAAGGCACGCCAGCCCTCCTCGACCAGTTCGTCCACCAGGCCGGCGCAGCGTTCGCAGTCCGGCGCGCCGGCGGGCTCCTGGTATCCACACATCTCGCACTGCCGCATGCCCGCACCGTACAAGCCAGGCAGGTCAGGACGCATCGCAATTATCGGGCCGCCGGTTATTCGTTTGCGAGGGCCGTGCCGGACACGGCATACTCGACGGCGTTGATCAGAGCGACGCGAAGGGAGGCTGAGACCGTGACGACCGTTGCCCGCGTGCCGTTTTCCGCGACCTCAGACCTTCCCACCGGGCGTCCGCTGACCTGATCCGTTCGGCGAGCCGGTGGGCCTCGATACTGGAGATCTCACCGTGCCCAAGCACTCGCAACACCGCCGCCGTGGCAAGTTCGCGCTCGACGCCGACGACATCGAATGGCTCGAAACCACCCCCGAGACCGATGACGGCCCGCCCGAGGGCGACCGCTGGTCCACCTGGGACCAGAGCACACCCACCGAGAAGGGGCCGAAGCCGTACCCCGGCTGGCTGATCACCGAGCTGGCCGCCGTCGACACCGAGCACGGCCTGCTCAAGACGGGCAAGGAGGCCGACGTCCACCTGATCTCGCGCGGCGTGCCCGGCACCGACCGGGTCTGCCTGCTGGCGGCCAAGCGCTACCGCTCCTCCGAGCACCGCCTGTTCCACCGCGACTCCGGCTACCTGGAGGGACGCAGGGCCCGCGAGAGCCGGATGAACCGGGCCATGGCCAACCGCACCGCCTTCGGCAAGCAGGTGATCGCCGCGCAGTGGGCGGTGGCCGAGTTCGGGGCGCTCTGCCGGCTCTGGGAGCTGGGGGTGCCGGTGCCGTACCCGGTGCAGATCCTGGGGACGGAGATCCTCCAGGAGTTCGTCGGCAGCCCCGACGGGTACGCCGCCCCGCGCCTGGCCCAGGTCACCGACGGCCTCGACGACCTGTGGCGGCAGCTCGTGGACGCCATGGTGACGATGGCCGGGGAGGGGCTGGCGCACGGGGACCTGTCGCCGTACAACCTGCTGGTGCACGAAGGGCGGCTGGTGATCATCGACCTGCCGCAGATCGTGGACGTGATCGCCCACCCCGCGGGCCCGTCGTACCTGGAACGGGACGCCCGCAACGTGGCCACGTGGTTCGCGTCGAAGGGCGTGGCCGCCGCGGACCCCGACGCGCTCGCCGCCCTCCTCCGCAAGGCGTCCGGCCGGACGTGACCGGCCGGAGCCGTCGTCCGCGAAGCGGCTAGGCGCGCTCGGGCCAGATGAGGCCCTGGTCGGTCCAGACGACACCCTTGTTGCGGCAGAGGCAGAAGGGGTGGCCGACCGGGTCGGTGTAGACGCGCCAGCCGTAGCCGTCGGGGCCGATGGAGTCGTGGTGCAAGGACGCGCCGAGGGCCAGCACGCGGCTCTGTTCCGCCTCGACGTCGTCGACCTCGAAGTCGAGGTGGAACTGCTTGGGGTGCTCGCTGTCGGGCCACTGCGGGGCGCGGTAGTCCTCCACCGGGTTGAAGGCCAGCTCGACTTCGCCGAACTTGATACCGGCCCAGTTCGCGTGGCTGCCTTCCTTGATCGGGCGACCCGTCACCTCGGAGTAGAAGGCCGCCAGTTTCATCGCGTCAGGGCAGTCGATGATGAAGTCGGTGAGTCGCAGCATCCCACGATCCTGTCACAAGGTCAGATACGCGGGGACGTTGCCTGGACGCGGCCGCCCTGAGGGAGCTGGGGTGAGCCGGTAACCCGCACGGCCTCGCAGGGTTCAGCGGCAGACCGTGCCGGGCACGGGAAGCGTCCCGGAGACCAGGTAGCGGTCGATGCTCCCGGTCGCGCAGGCGTTGCGCAGGTATGAGGTGTGCCCGTCGCCGTCGTAGGTCAGCACCTGTGATCCCTTGATGCCCCTGGCCAGGCTCTTGGCCCAGGCGAGCGGCGTTGCGGGATCATGCGTGTTCCCGACCAGCAGAACGGGCGGCGCCTGGGTGATGTGCACCGGCCGCTGCGGATCGGACGGCGGGACGGGCCACCCCACGCATCCGGTCGTCATGTCCCAGAACTCCGACGTCCCGCGCATGTGCGGGGCCCTCCGCGCGACGTCCCGAGCCCGCGTCCTGAGCTGCGCGAATGCGTTGATCTCAGGGTCGATGTCCTGGCAGAGGACCGCCCGGTAGGCCGAGGTCGTCGCAGGGTTGTCCAGCGCCTCGGCCCGCATCTGCCCGAAGATCACCGCATCCCCCTGCTCCGCCTGAACGATGCCCCGGGCCAGACCGCCGTTGAAGTCGGGGGCCATCGTGAGCATCGCGTATGCGACGTAGCGCAGTTCGTCCGCCGTCAGCGGCCGCCCGCCGGTCACCGGGATCGGCGTCTTCTCCGCCTTGGTGACCAGCGCGTCCCACACCCGCGGTACGGACCGGCCGTGCAGCTCGCATTCCTGCGTCCGCTCGCACCAACCGGCGAACCGGCCGAACCCGTCCTCCACCGCCGCCGCGGCATCGCGCACCATCTGGCGCGAGCTCATCCCGTGATCGACGATCCCGTCCAGAGCCATCGCCCGTACCCGGCCGGGGAACCGCCGCGCGTACTCGGTCCCCAGCATGCTCCCGTAGGACCGTCCCAGGTAGCTGATCTGCTCCTCGCCCAGCGCGGCCCGCACCGCGTCGAAGTCCCGTGCCACGCTCCCGGTGTCCATGTGCCGGATCAACGGCCCGCAACTGTCGCCCACGGCCCGGTTGTGCGCGACGAGCCGGTCGTACTCCCGCCGCGTCTCAGGGAACTGCGTGACGGCCGGATCGTGCACCGCCTTCCCGCAGGAGATCTGCTCGCTGCCGCCGACCCCGCGCGGATCGATCCCGACGATGTCGAACCGCTCGCGCAGCTCGTCGGAGAAGTAGTACGGCGCCCAGTCCCGCACCAGATCGGCCGCACCCGTCCCCGGTCCACCCGGGTTGTAGAACAGCGCTCCGATCCGTTGTCCGGTGGCCTTGCGTCGCGTCATGTTCAGCGAGATCTGCGGTCCGTCCGGCTGCGCCCAGTCCACCGGCACGGCAAGGGTGCCGCACTCGGCTCCCGGCTCCGTCCCGCAGGCTCGCCAGTCGATCGCGTCTGTACTGCTCACGCCTGCTGCTTGGGTCGCGGCGGCGGGTGTTGCCGGGACCGCCATCGCGATCAGCGCCAAGCCTGTGATGAGGGGGGTCCATTTCATGATCTGGATCGTCTCCCGCTCACCGGCCTCCGTCATCGGCCTTTCGGCCTGCCGCCTCGGCCGAACGGACGATGGTTCATCGGGTACGGCTCTTGGAAGTCCTGACAGAAGAATCAGCGGACTAGGCTCGCGCCTCGGCGAGCGGGGCCGGTTCCCGCTCGCCCGCCGCCGCGGGCCGGGTGTCGAGGAGGACGCGCACCGCGCCCACCCACACGAGCGCCGAGCCGAGCAGATGGACGAGGACGACGACCTCGGGCAGGTCCGTCACGATCTGCGTCAGGCCGACGAGCCCCTGGGCGAGCAGCACGGCGAGGAACAGCGTGGTTCGCCGGTGAGCGGCCGAACCCGGCTCGCGGCGCGTCCTGAGCCACAGGGCGACGGCGAGCCCGAGGCTGAGCGCGGCGGCCGCACCGTGCAGCCAGGTGAGCGCCGTCCAGTTGAACGGCATGCGCGGCACGTCGGAGGAGTCACCCGCGTGCGGCCCGGTGCCGGTGACGATCGTGCCCGCCACGATCAGCACCGCCACGGACGTGACCAGCGCCACCGGAAGGCGGCCCACCGGCGCGGACAGGGGCCGCGCGGGCCGGTCGAGCCGTCGCGCCTTGTGCCAGACGACCGTGGTGGTGGTCAGGAACAGCACGGCGGCCAGGAAGTGCGCGGTGACGAGGTACGGGCTCAGCCGCGCCCACACGGTGAGCCCGCCGACGACCGCGTTCAGCATGACGATCCAGAACTGCGCCCACCCCCACCGGGTCAACTCGGGCACGGGACGGCGCTGCAGCCGGGCGACGACGATCAGCCAGCCGACGGCCACGCACACGACCCCGGACAGCACCCGGTTGCCGAACTCGATCGCGCCGTGGACGCCGAGCTCGGGCGTGGCCGCGAAACCGGCCTCCGAGCAGCGGGGCCACCCGTCACAGCCCAGCCCGGACCCGGTCAGCCGGACGACTCCGCCGGTCACGATGATCATCAGGCTGGTCGCCAGCGCCGCGCCCGCGGCCCGTCGCAGGGCCACGCGCTCGAAGCCGACCCGGGCGGCGAGCCATTGGAAGGGAGTGATCATGGGGGAAGAGGTCTCTCTGCTGCTCGACGAACCGCCGCGCAGGGCGGCCGAAAACGCGATCAAGGATTTACTCTACAACCCGTAGAGCACCCCGCCACCCCGGCACGCGAACGGTGAGGCCGGGCGAACGGCGACGACCGGACGACGGACGGCAATGCCGGACCGCGGAGGATGGTGCCGGGCCGCGGGCGGCCACCTCCGCCGTTCGGGCAGAGGTGGCCTGATCCCCCGTGGGTCAGCTGGTTTCGTTCTTCTTGGTGAGTTCACCGGTGGCGGCGTCGACCATCACCTCGTGCTTGGTCCCGTCCGGGGTCATCACGTCGGACTTCCAGACGGTCTTGCCGTTCTCGGTTTCGAGCTTCAGCTCGGTGACGCGTCCCTCCGGTACGGCGGCGGCGATCTTGTCGGCGGCCTGGGCGTAGTCGAGCTTGGCCGCGTCGATGCGGGCCCGCATCTTGGCCTTCTCCTGCTCGTCCTCCTGCTTGGCCGTGGGCCCCTTGACGACCTTGCCTGCCTCCACGTCGACCTGGTGTTCGGTGCCGTCGGAGCCGACGACCTCGACCTGCCAGATCTTGCCATTCTCCTCGCTCTCGACGGAGACGACCTTGGACCCGGGCACCGCGGCCATGGCGACCTTGGCGGCCTCCTTCAGCTCTCCGGCCCCCGGCTTCATCGTGGACGTGCTACCCGGCGAGGGGGACATGGTCCCCGTGGCGGGCGGGCTCTCCATCGACGGAGACGGGCTTCCCATGGTGGAACCCGGTGTCGGTTCGACGAACTGGCCGACTTCCCGTACGGCGCCGCAGCCGGCGGCGAGCACCGCCGCCCCGACCAGAGCCCCGATGATCGACTTGTTCATACCAGGATCGCTGCCCCAGGATTCCGCCTTCATTCCCGCAGGTCAGAACCCTGGGCCAACACTCCCGGCCGACGCGGACCGACAAAGCCAGGCGGGCAAGGGCGAGCCGTCGCCCCCGCCGCTCCTACTGGATGCCCGCTTCGCGCATGTCCCGGAGCTCGCGCTTGAGCTCCTTGATCTCGTCGCGCAGCCGCGCGGCCACCTCGAACTGGAGGTCGGCGGCCGACTGGTGCATCTGCTCGGTGAGCGACTCGATCAGCGACTCCATCTGCGCCCGCGGCATCTCGCCCGCGATGGCCTTGGCGTGCTGACCGGCCTGGCGGGCGGCGAAGCCCGGCACCGGGGCCTTGCCGCGCGACTGCTGACGGCCGCCGCCCAGCAGCTTGTCGGTGTCGGCGTCCTCGCGCTGGAGGGAGTCGAGGATGTCGGCGATCTTCTTGCGCAGCGGCTGCGGGTCGATGCCGTTGGCCTCGTTGTAGGCCATCTGCTTGGCCCGCCGCCGATTGGTCTCGTCGATGGCCCGCTCCATCGACGGCGTGATCTTGTCGGCGTACATGTGGACCTGGCCGGACACGTTACGGGCGGCGCGGCCGATCGTCTGGATCAGGGAGGTCTCCGAGCGCAGGAAGCCCTCCTTGTCGGCGTCGAGGATGGCCACCAGCGACACCTCGGGCAGGTCGAGGCCCTCGCGCAGCAGGTTGATGCCGACCAGCACGTCGAACTCGCCGATGCGCAGCTCGCGCAGCAGCTCGATGCGGCGCAGCGTGTCGACCTCGCTGTGGAGGTAGCGGACCCGGATGCCAAGCTCAAGGAGATAGTCGGTCAGGTCTTCGGACATCTTCTTGGTCAGCGTCGTGACCAGGACGCGCTCGTCGCGGTCGGCGCGCTCGCGGATCTCGTGGACCAGGTCGTCGATCTGCCCCTTGGTGGGCTTGACGACGATCTCGGGGTCGACCAGGCCGGTGGGCCGGATGACCTGCTCGACGACGTCGCCCTTGACCCGCCCCAGCTCGTACGAGCCCGGCGTGGCCGACAGGTAGACCGTCTGCCCGATGCGCTCCAGGAACTCCTCCCACTTCAGCGGCCGGTTGTCCAGCGCGGACGGCAGCCGGAACCCGTGGTCGACCAGCGTGCGCTTGCGCGAGGCGTCGCCCTCGTACATCGCGCCGATCTGCGGCACGGTCTGGTGGGACTCGTCGAGGACCAGCAGGAAGTCTTCGGGGAAGTAGTCGAGCAGCGTGTTGGGCGCGGTGCCGGCGGCGCGGCCGTCGAGGTGGCGGGAATAGTTCTCGATGCCGGAGCAGGTGCCGATCTGGCGCATCATCTCGATGTCGTAGGTGGTGCGCATGCGCAGCCGCTGGGCCTCCAGCAGCTTGCCCTGCCGCTCCAGCTCCGACAGCCGCGCGGCCAGCTCGGACTCGATGCCGGCCACGGCCGCCGCCATGCGCTCCTCGCCGGCGATGTAGTGGGAGGCGGGGAAGATGTAGAGCTCTTCGTCCTCGGTGATGACCTCGCCGGTCAGCGGGTGCATGGTGGCGAGCTTCTCGATCTCGTCGCCGAACATCTCGATGCGCACGGCCAGCTCTTCGTACTTCGGGATGATCTCGATCGTGTCGCCGCGCACCCGGAACGTGCCCCGGGTGAAGGCCAGGTCGTTGCGCGTGTACTGCATGTCGACCAGGCGGCGCAGGAGCTGGTCGCGGTCGACCTCCATGCCGACGCGGAGCCTGGCCATGCGGTCGACGTACTCCTGCGGGGTGCCCAGGCCGTAGATGCACGAGACGGAGGCGACCACGATGGTGTCGCGGCGGGTGAGCAGCGAGTTGGTGGCCGAGTGGCGCAGCCGCTCGACCTCGTCGTTGATCGAGGAGTCCTTCTCGATGTACGTGTCGCTCTGCGGCACGTACGCCTCGGGCTGGTAGTAGTCGTAGTAAGAGACGAAATATTCGACCGCGTTGTTGGGCAGCATCTCGCGCAGCTCGTTGGCGAACTGGGCGGCGAGCGTCTTGTTGGGCTGCATGACCAGCGCGGGCCGCTGCAACCGCTCGATCAGCCAGGCGATCGTGGCCGTCTTGCCGGTGCCGGTGGCGCCGAGCAGGACGTTGTCCTTCTCCCCGGCCTTGACGCGGCGCTCCAGCTCGGCGATGGCCGTCGGCTGGTCGCCGGATGGAGTCATCTCGGTGACGACCTCGAAGGGCGCCACCTTCCGCTGCAAATCTGTGACCGGACGCATGCTGCCACTGTAGGCGGCGCCACCGACAGAAACCGTCAGGCCGCGGGCTCCCCGATCCGGGGGAACGGAGTGGTGGAGAAGACCACCTCGACCGGCACCCCGAAGTACGCGGATATGCGCAACGCCAGGTAAAGGCTCGGGCTGTACTCGCCGCGCTCCAGGTACCCGACGGTCTGGTAATGGACCTCCACGGCGTCGGCGAGCTGCCTGCGGGTCACCCCGCGCTCGGCGCGCAGCAGCGCGATGCGGTTGTGGACCGTCCCGCTCATTGATCACCCCGCGTAGTAGGTCTGCTTCATCCATAGCACATCCACTATGGGGCGTAACAGGCATATGACGACACATTGCAAGCGAACAGCAAGCCATACCCGATACGGTCGTATTCGCCTGTAGCGGAAAAGGAAGGTTCGATGTCACGACCCCGAGAGGCACTGATCCAGGCAGGTCAGGGCATAGCCCACGCGGTCGCTCAAGGAGGTGACGTGCGGCAGGCGATGAGCCAGGCGATCGGACAGGTCACCGAGCAGGCCGGCCAGCTCACCGGCCAGGCCCCCGGCTTCGCGCTCAACCCGCACGACTTCGCCGCCGCCCGCGACGGCGGCGTCTCCGTCGGCACGCTGATCGAGGCCAGGTCCGCCTCGCTGAACGAGGCCGGCGAGATCGTCAACCGCAGCTTCGCCGAGAACGGCATGCACGTCATCTCGCCGGTGGTGATCCCCAAGGGCAGCACGGCCAAGGTGGTCATCCCGCTGACCGTTCTGGTGGTCCTCGGTCTGATCGGCGCGCTCGGCGGCATCGTGCCGGGGTCCGACATCTTCTTCGGCCCCCACTACTGGGTCGTGCTGGTCCTGGCCGCCGCGTTCCTGTGGTGGCGCAGGAGCGTGGTGATGGTGCCCGAGGGCTGCAAGGCGCTGATCACCAAGTTCGGCAAGCTGGTGCACATCGCCGACCCGGGCCGGGTGACGCTGTTCAACCCGTGGAAGCGGGTCAGCTACATCGTCAACACCACCCGCGAGTACCCCTTCAACGCCCCCATTAGGGAGGCGCCGACGCAGCAGGGCGTCAAGGCCAGCGTGGACCTGTTCCTGCAGTTCAGGATCGAGAACCCGGCCGAGTTCATCTTCGTGCTCGGCTCGGTCAGCGGCTTCCAGTCCAAGCTGCAGAACGCCATCAGCGAGGTCACCCGGTCCCTGATCTACGCCCAGCGGGCCGAGGACATCTACGACCTGGTGGGCGAGAGCACCCTCGGCATGCTGGAGAACCTCAACCAGCAGTTCCTGCCGGCCGTACGGCTCACCGACGTGAACATCACCCACGCCGAGCCGTCCAGCCAGGAGTACCGCATGGACCTGGCGGCCCCCGAGATGGTCCGCGTGGCCAAGGAGGCCTACACCTACGAGTACGAGCTCCAGCTGCGCAAGGAGCAGAACGAGGGCGACCTGGTCAAGGAGCTGGCCGGCCTGCAGGAGACGCTGAGCGCCATCCAGGCCGAGATCGCCGGCTACCAGGCCCGCATGGACACCGCGCTCGAACGCGCCAGCCACCAGGCCACCGCGCAGGCCAGGCAGCGCCTGGTCGAGGCCGAGTCCACGGCCAACGCCAACGCCGCGCTCCTGGAGGCCCAGGCCCTGGACATCCGGGCGCTGTCGGCCGCCGAGGCCCCCGAGATCCTCGACTACCGCTTCCAGCAGGACCTGCTGAACAAGCTGGAGTCGGTGGCCACCAGGCTGCCGCAGGTGGTGCAGGTGGGCGAGCAGACCGACATCGACTTCCTGGCCCTGGCCCAGCAGCTCGTGGGCGGCAAGGGCGCGGCGCTGTTCTCCGCCGAGGACATGGCCGCCATCCGCGGCCGGCTCGGCGAGATCGCCGCCCGCGTCAGCGACCGCGAGGACGAGATCGCGGCGCTGCTGAAGAAGGCCGCCGCCGACGTGAGCGAGCCGCAGGCGACGCCTGAGCCCGACCACGACCTGGAAAGCACGGTCGAGCGCCTGCTGCCCGGCCGCCTGAGCGAGGGTGAGGTCCGATGACCCGCGAGTTCTCCAAGATCAAGGAGTCGCTGGCCTCCTGGTCCGACATCCGTCAGCTCCTGCGCGGCGGCGAGCAGGGCCAGCTCGTGCCGGTCGTGATCCCCAAGGACCGGCGCGGCTTCGCCTGGATGGCGCTGGTGCTGCTGGCGCTGTACTTCGCCGGCATGGCCGCGCTCACCGAACTCACCGTGCCGGCCGCGCTGGCCGCGCTGTTCTTCCTGGTCGTGGCGCTGGTCACGATCTGGCGCAAGGCGATCATCGAGATCGAGGAGGGCACCACCGGCATCCGCAGCCGTTGGGGCGCGATCACCGGCACGCTCCCGCCGGGCCGCCACTACCTGTGGCTGCCGTGGGACCGCGTGGACGCGGTCGTGGACACCTCCACCGAGATCCCGTACTCGGCGCCGATCGTGGCCTGCCCGACGGCCGAGAACGTGCCGCTGAAGTCGATCGAGTTCTTCCTGAAGTTCCGCATCGTGGACCCGGTGGCGTTCGTCCGGACGATCGGCGCGGGCAACTTCGACCTCGTGCTCTCCAGCGCCGTCCAGGACGCGATCCGGCAGCGCAGCCGCCGCGTCAACACCGAGCGCGCCTACGACCTGCGCGGCTCCGACGTCGGCGACATGCAGGAGGCGCTCAACCGCCAGCTCGGCCGGTACGGCGTGCGCGTCACCGGCGCCAACATCCCCGACGTCCAGCTCCCCGACCAGTACCAGCAGCACCTGGCCACCCGGGAGAAGGTCGCCAAGGAGCTGTCGGCCTACGAGCGCGAGTGGGAGCTGACCCGCAAGCGCCGCATCGACACGCTGCTCATGGAGATCGAGCGTTCCAAGAAGACCCGCGACGCCCGCGTGGTCGAGGTCAAGGCCGCCCACAACACCGCGCGCAAGAACGTGGCGCGCATGCTGGAGGAGCAGGAGACCGAGGCCCAGCGCGTGACGTGGGAGATCGAGGCGCGCGGCAGGGCCGACCTGACCGCCGCCGAGAACGAGGCCAAGGCCCTGCGCAGGCTGGCCGAGTCCTACCGCGACAACCGGGCCGTGCTGCAGTACGAGCTGGCCCGCCGGCGCCTGGACGTGGGCGCCAAGCTCGCCGAGAACGCCCCCCAGCCCCTGGTCGTACGGACCCAGCAGGGCCAGGGCGACTCGGCGCTGTCCACCCTCATCCTGGCCCAGCTGCTCCCCCGCATCTCGGGCACGGGCCCCGCCGCCGTCAACGGCCAGACCCCCACCGCATAGGAGAGACCCATGGTGTTCCGCAAGTTGATGGCCGCCTTCGGCGCGGGCGTCGAGGTCGACACGATGCTGACGGACACGACCGTGCGCCCCGGCGAGCCGCTGCGCGGCGTCGTGCACTTCCGCGGCGGCGGCGCCGACTACAAGGTCGAGGGCATCTACCTCGACCTGACCGCCGTGGTGGAGGTCGAGAGCGGCGACAACGAGTACAAGACGACCTACAGCTTCCTGCGCCAGCAGGTGGCCGGGACGTTCCAGCTCGCCTCGGGCGCCCAGCACCAGCAGCCGTTCCAGATCATGGTGCCGTGGGAGACGCCGATCAGCGCGATCGGCGGCCACCCGCTGCACGGCATGCGGCTCGGCGTGCAGACGGAGCTGGCGCTCGCGGGCGCGATCGACAAGGGCGACCTCGACCCGCTGTTCGTCAGCCCGCTGCCGGCCCAGGAGCACGTCATCGCCGCCCTCGACCGGCTGGGCTTCCACTTCAAGAAGGCCGACCTGGAGCGCGGCACGCTGTACGGCTCGACCATGCCGTTCTTCCAGGAGATCGAGTACCACGCGGGCGGGCAGTGGCGGCGGCACTTCAGCGAGCTGGAGCTGACGTTCATCGCCGGGCCGCGGCAGATGGACGTCATCCTGGAGGCCGACAAGCGCGGCGGCTTCCTGACCTCCAGCCACGACACCTACAACCGCTTCACCGTGCGCTACGACGACCACCCCGGCGCGGCCGACCAGGCGTTGCAGCACGGCCTGGAGCAGATGGCCCGCCGCCGCGGCTGGTTCTAGCGGGCGTCCCCCGGGCCGGGCGGCGTCCCGGCTCAGGGGACCCGGTACATGCGTTCGGTCCAGGCCCGGTAGCGCCAGGTGTGCCCGACGCGGTAGTCGTGGCCGAGGTAGAGGCCGAAGACCTGGCGCTTGAGCTCGCGCAGCGCCCCCACGACGTTGGGGGCCCAGCCGGTCATCGGATAGCCGCGGTAGGAGACCGTCCGCAGCCCCAGGCCGCTCGCCGCGGCCAGGGCGAAGCGGGCCGAGGCCACGTGGTCGGGGTGGTCGCACAACTTCCGGTTCCTGGGCGGCTCCGGGTCGAGGGTGCGCAGCACCGTCGGGCGGAACCGGGCGTAGAGCGCGCGCAGCACGCCGACCACGTCGCTCCTGACCACGCAGCGCGGCTCGGGGCCCGAGGCGAACCGGCGCACGCAGGAGCGGTCCTCCCACAGCCTGGTCAGCGCGTCGCGGCCGCCGTCGGCGCGCGGGTCGCCGCCGTCGGGCAGTCCGACGAAGGCGAGCCTGACCGCCGGCCTGTCGGCCAGCTCCTCCAGACGTACGGGGAAGCCGGCCGCCATGATCGTGCGCACGCGCCAGACGTCACGCTGCCCGGCCAGGAAGGCGTACGCGGCCCGCAGGCCCTCCGCGCGGTCGCGGGCGTAGGCGACGGGGTCGCGGTCGTCGTCCCAGCCGGCCTGGCCCTCGCCGGCGGTCAGGTAGACGGTCAGCGTCGGCAGATGCCACTGGACGGCGCCGTACAGGTCGGGGCTCATGAACAGCAGGTCGTCGTCCGGATGGGCCACGACCTGCATGAACCGCTCCCACCGCGACGGCCGGCCGGCCTCCGTCCAGGCCGCGGCGGGCGGCGCCGGGCAGGCCAGCACGGCCACCAGCACCAGCGCCAGCGCGGCCGCCGCGAACATCCTGATCCCCTTCATCCCCACCCCCGTGCGCTTCCAGTATCGAACCTGGTCAGGCCCCGGTCCTGAGCTGCCAGGGGGAGATGTCATGTCATTCCCGGGTAGGAGATACCTCCTTCCCGTGCGCTGGAAGTCGCATGCCGACGGTCGTTACGATGACCTAGGGATTGACTGATCGTCGAACGGTGGGGCGGACGATGGCACGGTTCACGGCGGCGTTGAAGCGAGCTGCCCCATGGGCTGCCCAGAACGCCGACGGCGCTATCGCGCTCTTACTGGCGGTCGTGATCGGCGTGCTCGGCATCATGCCGGACAAGATCGTGCCGACCGACGTGCAGACCCAGCTCGTCAACGCCGCGACGCTGGTCATCATGGCGCTGGTGGCCACCGCCCTGCTGCGCGACCGCGTCCGCCAGGCCCCGGTAGAGGAGACCATCACCTCCGGCGCGCTGGCCCAGCTCCCCGTCCGGCTGTCGCGGCTGGAGGAGATCGAGACGCTCGTCCACGGCACCCGCAAGGCCCTCGACGCGCTGCAGCTCGTCCGGGTGCTGGGCAGCAAGCAGGAGATCGCCCAGATGCACGCCGAGGCGCGCAAGGACACCACCCGGTGGAGCTTCAAGGGCGGCACCGGCACCTACCTGCGCGCGGTCACCCTGCCCGAGTGCGTGGCGGCCGCCCGCCGGGACAAGCGGCACCTCGTGGTGCGGGTCGAGGTGATCGACCCGTCCAACGTGGAGGTGTGCGAGACGTACGCCCACTACCGGCGTTCCCTGTCCGACTCCCCCGACGCGACCGGCGAGACGTGGACGACCGACCGGGTCAGGAAGGAGTCGTACGCGACGATCCTGGCCGCCTTCTGGTACCGCCAGCGCTACGGCCTGCTCGACATCGAGGTCGGCCTGTCGGCGTCGATGACCACGTTCCGGTGGGACCTGTCGGCCACCCGGCTGATCATGACGGTCGAGGACCCCAACCGGGCCATGACCGCGCTGGCCGGCACGTTCTACTACGAGAACTGCGACACCGAGCTGCGGCTCAGCTTCGAACAGGCGCGGCGGGTGCCGATGGACATGTACAAGAAGGCCCCGCTCAGCGACGAGCCCACGATCGAGGAGGTCCAGGACCTGTTCGGTCGCATCGGGGTGCCTCTTCCCAAGGCCTACGACGGCCGCGACGTCGTGGACATCGCACGCAAGGCCCTGCGCGCGGTCGACCCGTACGGCGAGGCGCATCCCGCGGCCCTCCGACGAGACGGAACGTGAGTGCCACTCCATGAGCTATCGGTCGGTCTTCCAGCGGGTCTGCGACGGACAGGCCAGGTCGTGGGCGCTCGGGGTGCTGAGGGGGTCCGCGCGCCCCAGGGCCGTACGCCATCCGCTCGGGTTCGTCTGCCTGCCGCTGGAGCGTGAGGGCGGCGAGGGGGTATGCCTCCACCTGTGGTCCGACTCGCTCAAGCACGCCGAGAGCACCACCTCGCAGATCCACTGCCACAGCTGGGACCTGGTCAGCCACGTCCTCTACGGCCAGGTGCGCAACGTGCACGCGGTGGTCACCGACGCGGGCACCGACGCCACGCACCGGGTGTTCGAGGTGGTCAGCGGCGCCGACGGCGACCGCATCTCGCCCACCGGCCGCACCGTGCGGCACGCGACCGGGCTGGTGGAGATGTTCGGGCCCGGCGACACCTACACGCTGTCGGCCGACCGTTTCCACAGCAGCGTGGTGCCGGAGGGCGGCGAGGCGGCCACGATCGCGCTCGGGCGCGGCCGGCCCGGCAGCCGCGACCTGTCGCTCGGCCCGCTCGGGGCGGGCGGCCACCACGTGCCCCGCGAGCCGCTGGACGCCGAGGAGACGGCGCTCGCCGTCCGGCTGATCACCGCCCACCTGACCTGAGGGGTGCCCGATGGACCTGGATCACGCTCGCACTGTGGCCGTGGAGGCCGCCCAGGCCGCCGGGGCGCTGCTCGCGGCGGGCACCCGCGGGGCCGTCGGCATCCGGGCCAAGGGCGACGCCGGGGACGTGGTCACCGATCTCGACCTGGCCTCGGAGAAACTGCTGGTCGAGCGCATCCTGACGGCCTACCCCACGCACGCGATCGTGGCCGAGGAGTCGGGGCTGATCGGCGCGGCCGGCGGCGAGTGGACGTGGCTGGTCGACCCGCTCGACGGCACCAACAACGTGGCCATCGGGCTGCCCACGTACGTCGTGGGGGTGGCGCTGTGCCAGGGCGGGCGGCCGGTGCTGGGCGTGGTGCACGATCCGGTGACGGCCCAGACGTGGTCGGCGATCCGGGGGCGGGGGGCGGTGGCGTCCACGGGGGCGCGGCTGGCGCCGCCGTACACGGCCAGCCCGCACGGCCCGCTGCTGGCCTGGACCCAGGGGTACGGCGTGAACAGGGGCGACGCCACCGTGCTGGCGTTGAAGGCGGCGCTGGAGGTCGGCGCGCGGCGGGTGCTGCAACTGTGGGCGCCGCTGCTGTCGTGGGCGATGCTGGCCCGCGGCGACATCGACGGCATCGTCGGCTACCGCGCCGAGGCGGTCGACCTGCCGGCGGGGGCGCTGCTGGCCCAGGAGGCCGGGATCGAGATCAGGGCGCTCGACGGCGGGCCGTTCGAGGAGAGCATCGACGGCTCGGCCGAGGACCGCAGCTTCGTGGCCGCCCACCCGCGCGCCCTTCCCGGGCTGATGTCGCTGCTGCCCGGCTGACGGCCCGCGGCGCTCAGCCGAACGTGACCAGGGCCCAGACCGTGGCCAGCAGCCCGGTGACGGCCAGGCCCGCGCCGGTGAGCAGGAAGCGGCGCAGCGGCACCGCGACGTCGTGGCGGCGGCACGACTCGAACCACAGGAGCGTGGCCAGCGAGGCCCACGGGGTGATCACCGGGCCCACGTTCGTGCCCACCAGCAAGGCCAGGAGGTGGTCCTGGTCGGCGGCCGGGATGACCGCCTCGACGGCCTTGTAGGCGGGCAGGTTGTTGATCGCGTTGGACAGGCCCGCGCCCACCGCCGCCGCCCGGTAGGGGTCGCCCTCCGTGCCGATCATCCACGTCATCAGGGCGTCGAGCCCATGGGCGCTGAGCGTGGGCACCACCAGGAACAGCCCGGTCACGAAGACGACGAGCTGCCAGGGGATCAGGCTCCAGGTCAGCCTGCCCCGGGCGCGGAGCAGGAAGGCCAGCACCACCAGCACGGCCGCGGCGGTGGCGGCGACGGCGACGTGCGCCTTGAGCAGCAGCAGGGCGATGAACAGCAGGCAGCCCGCCGAGGCCGCGCCGAACAGCACGCGGTCGGCCACCGGCTCCAGCACCGGCGGCGTGTAGCGAAGGTCGCGGCGCTCGCCCCGGCGCCAGAAGAACACCCACAGGAAGGCCATCGTCACCGCGATCGAGGCGAGCTGCGGGGCCCACATGCGGGCGGCGAAGCCCTGGGCGTCGAGGCCGAGTTTCTCCATGCTGAGCAGGTTGGTGAGGTTGGAGACCGGCAGCAGCAGGCTCGCGGTGTTGGCCAGCCAGATGGTGGTCATCGCCAGCGGCAGGGCGGCGATGCGGGCCCGGGGCGCCAGGGCCAGCATGACGGGGGTGAGCAGGACGGCGGTGGTGTCGAGGTTCAGAAATATCGTGACAAATGACGCGAAGGCCGTACAAAGAAAGAAAAGTGCGGTGTAGTTGCCGCGGCCGAGCACCGCCATCCGAGCGGCGATGGCGTCGAAGACCTGCGCCTCCTTGGTCAGCTCGGCCAGCACGATGATGGCGACCAGGAAGATCAGCAGCGGCCCGATGTCAGCGAGGCTCTCCACGGCGTCGCGCCACGGCAGTAGACCGGTCGCCACGAAGACCAGACCGAGAGCAAGCAGCCCGATCCTGATCAGATCGAGCACGCTCAGACGCCGCCACACTTGACGATGATCGCACACTGACTCCAAAACGCCGATTCCTCGGTGGATACTGAGCAGATGGCACGTGACGGCAGGCCGACCGAGATCTTCGTCAGCTACTCCCCGGCCGACACCGCCTGGGCGACCTGGATCGCCTGGGAGCTGGAGGCGGCCGGCTACCGGACCATGATCCAAGCCTGGGACTTCGTGCCCGGCACCAACTTCATCGACTTCATGGACCGCGGGGTCAGCGAGGCGCAGCTCGTCGTGGCCGTGCTCTCGCGCAACTACCTGACCTCGCGCTACGGGCGCATGGAGTGGCAGGCGGCCATGCGCGCCGACCCGGACAACCCCTCCAACAAGCTCGTCACGATCCGGCTGGAGGACGTGCACCTGGAGGGCCTGCTGTCCACGATCACCTGGGTCGACCTGCTCGGCGTCACCGACTCGGGGCAGGCCAGGGCGCTGCTGCTGGGCCGGGTCGGCGAGGCGATGGCCGGACGGGCCAAGCCGGAGGCCGCCCCCGCCTTCCCCTCCGGCCGCCTGGTGCCGCCCCCGGCCCCGACGCTGCCCCCGACGACCGATCTGACCAGGGCCCGCCGCACCCCGGCGACGGCCCCCAAGTTCCCGCCCGCGGGCGGCGGCGAGCGGGGGCGCGAGTCGGTCAACGTCCTGCACATCGGCGGGCCGAGGTTCGGCCGGGCGCTGCCCGATCCGGGCGAGCCGTTCACGCCGGAGGACATGCAGGCCCGCATCTGGGCCGACCTGACCGCCATGTACGACCGGGGCATGCCGCGTCCCGACCTCATGGTGGTGAGCGGCGACCTGACCGAGTCCGGCAGTCTGGGGCAGTTCGCGCAGGCCACGCAGTTCGTCACCGACCTGCGGCTGCTGATCGGGCTGGAGCCCCACCGGCTGGTGCTGCTGCCCGGCCCGCGCGACGTCACCAAGGCCGCGGCCAGCGCGTACTTCATGACCTGCGAGGCCGACGACGTGAGCCCGCAGCCCCCCTACTGGCCCAAGTGGCGGCATTTCGCCGGGCTGTTCCGCGAGGTGTACCAGGGCCTGGACGACCGGGTGTTCGACGGGGGCCAGCCCTGGACGCTGTTCGAGGTGCCCGACCTGCGGGTGGTCGTGGCGGGGCTCAACTCGACGATGGCGATGAGCCATCTGGAGCGCGACGCGTACGCGCTGCTGGGCGAGGCGCAGGCCGCGTGGTTCGCCGAGCGGCTGCGTCCCTATGAGGAGAGCGCCTGGCTGCGGCTGGGCGCGATCGGCCATCCGCCGGCCGCGCTGCGCGACGCGCCCACCTTCGACCGGCTGCTCACCCACCGGCTCAACCTGCTCTTCCACGGGTCCGGCGCGACCGGCGCGACCGGCGCGACCGGCGCGACCATCGAGCCCCGGCCGGGCTTCGCGGCGGTCGTGGCCCCGCGCTCCGGCCATCACCAGGTGGTCGAGATCACCCCCGACGGCATGCGCACCTGGACGCCCGACGCCGGCAAGCCCGTCCGCGCCCGGCACGGCTGGCGGGCGGTGCGGGCCACGTTCACGGGCGAGACCCCCGACGCGCCGCCGCCCGCCGCCAAGCCCGAGGAACGCGAGCCGAGCCCCGTCGAGCTGCTGCTCGACCGCATCACCGAGGTCTGCGAGGCCCGGCACGAGCGGGCCAAGATCCGCCGGTTCCCCGACCACCTGGTGGTCACCCACCCCGACGACGGGTTCGTCCGGCAGCTCATGATCGGCGCGCACGTCGGCGAGCTGACCGAGGCCGCCGCCGTCGGGTTCGCCCGCCGCGCCCATGCCGCCGACCTGGCCGCCGAGCTGGTCTACCAGGGCCCGCCGGCCCCCCGCGCGCTCCGCGACGACCTCATGCGCAAGGGCGTGCGGGTGCGCAGCTTCGTGGAGTTCCAGGGCCTGCTCGACCTGTCGGGGTACGTCGCCGAGCAGACCGGCAGGCTCACCGGCGACCGCCGCTACCCGCCCGGCCTCTACGTCCCCCAGCGCTACCGCGAGCTCGACCGCCCCAACAGCCAGATCAGGCAGGGGCTCACCGACGAGCTGATGCGGCTGCTGGCCACCGACCACGGCCGGTTCCTGTTGATGCTCGGTGACTTCGGCCACGGCAAGACGTTCGCGCTGCGCGAGCTGGCCAGGCGCATCCCGGTCGAGCTGCCGCACCTGACGCCGATCTTCATCGAGCTGCGCGCCCTCGACAAGGCCCATTCGGTCGACGCCCTGGTGGCGGCGCACCTGGCCGGGCACGGCGAGGAGTTCATCGACCTCAAGGCGTTCCGCTACCTGCTCCGGCAGGGGCGCATCGTGCTGCTGTTCGACGGGTTCGACGAGCTGGTCACCCGGCTGACCTACGACCGGGCGGCCGACCACCTGGCCACCCTGCTCGCCGCGGCCGAGGACAAGGCCAAGATCGTGGTGGCCAGCCGTACGCAGCACTTCAAGTCGCACAGCCAGGTGCTGACCTCGCTCGGCGAGATGGTGGGCGTGCTGCCGCAGCGGCGGGTGCTCAGCGTGGAGGACTTCACCCGGGACCAGATCCGCTCCTACCTGGCCAACCGGTTCGACGACGGCGACGAGGCCGGCGCGCGCATGTCGCTCATGGCCGAGATCAAGGACCTTCTCGCGCTGGCCCAGAACCCGCGCATGCTCAGCTTCATCGCCGACCTCGACGCCGACCGCCTGCGCACGGTCGCCGGCGCCCAGCACACCCTCAGCCCCGCCCTGCTGTACGAGGAGATCCTCAGCACCTGGCTGGCCTTCGAGGAGCGGCGGGCCCGCGTCCCCGGCTCGCCCGGCGCGCTGACGATCGACGAGCTGTGGCGGGTGGTGACCGCGCTGGCGCTGCGCCTGTGGGACAGCGGCGAGACGCTGCTCGGCGTGGACGAGCTGACCGAGATCGGCGAGACCCTGAGCGACCTGGCCTCGGGCCAGCTCTCGCCCGCGCACGCCGCGCACGCGATGGGCTCGGGCAGTCTGCTCGTCCGTACCGAGGAGGGCATGTTCGGGTTCATCCATGCCTCGGTGATGGAGTGGCTCATCGCCCGCCATATCGCCGCGAACCTGGACAACCCTCTCCCGCTGGCCCGCAGGCCGCTGTCGGCGCTGACGGTCGAGTTCCTGTGCGACCTGGCCGACGTACGGGCGTTGCGCGCCTGGGTGGCCGACCCGCCCGCCGACGACGTGGCCAGGGCGAACGCGGTCAAGATCGCGGCCCGGCTGCGCACCCCGGCCAAGGCCGACCTGCGCGGCGCGAACCTCAAGGGCGAGGATCTGTCGGCGCGCGACCTCCAGGAGGTCGACCTGACCGGCGCCGACCTGTCGGAGGCCACCCTCGCCGGCACGAACCTGTCCAGGGCCGTCCTGCGTGACGCCAGCCTGGCCGGCGCCCGGCTCGACGGCGCCCGCCTGACCGGCGCCGACCTGACCGGGGCCGACCTGTCGGGCGCGCGGCTGGCGCAGGTCGACCTGAGCGACGTCACGGTCGAGGGTGCCCGCTGGCACCGGGCCTCCCTGATCAACGTGACCGGCACGCTGCCGCACCTGCCGGGCGCGGCGGTGGTGCCGGGCCAGCCGGTCGAGGTGGAGTTCGCGCCGGCCGGCATCGGCGTCCCGTACGGCTACCACTTCCAGACCTCCCGCCTGCCCGAGCCCATCGCCTACAGCCCCGACGGCTCGACCGTCGCGATCGGCAACGAGGACGGCGGCGTGCTGCTGTGCGCCGGCGGCTCCCCGGTGCGCACCCTCCAGGGCCACCGCGGCCGGGTCTACGCCGTCACCTTCGCCGGCGACCTGCTGGCCACCGGCGCGAGCGACGGCACGGTCCTGCTCTGGGACACCCTCACCGGCCGGCGCCTGCACACCCTGACCGGCCACCCCGACGGCGTGTGGCCGGTACGCCTCAGCCCCTCGGGCGAGCTGGTGGCGGCCGGCGGCGGCGACGGCGTTGTCCGGGTGTGGGAGACCGCGTCCGGGCGGCTGGTCCACGAACTGCCCGGGCACCGCGCGCCGGTCTACACCGCCTCCTTCGGCCGCTCGCAGCTCGTGACCGGCGACTCCGCGGGCGTCGTCCGGGTCTGGGACCTGGCCGGCGGGGAGACGACGGTGACCCTCGACGGCCACCGCGGCAGCGTCTACCGGGCCGTGCACAGCCCCGACGGCACCCTGCTGGCCACCGGCGACGAGGCGGGCACGATCCGGCTGTGGGACACCGCCACCTGGTCCCCCCCGCACGAGCTGACCGGCCACGCCGGCAGCGTCTACTGCCTGACGTTCTCGCCCGACGGCTCGATGCTGGCCAGCGGCGACACGGCCGGCAGCGTACGGCTGTGGGAGGCGACCGGCGAGCCGCTCGGCGTGCACACCACGCACACGGCGGCCGTCTACCAGGTGACCTTCAGCCCCGACGGCCGCACGGTGGCCAGCGGCGACTCCGGCGGCACGGTCCGGCTGCAGCCCGTGGGCGGCGGCAAGCGCGTGGAGCTGACCGGCCACCGCAGCTCGGTGTGGCCGTTCGCGTTCCGTCCCGACGGCCAGCAGCTCGCCACCAGCAGCAACGACGGCACCGTCCGCCTGTGGGACCCGGTCTCCGGGCAGTGCCAGCGGGTGCTGCGCGGCCACGGCCGGCGGATCTCGTCGGTGCGGTTCAGCGCCGACGGCTCGATGCTGGCCACCAGCGGCAACGACGGCGTCGTCCGCGTGTGGGAGCCGCACACCGGGCGACGGCTGCGAGAGTTCACCGGCACCGCCGACCGGCTGATCTCCGCCCTGTTCTCCCCCGCCGGCCCGGTGCTGGCCACCTCCAGCAACGACGGCGGCGTGCACTTCTGGAACGCCACGACCGGCGACTACGAACGCGAGCTGCACGCCGAGACCGACCACGTGTGGGCCGAGGCGTTCAGCCCCGACGGGAACATGCTGGCCACGGCCAACGACGACGACAGCGTCAAGATCTGGTACCGGCCGACCGGGCGCATGGCCGTCGACCTGGTCGACCACCGGGGACGGGTGCGCTCGATCGCCTTCAGCCCCTTCGGCGACTACGTGGCCACCGGCTGCGACGACAAGCTCGTCCGCCTGTGGCACGTCGCCTCCGGCGGCCGGGTGGCGACGCTGGAGGGCCACACCGACCGGGTCTACTCCGTGGCCTTCTCCCCCGACGGCCGCTACCTGGCCAGCGCCGGCAACGACGGCCGCGCGATGGTGTGGGAGCTGCGGCCCGGCCAGCCCTGGCAGCCGCGCCTGGCCCACACGCTGACCCGGCACGACGGCCGGCTGTGGAGCCTGGCCTTCGACGCCACGGGCCGTCACCTGGCGACCGGCGGCGACGACCTGACCGTGCGGGTGTGGGAGACCGCGACGGGGCGGCTGCTGCACTCCCTCACCGGGCACGCGCGCCGGGTGTGGTCGGTGGCCTACAGCCCCACGTCCGACCTGCTGGCCAGCGCGGGCGACGACGGCGTGGTGATCCTGTGGGAGGGCGGCGAGCGGCGGGCGACGCTGCTGGGGCTGCCCGAGGGGTGGGCCGCCCTGACGCCGGACGGGCGCTACAAGGTGCACGGCGAGCCGGGCGGGCAGTTCTGGCACGTCATCGGGATGTCGCGGTTCGAGCTGGGCGAGCTGGACCCGTACCTGCCGGGGGTGCGTCAGGTGCCGCTCGACTCGCCCTTCTGAGGGCCGGCGGGGCAACCCCGCCCGCCCTTGCCGCTATCCGCGGGCGGCGCGGCGTACGAGCTCGTGCCAGACCTCGTCGACCCGGGCCTCCAGGTCGTCGAGCGAGCCTTCGTTGGGGATCACCAGGTCGGCGGCGGCCAGGCGTTGCTCCCGGTCGACCTGGGCGGCGATGCGGGCCTTGGCGTCGGCCTCCGCCATGCCGCGATGCTCGGCCAGGCGCCTGATCCGCACCTCGTCGGCCGCGTCGACCACGATCACCAGGTCGTACATGGGCGCGAGCTTGTTCTCCACCAGCAGCGGCACGTCGTAGACCAGGATCGCGTCGTCGGCCGCCTGCCCCTGGAGCTCGGCCACCCGCTCGCCCACCAGCGGATGCACGATCGCGTTGAGCGCGGCCAGCCGGTCGGGGTCGGCGAAGACCACCGAGCCCAGCCGTTCCCTGTTCAGCGAGCCGTCGGGGTGCAGCACGCCCTCCCCGAACGCCGCCACCACCCGGGCCAGGCCCACCGTGCCGGGCTCGACCACCTCACGCGCGATCTTGTCAGCGTCGACCACGACGGCGCCTCTGGCCGCCAGCCGCCTGGACACCTCGCTCTTGCCCGAGCCGATGCCGCCGGTGAGCCCAATCTTCAGCACCGGAAAAGACTATCCATCCCGCCGCACCCGTCGAGCCCGGTGTTCAGGCCGGCCGGCGGCGCAGGTGGATCAGGGTCAGGTGGTCGTCCATGCGCTCGCGGTGGGTCTCCCGGTAGCCGAGCCGCCGGTACAGGCGCAGGTTCCCGTCCGACAGGTGGCCCGTGAACAGGTCGAACGCCTCCGCCTCCGGCACCTGCTCGTGCAGCGCCTCCAGCAGGGCCGTGCCGAGCCCCTGCCCCTGCCGGTCGGGCGCGACGACGAGCCGGCCGATCAGGCAGGTGGTGCCGGCCACCTGGCCGCGCACGGCGCCGACGATCCGGCCCGCGTCCACGGCCTTGAGCACGACGGCCGTCTCGACGGCCTTGCGCACCTGTTCCAGCGACTCCACCAGCGGCGGGATGTAGGGGTCGCCGTAGAGCTGGGCCTCGCTCACGTACGCGGCCCGCTGGAGGGTGAGGATCTCTCCCGCGTCCGCCGCCACCGCCCGTTCGACCATCACGTCAGCACCCTATCGGCCTGATTCTCCACCCGGCCTGGGAAATCTCGGCTACGGGGCGTCCCCCGCCGTCAGCTCGCCCGGGCAGAACGTGCCCGGCTTCGGCAGGACGCCGTTGACCAGGTAGTCGTGCACCTTCGTGCGCAGGCAGGCCGCCCGCAGCCTGCTCACCCCCTGTGCCAGGTACGCGCCCTGCCCGTCCCCGTGCCACAGCAGCCGCGCCCCGGGGATCTGCGCGGCTGCCCGCGCGGCCCCGGAGGACGGCGTGCCGTTGTCCAGCCGTCCCACGCCGACCAGCACCGGCGGCACCTTGAGCCCGGCCGCCACCGGGTGCGGCGGCCAGCCGGGCGACCGCGCCGCGCCCAGGCACCTGGCGGCCTCCGCCCTCCCGCTCAGCCACCCCACCCGCGGCGCCGCCCTCCGCAACCGCGCCTCCACCTGCAGGAACCGGCGATAGCCCGGCACGGCCAACCCGAAGTCACGGCACCACCTGACCCCTTCCACGTCCCCCGGCACGGCCTCCCCAGCCGCTGTCCCGGGAGCCTGTCGCTGCGTTGCCGCCTGCGGCGGGCCGGGAACCGCCGTGCCGGCGGCCGGTGTTCGTTCCGGTTGCTCGGCGGGGATCAGGGCGGCCAGGCCCGTGGCGTCGCCCGTTCTCGCTGCGGAGAGGGCGTGGGCGAGTGCCGGCCAGCGCGCCGGGGTGAGGCCCGCCCATACGGCGGCGGCGACCTCGTTCCGGCTCACCCTGCGTTCGCCGCCGCCCGGCCGCAGAGGCGCGCGCCTGACCAGGGCGTCGAACACCCGGACGGCGTCCGCGTGGCCGAGCGGGCAGCCGGGACGGGTCCGGCACCAGTCGCGGAAGTGGCCGAGCTGCCGTTCCTGGGCACGGGCCTGGGCGAGCAACCGCCGTTCAAGCCCGGTCTCGGTGTGGTCGGGCAGCCCCTCCAGGTACATCCGCCCGGCCCGGCCGGGGAACAGCTCCAGGTACGCCTGCCCGTACACGCTTCCGTAGCCGTTGCCGAGGTAGCTCAGCCGGGACTCGCCCAGCGCGGCACGCACGGCGTCGAGGTCGTGGGCGACCTGCCAGGACGTGAGCCCGGCGTAGGCGGGCCCAAGCGCGGCGCGGCAGGAACGGTCGTAGGCGGCGTTGTCCCGGGCGAACGCGCGCCAGGCCGTGCGCCCCTCGGCCACCCGCAGCCGGGCCGGGTCGGGTTGCGAGCGGGGGCACACCCCCGTGGTCCCCCGTTCGCCGGCTCCGCGCGCCTCGACCAGCACCACGTCGAACCACCTGGCCAGTTCGCCCACGGTGTCCGGCCGGGCCCTGACCTCACGTACGACGGAGGCGGAACCGGTGTTGACCACCAGCGCCCCGAGCCGTCGCAGCGGGTCCTGGGCGGGCATCATGGCGAGTTCGACGGTCGTGCGGGTCTCGCGTGGCCTGGCCCAGTCGGCGGGCACGGACAACGTGGCGCACCGCAGCCCGTTCCCGCATTCGGACCAGGTGAGCGCCGCCGCCTCCCGTGCGGGCACCGACAGCTCGGCCGTGTCCCGTTCCGGCTCCGCGACGCGCATCGCCTGCCCGACTCCGCCGCCTGCCGCCGGGACCAGGACGGTGACCGCCGCCACCACCGGGATCACGCGCTGAACCATTCGCACCGCATCGCCCCCGAACGTTCGTGCCTCCAGCCGCCTGCCAGTTTCCCAGTGGGCGTCTGCGCAGGTAGAGAAGTCGCAAAAGGTCGTTGGGTAAAATCTTGCGACCGCTCGGCGGGCCGCGATACCCCCCTACAGGGTCACCGGCTGAGTTGCTCCAGTGCGGCGGTCGGGGCGTTCAGCTGGAGGGCGGTGTAGGCCTTGCGGGTGCTGGTCTCGCCGGAGATCAGCACGGCGCGGTCGTCGCGGCGGAAGGCGAGCAGGTGCCCGCCCGCGTCCAGGACGCTGACGCTGACCGGGACGCCGGCCGTCCCGGCGGCGGAGCGGGCGGCCGTGATCAGGGTCTCGGCGTCGGCGGTGGTCTCAGCGGTGTGACGGCGGTGGCGTTCATGAGGCTTCTCCTGTGGTGAGGCGGACAGGTGGTCAGTCGTGCACGAGGGCGGGAACCGGGACCGCGCCGGCCGCCTCACGCGCGGGCGCGCGGCGCTCCAGTGCGGCCGAGAAGACGGCCAGGACCAGGGCGGCGGCGGCCAGGAGGGCGCCCACCCAGTTCGGGGCCGTGTAGCCCAGGCCCGCGGCGATGACCAGGCCGCCCAGCCAGGCGGCGAGCGCGTTGCCGAGGTTGAACGCGCCGATGTTGACGGCGGAGGCCAGCGTCGGCGCGCCATGGGCCTGGTCGAGCACGCGCTTCTGCAGCGGCGGCACGGTGGCGAAGCCCAGCGCCCCCACCAGCAGGATGCTCGCGGCGGCGGCGACCTTGTTGTGCGCGGTCAGGGTGAACAGCGCCAGCACGACGGCGAGCCCGCCGAGGGTGGTGTAGAGCAGGGGCATCAGGGCGCGGTCGGCGAACCGGCCGCCGAGCAGGTTCCCGAGGAACATGCCGACGCCGAACAGCACGAGCAGCCACGTGACCGCGTCGGCGGAGTAGCCGGCCACCTGGGTCATCATCGGCGCGACGTAGGTGATCGCGGCGAAGACGCCGCCGAAGCCGAGCACGGTCATCGCCATCGCGAGCAGCACCTGCGGGTTGCGGAACGCCCTCAGCTCACCGCGCAGGCGGGTGCCCTCGGCCCGGGGCATGGCGGGCACGAGCACGGCGATGCCGAGCAGGCCGACCAGTCCCAGCACGGCGACGATCGCGAACGTGGTGCGCCAGCCCACCGCCTGCCCGATGAAGGTGCCCAGCGGCACGCCCACGACGTTCGCGACGGTCAGGCCGGTGAACATGGTGGCGATGGCGCCGGCCTTCTTGTGCGGGGCGACCATGTCGGCGGCGGCCACCGAGCCGATGCCGAAGAACGCGCCGTGGGCCAGTGAGGCCACGATGCGGCCGGCGAGCATCGTGCCGAAGCCCGGCGCCAGCGCGGACAGCAGGTTGCCGGCCACGAACAGGCCCATCAGCACGAGCAGCATCGTCTTGCGGCTGATCCTGGTGCCGAGCGCCGTCATCAGCGGGGCGCCGATGACCACGCCGATCGCGTAGCCGGTGACCAGCAGGCCCGCGGTGGGGATGGACACGCCGTAGTCGCCGGCGATCTCGGGCAGCAGGCCCATGATCACGAACTCGGTGGTGCCGATCCCGAAGGCCCCGATGGCCAGGGCGAGGAGTGCGAGAGGCATCGCGCGACCCTTCATGTGATTGCTGGTGCACTTTGCAAGCTCCGACAATAGTTGCACACGCGCTATAAGTGCAAACGCGGGCATTTGCCCGCGCCGCTCGGCAAGGCCAGGGTCGCCGGGCGGCGAAGCCCGCCCTCGGGCTGGACGATCTCCAGGTTGGCGCCGCCGGAACCCCCCTGGACGCGCAAAGGCAGGGCCGTGGAACGGGATGGAACGCCCTGCCGGTAGAGACGGGCAACCGGAGAGGAGCGAGGTTGAAGCTGTCGAGAGGATTTCGATCGGTTCTGGTCGGGGCCGCGCTGGTGGCGACCGGCGTCCACGCGTCCCCGGCGGAGGCCGCCGGGGCGCCCATCGTGCACGCGTGGGGGTACAACTTCTTCGGCCAGGTCGGCAACGGCACGAACGACACCCCCGTCACCCGGCCGATCCCGATGGTCTCCGCGGGCGGCCACGACGTGGTCCAGGTGAGCGGCGTCTACCTGGAGAGCTACGGCCTGCACGCCGACGGCTCGCTGTGGACGTGGGGCGACGGAACCCGGCAGATCCCCGAGCCGGTGCCCGGCCTGCCGCCTATCAAGCAGGTCAGCAGCGGCATCGGCCACACCCTGGCCGTGGGACGGGACGGCTCGCTCTGGGCGTGGGGCTCCAACGACTTCGGCGAACTGGGCGACGGCACCACCACCCGCACCCCGACCCCGGTCAGGGTGCCGATCACCGGCGTCGTCCAGGCGGCCGCGGGGTCGGGCTTCAGTCTCGCCCTGAGGTCGAACGGCGAGGCGTTCGCCTGGGGGCTCAACCGCTTCGGGCAGCTGGGCGACGGCACGACCACCCGGCGCGCGACCCCGGTCCGGGTGAAGGTCCCGTACGGGATCACGCAGGTGTCGGCCACGGGCGAGTTCGGGATGGCGCTGCGCAACGACGGCTCGGTCTGGTCCTGGGGAAACAACTTCTCCGGCGAGCTGGGGGACGGCACCACCACGGACCGCTCCACACCCGTCCGCGTGGACCGGCACGTGTCCGGCATCACCGAGATCTCCGCGGGCATCGGGCACACGCTGGCGCTCGGCGGCGACGGCACCGTCTGGGCCTGGGGCAGGAACTGGGCCGGCCAGCTCGGCGACGGCACGGTGAACGACCACGCCACCCCGGTCCGCCTCGGCCTGTCCGGCGTCACCCACGTCAGCGCGGGCCAGGGTGAGAGCCTGGCCGTCGACTCCGCCGGCGCGCTGCGCTACTGGGGCGACAACACCTACGGCCAGGCCGGCAACGGCGTCGCGAGCGCGGGCAATCCTGTTCTCGCTCCGGCGGTGGTCGGCGGCCTGAGCGGTGTGGTGACCGCGAGCGCCGGCATCGCGGTCCTGGCCGTCGCGGCGCCGGGATCGGTCGTGGTGCCCGACCTGACCGGGACGCTTGGAATCCTGGCGAGCCGGCCGCTGCTCGCCGTCGGCCTCCTGCTCGGCACCGGGAGCACGACGCCGGACGACCGTCTGTGCAACCACCTGGGCGAGGTCGTCGGCCAGAGCCCGCAGCCGGGCGGCACCGTGCCCGCGGGCTCAGGCGTGGACATCGTCGTCGCGGTCCGGCCGCGCGCCGGCTGCCTCTGAGCGCCCGCGATCGGTTTATACACCGCGTATATACTCCCGAGGTATATTGCTGGCGTGGTTCACACGATCAAGCACCTGACATCAGTCCGTCCGCGTCGTGACAGGACGGCGGTCGCCGCCGGGCTGGCCGCCGTCCTGGCCGCCGGGCTCGTCCACGCCTCTCCCGCCGCGGCGTCCGGGACGCCTGCGCCGTACCTGCCGGCCCCCACCGGGTCGCGGCCGGTCGGCACCACGTCCCTGTACCTGAAGGACACCTCGCGTCCCGACCCCTGGGTCCCCTCGGTCAAGGCGCGCGAGCTCATGGTCTCGCTGTGGTACCCGGCCAGGTCGCCGGGCCGTCACCGGGCCCCGTACATGACGGCGAAGGCGTCCGAGCTGCTGCTCAAGGACGGCGGGATCACCGACCTCCCGCCCGACATCCTGAGCAGGACCCGGACCAACGCCTTCACCGACGCCCGCCCCGCCGGACGGCCCCGCAGCCTGCCCCTCGTCGTCCTGTCCCCCGGGCACAGCAAGCCCCGGACCGAGCTCACGGCCCTGGCCGAAGAGCTGGCGAGCCGCGGCTACGTGGTGGCCGCCGTCGACCACACCTACGAGAACGTCGCCACCTCCTTCCCCGACGGCCGGGTCACCACCTGCGTCACGTGCGAGATCGACGACAAGGGCCCGGCCTGGTGGGCGAAGCTGGAGAAGAGCCGGGCGGCCGACGTGTCGTTCGTGCTCGACCAGCTCACCGGCGCACACGCGAAGTGGAAGGGGGCCGGCCTCGTCGACCCGTCCAGGATCGCCATGGCCGGTCACTCGGCGGGCGGCGCGGCGACCGTCGCGTCCCTACTGGCCGACAGCCGACTGCGCGCCGGCATCGACCTCGACGGCAGCGTGGAGACGACGCTCCCGGAGGCCGGGTCGTCACGGCCGTTCCTGTTCCTGGGCAAGCCGGCCACGTACACGCCGGGCAAGGGCGACTCGGCCGCCTCGTGGGAGCGCGTCTGGACGCGGCTGAACGGCTGGAAGCGCTGGCTGCTGCTCACGGGAGCCGCGCACACGTCCTTCACTGACCTGGGCGTCCTGATGGACCAGCTCGGCCTTGAGGACGGCGCCGACGTCCCCGGCACCCGCGCACTGGCGGTCACCCGCGCCTACGTCACGGCCTTCTTCGACCAGCACCTGCGCGACAGGCCCCAGCCCCTGCTGGACAAGCCGTCGGCCGACGTCCCCGAGGTCAGGTTCTGCGCCCCGGAGGAGGAGACCTGCGCGTGAGACAGGGCGATCCGCGGCGCGCATAATGACAGCCATCGGCCCGTCTCCTTGGAGCGTCCATGGATCGACTGTTCGTGCGCCTGGTTCTCTATCTGGTCAGGTTCGCCGGGGCCGTGGCGGGGGTGTGGGGCGTCGCCTACGCCGTCAACGGCGCCACGCAGGCGGGCGGGGCCATCACCGTACGCGTCCTCCAACTGCCGCAGGCCACCGATCGGCTGGGGCTGAGCGGGGTGCGGCTCCCCGGGGGCGTCTCCCTGGCCGACGGCGAGCTGCCGCTTCAGGTGTGGGGATCGACGGCGGCCGAGCAGGTCGTCTCACGCTCGGACGTCCTGCTGGGCGGTCTGTGCGCGCTCGTCGCCGCCTTCCTGCTCGGCCGCCTGCTGACGTCCGTGTTCGAGGGGGAGCCGTACCGCCGGGGCAACGCGGCGCGGGTCGCCTGGCTCGCCGTCCTGGTGTTCGTCTCCGGGGTGGGACAGGCGCTGCCGGGGGTCGCCGTGGCCTCGGTGCTCGACCGCACCGGGCTGGGCGGGACGTTCGGGCCCGCGCCAGGGCTGTCGTGGGTGCCGTTCGCGGGCGCCGCGTTCCTGCTGGCGCTGGCCGTGGCGCTGCGCGCGCGACGGCGGGCGTCCCCGGCGCCGTAGTCCGCGCCGGGGACACCCGAGGACGTCAGACCGACGGGACGGCCGCCCGGCCGGTGCGGGCCGACTCCTGCGCCGCCAGCGCGAAGGCCAGGACCTCCCGGCCCTGCTCGCCGGTGAGCGCCGGCGGGGTGCCGTTGAGCAGGGCGTCCACGAAGTGCTGCCCTGACCGGACGAAGCTCGTCTCCCAGCCGGTCGGCATGTCGTCGTAGCCGGTGGTGACGCCGTCGCGGTGCAGCACGACCGGGGCGACGTCGAGCATGCGGCCGTGGCCGCGGGTGATCCAGATGACGCCGCGGGTGCCGGTGATCTCCACCCGGTCGTCCTGGGCGTAGTGCACGGTGTCGAGCTTCAGCTCCGGCGAGTAGACGACCTCCAGCGCGCCGACCGCGCCGTCGGGGTGCGTCCAGCTCACCATGGACGGCGCGTCGATCAAGCCGTCGTAGCTGCTGCCGACGAAGGCGTGGACGCGGTCGGCCAGGCCCAGGAAGTGCCAGGCGATGGCGAACTTGTGGTGCCCGTCGTCGAAGACCAGCGGGCCGCCGCCGGACTGCTCGGGGTCGGCCCGCCAGGCGCTGGCGGCCGCGGGCACCTCCCAGGCGGTGGGGCTCCAGCCGGGGTTGGACTTGAGCCGGATGCTCCGCACCTCGCCGATCTCGCCGGCCTCGACGAGCGCCTTGGCCCGCTGGACGGGCGGGTAGAAGACGAAGTTCTCGAACACCTTGAACACGACGTGGCGCTCCGCCGCACGGGCGATCATGGCGTCGGCGTCGGCCAGGCTCGTCGCCATCGGCTTCTGCAGCGAGACGTGCTTGCCCGCGTCCATCGCGTCGAGCGTCACCTGGGCGTGCAGGTGGTGGGGGACGAGGATCTCCACCATGTCCACGTCGTCCCGGGCGAGCAGCTCGCGGTAGTCGGCGTGCCGGTCCCGTTCGGCCACGCCCCAGGCCGCCCCGCGGGTGTCGCGGTTGCCGGGGACGGGATCGCAGACGGCCGTGATCACCGCCTCGGGGTGCTCCAGGTACGCCTGGGCGTGCAGGTCGGAGATGCGGCCGCAGCCGATGATGCCAACGCGGATCACTGGGACTCCTGAATCTCTTTCTAGCCCTTGACCGCCCCGGCCGTGAGGCCGGCGATGAAGTGCTTCTGGAAGGCGATGAAGATGGCGACTGTGGGAAGGCTGGCGAGCACGGCCATGGCCGCCTGCACGCCGTAGGCGATGGAGAACTGGCCCTGCTGCTGGAGGATGCCGACCATCACGGTCCGCATGGTGTCGGAGCGGGTGAAGACCAGCGGGTAGAGGAAGTCGTTCCAGATGAAGGTGAACTGGAGCGTGGCCAGGGCCGCCAGCGCGGGCCGGGTCATCGGCAGCACGATGGAGGCCAGGATGCGCGGCTCGCTCGCGCCGTCGACCAGGCCGGCCGCCCGCAGTTCCATCGGGAGGCTGCGGAAGAAGTTGCGCATGACGAGCGTGCACAGGGAGATGCCGTAGCCGGAGTGGACGACGATCATCGGCCAGAGCGTGTCGTACAGGCCGGTCGCGTTGAACCCCTGGAACAGCGGGATCAGCAGGATCTGCGGCGGCACGAACAGCCCGGCCAGCAGGAAGAACCCGATGAGCTCGCCGAAGCGGGGCCGCAGCGCGGCGATCGCGTACCCGGCGAGGGTGCCGAGCGCGACCGAGACCGCCGTCGCGGGGACCGTCACCAGGACCGAGTTGAGCAGGTAGCGCCCGGTGCCGCCGACGGAGAACGCCTGGAGGTAGTTGTCCAGGCTGAGGCTGCCGCTCGGGGCCCAGAGCCCGTTGGCGGCGATGTCGGCGTCGGACTTCAGCGAGGTGTACAGCACGCCCAGGCAGGGGACGAGGAACACCACCGCGAACCCCAGCAGCGCCGCCGCCAGCGGAACTCTCGACGCGCCCTTCTCCCTGGCGGCCGTCGTGGCCGGGAGCGCGGGCCGGGTGGCCAGGACGGTCTCAGGCATGCCGGTCCCTCCAGGCATTCCAGGCGAAGAACATTCCGATGATCACGATCGAGACCACGAACAGCACGATCGACACGGCGCTGCCGTAGCCGAAGTCGTAGGTCTTGAACGACACGCGGTAGGCGAGCACGGCCAGCGTCTCGGTCTGTCGGAACGGTCCACCGCCGGTCATGACGTAGACGATGTCGAAGCTCTTGAGCGCGTTGATCAGGCTCAGCGAGATGACCACCACGGACGAGGGCCGCAGGGCGGGCAGCACGACCGCGCGCAGCCGCTGCCAGGGGCCGGCGCCGTCCATGTGCGCCGCCTCGGTCAGGTCACGCGAGACCGAGGTGAGGCCGGCCAGGAAGATGACCATGGCCAGGGTCACCTGCTGCCAGCCCCAGGCGACCATCACCGCCCACAGGGCCGTGTCCGGGTCCGACAGCCAGGCGTGCGCCAGCGACCCGAGCCCGACGGCGTCGAGCAGGAGGTTGAGCAGGCCGTCCTCGGGCCGGTAGATCCAGAACCAGACCTGGCCGACCACCACGAGGGACAGCGCGAGCGGCAGGAAGAAGAACGACTTGATCAGCTTGGCGAAGCGCGTGACGCGGTTGAGCGCCAGCGCCAGCGCCAGGCCGACGACGGTGGGCACCAGCACGCCCACCACCGTCCAGATCAACGTGTTGACCAGCGCTCTCGCGAAGCTCGGGTCGGCGGCCATCCTGCGGAACTGGGCCAGCCCGACGAAGTCGCCGCCACCGACCGCCTGCCAGTCGGTGAAGCCGTGCGCGAAGGAGTACAGCGCCGGCCACACGACGGCGATGCCGTACGCGAGGAGCGGTGCGGCGAGGAATCCCCAGGCCCACCAGGTCCGCCGGATCGTCATCCGCGCGTACCTCCTTTCTGTCGATTGTTGTGAGATGTCTCGGGCAGGTGGCCCCGGGCGCTCGGCGACGGCCCGGGGCCACCGCCGGTCAGGAGCCGGCGAACACGCCTTCGGCGGTGCTCTGCGCCTCCTTCAGCGCGGAGGCGGCGTCGGCGGGGTTGTTGACGAACTGCGCGAGCGCGTTGAGGCCGGCGTCGGACATCTCCGGGGTGGTCGCCAGGTCGTAGTTGAAGGCGAAGGCGGGGGCGTCGCCGACCACCTTGGCGGCCTTGTGCAGGATCGCGTTCTGCTTGCTCAGGTCGGCCTTGGGGTTGGGCGCCAGCGCGCCCTGCGTGAGCGCGACGGCCTGCTGGGCCTCGGGCGCGGCCAGGCAGGCGAGCACCTTCTCGGCCCCGGCCTTGTTGCCGGCGCCGGCCGAGATGGCGAAGCCGTCCACGGGGCCGAGCGCGGCCTGCGGCACGCCGGGGGTGATCTCGGGGAAGGGGAAGAAGTCGTACCCCTCGCCCGCCTTGACCTGGTTGCCGTCCCAGTAGCCGCTGATCCAGGTGCCCATGAGGGTCATCGCGGCCTTGCCGGAGGAGACCATGTCGCTGGCGTCGGGCCAGTCGTAGCCGTTGGGGTTGTCGTTGAAGTAGCCCTTGTCGAAGAGCTGCTTCCACCGGTCGAACGTCTGGGTGACCTGCGGGTCGGTGTACTTGGCCTTGCCGGCCATGAGCTGGGCCCGGTAGTCGGGGCCGGCCGTGCGCAGGAGCAGGTAGTCGAACCAGAACTGGGCGGGCCAGCGGTTCTTCGAGCCCAGCGCGAACGGGGTGATCCCGGCGGCCTTGAGCTTGTCGGCGGCGGCCATCAGGTCGTCCCAGGTCTTGGGCATCTCGGTGATGCCGGCCTTGGCCATGACCTTGGGGTTGTAGAACATGCCGACGTAGTGGTAGTCGAGGGGCAGCAGGTACTTCTGGCCGCCGTAGGTGGCCGCGGCCTTGGTCAGGTTCTCGGGGATGGCCTGGTCGAGGCCGGACTTGGCCCACATGTCGTCGAGCGGCGCCAGGCGCTTCTGGTCGACGAGGTACTGGGTCTTGGCGCCCGCCCAGTACGACAGCAGGTCGGGCGGGTTGCTGCCGGCGAGCTGCACCAGGATGGCGTCCTTGAACGCCTCCTGCTCCGCCGGGCTGTTCTTGATCTTCTGACCGGACTGCTTCTCGCAGATCGACAGCACCTGGGCCATCGCCTTGCTGCCGCCCTCGTCGCTGAAGTAGTGGACCATGCTGACCTCGTTCGCGGCCGGGGAGCCGGAGCCCCCCGACCCGGCGTCCGTCCCGCAGGCGGCGGAGAGGAGCACCGCGGCCGAGGCCGCCGCCGCCAGCTTGACCGCGCGCCGCTGAACGGCAACGCTGTTGTTCGTCATCCGTGGATCTCCGTGGGTGATGGTGGGTGGGCGTCGAACTTCGCGGGGACACGCCCACCCACTTGCTGGGTGATTCGGAACGCGGCGACCGTGACCATGCGGCCGAGGTCGCCGATTCTCGCGAGGGTGACCCGCGAGGCAGGCCCGGAAATCCCGATGGAGGCCAGCGGGACGCCGTGCAGGTTGAAGATCGGGGCCGCCACGCATCTGACGTCGAGGTTGAGCTCCTCGTCGTCGATCGCGTAGCCGCGGCGGCAGACCTGCGCCAGGTCGGCGGAGAGGCTGTCGATGCCCGTGTGCGTGCGCATCGTGTAGGCGGTGAACGGGTCGGGCAGCAGCTCGGCCAGCTCTTCTGGGGTGGCGGTGCAGTAGAGGGCCTTGCCGGTGGAGGAGGCGTAGATGATCGGCTGGGCGCCGATCTCGGTCTCGACCGTGATCCGGCCGCCGCGCTGCCGTTCCTGGGCGACGTACACGCCGCCGCCGCGCGTGCGGCGGGCCAGGTGCACGGCCTCGCCGGTGGCGGCGGACAGCTCGCGCATGACCGGTCCGGCGGTGGAGACGAGGTCGACCCCGCGCAGCACCTGGCCGGCCAGGGAGATCATCCCCGTCGAGACCCGGAAGATCTTGGTCGCCGGGTCCTGCTCGACGTAGCCGCGGTCCTCCAGCACCCGCAGCAGCCGGTGGACGTTGCCCTTGTCCGCGTTCACCTCGCGGGCCAGCGCGGTCACGCCGAGCCCTTCGGGGCGGCGGGCCAGCCCTTCGAGGACGTCCAGCCCGGTGAGCAGGGCACCCGCCGCGCGGGAGGCGGGCAGCGAGTCGGTGGTCGGATCAGCCATGGCCGTAGTCAACCTGCCCAGTTGTCCGGACGTCAACTCCGTTGTGCCCTGTGCGGTCACATCGTCCTCCTCTCGTGACCTGGCCGGATGCTCTAACAGACATCGAAGTCGGCGCCCTCGTGGGCCTGGAGCACGTGGTCGTGGTGCAGGCGCCGCCAGCCGCGCTCGGGCGGCGCCGGCGGGGCCCAGCCCTCCCGGCGGCGGGCCAGCTCGTCCGGGTCGACCAGCAGCGCCAGCTCCCCCGCCGCGGCGTCGAGGCGGATGCGGTCGCCGTCGCGCACCAGCGCGAGCGGGCCGCCGACCGCGGCCTCCGGCGACACGTGCAGGACGACCGTCCCGTACGCGGTGCCGCTCATCCGCGTGTCGGACACCCGGACCATGTCGCGCACGCCGTCCCTGGCCAGCTTCGCCGGGATCGGCAGCGACCCGGCCTCGGGCATGCCGCCGCCCACCGGCCCCGCGTTGCGCAGCACCAGCACCGAGTCGGGCGTGACGGGCAGGTCCGGGTCGTCGATCCGGCGGGCCACGTCCTCGGGCGACTCGAAGACGACGGCGGGACCCTCGTGCCGCAGCAGCGCGGACGTGGCCGCCGACACCTTGATCACCGCGCCGTCGGGGGCGAGGTTGCCGCGCAGCACCGCCAGCGCGCCGGTGGGCCCGAGCGGGTCCTCCAGGGTGCGGATGGTGGTCTGCCAGTCGGCGGGCGGGGCGACCCCGGCCAGCCGGTCACGCAGGGTGCCGCCCTCCACGACCGGGACGTCCAGGTCGAGGAGCGGTTCCAGCGCCTTCATCAGCACCGGCACGCCGCCGGCCCGGTGGAGGTCCTCCATGTAGCCGACGCCCGACGGCTTGCAGTCGACCAGCAGCGGCACCCGTCCGGCGATGGCCGACACGTCGTCGAGCCCGAACGGCACGCCCGCGCGCCTGGCCACCGCCAGCAGGTGGATCACGGCGTTGGTCGAGCCGCCCAGCGCCATCAGCACGGTGACCGCGTTGGCCAGGGCCCCGGCGGTGACGATCGAGGACGGCCTGCGCCCGGCGCGGGCGGCCTCGACCGCGATCCGCCCGGAACGCACGCCGGCGCGGAGCCGGTCGCCGGTGGGCGCGGGAGCCGTGGCCGTGCCCGCCGGGCTCATGCCCAGGGCCTCGGCCAGGCAGGCCATGGTGGAGGCGGTCCCCATGACCATGCAGGTGCCGCCGGTCGTGGCCAGGGCGCCGCGCACGTCGGCGATGTCGCCCTCGTCCAGCTCCCCGGCCCGGTGCCTGGCCCACATCGAGCGGCAGTCGGTGCACGCGCCGAGCCGGGTGCCGCGCCAGGTGCCGGTGAGCATGGCCCCGGCCACGAGCTGCACGGCCGGGACGTCCGCCGAGACCGCGGCCATGAGCTGGGCGGGCACGGTCTTGTCGCACCCGCCGGCCAGCACCACGGCGTCCATCGGCTGGCCCTTGACCAGCTCCTCGGTCTCCAGCGCGGCCAGGTTCCTGAAGAGCATCGACGTGGGCGACATGAGGATCTCGGGCAGCGACATGGCCGGGAAGGGCACCGGCAGGCCGCCCGCCTCCAGCACCCCTCGGGCGACCGCCTGCACGAGCTGCGGCATCTCCCGGTGGCAGGTGGTGAACCCGCCGCTGGTGTCGGCGATGCCGACGACCGGCCGGTCGAGGTCCTGCTCGTCGTACCCGGAGGAGGCCAGGAAGGCCCGGCGCAGGAAGCGGCTGAAGCCCTCGTCGCCGTAGGAGGTCAGGCCACGGTCGACACCACGCGGTTCGTTGCCGTGGGAGGCCGGGTCGTGGTCGGCGTCACGTGGTTCGTTGACGGTCATCAGGCCCCCCGGAGCCGCAGGTTGACGTACTTGGCGACGGTGTAGTCCGCCAGCCCCTCGGTGCCGCCCTCCCGGCCGAAGCCGGACTGCTTGACCCCGCCGAACGGGGCCTCCGCGGTGGCGATCGTGAGCTCGTTGACCCCGACCATCCCGGTCTCCAGCTCCTCGCTTGCCCGGAAGGCGGTGGCCAGGTCCTCGGTGAAGACGAACCCCGCCAGGCCGAACGGCGTGGCGTTCGCCCGGGAGACCGCCTCCTCGAAGGTGGCGAAGGTGCTGATGGGCGCGATCGGGCCGAACGGCTCCTCGACCATCACCCGCATGTCGTCGGACACGCCGGACAGCACGGTCGGCCGGTAGAAGTGCCCGCCCGGCAGGTCGGCGGGGCCGCCGCCGGCCAGCACGGTGGCCCCACGGGTCACCGCGTCCTCGACCAGCTCGTGGACGGCGGTCAGCCGTCTGGTCGTGGTCAGCGGGCCCACGTCGGTGGCCGGGTCGCGCCCGTCGCCGAGCCGCAGCGCGCGGGTCTCGTCGGCGAACGCCTCGGCGAAGGCGGCGGCGATGTCCTCGTGGACCAGGAACCGGCTGGGCGAGATGCACACCTGGCCGCTGTTGCGGAACTTGGCGCGGGCGCACATCCGGGCCGCCCGCTCGGGGTCGGCGTCGGGGAAGACCAGGACCGGGGCGTGCCCGCCCAGTTCCATCGAGACCGACTTGATCCCGCCGGCGGCCTGCCGCAGCAGCTCGGCGCCGACCGGGACCGAGCCGGTCAGGCTCACCTTGCGGATCACGTCGGAGGCGATCAGGTGGCGGGAGATGGCCGGGCCGTCGCCGGTGACGACGTTCAGCGCCCCGGCGGGCAGGCCGGCCTCGTCGGCGATCTCCGCGATGAGCAGCACGGACAGCGGCGCCTCCGCCGGGGCCATGACGATCACCGAGCAGCCGGCGGCCAGCGCCGGCGCGATCTTCCGGACCGGCAGCAGCGCGGGGAAGTTCCAGGCGGCGAACGCCGCGACCGGTCCCACCGGCTCGCGGCGGACGAAGATGCGGGTGTCGGGGTCGCGGGCCTCGACCGTCCTGCCGTAGACCCGGCGGGCCTCGTCGGCGTACCAGTCGAACTGGTCGGCGGCGGCCAGCACCTCCCCCTCGGCCTGGGCCAGCGGCTTGCCCTGGTCGAGCGTCATGACCATGGCGAAACGTCCGGCCTGCGCGCGGATGCCGTCGGCGATGCGGCGCAGGATCCGCGAGCGTTCCCAGGGCTGCGTCCGCCGCCAGGTCGCGAAGCCCTCGGCGGCCGCGTCCAGGGCCAGGTCGAGGTCGTGCGGGCGGGCGATCGGCAGCTCGGCCAGCAGCTCGCCGTCGGCGGGGTTGTGCACGGGGAAGGTCTCGTCCGCCCGGTGCCAGGCGCCGGCCACGTACATCGCGGCGGGCGGGAGCGGGTGATGGTTCATGGGGTTCACAGTCCGATCTCGTGACGCAGCTCCTGGGTGCGCGCCACCCAGTTGCCGACGTTCCAGCGGCCGTAGGAGGGAAGGCCCCCGTCCGGGTCTGGCCCGAAGTAGACGGGGACGTGGACGAGCGACAGGCCGGGATGGGCGCGGGCCTTGTCGAGCGCCGCCCGCAGCTCCTCGGGCGTGGTGCCGCCGAACAGGGCGTTCACCCCGCTCACCGACGACGCCCAGGCCACGTAGTCGACGGCGACGTGGTCCCAGGTGGCGTGGTCCTTGCCGTACTGGGCGATCTGGAGGCTGGAGATGGCGGCCATCCGGCGGTTGTCCAGCACCACGACGCAGCCGGTCGCGCCGTGCGCCACGCCGTCGATGAGCACCTGGGGGTTCATCGTGAACGAGCCGTCGCCGGTCACCGCCACCCCGTACCAGTCGTCTCCGGACAGGGCGGTGGCCAGCACCGCGCTCGTGGCGAAGCCCATGTAGCTGGCGCCGGCCTCGGTGAAGGACTCCTCGGGCTCGTCCTGGGCCGACATCTGGAAGCCGTAGGCCTGGACGTCGCCGGCGTCGAAGAACGTGACCGCCCGCGTGTCGGCCGCCCACTGCGCGACCGTGTGCACGGCGGCGGGCTGGGTGAGCACCTCGCGGTCCCAGACCGGGTCGTGCAGCCGGGGACGGGCCAGGCGGGCCGCCTTGAGCTCTTCCCAGGCCGCCCGGGCCGTCCGGCACTCGGCGAGCCACGCGCTGTCGTGCCGGGGGCTCTCGTCCTCGGCCCGTACGGCCCGCACGGCCTCGATCAGGGCGGCCAGGCTCAGCCGGGCGTCGCCGACCAGGGCGCTGGTGCGGGCGTAGTGGGTGGCCGCGTCCAGGTCGGCGTTGATGTTGACGACGTGCCGGACGTTGGGGTAGCCGGTGCGCGAGGAGTCCGCCTGGCAGACCGAGCGGGTGCCGACGGCGACCAGCAGGTCGGCGTGTTCCATGGCGTGGTTGCCGCTCAGCGAGCCCTTGGCGCCGCCGACCATCATCTGGCGCGGGTGGCCGGAGGGGATGGTGCCGAGGCTGACCGGCGACATCACGAAGACGCCGTCGACGAGGTCGGCCAGCTCCTCCAGCTCCGACCGGCAGTCGGTGGCGCCGCCGCCCACCTTGATCACCACGCGTTCGGCCGCCACCAGCCGCCGGGCGATCTCCGCGTACGACGTGGCCGGGTCTGCCGGGCCGAGCCGCGGCGGCGCGCCGACCGGGAGCTCGTCGAGGTTGAAGTCCTTGATCACCTCTGGCTGCGTGTTCAGCGGCAGCAGCAGGTAGAAGGGCCCCGGCCGGTACGGATGGTCGACCTGGTTGAGGCCGCGGCGCAGCGCCGTGGGCAGGGCGCGCGGTGTGTGCAGCGAGTAGGCCGGGCCCATCGTGGCCGCCAGCCGCAGGAACAGCCCCTGTTCGGCGCGCGGGATCTGCTGCATGTTGGGGCCTTCGTCCTCGGTGGTCTCGTCACCGTAGAGATGCCAGACCCCGACGCCGTCGCTCGCCGCCACGAGCGAGCCGGCCATCGCCTGGAGCGCTCCCGGCCCGATCGAGGTGACCACCGCCGCCTTCTCCCCCGTGACCCACCGCAACGCCGTTGCCGCGTGGGACGCCTCGGTCTCGTGCCGGACGGCGTAGGTCTGGAGAACGCCCGCGTCCTGGTAGGCGCGCAACACCTCGCCCAGTTCGGTCGAGCCGTGGCCGAGCACGACGACGAACCGGGTCACCCCCTGCCTGACCAGCCCGAGGACGACCGCCTCCGCCATGGTCAGGTCGGCCCTGCGCGGCAGCTCGCCGCGGTCGAGGGCCTCCTCGAAACCACCGGCGCGCGCGATCGCCGCCGCCCGCGCGACGCGTTCAGCAGTCATCCTGCTCGACTCCCCCTCCACCGTTCTCCTTCGACTCGTGGATGTAGCCGAGAACGTACAACGCTGTTGAGGTATCGGCAATACCTCGTACAGGAAATACGGGTACACGGAGGTAAAATGACCTGGTTTGTTGCTTATTTGACAACAAATCAGGCATTGAGGGCATGCGGGCGGGAGCGCGGTGAGACTGACATCGACGAACTCACCAGGCGCCGTCGGAGTGGCGGAGCCGACCCGTCGGCGACCGGCGGCCCGAGACGCTCAGGCGGCCGAGTCGCCGGTCCTTCAGAGGTTGCGCAGGTCGAGGGGGCCGAGGTCGCGGACGGTCCGGGCCAGGGCGCGGATCATGTCGTTCTCCGCCTCGGTCGACCACACCAGCGCGAACTTCAGCGGATCGTCGTCCCGGAGGGGCAGGTAGGCGATGTCGGGCCGGAGGTAGTAGCGCTTCATGTGGTGGGCGACGAGGCCGACGGTCTCTCCGGTGGAGATCAGCGAGAGCATCTCCTCGGTGTTGCTCGCCAGCGGGCCGCGCTCGATGCGGCGGCTCACGGAGGTCCGGGGCGGGAGAAAACCCTCCGCCCAGTAGTCCGGCCTGGACGGGGCGTCCACGTGCTGGAAGTCGGCGAGCATCTCCGTCAGGGCGGTCGCGTGCCGGGTGAGTTCGTGATCGGCGGCCACGGCCAGCAGGCGCGGGTCGGTGAACAGGACCGGCCCCGTCGTCAGGTCGGGTTCCTCGACGGGCAGCCACGCGACCAGGACGTCGATGTCACCGCGGCGCAACCCGGCGAACGGATCGGCGAACGGGGAGATCCGGATCTGCAGCCTCCACTGGGGATGGTGGTCGCGGAAATCGTCCCAGTAGCGCCGCAGGTCGTAGGAGTTGTGCGGGATCATGCCGACCCTGAGCACGCCGGTGATCCCCTCGGCGGCCAGCCTGGCCCGGCGCACGCCCTCCTGGAGGCCGCTGTACATCGGCCAGAGGTCGTCGCGGAGTTGCCGGCCGATCGGCGTCAGCCGTACCGACCGAGAGCTTCGTTCGAAGAGCAGGGCGCCGATCTGGCGCTCCTGCTTCTGTACCGCCTTGGTGATCCGGGCGGGGGTGACGTGCAACCGCTCGGCGGTGCGGGCGAAGTGGAGCTCTTGGGCCAGCGTCAGGAAGATCTCGATGTCGCGCAGCTCCACGACTCCCCCTCACGTTGCTCTCGGGGTCAATTCTGCCTTGCGCATTTTGTCATTGTTTCGGGCTGTTCAGCGCCTGGATCCTGGGTCACCGAACAAGTCGGACGATTCTGGAGTGACAAGATGACGCAGCTCACAGGCAAGACGGCACTGGTGACCGGGGCCTCGCGAGGGATCGGCCGGGCCGTGGCACGGCGGCTGGCGGCCGCGGGCGCGCTGGTGGCCGTGCACTACGGCAGCAACGAGGACGCGGCCCTGGAGACCGTGCAGCTGATCGAGAAGGACGGCGGCCGCGCCTTCCCGGTACGGGCCGAACTGGGCGTGCCCGGGGACGTCGACACCCTGTTCGCCGGACTGGAGGCGGGGCTCACCGCGAGGACCGGCCAGGTGCGGCTGGACATCCTGGTCAACAACGCCGCCATCAACACCGGCGGGCCGATCGACACCGTCACCCCCGAGGCCTTCGACCGGCTGATCGCGATCAACACCAAGGCGCCGCTGTTCATCGTCCAGCGGGCCCTTCCGCTGCTCAACGACGGCGGCCGGATCGTGAACGTGACCACCGCGGCGACCAGGATCGCCATGCCCGAGGCGCCGTACGCGATGAGCAAGGTCGGCATCGAGGTGCTCAGCCGTTCCCTGGCCCAGCAGGTGGGCCCGCGCGGCATCACCGTCAACGCCGTCGCGCCCGGGCCGACGGTCACCGACATGAACCCATGGATGCTCGGCAACCCCGAGGTCCAGCAGATGGTCGGCACCGGCAACGCCATCCCCCGCGTCGGCCGGCCCGACGACATCGCCGACGTGGTCGCCTTCCTGGCCTCGGAGGCCGGACGGTGGGTGACCGGCCAGGTCGTCGACGCCTCCGGCGGCTGTTTCCTCGGTCCCCGGATCTGAGCTGACAGCGCCCCGGGCCGCCGTCAGCCGATGCTCAACCGGGTGTCAGCGCGTCCCGGCAGTTTTGGACGTACCGCAAGCAACCCTCTCACCTTTCAGGAAACACGATGAAGCTTCTTGCCCTCGGCCTGGCCTCGGCCGGCCTGACCATGGCCGGCACCATGGCCGGCACCATGGCCGGCACCGTCGCCGTCGCCGCGCCCGCCGTCCCCGCGTCCGCCGACACCGGCGTGGTGGCCGCGCTCGACAGCGTGGCCAAGCCGCTGGCCTCCACCTCTGCCGAGGCTCGCGGGCACGACCTCGACGCCTTCGGCGCCATGGTGGGCCGGGCGCAGGTGGTCGGCGTGGGCGAGGCCACGCACAGCACCGCCGAGTTCTACACCCTCAACCAGCGGCTGTTCCGCTACCTGGTGGCCGAGAAGGGGTTCACCACGTTCGCCCGCGAGCTGAGCTGGAGCACCGGCCTGCGCCTGAACGACTACGTCCTGTACGGCAAGGGCGACCCGCAGGCGATCTTCCACGACGAGGTCAAGGGCCCCTATGACCTGTTCGACAACCGCGAGTTCCTCGACCTGGTCCGGTGGATGCGGGCCCACAACGCCGGCCACGCAGAGAAGGTCCAGTTCATGGGCGCCGACCTGCTCTACCCCGGCGACATCCTGTTCGACAAGGTGCTGGCCTACGTCAAGCAGCGCCACCCCGCCCTGCTGCCCGAGCTCACCCGGCTGTACGACGGGCTGCGGCCCACCACGAAGAACGCCGGGGAGTACATGGCGCAGGCGATGGCCGTACCCCTGAAGACCAGGCAGGACCACGCGCGGCGCGCCACGCAGGCGCTCAGGCTGCTGGAGCGCCAGGGCGCGGGCAAGTGGGCGGTGCAGCACGCCCGCGCGCTGTCGCAGACCTTCACCGACTTCGCCTTCGACCAGGCCACCGAGGACGGCCGCCGCCAGGCCCAGGAGTACCGCGACAGCGTGCTGGCCGACAACGTGGCCTGGTGGAACGCCACCACCGGGGCCAAGATCCAGGTGTCCGGGCTGAACGCGCATCTGAGCTACACCCCGATCGACACCGCGTTCGTGCCGACCCCGATGGGCGGCCTGCTGCGCAAGCGGCTCGGCGACCGGTTCGTCACCGTCGGCACCAGCTTCGACCAGGGCGGCTACAACTTCGCCGGCTCCGAGGACGGCTGCCCGGACGGCGTCAAGCCCGCCGAGCGGCCGATGACGTGCAAGGGCTCGGTCTCCGCCGCGCCCGCCGACTACAACGAGCATACGCTGGACCAGGTGCGCCACCGCGACTTCATGCTCGACACCCGCACCGCGCCGGCCGCCGCCAAGGCGTGGCTGTCGCAGGCCCGGAACACCCGCCTGATCGGCGGCGGGTTCTGGTCGCCCGGCCAGGCCGTCCAGGCCGCTCTGGGACGCTCCTTCGACGTGGTCATCCACCTGCACCAGGTCAAGGCCGCCCGGCTCCTGCCGTGAGATCTCACGGCACGGCCGGACGGGAGCAGGGCGAGCCACGACCGCGCTGACCTGGCTCGCGTGGGAACCGCCCGTCCCTGACCCCTGTGCCCACCACCCTTCGTGGTGGTGGGCACGCACGGCCGAGCCCTCAAAGGGCGTGCCCGCCGGCGACCCGCAGCACCTGACCGGTGATCCAGCGAGCCGAAGGTCGACGTGTCGACGTCGTCCGGCGATTCGCGGTGAGCCGCGTTGTTTCGGCACAGGCGGCCTCCGGTACCGCACGGCCTGTCGTGCTCCCTCCTCTCACCTGATCATCTCGTCATGGGCCAAAATGGCCCGCATGCCTTCCACTCCGTCCGGATTCAACGACTACGACAGGATCGCCGAGGGGTACACGGCCGAGAACGAGACCGGCCTCGTGAACGCGTACTACGAGCGGCCCGCGATGCTGGAGCTCGCCGGGGACGTGACCGGCCGGCGCGTCCTCGACGCCGGCTGCGGCTCGGGTCCCCTGTTCGCCGAGCTGCGCGATCGAGGGGCCGTCGTGACCGGCGTCGACGCGAGCGCCGGGATGCTGGAGCTGGCCCGGCGACGGCTGGGCGCCGACGCGGACCTGCGGGTCGCCGACCTCGGCAGCCCACTGCCCCTGCCCGACGGCGAGTTCGACGACGTCATCGCGTCCCTGGTGCTGCACTACCTGGAGGACTGGGGGCCGGCGCTGGCCGAGCTGCGACGCGTGCTGAAGCCCGGCGGCCGGCTCCTCGTCTCGGTCGACCATCCCTTCGTCATCACCCTCGTCAAGCACATGGCCGGGGAAAGGCCCGTCTACTTCGGAACTCGCGACCGGGTCGAAGAATGGACCATGGGAGGGCAGACCGCCCGGATGAGGTTCTGGGACCGGCCGCTGCACGCGATGAGCGAGGCGTTCACCGAGGCCGGCTTCCGGATCAGCGTCATCAGCGAACCGCCGGCCGCGCCGGAGGCCCGCGAGCTGTTCCCCGAGGAGTTCCGCGAGATCACCGGCACGCGGTTCCTGAGCTTCCTGTTCTTCGTCCTGGAAGCCGCCTGACGGGCGCGGGTCAGAGCAGGCCGAAGAAGGTGCGAATGGCTGTGACCAGGGTTTCCGGGGCGGCCAGGCCCACCATGTGGCTGGGGCTCACCGCGTCGCCCCACCACCGCAGGTCGTTCCGGCGGGACGCGATGCGCCGCATGATCGCCGGACCTCCGTGCGAGACCCCCGTCGGCACCGCCCGCTGATCGATCGGCAGCCCGGCGGCCCCTTCGTAGTACGGCCACGACGAAGACCCGCCGGTGCCGGTCAGCCAGTACAGACTGGCGTTGGCCAGGACGAGGTCCCGCGCGACCGGCTCCTTCAGCGGCGACCAGCCGTCGAACTCCTTGAACCGCTCCACCAGGTACGCGAGCTGCGCCACGGGCGAGTCCACGAACCCGTAGGAGAGCGTCTGGGGCCGTTTGGCCAGGTAGGGCCCATATCCGCTGCCGCCCGAGGTCCACGCGGTCAGCTCGGCGAGCGAGGCCAGTTCCTCCTCGTCCGCCCCGTCGAGCTCGCCGGGTTCGCCGGTGGGGATGCCGAGGCCGGCGGTGATGAGCGAGCCCACCACGTGCTCGCTGTCCAGGGCGGCCAGCTGAGGGGTCACCAGCGCTCCCGCGTCGTTGCCGTGGGCGCCGTACCGGTCGTAGCCGAGGCGGGCCATGAGCTCGGCCCACGTCCGGGCCACGCGGACGATGCTCCACGGCCGCTCGTCCGGCGGGTCGGGGAACGGCGAGAAGGCGAACCCGGGCAGCGAGGGCGCCACGACGTGGAAGGCGGTGGCCGGGTCGAGCCCGTACGCCCGCGGGTCGGTGAGCGGCCCGACGACCTCGGCGAACTCCAGCACGGAGCTCGGCCAGCTGTGCGTCAGGACGACGGGCAGCGCGTGCGGTTCGGGCGAGCGGACGTGCAGGAAGTGGATCGTCTGCCCGTCGATCACCGTCGTGTACTGGTCGAAGGCGTTGAGCCGGGCCTCGACGGCCCGCCAGTCGAACTCGTCGGCCCAGTACGCGGCCAGCTCACGCAGGTAGCCGACCGGCACGCCCCGGTCCCACCCGCCCGGCAGCGGCCCGGCCCAGCGGGTGCGCCGCAGCCGCTCCTTGAGGTCGTCGAGGTCGGCCTGCGGAATGTCGATGCGAAAGGGCTTCATGGGGGAACACTAGGAACCCATGCGGCAAGGATCGTTCCGCGATCCCCGTACGGGAGCATGAAAAAGCCCCGCACGGGAAACCCGTGCGGGGCCTTTCAAGGCTGAGCCTTAGCTCTGGCCGCCCGCGAGCTTCTCGCGGAGGGCAGCGAGCGCCTCGTCAGAGGCGAGCGCGCCGCTGGCCGGAGCCGACGACGAGCTGCCCGACGGAGGAGCGGTCTCGCCGCTGTAGGACGAGGGAGCGGCCTCGCCGGCCTCCGCCTCGGCCTTGCGGGCCTCCTCGATCTGCTTGCGGTGAGCCTCGAAGCGAGTCTGGGCCTCGGCGTACTGCCGCTCCCACTCCTCACGCTGCTTGTCGAAGCCCTCGAGCCACTCCCCGGTCTCCGGGTCGAAGCCCTCGGGGTAGATGTAGTTGCCCTGGTCGTCGTACGTGGCCGCCATGCCGTAGAGGGTCGGGTCGAACTCGACCTCGGTGCCCACACCCTCGTTGGCCTGCTTCAGCGAGAGGCTGATGCGGCGACGGTCGAGGTCGATGTCGATGATCTTCACGAAGATCTCGTCGCCGACCTGGACGACCTGCTCCGGGATCTCCACGTGGCGCTCGGCCAGCTCGGAGATGTGGACCAGGCCCTCGATGCCCTCCTCGACCCGGACGAACGCACCGAACGGCACCAGCTTGGTGACGCGGCCCGGCACGACCTGGCCGATCTGGTGGGTACGGGCGAACTGCTGCCACGGGTCTTCCTGCGTGGCCTTGAGCGACAGGGAGACGCGCTCGCGCTCCATGTCGACGTCGAGGACCTCGACCGTGACCTCCTGGCCCACCTCGACGACCTCAGACGGGTGGTCGATGTGCTTCCAGGACAGCTCGGACACGTGGACCAGACCGTCGACCCCGCCGAGATCGACGAAAGCGCCGAAGTTGACGATCGAAGAGACGACGCCCTTGCGGACCTGGCCCTTCTGCAGGGTGTTGAGGAACGTCTGGCGCACCTCGGACTGCGTCTGCTCCAGCCAGGCGCGGCGGGAGAGAACCACGTTGTTGCGGTTCTTGTCGAGTTCGATGATCTTCGCCTCGAGCTCGCGGCCGACGTACGGCTGCAGGTCGCGGACCCGTCGCATCTCGACCAGGGAGGCGGGGAGGAAGCCGCGCAGGCCGATGTCGAGGATGAGACCACCCTTGACGACCTCGATGACGGTACCGGTGACGATGCCGTCCTCGTCCTTGATCTTCTCGATCGTGCCCCAGGCGCGCTCGTACTGCGCGCGCTTCTTGGACAGGATCAGGCGGCCCTCTTTGTCCTCCTTCTGGAGAACCAGGGCCTCGACGTGCTCCCCGACCTCCACGACGTCAGCAGGGTCGACATCGTGCTTGATCGAAAGCTCGCGCGAGGGGATGACACCCTCGGTCTTGTAGCCGATGTCGAGAAGAACCTCGTCTCGATCGACCTTGACGACGGTGCCCTCGACGATGTCGCCGTCGTTGAAGTACTTGATGGTCTCGTCGATCGCGGCGAGGAAGGCTTCCTCGGACCCGATGTCGTTGACCGCTACCTGCGGGGTGCTCGAGGTGGCCTCAGTGCTGGACGTCATGTGTGGAATTGCTCCGAACGCGGACAGAAGTCGATGTGGCGTGCGCGGCAGGCCCTCTTCCGCATCAAGCCGAGGAATGACGACATCGACGTGACCGAGCGCGAGCCCGCTCCGTCTGAGGCGCGCGCGAGCCCACAGCGCAGCGATCAGCATATGAGACGTTGGCCACGAGGTCAATCCGGGGGCGCATCAGTACGCAATGATCTGGGACTCCCGCTTGGGGTTGATATTACCTCTTTGTTTCCGCGGGATGGAGATCCGCTCGGGATCGCCGTCCGAGACGTAGCGCTCGCCAGGGTGCTTGTTCAGCCACTCCAGCCAGTACTGCGAGCACCACTTGCGGCACTCCCCGCGCTTGCCGTTGCTCTGGATCCGCTGGATCGCCCCACGATCAAAATTTTTCGCGTAGGGCGAAAGGGACGGCTGGGCCCCGGCGAGGAACACGCCCGCGAAATCATATCGGGTTCCGTCCCAGGAACCGGTACGGGCGAGCTTCTTGGGCCGCGGCATCGACCCGTATGGCAGGGCCAGGGTCCTGTCGGGCGGCGCCCCCAGCTTCTTGAGCAGGCGCTCCACCCGGACGATCTGCTCGCGTACCTTCTTCTTCGACAGCCGCCGCAGGTCCGGATGGGACCAGGTGTGGTTGGCGACCTCGAAGCCGTGCTCGACCAGCCACCGCACGGCGGCCGCCTGCTGCTCCTGATCGCGCAGTCCGAAGGGCTCACGGGTGATCCAGAACGTCGCGGTCGGCCGGAACGAGGGGTAACGGGCGGCCACGTCGAGGATCACGCCGACGGCGGTGTCGGGCTCGGGGTTGCCGGAGGCGTCCAGCGCGAAGTGGCTCGGGTGCCCGTCGTCGAACGTCAGCACCACGGGGAACCGCCCGGCCGGCACCCGGATGTCGCCGGTGGCGAACTCTCTGGCCGTGATGGGCACGTAGCCCTGCTTGGCCAGTTTCTCCAGCTCCTGCCGGAGCTGGCCGGGGGTGCGGTCGATGGAGGCCACGCGCTTGCGCAGGATCCGGTGATACATGATGATCGGCACTAGGCCCGCCTCGTTGGCGCGCACCTGCCGGGCGAACTCGGGGGTGGCGACCACGCCCGGAGGCTCGGAGACGTTCTGGGGTTGTCCCTGCGGAGGAGTGACGGGGGCGATCACGCCGACCCTGGCCGACGCCTGGGTAGTAGGGGTCTCACCGTCAGGTAAGAGACTCAGCCCGGCGATGGCCACGGCCACCACCGCCACGTTCGCGATTGCGATGATCCGCGTGAACGACGTTGGTACCCGCACAAATCTCCCGGCAACTCGGCCAAAACTATCTTCAGCGTAGACGAGAAGCCCCGGAGACGGCGGGGCTACGCCGTTCGCGATATGTCGGACTGCCCCGCCGTGTCGGGATAAACATCGTCAGTGGCCGGCGTCCTCCCACGTACGCCCGACGCCCACCGAGACCTCCAGCGGAACGCGCAGGTGGTAGGCGGCGTTCATCTGGTCGCACACGAGCTGCCGCAACGTCTCCAGCTCGCCCGGCGCGACCTCGAACACCAGCTCGTCGTGCACCTGCAGCAACATCCGGGAGGCCAGCCCCTCCTCGGCGATGGCCTGGTGGACGTGGAGCATGGCGACCTTGATGATGTCGGCCGCCGAGCCCTGGATGGGGGCGTTGAGCGCCATGCGCTCGGCCATCTCCCTGCGCTGGCGGTTGTCGCTGGTCAGGTCGGGCAGGTAGCGGCGGCGGCCCATGATCGTCTCGGTGTAGCCGTCGGTGCGCGCCTGGGCCACGATGGCCTGCAGGAAGTCGCGTACGCCGCCGAACTCGGTGAAGTACTCCTCCTTCAGCGCCCGCGCCTCGGAGACCGGGATGTTGAGCTGCCCGGACAGGCCGAAGTCGGACAGGCCGTAGGCCAGGCCGTAGTTCATCGCCTTGATGCGCGCCCGCAGCTCGCCGTCGATCTGCTCGGGCGGCAGGTCGAACACCCGGGCCGCGGTGGCCTGGTGGAAGTCGTGGCCGGACTCGAAGGCCTCGATCAGCGACTCGTCGCCGGACAGGTGGGCCATGATGCGCAGCTCGATCTGGCTGTAGTCGGCCGTCAGCAGCTGCTCGAAGCCCTCGCCGACCACGAAGCCCTGCCGGATGCGGCGGCCCTCCGCGGTGCGGATCGGGATGTTCTGCAGGTTGGGCTTCTCCGACGACAGGCGGCCGGTCGCGGCGATGATCTGGTTGAACGTGGTGTGGATGCGGCCGTCGTCGCCGATCTCCTTGATCAGGCCCTCGACCGTGGTGCGCAGCTTCTGCTGGTCGCGGTGGCGCAGCATGATCGTCGGCAGCTCGTGCTCGGTCTGGGTGGCGAGCCAGGCGAGCTGGTCGGCGTCGGTGCTGTAGCCGGTCTTGATCTTCTTCGTCTTGGGCAGGTTGAGCCGGGTGAAGAGGATCTCCTGCAGCTGCTTGGGCGAGCCGAGGTTGAACTGCTCGCCGACGGCGCGGTGGGCCTCCTCCACGGCGTGCTTGACCGCGGCGCCGAACTCGGCCTCCAGACCGGCGAAGTACTGGCTGTCGACGGCGATGCCGGCCCGCTCCATCTCGGCCAGCACCGACAGCAGCGGCAGCTCGACGTCGGCCAGGAGCTGGGTGCCGCCGCGGCCGGCCAGGAAGCTCTCAAGAGAGTCGGCCAGCTCGCGCACGGCGTGGGCGCGCAGCGCGAGGTCTTTGGCCGGGGCGTCCTCGTCGTCGCCGAACAGCGCGGCCTGGCCGCCGGACTCCTCCTCGGCCCGCAGGTCGCGGTGGAGGTAGCGCCTGGCCAGGTCTTCCAGCGCGAACGTGCGCTGGCCCGGCATGGCGAGGTAGGCGGCCAGCGCGGTGTCGCAGCTCAGGCCGCGCAGCTCCAGGCCCTGGGCCCACAGGGCCAGGATCGGGCCCTTGGCGTCGTGGACGGCCTTGGGCCTGCTCGCGTCGCCCAGCCAGGCCCGCAGCGCCGCCTCGTCGGCCTCGGTGAGCTTGACGGGGTCGATGTGGGCGGCGGTGCCGTCGGGCGAGGCGACGGCGATGCCGTCGATGCGGCCCGAGCCGCTGCCGTAGGAGCCCTTGAAGGCCAGCCCGGCGCGGCCCTGCGGCAGCGCCGCCAGCCAGCCGGCGACCCGGTCGGGCCCGAGGATGACGGTCTCGACCTCGAAGCCCTGCTCGGGCTCCGCCTCGCCGGTGCCGAGCACCTTGAAGACGCGCTCGCGCAGCTCGCCGCGGATCTGCAGGGTGTCGAACAGCTTGTTGATCTCCTCGCGCTCCCACACGCCCTGCGTGAGGTCGCCGAGGTCGACGTCGAGCGGCACGTCGCGCAGCAGCTCGGTGAGGCGGCGGTTCATCAGCACCTGGGCGACGTGCTCGCGCAGCTTGTCGCCGACCTTGCCCTTGACCTCGTCGACGCGGTCGACCAGGGCGGTCAGCGAGCCGAACTCGCGCACCCACTTGGCCGCGGTCTTCTCGCCGACGCTGGGGATGGACAGCAGGTTGTCGCTGGGGTCGCCGCGCAGGGCGGCGAAGTCGGGGTACTGGGCCGGGGTCAGGCCGTACTTCTCCTCGACCGCCTCGGGGGTGAACCTGGTCATGTCGCTGATGCCCCGGCGCGTCATGAGGACGGTGACGTTCTCGTTGACGAGCTGCAGGGCGTCGCGGTCGCCGGTGACGATCAGGACGTTCATCCCCTGCTCGGCCGCGCGGGTGGCCAGGGTGGCGATGAGGTCGTCGGCCTCGAAGCCCGCCTTGGACAGGTGCGGGACGCGCAGCGTGTCGAGCAGCTCGTAGATGAGCTGCATCTGGCCGCGGAAGTCTTCGGGGGTCTCGCTCCTGTTGGCCTTGTAGTCGGAGTATTCCTCGTGGCGGAACGTCGGCTCCGACCTGTCGAAGGCCACCGCCACGTGGGTCGGCTGCTCGTCGCGCAGGATGTTCGTCAGCATCGAGGTGAACCCGTAGACCGCCTCGGTGTGCTGACCGTCGGTGGTCATGAGGTTGGCGTCTTTGAGCGCGTAGAAGGCGCGGTAGGCCAGGGAATGCCCGTCGAGCAGCAACAGACACGGGCGGCTGGGGGTCACTTCACTCTTCGGCACGTACGCAGCCTAGTCTGCGTCAACGACAGAAAACCCGAGCTCGGAAGAGTGGAGAGATCCCCTTGACGCATACCGATCCTTTGGACTTCTCCGCCTACGGCGCGGTGCACGAGGGCACGCTGGCCGAACGGATGGGCATCGAGTTCGTCGAGGCCGGCGCCGAGCGCGTCGTCGGCAGGATGCCGGTCGAGGGCAACACCCAGCCCTACGGCCTGTTGCACGGCGGCGCGTCGGTGGTGCTGGCCGAGACGCTGGGCTCGGTGGCCGCGGCGATCCACGCGGGCCCCGGCCGGATCGCCGTCGGCATCGAGATCAACGCCACCCATCACCGCTCGGCGACCTCCGGCCACGTGACCGGGGTCGCGACCAGGTTGCACGGCGGACGCACTTTGGCGACGTACGAGATCGAGATCACCGACGACGAGGGACGCCGCGTGTGCACCTCCAGATTGACGTGCATGCTGCGCGACCAGCGCCCCTGACGTCACTTTGACGGAACCTTTGCGCAGCGGCCCCATCGATCGCTACGGTTGTCCGAACAGAGCCCGCGGGGAGGCCCGGTAGATAACGTGTACGGCCGGGGAAGCCCTACATGGCCCCAAAGGCCGCTCCGCGGGCTCGTCCACGTTTTCTCCCCATCGTTATCGTTTCGTTTCCGCCGCAGCCAGGCGTCTTCCCTCATTTAGCCCCTGACCTGCCGCGTTGTTTCCTCACATGTGTGCCACACGCATGTCACTAATTGGTGACGAACCATACTGAAACGGGCGTCTCCGGAATAAGCTCCCGCCATTGCATCCCAGTTGTGCCTGCGATGCGCGCGTGTCGAGATGGAGGGGTACAACCCCGCCTTGACCTATTTGAGGGAGCACCATTGCGCAGAGCCGTGATCGCGTTCACGGCCTTCCTGGGTGGACTCATCTTCCTGCTGGCCAGTCCCGCGCAGGCGGGGCCGGCTGGATGCCAGGGTTTGAAGGGGACGCTCAAACTCCAAGGCCAGCCAGTGAACGGCGTCAAAATCGCCGTGACCACCGAGGGCGGACAACCCGTCAAGGAGGTCACAACAAACGCACAGGGCACGTGGGAAGTTCCTACCGACAAGGGCAAGTTCAAGGTCACCCTTGACCCCGGCAGCCTGCCGAAGAACGCCGAGGTGCGCGGGGGCAGCAATGTCCGCACGCCGACCGTCTTCGAGGGCAACTGCTCGACCGTGCTGTTCGCGTTGCAGGCCAAGGGCGTGGCAGGCCAGCCACAGGGAGACGCGGAGAGCGGCGAGAGCACGTTCTGGGACACCGCGGCGCAGCTCGCCTTCGAGGGGCTCAACCTCGGCCTGATCATCGCCCTGGCCGCGCTCGGCCTGTCGCTGATCTACGGCACGACCGGCCTGACCAACTTCGCCCACGGAGAGCTGGTCACACTCGGCGCGGTGCTGGCGTACATGTTCAACGTGGGCGCCGGCCTCCATCTCATCCCCGCCGCGGTGCTCGCCGTGGCGCTGGGCGGCGCGTTCGGCTACGCCCAGGACCGCCTCTTCTGGGGCCAGCTCCGCAGGCGCGGCACCGGCATCATCGCCATGATGATCATCTCCATCGGCGTCGCGCTGGTCATGCGCTACGTCATGCTGATCTTCTTCGGCGGCCAGAACGAGGCCTACGCCCAGTACACGGCCCAGCCCGGCATCCAGGTCGGGCCGATCTCCGCGGCCCCCAAGAACTTCGTGGCGATGGGCATCGAGCTGGCCGTGCTGCTGCTGGTCGGCTTCGCGCTGCTGCGCACCCGCACCGGCAAGGCGGCCAGGGCCGTGTCCGACAACCCCGCTCTCGCGGCCTCGTCGGGCATCAACGTCGACCGGGTCATCCGGACCGTCTGGACCCTGGGCGGCGCCATCGCGGCGCTGGCCGGCATCATGCTCGGGCTCTCGCAGAACCTGAAGTACACGATGGGCCAGGACATCCTGCTGCTCATCTTCGCCGGCGTCACGCTCGGCGGGCTCGGCACCGCCTTCGGCGCGCTGGTCGGATCGCTGGTGGTCGGCCTGTTCATCCAGGTCTCCACCCTGTGGGTGCCGCCGGAGCTCAAGAGCGTCGGCGCGCTGGTCGTGCTCATCATCGTGCTCCTCGTCCGGCCCCAGGGCATCCTGGGCCGCCGCGAGCGAATCGGCTGATCGGGGGAGGATCAGAATGGACTGGATCACGATCATCAGCACGACGCTGAAGTCCGCGGTCGGCGTCGAGACCGTGCTGTACGCGCTCGCCGCGATCGGCATCAACATCCAATTCGGCTACACCGGCCTGCTCAACTTCGGCCAGGCGGCGTTCATGGGCGTGGCCGGCTACGGCCTGGCCGTCACCGTCACCGTCATGGGGCTGCCGTTCTGGGTCGGCATCATCGTCGGCCTGCTCGCCGCCGTGCTCCTGGCGATCCTGCTCGGCATCCCGACCCTCCAGCTCCGCGCCGACTACCTGGCCATCGTCACCATCGCGGCGGCCGAGATCGTCCGGCTGGTGTTCCGGTCGGTGGCGTTCAAGAGCGTCTTCGGCGGCTCGGACGGCCAGCGCGGCTTCTCCGACGGCTTCTACGCGCTCAACCCGTACCCCGAGGGCCAGTACGGCTTCAACCTGGGCTCCGTCCCCCTGTTCTTCAACAACAGGGTGCTGTGGGTGCTGACCGTCGGCTGGGTGCTCATCGCCCTGTGCTGCGGCCTGGTCTACCTGCTGATGAAGAGCCCCTGGGGCCGCGTGCTCAAGGCCATCCGCGAGGACGAGGACGCCGTGCGCAGCCTCGGCAAGAACGTCTTCTCCTACAAGATGCAGTCGCTCATCCTGGGCGGCGTCGTGGGCTGCCTGGGCGGCTTCATCTACGGCCTGGCCTACGCCTCCGTCCAGCCCGACATCTTCGGCACCGAGACCACGTTCTACGCGTACACGATGGTCATCCTCGGCGGCGCCGCCCGCGTGCTCGGGCCCGTCGTGGGCGCGTCCATCTTCTGGGTGCTGCTCGTCCTGATCTACGGCGTGCTCTCCGAGGCCGTCGGCGCCGGGATCATCACCTTCATGGACACGAACCAGGTGGGCGCCGTCCGCTGGATCCTGGTCGGCCTGGGCCTCGTCCTGTTGCTCATCTTCCGGCCACAGGGCATCTTCGGCGACAAGAGGGAGATAGCGATCAATGCACGCTGAAACCACGGCCACCGAGCGCAAGGCCGCGGCGCTGGCCGTCTTCAAGGACCTGGCCCGCGAGCCGGGCGTGCCCAAGCCGGACCCGATCCTCACCGTCGACAACGTCGTGCGCCGCTTCGGCGGCCTGACCGCGGTCGAGGTCGGCCACATCGAGATCCAGCGGGGTTCCATCACCGCGCTGATCGGCCCCAACGGCGCCGGCAAGACGACCTTCTTCAACCAGCTCACCGGCTTCGACACGGCCGACTCCGGCTCGTGGACGTTCAACGGCCGCAGCATGAACGGGGTGCCGGCCCACAAGGTCGCCCGCGCCGGCATGGTGCGCACCTTCCAGCTGACCAAGGCGCTGTCCCGCCTGACCGTCATGGAGAACATGCGCCTGGGCGCCCAGCAGCAGAAGGGCGAGACCTTCTGGCGGGCGCTCATCCCCGGCATGTGGCGCGGTCAGGAGGACGAGATCACCGTCCGCGCCGAGGAGCTGCTCGAACGCTTCAAGCTCGGCGCCAAGCGGGACGACTTCGCCGGATCGTTGTCCGGCGGCCAGCGCAAGCTGCTGGAGATGGCCCGCGCCCTCATGGTCCAGCCCGAGCTGGTCATGCTGGACGAGCCCATGGCGGGCGTGAACCCCGCCCTGACCCAGTCGCTGCTCGGCCACGTCAAGGACCTGCGCGAGCAGGGCATGACGGTGCTGTTCGTCGAGCACGACATGGACATGGTCCGCGACATCAGCGACTGGGTGATCGTCATGGCGCAGGGCGCCGTGATCGCCGAGGGGCCGCCCGACACGATCATGTCGGACGAGCGCGTGATCGACGCCTACCTCGGCGCCCACCACGACGCCCCGCTGTCGGACACCGAACTGGAGACGCAGCTCCAGGAGGCCGAGGCGGCGCTGGAGGCCGAGATCGAAGAGGAGACGCAGAAGTGAGCGACGTCCCCGAGACGACCGCCCCCGAGTCCGCACCCGAGTCGCAGGCGGCCGTCACCGGCCGCGCCGCGCACCTGGAGGGCGCCGCCGACGCCGTGCTGCGGTGCGACGAGCTGATCGCCGGCTACCTGCCGGGCGTCAACATCCTCAACGGCTCCGACCTCTACGTCAAAGAGGGCGAGCTGATCGGCATCATCGGCCCCAACGGCGCCGGCAAGTCGACGCTGCTGAAGGCGATGTTCGGGCTGGTCAACATCCGCAGCGGCACGGTGCTGCTCAAGGGTGAGAACATCACGAACATGAAGGCGCACTCGCTGGTCTCCCGCGGCGTCGGTTACGTGCCGCAGACCAACAACGTCTTCCCCAGCCTCACCATCGAGGAGAACCTGGAGATGGGCGCCTTCCAGGTGCCCGGCAAGTTCAAGGAGCGCTTCGAGTTCGTCGCCGAGCTGTTCCCGGCGCTCAAGGAGCGGCGCAAGCAGCGGGCGGGCTCCCTGTCCGGCGGTGAGCGGCAGATGGTGGCCATGGCCAGGGCGCTCATGACCGAGCCGTCGGTGCTGCTGCTCGACGAGCCGTCGGCGGGCCTGTCGCCCAAGCTCCAGGACCTGGTCTTCATCCAGGCCCAGCAGATCAACAAGGCGGGCGTGACCGTGATCATGGTGGAGCAGAACGCCCGCCGCTGCCTCCAGATCTGCCACCGTGGCTACGTGCTCGACCAGGGCCGCAACGCCTACACCGGCACCGGCAGGCAGCTCGCCAACGACCCCAAGGTCATCGAGCTGTACCTCGGCACGCTGGCCAAGGCGTAACCGAATCGAACGGCGGAGGGGCTCCCCCGGAGCCCCTCCGCCGTTTTTTAATGAGCGCTGTGAAACGATTATTGACCGTGGCGCTCGTCCTGCCCGTCCTGCTCGTCGGCTGCCAGGAGGACGCCTCCTCGGCGCAGAGGTACAGCACCGGCGGCGACCCGACCGACAGCCCGTGCGCGCGCGTGGTCTCGGCCATCGGGTACGCCGGCCTGATGCTCAAGCCGAAGGGCCAGGAGGACCAGCAGTACTTCGAGGACGCCGTCATCGGCCGGCTGGCCGAGCTGCGCGGCATCACGCTCCAGTTCGGCGACCGGCTGCCGGCCTCGCTGCACGCCGCCGTGCAGAGCGTCAAGTCGGCCACCGAGGGCCTGTCCAGGAACGACGTGCCGCACGAGCGGCAGGTGGCGCTGCTGCGGCAGTACCGGGCCGCCGCCGACCAGATCGTGGCCGGCTGCGCATGACGAAGGGGCCCGATCCTCGCGGACCGGGCCCTTCGCCGAACCTCGGACGTCAGCCGGCGATGTTGCCGGTGCGGTACTCCAGCGCCTTGGTGGCGTACTTGTTGTCCTTGCCGTACTGGTAGATGCCGATGGTGGCGACCGCGGGGTCACCGGCGTCGTTGAACTCGACCGGGCCGCTCACGCCGTCGTAGTCGATGTCCTTGCCGGCCTTGAGCAGGTCGACGCAGCTCTTGAAGTCCTTGCACTTCTCGCCACCCTTGCTGACCTCGGCCAGCTTGGCGGCGATGTCGACGCCCGCGTCGCTCTTGGCGGCCTCGGCGGCCAGCGCGAGCAGGTTCATCGCGTCGTAGGACTCGGGGGCGTAGCTGTAGTCCTCCAACTTGGGGTTGATGCCGAGGAGCTTCTTCTGGAACTCCTCCGGCGCGGCCGCACCCGGGATCGTGCCCTTGACGCCCTCAAGAGTGCCCTTGGGCATCTTGACGTAGTTCGTGTTGGATGTGTTGCCGTCGACCATGTACCACTTGTGCTTGTCGGCCGGCAGACCCTGCTTGACCAGCTCCTGGATGACCTTGGCGGTCTCCTCGAACCCGATCATGACGATGCCCTTGGGGTTCTTGGCCTTGATCTTGGCCACGTCGGCCGAGAAGTCGGCGGCCTTGGGGTCGTAGTCGACGCGCTCGACGACCTCGCCGCCGCCGTCGGTGACCGTCTTCTGCACCTGGTCGGCCAGGCCGGTGCCGTAGGAGTCCTGCATCGCCAGGATGCCGACGGTGTCGTTGCCGTCGGACACCACCAGGTCGCCGAGCACGCGGCCCTGCAGCTTGTCCGGCGGCGAGGTGCGGAAGTACAGGCCCTTGTCCTCGATCGTGGTGAACTTGTCGGAGGTGTTGGCCGGCGAGAAGTGGATGACACCAGCGCCCGTGATCTTGTCGATCACCGACTCCGACACCGACGAGGACGCGGCGCCGATGATGGCGTCGGCCTTCTGGGCCAGGAGCTTGTCCACCGACTGCGAGGCGATGTTCGTGGTGGTGTCGCCCGAGTCGGTGTCGTACTTGGTGACGGGCTTGCCCAGCACGCCCCCGGCCTCGTTGATCTCCTTGATGGCCAGGTCGACGCCGGCGAACTCAGGCGGGCCGAGGAAGGCGAGCGAACCGGTCTGGGGCAGCAGCGTACCGATCGTGAGGGTGCCGTCGCCCTTGGCCGCGGGAGCCGACGACGATGGCGCTGCCGGCTGCGAGGTCTGCGTGGCGGTGTTGCTGCCGCCACCGCCGCAGGCCGTCAGGGCCAGGCTGGTGGCGGCCACGACAGCCAGCGCCCGCCCCACGGGAGCAATGCGGATCATGAAGTGTCTCCTTCATTTCCAGGCCGGGATCGTCAGCACCGCCGAGCGCTCCCGATCGAATGACGGAAACGTACAAAATCGCTGTGTACTCGAACCAGATGGCGGGGTGAACTGTCGGCACTTGGATGCGGAGTCGTAATCAGTCCTCAACTTACGGACCTGCGCTAGCAGGCTTAATGTGCGTCGGGTGAAGCGTTTTACGCCTGTCCTAGTCACGGCGGTCCTTGTTGCCGGGTGCACCTCGTCCCCGCCGCCCGCGCCGCCTTCCTCGGATCCTCCCGCCGGCGTATCGGTCACGCTGGAGCAATGGCGTTCCGACGAGCCCGTTCACGCGCTGGAGGTGGCCGTCCGTAATACCACCGGCATCCCCGTGTATTTCGCGGACGTCCAGCTCGTGACGCCGTCGTTCAAAACGTTGCCGCCGGAAAAGACGGACGCCACGATCAAACGGACCGAGCGCACCGACCTGCGCATCACCTACGGCCCGGCCAACTGCCTGCCCACGGGTCTGCCGCGCCTGGAGCCCGCGACCGTCGTGGCGAACATCCGCGCCGGCTCCGAGCAGCCGCGCCGGGTGGTCTTCAAGGTGCCGCACCCCAGCCCGCTGCTGACCCGCCTGTTGCGGGACGAATGCTCGGAGTTCCTCATCAAGGAGGCCGCCGGCATCGAGTTCGGGCCCGACTGGAAGCAGGTGGGCAAGGCGATGCGGGGCAACCTGGTGGTCACGCGGCGCGGCGCGGGCAAGGTGACGCTGACCGAGCTCGACGGCACCACGCACTACATCATCACGCCGGACGCCGACCGGCGGCCCGTGGCCGAGCTGGAGGCCGGGCAGGAGCGGCTGGAGGTGCCGGTCACGCTCACCCCCGGCCGCTGCGACCCGCACGCCTTCGCCGAGGCCAAGAAGGCGTTCCTGTTCCCGGTGCGGGCCACCGTGGACGGGGGGCCCGAGCGGGTGGTGATCGTGGTGCCGCCCAAGCCGCTGCAGGATCGGCTGATCCAGTACTCGTTGCGAGTGTGCGGCCTGGGCGGCGGGTGAGGGTCAGCCCTCGATGTTGCCCGTGCGGTACTCCAGGGCCTTGGGGGCGTACTTGTTGTCGTCGCCGTACTGGTAGACGCCGATGGTGGCCACGGCGGGGTCACCGGCGTCGTTGAACTCGATCGGGCCGCTGATGCCGTCGTAGTCGATGTCCTTGCCGGCCTTCAGCAGGTCGGCGCAGTCCTTGAAGGTCTTGCACTTCTCGCCGCCCTTGCTGACCTCGGGCAGCTTGGCGGCGATGGACTTGCCGCTGTCGTCCTTGGCGGCCTCGGCCGCCAGGGCGATGAGGATCGCGGCGTCGTAGGACTCGGCCGCGTAGGTGTAGTCCTCCAGCTTGGGGTCGATCTCCAGGAGCTTCTTGCGGAAGTCCTCCGGGGCCTCGGCGCCGGGGATGGTGCCCTTGACGCCCTTGAGGGTGCCCTTGGGCATCTTGAGGTAGTTGGTGTTCGACATGTTGCCGTCCACCATGTACCACTTGGTCTTGTCGACCGTCAGGCCCTGCTTGACCAGCTCCTGGATGACCTTGGCGCCCTCCTCGAAGCCGATCAGCACGATCGCCTTCGGGTTCTTGGCCTTGATCTTGGCGACGTCCGCGGAGAACTCGGCCGCCTTCGGGTCGTAGTCGACGCGCTCGACGACGCTGGCGCCGGCCGCCTCGGCGGTCTTGGTCACCTGGTCGGCCAGGCCCGAGCCGTAGGAGTCCTGCATGGCCAGGATGCCGATGGTGTCGTTGCCGTCGGCGGCGATCAGGTCGCCGAGCACGCGGCCCTGCAGCTTGTCCGGCGGCGCGGTACGGAAGTACAGGCCCTGGTCGCTGATGGTGGTGAACTTGTCAGAGGTGTTGGCGGGCGAGAACTGCACCACGCCGGCACCGGTGACCTTGTCGATGATCGACTCGGACACCGACGAGGAGGCGGCGCCGATGATGGCGTCGGCCTTCTGCGCGATCAGCTTGTCCGCCGACTGCGAGGCCACGTTGGTGGTGGTGTCACCCGAGTCCGTGTGGATCTTGGTGACCGGCTTGCCGAGCACGCCGCCCGCGTCGTTGATCTCCTTGACGGCCTGGTCGACGCCGGCGAACTCGGGCGGGCCGAGGAAGGCCAGCGAGCCGGTCTGCGGCAGCACGGTGCCGATCGTCAGCGTGCCGTCACCCTTGGCCGCGTCCGTCTGGGTGGCCGGGGCCGACGAGGACGGCACCGCGGACGTGGTCTGCTGCGCGGCCGTGTCGCCACCGCCGCCACAGGCCGTCAGGGCCAGGCTCGCCGCTGCCGCGACGGCCAGGAAGCGCCCTGCTGGAGCAATGCGGATCATAAAAGAGACTCCCCTTATTCCCAGCGGGGAACGATCTCCCTCGCTGCGTTTAACGAGCTCAGCATGCCCCTTTGACGGGGAGATGTGGGGATTTCGGGTACTTTTATGCTAATTTGTAATGTCGCAATCACGGTCTGTAATTGCATGTTTCATCAGCGTTACGGTCTTGACTCCAAATGAACCACCCCAGCCCGAAATTTCAGGACTGGGGCGGTTCTATGGCGGGATGTCCGGCTTGCTGCCGTCACCGTCTAGCCGGCGATGTTGCCCTTGCGATATTCGAGCGCCTTGGCCGCGTCGTACTTGTTGTCCTTGTCGTACTGGTAGACCCCGATCGTCGCGATCGACGGGTCACCGGCGTCGTTGAAGTCCACCGGGCCGCTCACGCCGTCGTAGTCGATGTCCTTGCCCGCCTTGAGCAGGTCGGCGCAGGACTTGAAGTCCTGGCACTTCTCGCCGCCCTTGCTGACCTCGATCAGCTTGGGGGCCAGCGCGGTGCCCGAGTCGTCCTTGGCCGCCTCGGCCGCCAGGGCGAGCAGCGTCGTCGCGTCGTACGACTCCGCGGCGTAGGTGTAGTTCGTCAGCTTCGGGTTCACCGTGAGCAGCCGCTTCTGGAACGCCTCCGGCGCCGCCGCACCCGGGATCGTGCCCTTGACGCCCTTGAGCGTGCCCTTGGGCATCTTGAGGTAGTTGGAGTTCGACATGTTGCCGTCCACCATGTACCACTTGACCTTGTCGGCCGTCAGACCCTGCTTGACCAGCTCCTGCACGACCTTCGCCGTCTCCTCGAAGCCGATCAGCACGATCGCCTTCGGGTTCTTGGCCTTGACCTTGGCCACGTCCGCGGAGAACTCGGCCGCCTTCGGGTCGTAGTCGACGCGCTCGACCACGGTCGCGCCGGCCTCCTCGGCGGTCTTGGTCACCTGGTCGGCCAGGCCCGAGCCGTAGGAGTCCTGCATGGCCAGGATGCCGACGGTGTCGTTGCCGTCGGCGGCCACCAGGTCACCCAGGACCCGGCCCTGCAGCTTGTCCGGCGGCGCCGTACGGAAGTACAGGCCCTGGTCGTTGATCGTGGTGAACTTGTCGGAGGTGTTGGCCGGCGAGAACTGCACCACGCCCGCCCGCGTGATCTTGTCCACGATCGACTCCGACACCGACGAGGACGCCGCGCCGATGATCGCGTCGGCCTTCTGGCCGAGCAGCTTGTCCACCGACTGCGAGGCGATGTTGGTCGTGGTGTCGCCCGAGTCGGTGTCGATCTTCACCACCGGCTTGCCGAGCACGCCCCCGGCGTCGTTGATCTCCTTGAGCGCCAGATCGACCCCGGCGAATTCGGGTGGTCCCAGATATGCGAGATTGCCCGTCTGGGGCAGCACGGTGCCGATCGTCAGCGTGCCGTCCCCCTTGGCCGCGGCGGCCGAGGAGGGCTTCACGGACGCGGCTCCGGTGGCGCCCGTCCCGGCGGTCGTGCCGCCGGTCGAACATGCCGCCAGTGCCAGGCTCGCCGCTGTGGCGACGGCCAGCGCGCGGGAAATGCGGATCATCGAAAGCGTCTCCGTTCGAGATGAGCGGACCTTCCGTCCGCCCATCAGCATGCGCCGGGACGCCTGCGCCGAAAGAAGCCGAAGCCGGTTGGATGCCCAGTCGTGACCGGGTCACAACCCGCGGGGCTAAATCACCTGATATAGGCCCTTTTCACGCCCGCTCGGCCGCGTCGTCTATAACGATCTGAGCAACCTCCCGCATGCTCAGCCGCCGGTCCATCGACGCCTTCTGGATCCACCGGAACGCCTGCGGCTCGGTCCAGCCGTGCTGGGCCATCAGCTGGCCCTTGGCCCGCTCGACCAGCTTGCGGGTCTCCAGCCGCTCCGAAAGGCTGGACACCTCCGCGCTCAGCGCCACCATCTCCTCGTGCCTGCTGACCGCCATCTCGATCGCCGGCACCAGATCGGCCTTGGTGAACGGCTTCACCAGGTAGGCCATCGCCCCCGCGTCACGCGCGCGCTCCACCAGGTCACGCTGGGAGAAGGCGGTGAGGATGAGGCACGGCGCGATCCGGTCGGCCACGATGCGCTCGGCCGCCGAGATGCCGTCGAGCACGGGCATCTTCACGTCGAGGATGACGAGGTCGGGCCGCAGGTCGGCGGCGAGCTGGATCGCCTGCTCCCCGTCACCGGCCTCGCCCACGACGACGTAACCGTCCTCCTGGAGCATCTCCTTGAGGTCGAGGCGGATCAGGGCCTCGTCTTCCGCGATCACTACTCGCCGCTGCGTACTCACGAGCAGAAGAGTACAGACGTCCGGTAGATTAGATCCACGCCGGTGCGGCCTCGGGCATTACGCTGCGAGATCACCAACCGGACGAAACCGCCCCGGTAGACCAACGGCAGAGTCGATGGCCTCAAAATCCATACAGTGTGGGTTCGAATCCCACCCGGGGCACCGGCCTGACCGCCCGGCCCCCTCGTAGGCCGGGCGGTTTTCGCTTTTCCGCCCCCGACCGCCGTCATGACGACCGCACCGGGCTTCCTGTACACGCGTGTCCCCGACTGCCGGATCGACGCGTGGGCCCGAACTCCTGACCGGGTCAGGGCGTCCAGGAGGGTGAGCGGCCGAGGAGGGCGATCACGCGGTCGAGGGCCGTGGCGGTGTCGCCGGGCTCGACGCCGGGCAGGAACGCCTTCCCCGGACCGCGCGAGACCGGCGTGTCGGGCACCTGCGCGGCCAGCGGGAGGGCGGCCTCGGCGAGGTCGTCGTCGACGTTGGGCGGCACGGCCAGCGCCTTGGCGAGGTCCCAGTCGTGCACGACGCAGTCGATGAAGTGGAAGCCGATCGCCATGGCCGCCGGGAACGGGCCGCCGTCACGGATCTCGGGCAGGAAGAAGGCCCGGTCGAGCACGCCGTCGGCGGCGAAGGCGTCGACGACGGCCCGCGCCGAGGCGGCGTACTCGGCCACCGGGTCCTCGCCCAGGGCACGCGGCCGCCAGCTCGCCGGCTCCGAACGCGCGCCCGAGGCCGCCACGGCGAACCCGTGGTTCTGCACGATCTGGTGTTCCAGCAGGTCGCGGACGGCCCATCCGGCGCAGGGCGTCCGCCGGTCGAGGTCGGCGGGCTTGATCGTGTTCACCAGGTCGACGGTGGCCCGCACCGACCGCCGGTTGAGCTCGATGATGTCTGCCAAGGCACTGTCCCGTCGTCGTCGAAGAACCCACCGGTCGGCCCGTCCGGCCCGAGGGTGGCCAACCTGACGATGATGTCGGCCCCTCCGTGGCGGTGCGAGTGGTTTTCGGCGGCATCTCCTGGGGGCGCAGGTCGTCACGGCCGTGGTGGGCGGGATTTCGCAGGCGGTTCGCCGGGAATAGTCCTGTGTGACGAGTTACGACCCACGAGACGGGGGTGGCGGGGGATGCCGTTGAGCGTGACCGAGCGGGAGGCGTTCCTGGCCGAGCCGCACATCGCGAGCCTGGCGGTGGAGACGGGCGCGGGACGGGCGCCGCTGGCCGTGCCCGTCTGGTACGACTACGTCCCGGGCGGGGAGCTGAGGTTCCTGACCGACAGCGAGTCGCACAAGGCGCGGCTGGTGGCGAAGGCGGGCCGGTTCACGATGCTGGTCCAGCGGATCAGCCCGACCTACCGGTACGTGTCGGTCGACGGCCCGGTGGTGCGGTCCGACCCCACGACGGTCGAGGAGCTGACCCGCATCGCGGCCCGCTACCTGCCGCAGGAGGCGGTGTCGGGCTACGTGCACGGCTCGGACCTGCACGTCCTGGTGACCTTCAGGATGCGTCCCGAGCGGTGGCTGTCGGCGGACCTGGGCTCCTTGGGCTGACCGGGCGCCCGGTATTTTTGGCCTGTGACTGCTATCGATCCCACCTCCACCGGCGCCCACGGCGTCGGCCTCGCGACCATCGCCGACGACGGCACCGTTCTCGACACCTGGTTCCCGGCTCCCGAGCTGGGCGAGCCGCCCGTGACGGGCACCGAGCGGCTCTCCGCCGAGGAGGCCGGCGAGCTGGCCGCGCTGACCGGCCGCGACGTGGCGCGGGGCGTCGAGGTGGTGGCGGTGCGCACGGGCCTCGCCAAGCTCTCCGAGCCGCCGGTCGACGCCCACGACGTCTACCTGCGGCTGCACCTGCTCTCCCACCGTCTGGTCCGGCCGCACGGCGTGAACCTGGACGGCCAGTTCGGCCTGCTGGCGAACGTCGTGTGGACGAACTTCGGGCCGTGCCCGGTGCCCGGCTTCGAGCGCACGCGGCTGCGCCTGCGGAGCAGGGGCGTGGTGACGGTGTACGGCGTGGACAAGTTCCCGCGCATGGTCGACTACGTGCTGCCGGAGGGCGTGCGGATCGCCGACGCCGACCGGGTGCGGCTGGGCGCCCACCTGGCCTCGGGCACGGTGGTCATGCACGAGGGCTTCGTGAACTTCAACGCCGGCACGGTCGGCACGTCGATGGTCGAGGGGCGTATCTCGGCCGGCGTGGTGGTCGGCGACGGCTCCGACGTCGGCGGCGGCGCCTCGATCATGGGGACGCTGTCGGGCGGCGGCAAGCAGGTCATCTCGATCGGCGAGCGCTGCCTGCTGGGCGCGAACGCCGGCATCGGCATCTCGCTGGGCGACGACTGCGTGGTGGAGGCGGGCCTCTACGTCACGGCGGGCACGCGGGTCACGCTGCCCGACGGGAAGGTGGTCAAGGCGGCGGAGCTGTCCGGCTCGAACGGGATCCTGCTGCGCCGCAACTCGCAGTCGGGCGCGGTGGAGGCACTCCCCCGCACGGGCTCCGGCATCACCCTCAACGCCGCCCTGCACGCCCACTGAATCACTGCTGTGCTCGCGGGCCCCCTCCGGTTCCACGGCGGGGGCCCACAGGGCGCCGCGTCACGGCGGCGCGCCGGTGCGGGGTCTGCGGGCGTCTCCTGGAGGACCCCCGGCCGGAACGCGGGTCAGTTGGCGTGGGAGACCGCGGAGCCGATGGTGTGCACCCGCAGCGCGTTGGTGCTGCCCGGCGTGCCGGGAGGCGAGCCGGCCACGATGACCACCTTGTCGCCCTTCTCCAGCCGCCCGAGCGACAGCAGCGACGCCTCCACCTGCCGCACCATGTCGTCGGTGTGGTGCACGAACGGCACGTGGAACGTCTCCACCCCCCACGTCAGCGAGAGCTGCCCGCGCACGTGCGGGGCCGAGGTGAAGGCCAGCAGCGGGATCGGCGAGCGGTAGCGGGCCAGGCGGCGGGCCGTCTCCCCCGACATGGTGAACGCGATCAGCGCCTTGGCGCCGACGATCGCCCCGACCTCGGCCGCGGCCCTGGCGATGGCGCCGCCGGTGGTCTCCGGCATGCGCTCCAGGGTGTGGGTGGCGTGCAGGGACGACACCTCGGCGGCGCAGGCGATGCGGTCCATCGTGGAGACGGACTCGATCGGGTAGCTGCCGACCGACGTCTCGCCCGACAGCATGACGGCGTCGGCGCCGTCCATGACGGCGTAGGCGACGTCGCTGGCCTCGGCGCGGGTGGGGCGCGGGGCGCTCATCATGGAGTCGAGCATCTGGGTGGCGACGATGACCGGGCGGGCCTTCTCGCGGCACAGCCCGATGATGCGCCGCTGCACGATCGGCACCTGCTCCAGGGGCAGCTCGACGCCGAGGTCGCCGCGGGCGACCATGATGCCGTCGAAGGCCTCGACGATCTCGGGCAGGCGCTCGACGGCCTGCGGCTTCTCGATCTTGGCCAGCAGCGGCAGGCGGACGGCCTCCTGCTCCATGATGTTGCGCACGACGTCGGCGTCGGAGGGACGGCGGACGAAGGACAGCGCGATCATGTCGAAGCCGGTGCGCAGCGCCCAGCGCAGGTCGGCCTCGTCCTTGTCGGTGAGGGCGGGGGCGCTGACGTTGATGCCCGGCAGGTTGAGGCCCTTGTTGTTGGAGATCATGCCGCCGATGACGACGCGGGTGGTGACGCGGTCACCGTCGACGCGGGTGGCCTCCAGGACCAGACGGCCGTCGTCGACCAGGATCGTGTCACCGGGACGCACGTCGCCGGGCAGGCCCTTGTAGGTGGTCGAGACCTGCTCGCGGTCTCCGGGGACGTCTTCGGTGGTGATGGTGAAGACGTCGCCGAAGCCGAGGCGCACCGGCCCTTCCTCGAAGGTGCCGACGCGGATCTTGGGGCCCTGCAGGTCGGCGAGCACGCCTACGCCGCGGCCGAGGTCGGCCGCCACCTCCCGGACCCGGTCGTAGACCTCTCTGTGCATGTCATGGTCGCCATGACTGAGGTTGAACCGTGCCACGTCCATGCCCGCGGAGATCAGCTCGTGGAGGCGTTCTTTGGACGAAGTGGCTGGGCCTAGGGTGCAGACGATTTTCGCGCGACGAGTCACGAGTCCTACCTTAATTGGTACAGACCACTTGGCAGTCACTGACGACGGAGAACGTACCCGACGTAGGAGAACAACACGAGAACGGTGAGTCCCAGCCGTACCAAGTTCGCGTACTGTTCAGGGTAGATCACGCCTTGGATGTAGTGGTCCACGAAGCCGCTCGGCGGCAGGCCACGAACCCGCCCACGGCCACATGGGCGAGGAAGGCGAAGTCCGTCACCATCACCGCGTACGCGAGCAGGCGGTACATCATGGCTCTATGGTGGCCGCCTTCCAGGCGTTCACGACGCCGTGCCCGTAGAAGCCGTTCTTGGCCGTGTCGCCCTCGCACTCGTGGGTCTCGCTCTCGCCGTACATCTTGTAGACGTAGGCGCGAGGTGTGGGGCAGGCCATGTGGGTGGCGGTCCGGTAGAGCAGGTCCTCGACGGTGGCGGGGTCCATGGACAGGCCGCCGGGGCCCGGCTTGCCGAAGCGGCTGATCAGGATCGCCGCGACGCCGGTGGCGTGCGGGGCGGCCATGGAGGTGCCGTCGAGGTACTGGTAGTAGGAGCAGGTTCCCTTGTGGCAGTCGCGCACGACGTCGGCGCCCTTGGGCTTGCCGGAGGCGTCGATCCGGCCGGCGGCCTTGAGCACGTGCTCGGGGGCGGCGGCCAGGATCGACCGGACGGCCTCGGCGCCCTTGCCGTCCAGCGCGTCGCCGCCGGGGGCGGCCACGTCGGTCTGCTCCAGGCCGTAGTCGCTGTAGATGGCCTTGCGTCCGGACGGGCCGACGGCTGAGACCGAGATCACACCCTTGGACTCGGCGGGCACGTTGATGCATGAGTTGTCTATCTTGCGGGTCTTCTCCTCGCCGCGCGGGTAGCCGGGGCTCTGCTTGTCGGCCGTGGGGCGTCCGAGGTCGGTCGAGCCGTTGCCGAGGGCGGAGACGAGCGTGACGCCCTTGCCGCGGGCGTAGTCGAGGGCGCGCTGCATGCCGACGACGACGGCCTTCTGTTCGAGCTGCTGCTTCCTGGTGTCGGCCTTGTTGGCGGCGCAGTTGAACAGCCAGGGGTCGACGTAGTAGCTCATGTTGACGACGTCCACGCCGATGTCGGCGGCGTAGGTGAGGGCGTCGAGGCTGGGCTTGAGGAAGAAGAAGCCGGAGTCCTGGCCGGCCCTGATGCTGACGAGCTGCACGCCCGGGGCGACGCCGGCGATGCCGATGCCGTTGATCGGGGAGGCGATGGTGCTGGCGACGTGGGTGCCGTGGCCGTCGTCGTCCTCGTCCACGGGGTCCTTGCAGGAGGGGACCTCGCAGGGGCCGTCCAGGGTCTCGCCGCGCTCGTCCTTGGGCTTGTCGGTGACGAAGTTGCGGCTCAGCTCGCGGTTGAAGTTGGGGGCGATGTCGGGGTGCCTGCCGTCGATGCCGGTGTCGATGACGCCGACCAGCACCTTCCTGCTGCCGGGGACCTTGGTGTTGGCCCGGTCGGCGCCGATCATCTTCATGTCCCACTGGAGGTGGGCCAGCGGCTCCCGGGCGGCGCCCGCCATGGATCCGGCGTCGGGGAAGCCCCCGCCCGTCGGGCGTCCGGCTCGGGAGGAGGTGGAGCCGATGACGCGGCGGTCGGGAGAGACGCCGACGATCGCCGGGTCCGCGCCGACGCTCTCGGCGAAGCCGTCGCCGCCGCCCTCGGTGAGGACGTAGCCGAGCTTGCCGTCCTCCTCGACGACCGTGCCGCCGGCGCGCTTGACAGCCTCCAGGGCCTGGCTCTGCTTGCCGTCGGCGTAGAAGACGAGGTTCTGGTTCTGGCCGGTGCGGGAGCCGGTGGTGGCCTGCGCGGAGCCGGTGGGGCCGTCCTGCGCGGGCCGGTCGGAGGTGGCGCGCTCGCCGGCGGCGGCCGAGCACGCGGTCAGCGCGGCGGCGACGGCCAACGCCGTCAGGCCAGAGGCGACTCGCCGCATTGCTCCCCCGTCCACCGACTGTCGCAGAATCTGCATCTTCCCGACACTCCACGGCTGATGCAACTTCAGTACGAAATTTCGGTCGATGGGGGTTATGCGGGCCGTGGGCGTTCTTCCCCAGGGCCCGCTGTGCCGTCAGGTGTCGCGGTGCAGGCGCACGTTCGGCAGGAAGGCCAGCAGGACGGCGCCGACCAGCATGATCGGCGACACCCAGGCGAAGACCCCGGTGATCGCCTCGGCGAACGCCGGCCGTACCGACTCCGGCATCGCCCCCACGGACCCCGAGTCGAGGGCCGCCCGCCCCAGCCCGCCGCTGAAGACGCCCCCGAGCACGGCCACCCCCACGGCGCCGCCCACGTTCCTGGCGAAGGACACCACCGAGGTGGCCGCGCCCCGGTCGGCGGCGGGCGCGGCGACCTGGACGGCCAGCATCAGGTTCTGCAGCACCATGCCGAGCCCGATCCCGAACACCACCATGTACAGCCCGGACGTGACCGCCCCCGTCCCCAGCTCCATGGTGGAGAACAGGAACGCGGCCACCGTCGCCAGCACCGCCCCGGTCACCACGACCCACTTGTACGTCCCCATCCGGGTCACCACCCGCCCCGCCACGGCCGAGGACGCGATCAGGCCCGCCATCAGCGGAAGCAGCAGCAGCCCCGAGTTCGACGCGCTGGCCCCGGCGGCCAGTTGCAGGTAGAGGGGCAGGAAGGTGGCCGCCCCCACCATCCCGGTCGCCACCAGCACGATCGTGACCGTGGCGATCGTGAACGTACGGTCGCGGAACAGCCCGAGCGGCAGCACCGGCTCCTTGGCCGTACGCTCCACCAGCACGAACAGCCCCGTCAGCACGACCGCCCCCGCGCCCAGCCCGAGGACGACCGGCGAGGACCACGCGTACGTCGTCCCGCCCCACGAGGCCAGCAGCGTCAGGCAGGTCAGCACCCCGGAGATCAGCGCGGCCCCGGGCCAGTCGATCCGGTGCGGCGAGGTGCGGCGCGGCAGCCGCAGCACGGCGAACGCGACCGCCAGCGCGACGGCCCCGAGCGGCAGGTTGATGTAGAAGATCCAGCGCCAGGAGATGTGCTCGGTGAGGTAGCCGCCGATGACCGGGCCGAGCACGGCGGCCACGCCGGTCACCGCGCCGAACAGGCCCTGGAACTTGGCGCGCTCGCGCGGGGTGGCGATGTCGGCCGAGATCGCCAGGGTCAGGACCATGAGGCCGCCGGCGCCGATGCCCTGGAAGGCGCGGAAGGCGATGAGCTGGGCCATCGTCTGGGCGAGCCCGCACAGAGCCGAGCCGAGGAGGAACAGGGCGATGGCCGACAGGTACAGGCGGCGGCGGCCGTACATGTCGCTGAGCTTGCCGTAGAGGGGCGAGACGATGCCGGAGGTCAGGGAGAACGCCGTGACCAGCCAGGACACACTCTCAAGGCCGTCCAGCTCGCGCACGATGGTAGGGGTGGCCGTGGCCACCACGGTCTGGTCGACGGCGGCCAGGAACAGGCACAGCAGGAGCGAGCCCATGCTGAGCAGGAGGCCGCGCCGCGGTCCGGCCTCCTGGGCGATTGTCGATACCATTCAGTTGTCTCCTTGCTTCTTTCGCGAGGGCAGGAGGAATCCGCGGCGGTCGGGGGTGCCACCCCGATCGCCGCTTCTCTTCTAGATGGGTCAGAGTCCGCGTTCGATCAGCGCGAACGCCTCGTCGAGCAGTTCTTCGACCGGCTCGTCCGTCGCCGCCGACTCCTGGATGGCGGAGATCACGGCGCCGATCGTGGTGATGAGCAGCATCCGGGCGTGGATGCCGCTCGTGACTCCGGGCCGGGCCCTGACCGCGCCGAGGACCGTCTCCATGATCTGGGTCTGGTCGACGGCGCGCGCCCTGGCGGCCAGCTCGGGATAGCGGTTGTTGAGCTCCATGAACGGCTGCATCGTGTCCCAGACCGGGCGCATGCGCACGGCGAGCTCCCGGGCCACCGCCTTGAGCGACTGGAAGGCGGGCTCGTCGGGCGGACGTTCGCCGAGCAGGCCGACGATGTCGTCCGGCCGCCAGACCGGTTCCATGACGAGCGCCTCCTCCTTGGAGGCGAAGTAGTTGAAGAACGTGCGGGGCGAGATGTCGGCCACCGCGCTGACGGCCTCGACGGTCACGGCGTCGAGGCCCTCGTCGAGCGCCAGCCGCACCGCGGCCAGCCGGATGGCCTGCCGCTTCTCGGCCCGGCGGCGCTCACGGCGCTGCTCCGGACTCTCCATGCGTTGCACTCTACGCAAGCTTTGCACACTCTGCAAGTCTTGCAGACTGTGCAAATAACGAAGGGCCCCGGAGCCGTCCGGCTCCGGGGCCCTTCACCGCAGGTCAGACCAGCGGACGCGCCGTCGGCAGGATCGGGTACGGCAGCGCCGTCTCCCCGCTCAGGTACCGGTCGACGCCCGAGGCGGCCGAACGGCCCTCGGCGATGGCCCACACGATGAGCGACTGCCCGCGGCCCATGTCACCGGCCACGAACACGCCGTCCACCTTCGACATGTACGTCTTGTCCCGGGCGACGTTGCCGCGGGCGTCGTAGAAGCCCTCGCCCGCGACCTCGGCCAGGTCCTCCAGCAGGGCGCCCTTCTCCGGCCCGAGGAAGCCCATGGACAGCGTGATCAGGTCGGCCGGGATCTCCCGCTCGGTGCCGGGGACCGGCTTGAAGCCGTTCTGCGGCCCCTCGACCTCGACCAGGCGCAACGCCCTGACGTTGCCGTCCTCGTCGCCGACGAACTCGGTGGTGGAGACCGCGTAGACACGGTCGCCGCCGCCGTCGGCCAGCTCCTCGTGCGCGCTCTCCATCTTGAACAGGATGGGGAACGTCGGCCACGGCTGGCCGCCCGGCCGGGAGGCCGGCGGCCGCGGCATGATCTCCAGCTGGGTCACCGACGCGGCGCCCTGCCTGATCGCGGTGCCGATGCAGTCGGCGCCGGTGTCGCCGCCGCCGATCACCACGACGTGCTTGCCCTCGGCCGAGATCGGCGAGACCGCGTAGTCGCCCTCCTGGACCTTGTTGGCCGGCGGCAGGTACTCCATCGCCTGGTGGACGCCCTTGAGATCGCGCCCGGCGACCGGCAGGTCACGCCACTGGGTGGCGCCGCCCGACAGCACCACCGCGTCGAACTCCTCGCGCAGCTCGGCGGCGGTGACGTCGACGCCGACGTTCACGCCGGTGCGGAACCGGGTGCCCTCGGCCCGCATCTGCTCCAGGCGCCGCTCGATGTGGCGCTTCTCCATCTTGAACTCGGGGATGCCGTAGCGCAGCAGGCCGCCGGCGCGGTCGGCGCGCTCGAACACCACCACGTCGTGCCCGGCCCTGGTGAGCTGCTGGGCGGCGGCCAGGCCCGCCGGGCCCGAGCCGACCACGGCCACCTTCTTGCCGGTGCGGACCCGAGGCGGCTGCGGGGTCACCCAGCCCTCGGCGAACGCGCGGTCGATGATCTCGACCTCGACCCGCTTGATCGCCACCGGGTCGGAGTTGATGCCGAGCACGCACGCGGCCTCGCACGGAGCCGGGCAGAGCCTGCCGGTGAACTCCGGGAAGTTGTTCGTGGCGTGCAGCCGCTCGATCGCCTCGCGCCAGTCGGTGCGGTGGACGAGGTCGTTCCACTCGGGGATGAGGTTCCCGAGCGGGCAGCCGTTGTGGCAGAACGGGATGCCGCAGTCCATGCAGCGGGCCGCCTGCCTGGTCAGCTTCTCCTGCGGGAAGTCCTGGTAGACCTCCCGCCAGTCGCTGATGCGGACGTCGACCGGGCGGCGCGCCGGCAGCTCCCGCTCGTGCGTGAGAAAACCCTTGGGGTCAGCCATCGAGTACGCCTCCCTAGCCCTGAACCGCAGCCGCCATGACGGCCTCGTCGATGTCCCTGCCTTCGGCGCGGGCGGCCTCGGCGGCCTCCAGCACCCTCTTGTAGTCGGTCGGCATGATCTTGCCGAACCGGGCGAGCGCGGCGTCCCAGTCGGCCAGCAACTGCTTGGCCACCGGGGACGCGGTCTCGGCGAAGTGCTTCTCGACCGTCTCCTTCAGGAACTCGCCGTCCTGCTCGGTCAGCGTCTCGACGGCGACCATCTCGCGGTTGACCCGCTCGGGCCGCGGGTCGAGCAGGTAGGCGACGCCGCCGGACATGCCGGCCGCGAAGTTGCGCCCGGTCTGGCCGAGCACGACCACCCGGCCGCCGGTCATGTACTCGCACCCGTGGTCGCCCACGCCCTCGACGACCGCCGTCGCGCCGGAGTTGCGCACGCAGAAGCGCTCGCCGACCACCCCGCGGACGAACACCTCGCCGGACGTGGCGCCGTACAGGGCGACGTTGCCGGCGATGATGTGGCCGTCGAGCGGGGCCTCCTCGTGCGGCCGGACGGTGATCCGCCCGCCCGACAGGCCCTTGCCGAGGTAGTCGTTGGCGTCGCCGGTCAGGCGCAGCGTGATCCCGCGGGGCAGGAACGCGCCGAAGGAGTTGCCCGCCGAGCCGGTGAAGCCGATGTCGATGGTGTTGTCGGGCAGGCCCTTGCCGCCGTACCGCTTGGTCACCTGGTAGCCGAGCATGGTGCCGACCGTGCGGTTGACGTTGCGGATGGGCAGCTCCAGCGTGACCTGCGTGCCCTCCTTGAGCGCGCCCTCGGCGAGCTGGATCAGGGTGTTGTCGAGGGCGTGCTCCAGGCCGTGGTCCTGCTCGACGGTGCGCCGCTTGGGCGTGCCCTCGGGCAGGTCGGGCTGGTGCAGGATCGGGGACAGGTCGAGGCCGCCGGCCTTCCAGTGGTTCTCGGCGGCCGTCGTGTCGAGCATCTCGACGTGTCCGATCGCCTCGTCGAGCGTGCGGAAGCCCAGCTCGGCCAGGTACTCGCGGATCTCCTCGGCGATGAACTCGAAGAAGTTGACCACGAACTCGGGCTTGCCGCTGAAGCGCTTGCGCAGCTCGGGGTTCTGCGTCGCCACGCCCACCGGGCAGGTGTCGAGGTGGCAGACCCGCATCATCACGCAGCCGGAGACGACCAGCGGGGCGGTGGCGAAGCCGTACTCCTCGGCGCCCAGCAGGGCGGCGATGACGACGTCGCGGCCGGTCTTGAGCTGGCCGTCCACCTGCACGACGATGCGGTCGCGCAGGTTGTTCAGCAGCAGCGTCTGCTGGGTCTCGGCCAGGCCGAGCTCCCAGGGCGCGCCCGCGTGCTTGAGCGAGGTCAGCGGCGAGGCACCGGTGCCGCCGTCGTGGCCGGAGATGAGCACCACGTCGGCGTGGGCCTTGGACACGCCCGCCGCGACCGTGCCGACGCCGACCTCGGCGACGAGCTTCACGTGGACCCTGGCCTCCGGGTTGGAGTTCTTCAGGTCGTGGATGAGCTGGGCCAGGTCCTCGATCGAGTAGATGTCGTGGTGCGGCGGCGGCGAGATGAGGCCGACGCCGGGCGTGGAGTGGCGGGTCTTGGCGATCCACGGGTAGACCTTGTGGCCGGGGAGCTGGCCGCCCTCGCCGGGCTTGGCCCCCTGAGCCATCTTGATCTGCAGGTCGGCCGCGTTGACCAGGTATTCGCTGGTGACGCCGAACCGGCCGGAGGCCACCTGCTTGATCGCCGACCTGCGGGTGGTGTCGTACAGGCGCTCGGGGTCCTCGCCGCCCTCGCCGGTGTTGGACTTGCCGCCGAGCCGGTTCATCGCGATGGCGAGCGTCTCGTGCGCCTCCATCGAGATCGAGCCGTACGACATCGCGCCCGTGGAGAAGCGCTTGACGATGCTCTCGACGGGCTCGACCTCGTCGAGCGGGATCGGCTGCCCCTTGCGCAGCCTGAACAGGCCGCGCAGGGTCATCAGCCGCTCGGCCTGGGAGTCCACGAGGCTCGTGTACTCCTTGAAGATCTCGTAGCGGCGGGTGCGGGTGGCGTGCTGCAGCTTGAAGACGGTCTCGGGGTTGAACAGGTGCGGCTCGCCCTCGCGCCGCCACTGGTACTCGCCGCCGACCTGGAGCCTGCGGTGGGCGTTCTCCGCCCGGGGGTAGGCGTGGCGGTGGCGCTGGGCGGTCTCCTCGGCCAGCACGTCGAAGCCGACGCCGCCCAGGCGGGACGTCGTGCCGGTGAAGCAGGCGTCGATGACCTCCTGGCTCAGGCCGAGCGCCTCGAAGATCTGCGCGCCGGTGTAGGAGGCCACCGTGGACACGCCCATCTTGGACATGACCTTGATGACGCCCTTGCCGTACGCCTTGATCAGGTTGCGGACGGCCTTGTGCTTGCCGATCTGGAGCGCCCCGGTGTCGACCAGGTCCTCGACGGTCTCGATCGCCAGGTACGGGTTGACCGCGCCGGCGCCGTAGCCGATGAGCAGCGCCATGTGGTGGCACTCGCGGGCCTCGCCGGTCTCGATGACCAGCCCGATCTTGGTCCGGGTCTTCTCCTGGATCAGGTGGTGGTGCACCGCGCCGGTGAGCAGCAGCGACGGGATCGGCGCGAGCGCGTCGGAGGAGCCGCGGTCGGACAGCACGATGATGCGCGCGCCGTCCGCGATGGCCGCCGACGCCTCGGCCCTGATCTCGGCCAGGCGGCCGAGCAGCGCCTGGCCGCCGCCCGCGACCTCGTACAGGCCGCTGATGACGTGCGGGTGGAAGCCCGGCAGGTCGTGCTCGTCGTTGATGTGGATGATCTTGGCGAGCTCGTCGTTGTCGATCACCGGGTACGGCAGCACGAGCTGGCGGCAGGAGGTCGGGCCCGGGTCGAGCAGGTTGCCCTCGGGGCCGAGCACACTGGCCAGCGAGGTGACCAGCTCTTCCCGGATGGCGTCCAGCGGCGGGTTGGTGACCTGCGCGAACAGCTGCGTGAAGTAGTCGAACAGCAGCCGCGGCTTCTCGCTCAGCACCGCGACCGGCGTGTCGGTGCCCATCGAGCCGATCGGCTCGGCACCGGACCTGGCCATCGGCGACAGGATGATCCGCAGCTCTTCCTCGGTGTAGCCGAAGGTCTGCTGCCTCTTGACCAGCGCCTCGTGCGTGGGGATCTCCCGCTGGCGCGCCGGCAGCTCCTCGAACCTGACCAGCCCGGCGTGCAGCCACTCCTCGTACGGGAGCTCGGCGGCCAGCTCGGCCTTGATCTCGTCGTCCTCGATGATCTTGCCGCGGGCGGTGTCGATGAGGAACATGCGGCCCGGCTGCAGGCGGCCCTTGCGGACGACGTCCTCGGGCTGGAAGTCGAGCACGCCGGCCTCGGAGGCCAGCACGACCAGCCCGTCGGCGGTCACCCAGAAACGCCCCGGACGCAGGCCGTTGCGGTCGAGCACGGCCCCGGCCAGGGTGCCGTCGGTGAACGTGATCGAGGCCGGGCCGTCCCAGGCCTCCATGAGGGAGGAGTGGAACTCGTAGAAGGCGCGGCGCGCCGGATCCATCTCGGTGTGGTTCTCCCACGCCTCGGGGATCATCATCAGCACCGCGTGCGGCAGGCTCCGGCCGCCGATGTGCAGCAGCTCCAGGGCCTCGTCGAAGCTGGCGGTGTCGCTGCCGTCGGGGTCGCAGATCGGGAAGAGCCTGGAGATGTCGCCCGGGATGTGGGCGGAGGACAACATCGCCTCGCGGGCCCGCATCCAGTTGCGGTTGCCCTTGACGGTGTTGATCTCGCCGTTGTGCGCCACGTACCGGTAGGGGTGGGCCAGCGGCCAGCTCGGGAACGTGTTGGTGGAGAAGCGCGAGTGCACCAGCGCGATCGCGCTCTCGTAGCGCTCGTCGCCGAGGTCGGGGAAGAACGGCTCGACCTGGTCGGGCGTGAGCATCCCCTTGTAGACCACCGTGCGGGCCGACAGCGAGGGGAAGTAGACGTCGGCCTCGTGCTCGGACCGCTTGCGCAGGCAGAAGGCCAGCCGGTCGAGGTCGAGGCCCTGCTCGCCGCCGGGGCTCGCCACGAAGAGCTGGGCGAAGTGCGGCATGACGGCGCGGGCGCTCGGGCCCGGCAGGGCGCGGTCGACGGGGACGTCCCGCCAGCCCAGCACCGTGAGGCCCTCCTCGGCCGCGATCTCCTCGATCAGGCCGGTGGCGACGCCCCTGGCCTGCTCGTCGGCCGGCAGGAAGACGAGGCCGGTCGCGTACGCGCCGGCCTCGGGCAGCGCGAACGGCACGACCGCGCGGTAGAACCCATCGGGGATCTGCGTCAGGATCCCGGCTCCGTCGCCGGTGTCCGGCTCGCTACCCTTGGCTCCCCTGTGGTCGAGATTGCACAACGCCGTCAGCGCCTTGACCACGATCGTGTGCCCCCGGCGTCCGGCGACGTCCGCGACCATGGCGACACCGCAGGCATCATGCTCGTTGGCGGGGTGGTAGAGGCCCTGAGGCTCGGGGAATCCGAGGTGGGCAGCAGGCATTGAATCCCTCCCGTCGTCTTCGTCTGTCAAGAACTGCTCTACAGGCGGGGACGACGTTGGCCCTGCTGCATATCGTGGGTAGAGATTACCGCACGCTGCCGGAATGGTGCCCGCCGCGTCCGCATTGCGAACATTGCGCACGGTTCCAGCATCCGAACCCGCCATCCCAAACCCCGGACCAGGCCATGAGAATCCCCAGGTCACGCCCCTGCCGCCCCATGGCCCTCACAGACCCCTGAAGCTCCTCCCGAACGGGCCCGGCCCACCCGGCGGACGGCCGGAGCCGGCCCCGCCCCTCGATAGGGTTGGCGCATGGATCGTGACGGGGTGGAGCGCCTTCTCGCCGAGGCCGGGGTCGACGGCAGGCGGCTGCGGCACGCCCTCACACTCCTGTGCGACGGCCAGTGGTGGTCCCTGGCCGACCTGGTCAGGCAGACCGCCACCTCCAGGCGCACGATCGAGGCCCTGCTGCGCGAGGTGCGCCTGGAGCGCTCGGGCGACCGGTTCCGGGTGGCGCCGGGCGACACGCCCGCCTACCAGGACCTGCTGGCCATGGCGCCGCCTCCCGAGGACCCGGTGGCCCACCTGCTCCCCCACTACCCCGACGTGCTCGAACGCCTGACCGCGCTGGTCGCGGGCGCGCCGCGGGCCCGCCACGTGCTCGACCACGTCTCGGCCACGCCGGAGACGGCGCTGCGGCGCGCGCTGCTGCTCGGGGCGCGGTTCTGGCTGCCGGGGGCGCGGCTGCTGTGCGTCGGCGACCACGACCTGACCTCGCTGGCCGTCAAGCTGGTCCATCCCGAGACCGACGTCACGGTGGTCGACGTCGACGAGCGCATCCTGGCCTACATCGACGAGCAGGGGCTCGGGGTCCGCACCCGCTGGGCCGACCTGCGGCTGGGGCTGCCGGCCTCGGCCCGGGAGCACGATCTGGCGTTCACCGACCCGCCGTACACGCCGGAGGGCATCGGGCTGTTCGCGGCGCGCGCCCTGGAGGGGCTGAAGGACGACGGACGGGTGCTGGTGGCGTACGGCGCCAGCGAGCGTACGCCGATGCTGGCCTTCAAGGTCCAGCAGGCGTTGTCGGAGCTCAACCTCACCTACGAGGCGATTTACCCTGATTTCAATAGATATTTCGGGGCGGAGGCGATCGGGTCGGCGGCCGATCTCTACCTGCTGCGGCCCACGAGCAAGACCCGCCCGGCGGTGAACGCCCGGCTGGGCCGTCAGGCCACGGCCATCTACACGCAGGGCCCCCAGTCGGTCGAGTCGGCCCCCACGGCGCACGCGGCGCCCGATCTGGCCGGGTTCGAGGCCGACCTGCTGGTGGGCGAGTGGCCCAAGGAGGCGGCCCAGCCGCGGGTGCGGCTGTCGACCTGGCTGGCCAAGCCCTACGCGGCGGCCGCCGAGCGGGTTGCCGTCGCGCTGCCGCCCGGGTTGGAGGCCGCGCTGCCCCGCGTGCTGCTCGCCACCCGCGCCACGCACGTACGCGTGTGGGGGGCCGACCTGCCGCCGCTGCCCGACGCGCTGTCCGCCGTCTACGAGTCGCGCCGCACGGGCGGGGCGCTCGACGCCGTACGCCGTCCGCAGCCCGCCGGAGCGGCCGACGCGGTGCTGCGCCGGATCCTCGACAACGGCCACGCCAAGCTGGCCAACACCTGGCGGGAGGCGCTCATCGCGGCGGCCCGCGACCAGGGCACGGCCCTCACCAAGAACGAGGCCCGCGCCCTCATCCGCCAGACCGCTCCCTGGTCCGACGACCTGACCCCCCTGGAAGCGCCCCTCCACCGCCTGACCGGCCTCCCGGCCGCCGTCTCCACCACCGTCACCGCCCTCACCACGACCACCCCCTGACCCCTTCGACGGGACGACAGCGGGCGGTCAGGTGGCGGCGAGGATGCGGTCCTGGACCACGCGGCCGAGGCCGTCGAGGGCGACGAGTGCGGTGACCAGGTCGTCGGCGGAGGCCGTGCCGCCCGCCCAGCTCACCGTCACGTAGTGGCCCATGGCACGCGCCTGGGCACGGCTGCGGGCGGCGTCGAACGCGGCGTCCTGGCGGACGAAGCCGTCCTTGCCGAGGGCGGCCACCAGCGCGTCGGCCGCGCGCCCGTCGGGCAGGTTGAAGATGGCGAACTGCCCGGCCAGCCCGCCGCCCTCGTACGCGGCCCCCAGCACCTGCGTGCACCCGGCCGCCGAGGCGCCCCACAGGACCTCGTCGCAGTCGGCGCGCTCCTGCGTGGAGAGCCGCCGCAGGGAGCCGAGCGTCTCGGTCTGGGCGGTGAAGACCTCCTGCACGGTCAGCGGCGCGGCGTCGGCCTGGCGGGAGTCGACGGCCGCGTAGAAGTCCGAGGTGGGCTCGCCCCGGAAGGCGGCCGGCCGCGGCTCCCCCGGACGCAGCCACCACCACCCGGCCACCGCGACCGCCAGAACCCCCAAGGCCACCCCGGCCACGACGACCGCACGACGCGACCTCCTGGGCGGCGCTCCGGCGGTCCCGTCCGCGTGAGCGGAGGTCACGAGGCCGGTCCCGTGATCGCGACGACCCGGCGGTAGACGGACTTCTCCGCGCCGCGCAGCGCCAGGGTGACGGAGACGAAGTCGTCCCTGGCGGTGGGGTCGAGGCCGTCGGTCTTGCCGATCCAGACGAGGCCGACGTAGTGCCCGAGCGCGTAACCGCCGCCCTCGGAGTAACCGCCCGCCGGGAAGGACGCCTTCGAGGACGTCAGAGGGCGTGCCCAGCCGCCCCGGTAGAGGGTCTTCAGGGATTCGACCAGCTCGCCGGCCGACTGGCCGTCCTTGAGGTTGAGCAGCGTGTACTGACCGACGTAACGGCCGTCGGAGCTGGTGTACAGGCCGCGGGCCGCCTGGAGGCAGCCGGCGTCGGACACCTTCTCCAGCAGGGTCGTGCCCCACAGGGCGGCCGAGCAGTCGGCGTCGATGCGCTTGGCGGCGAGCTTGAGCTTGAGCTTCTTGGAGACCGCGAGCTCGCTCTGCGCGAACACCTCCTTCTCGGTGAGGTCGCGGCTGTCCTTGCTCCTGTCGGCCAGGGAGGCGAACAGCTTGGGCGAGCTCCAGCCCTGGTAGGACACGGGGAAGGCGGCGTCCGGGCCCAGGACGGCGGCGTTGGCCTGGCGCTCGGGGGTGTAGTCGCCGAGCGAGCTGACGACCGCCACCAGCCCCGTCGCGCCCGCGACGACGCCGATGACCGTGGCGATGATGACGATCAGCCGCTGCTGATCGGGGCGCAGGCCCCACTCGGTGAGCACCGGGAACTGCCAGTCGGAACGCGGCGTCCGGCGCCGCTTGCGCGTCCCGGAGCCGGTCGCCGGCTCCGCCTGCTCCCCGGACGGCCGCGACGCTCCCGTCGCCCCGAAGGCCCCGAAACCGTCGGCCTGCTCGTCACCGTCCGCGGCGGCGCCGCGCCGTCCCTGCCGGGGCTGCTCGCCGGTGTCCGTGGCCGCGGCGCGACGGCCCGACCGGGCGGCCTCCGCCAGGTCGTCCATGCTCGCGGCCCAGACGGCGTCATCGCTGTCGGACGCACGCCTCCGCCCGCGAGCCCCTTCCCCGCCCTCCTGGGAACGTCCGCCCCTGGACGCCCCCGCGCCGTCCTGGGAACGTCTCCCGCGCGAACGTCGCCCACGCGGCGCGGCGGCCTCGTCGGCGGGACGAGCCGCCCACTGAGCATCAGAACCCTGCGAATCGGCCTGAGCCGCCCATTGAGCATCCGACCCCTGAGAACCGGCGGCCCACTGCGCGTCCGACACCTGAGCTGCCCACTGCGCGTCCGAGCCCTGAGGGGCGGTGTGCGGGGATCGCGGGCCATCGGGGCCCTGCGGGGCAGTGTGCGGGGGCCACGGGCCGTCGAGTCCTTGGGGGGCGGTGTGCGGGGGCCATGCGGCGTCGGGCCCTTGGGGGGCGGACGGGCGGGATGCCCAGCCCGCGTCCGGGGACTGTTGGGGGCGGGCGGCGCGGCGGGCCGCCCAGAGGTCCTGGCCCCCCTCGCCACCGCTCACCTGCTGCTCAGGAGGCGCGGCCTCGGCGGCGCGGGCGGCGGAACGGCGGCGGGCCCTCCCGGACCCCGATCCACGCCCGCCACGCCCTCCTCCCATGCCACCGGAACGACCGACGCCAGAAGCGCCACCACCGGAAGCGCCAGCGGCGGCACCGCCGCCACGGCCGGCGCCACCGCCTCCGACACCACCGCCGCCGGCACCACCTGAACCGCCATAAATGCCAGAAGTGCCCGCAGAACCGCCGGTGCCGGAAGCGCCGCCGGGATCGCCAGGGCCACCGGAGCCGGAACCGGACCCGGAGCGTCTTCCCGATCTCACAGTCCCGACGCCCCGATCAACTTGCCCAGCCCGAACGTGATCCCCGCCGCGACCGCGCCCACCACGAGCTGACGCAACCCCGAGTACCACCAGCTGCGCGCCGTCACGGCGGACACCAGCGCGCCCGCCCCGAACAACGCCGCGCACGACACCACGGCCGACACGGTAAGCCCCTCGACTCCGAACAAGTACGGCAGGAGCGGCAGCACCGCCCCCACACTGAACGACACGAACGACGACACCGCCGCCACCTTCGGCGAGGGCAGCGCGCCGGGAACGACACCCAGCTCGTTCTGGGTGTGGACCTCAAGGGCCCGCTCGGGGTTGCGGGAGATCTGCGTGGCCACCGCGGTGGCCAGCTCGGGCTCCACCCCCTTGTCCACGAAGGACTGAGCCAGCTCGGCCAGCTCGGCCTCCGGGTTGCCCGCGAGCTCCCGCTTCTCCACGGCGATCTCGGCCTGGGCCAGCTCGCGCTGGCTGGCCACGGAGACGTACTCGCCGCCCGCCATGGACAGGGCTCCGGCCGCCAGCCCGGCCACGCCGCTGAGGGCGACGACCTTGGTGCTGGTGGTGCCGCCCGCGACACCGGCGATGAGCGCGAAGTTCGACACCAGGCCGTCCATCGCGCCGAACACCGAGGGCCGCAACCAGCCCCCGCTGACGTCGCGATGGCGATGGTGGATCTCCGCGCCGCCGGTCATCGCGGGTTCGTCTCCTTCGTCGCGGACTCGGCGTCCGCGTCGGCGTCGGCCTCGCCGTGGGTGTCGGGGTCGGCGCCGGAGGGCTCGTCCCCGGCCGAGGTGGCCGGGCTGTCGTCCTCCTCCGGGCGCTCGGCCACGACCGCGGCCGGCGCGTCGGACGAGCCCGGGTCGGCCTGGCCGCTCTCGTGCGCCGGATCCACCGTCAGGTCGAGCGGCACGACCCTCTCCTCGGTGTCCTTGTTCCTGGTCAGCCAGAGGTAGACCAGCGCGCCGACGAACAGCACGATGGACGTCCACTGGTTGAGCCGCAGGCTGAGGAAGGTCACCGCGTGGTCGACCCCGCCGACCGGGTCGATGCGCAGCCCCTCGATCCAGAAGCGGCCGAGCGTGTAGCCCGCGACGTAGAGGGCGAACAGCCGCCCGTGCCGCAGCGCGAACCGCTTGCCCGCCAGGATGAGCAGGAAGCCGAGCGCGACGTCCCACAGCGACTCGTACAGGAAGGTCGGGTGGTACAGGACGCCCGGCTCGCCGCCGTGGTCGACGTCGATCTCCAGGCCCCACGGCAGCGTGGTCGGGCTGCCGTAGAGCTCCTGGTTGAACCAGTTGCCCCAGCGGCCGATGGCCTGCGCGAAGGCGATGCCCGGCGCGACCGTGTCGGCGACGGCGCTCATGGAGATGCCGCGCTTGCGCACGGCCCACCACACGCCGACCCCGCCGAGCGCGATCGCGCCCCAGATGCCGAGACCGCCCTCCCAGATGAACAGGGCCTGGTACGGCTCCTTGATCGCACGGCTGCCGAAGTAGGTCTGCCAGTCGGTGATGACGTGGTAGAGCCGACCGCCGATCAGGCCGAAGATCACCGCGGGGACGGCGATGTCGATGATCGTCCCCTTCTGGCCGCCGCGAGCGACCCAACGCCGCTCGCTCAGCCATACGGCGACGACGACGCCGAGCACGATGCACAGTGCATAGGCCCGGATCGGGATGATTCCGAGATACCAGACCCCCTGGGAAGGGCTGGGAATCGAGGCTAGGGGCATGTCAGGTGAGGGTAGCGCAGCCTGCGGCTACTTGGCGGCCTTCGTGACCGCATCGCGAAGTTGCTGCGGCGAGAACGCCGCCTCGCCGATGCTGGTGCCGTTGAGCTTCACGGTGGGCGTGCCCTCGATCGCCTGCTTCTCCATGATCTTCGCACTGTCGGTCAGCACGGCGGGCGCGTGCTTCTGGGACGTGACGCAACTCTCGAAATCGGGCGAGGTGACACCGGCCTCCTTGCCCCACGTGACGAGCTGGTCGGTCTTGAAGCCCTCGACGGTCTCGGCCGGCTGGTTCTTGTAGATCAGGTCGTGGAAGGCCATCCACTGCTTGCCGTCGGCCACGCAGCGGGCGGACGCCGCCGCGCGCACGGAGTTGCCCTTCGTCGGCTCCCTGGAGAAGATCGTGATGGGATGGAAGACGACCTTGGCCTTGCCCTCGGCGGCCAGGTTCTTGAAGGTCTGGCCGCTGACGCGCTCCAGCTCCTTGCAGACCGGGCACTGGAAGTCCTCGTAGATGTCGACCACCGGCTGGGTCACGCCCGCCTGGGCCATCACGGCGCTGCCGTCGGGCTGCACGGTGATCGGCGCGAGCCCGGCCCCGGCCTCCTCCGACTTGGAGGAGCTGATGGTGTACCAGGCGCCGAGGCCGACGGCGGCCACCGCGACCACTGCGGCGGTCGTGTAGGTCACCACTTTCTTGCGCCGCTCCTGGGCGCGTGCGGCGGCCTGCTGCTCTCTGATCTTGTCGCGCGCCGACATGTTCCGGTCAGACTTGGTGCGCTGGGCTTTGCTCATCCTCGATCTCCTCGTCACCTGGTTCCTCGTCACCTGTTTCCTCGGCACCCGCCAGTCCGAGCGCCCCGTCGAGGGCGAACCGTCCCGGCGGGAAGCGGACCGTCCACGCGCCGAGCAGCACCAGGCCGAAGTCGCGCAGGATGTCGAGCAGATAGGCCGGCTCCTGTCCTGACTCCAGCTGGCCGCCGCCGCCGAAGCAGCCGCAGTCGATCCGCAGGCCGTGCGCCCAGGCCCAGGCGATGCCGAACACGAAGGCGAACATGAGCAGCGCGGCGATCACCGCGGCCACCCTGGTCAGCAGACCGACGACCAGCAGCACGCCGACGACGATCTCCAGGATCGGCAGGATGTAGCCCACCATCTCGGCGATCGACTCGGGCAGCAACTGGTACGCCTTGACCGCGACCACCGAGTCGGACGGGTTGCCGATCTTCAGCGCGCCCGCCGCGATCAGCACGCCCCCCAGGATCAGCCGGGCGACGGTCGTCACCCAGGGTATCGCCGTTCTGCCGTTGCGTGACGGTTGTGACGCGACCACGGATGATCTCCTCTTTCTCTGCGCCGGGAATGCGCACAGTACCGGGACATCATCCGATCACGCTCGGGATAAGGGTCGGCTAAGACAGAGTCCCGTTCACTTCATGGTAGGAAGTCCACGATACTGCTGCGTCCGGAATTCGCTGGGCGGCAGACCGGCGCGGCGGGTGAACAACCTGGTGAAATACGCCGGGTCGGCATAGCCGACGCGCCGGGCCACGGCGGCCACGGGCAGGTCGGTGGTGGCCAGCAGGTCCTTGGCCCGGTTGAGCCTGATGGACAGCACGTAGTCCTTGGGGCTGCACCCGGCCAGCCGTCGTACGGCGCGGCGCAGCTCGGTCAGCGGCATACCGAGGCGCCTGGCGTGCTCGGCCACCGGCACCGGCAGGCAGGCGTCCCTGGCCAGCCCCGCCAGCACCGGATCGCCGTACGGGTCCTCGTCGGCGCGGGCGCGCCTGAGGGCGACCAGGACCTCGTGCACGATGGCCGAGGTCTCCACCTCCAGGTACGGTCCGCCCCTGCGGCACGCCTGGGCGATGCGGCCGATGGCGTGGGCGGCCGGTTCGGCCGTGGTGAGGGGGGTGACCGGGTTGTCCGCGTCCACGAAGCCCAGGTCCTGGTAGACGGCGGCGGAGGGGCCGGCGAAGTCGACGAACCACTCGTCCCAGCCGGCCTCGTCGGGCGCGTAGTGGTGGGACACGCCGGGCAGGAGCCAGATGACGGCCGGCGCCACGACGTCCACGACGGGCCCGTCGGCCTGGGAGAACCAGCCGCGGCCCGCGGTGACCAGGACGGCGACGTGGTGCTGCAGGGTACGCGGCCCGACCGTGGGCAGCCGCCCCTCCTGGCGCCCGACGCCGAGGCACACCAGGCCGAGCCCCCGGTGGGCGGGGCCGGGTGTGAGGTAGCGCATCCACTTGTCGTAGGGCGGCGTCATGCGGTCTCCGCGGGTGAGTCCAACAGGTTGACTGGGTTTGTCCATGGCCGCTGACCTGCGGTCTCGGCCAGGATGCGGGGCGCGAAATCCTACCGGAGGAAGAGTTATGGGTGTTTTCTCGGTCGAGAACGGAGTGTTCCGGCTCGACGGCGCGGACTTCAGGGTGTTGTCGGGGGCCATGCACTATTTCCGGGTGCATCCCGGGCAGTGGCGGCACCGGCTGGCGATGCTGCGGGCGATGGGCCTGAACACGGTCGAGACGTACGTGCCGTGGAACCTGCACGAGCCGCGCAGGGGCGAGTTCCGCCGGATGGAGGAGCTGGGCGCGTTCCTGGACGCGGCGGCCGAGGAGGGGCTGCTGGCGATCGTGCGGCCGGGGCCGTACATCTGCGCCGAATGGGACAACGGCGGCCTGCCCACCTGGCTCACCGGCCGGGTCAGGACCTCCGACCCCGAGTACCTGGGCCACGTGGACCGCTACTTCGACCGGCTGCTCCCGCAGGTCGCCGAGCGGCAGGTGACGCGCGGCGGCAACGTGATCATGGTTCAGGTGGAGAACGAGTACGGCTCCTACGGCAGCGACCAGGCCTACCTGCGCCACCTGGCGGACGGCCTGACGTCCCGGGGCGTCGAGGTGCCCCTGTTCACCTCCGACGGCCCCGCCGACTGGTACCTGACCGGCGGCACCCTGCCGGGCGTGCTGGCCACGGTGAACTTCGGCTCCGACCCCGACCGGGCGTTCGCCGTCCTGCGCGGGCACCGGCCTGACGACCCGCCGTTCTGCATGGAGTTCTGGTGCGGCTGGTTCGACCACTGGGGCCACAAGCACATGACCAGGGACGCCGGCGACGCGGCCGCCGTCCTGGAGCGCATCCTCGAACTCGGCGCGTCGGTGAACCTGTACATGGCGCACGGCGGCACCAACTTCGGCGCCCGGGCGGGCGCCAACCAGGCCGGCGAGCGGGCGATGGGCGACTGGCGGCCGACCGTGACCTCCTACGACTACGACGCGCCGATCGACGAGCGCGGGGCGCCGACCGAGAAGTTCTGGCGCTTCCGCGAGGTGCTGTCGCGGTACACGGGCGAGCCGCCCGCGGTGCCGCCGGTCCCGGACGTGCTGCCGCCGGCGACGCTGCGGCCCGTCCAGTCGGTGCCGCTGCTGGAGGCGCTGGAGGCGGTGGCGGGGCCCGAGACGCACGCGCCGGTGCCGCCGTCGTTCGAGGAGCTGGGGCTGGAGCACGGCCTGGTGCTGTACCGGGGGCAGGTGCCGGGGCCGCGGGGCGCGTACCGGCTGAGGCTGCCCGGGCTGCGTGACCGGGCGCACGTGCTCGTGGACGGCCGGCTCGCCGGGGTGTTCGAGCGCGACGCCGAGGAGCCCGAGGTGTCGGTGTCCGGCCCCGCCACGGTGGAGCTGCTGGTGGAGTCGATGGGACGGACGAACTACGGGCCGCTGACCGGCGAGAACAAGGGCCTGACCGGCGGGGTGCTGCACCACCAGCAGTACCTGAACGGGTGGAGCGCGCGGCCGATCCCGCTGGAGGACGTCTCGGCGGTGCCGTTCGCCGACGGCGCGGACGCCGGGCCGCGCTCGTTCTTCCGCTTCCTCCTGGAGGTGGACGAACCCGCCGACACGTTCCTGGCGCTGCCCGGCTGGGGCAAGGGGTACGTCTGGGTGAACGGCTTCTGCCTGGGCCGCTACTGGGACCGCGGCCCGCAGCGCACCCTCTACGTCCCGGCCCCGCTGCTGCGCGCCGGGACGAACGAGATCGTCGTCCTCGAACTCGACCAGGTGGGCCGGGCACTGGACCTCCGCACCACCCCCGACCTGGGCTGACCTCCGCCACCCCGCTCGGCACCTCCGAGATGAGCACGACGAAAAGGCGCGCCCCCGCCCAGGGGACGCGCCTTCGCCACGATGAGGGTCAGCGGCGCACGCCGCGCGCCATGTCGCCGGCCAGCGCCATGATCGACTCACGGCCCGCGGCCTCGTCGGGCGCGTCGAGGATGCGGCGGATGAACGCCGACCCCACGATCACGCCGTCGGCGTAGCGGGCCACCTCGGCCGCCTGCGCGCCCGTGCCGACGCCCAGGCCCACGCACACGGGCAGGTCGGTGTGCTCGCGGGTGCGCTTGACCAGGCCCTCGGCCGCGGAGTTGACGCTCTCCCTGGCGCCCGTGACGCCCATCAGCGAGGCGGCGTAGACGAAGCCGGTGCAGCAGTCGACCACGGCCTTGATGCGCTCCTCCGTGGAGCTGGGCGCCACCAGGAAGACCGTGTCGATGCCCGCCTCGGCCGAGGCCCGGCGCCACGGCTCGGACTCCTCCGGCGTCAGGTCGGGCGTGATCGTGCCCACGCCGCCCGCGTTGGCCAGGTCGCGGGCGAACCGGTCGGCGCCGTAGCGGTCGATCGGGTTCCAGTACGTCATGACGAGCGTGGCGGCCCCGGTGGCGGCGACCCCTTCGACCGTGCGCATCACGTCGGCGATGCGGGTGCCGTTGACCAGCGAGCGGTGCACCGCGTCCTGGATCGTCGGGCCGTCCATCAGCGGGTCGGAGTAGGGCAGGCCGATCTCGATGACGTCGCAGCCCGCCTCGACCAGGGCCGCGGCGGCGGCGATCGCACCGTCCTTGGACGGGAAGCCGGCAGGCAGGTAGCCGACGAGCGCGGCCCGGTTGTCCGCCTTCGCCTTGGCGAAAACCGTCTGAAGAGTCGTCATGTCTGTCCGTTTCGAAGGTCGAGTCCCACCCATGATGCCCTGCCGCAGGCCGTCTCAGGGTGTTCCGCGCCGCGCGGGCGAGGGCGTCAGAGGTTGAAGTACTTCATCGCGGTGCCCATGTCCTTGTCGCCGCGCCCGGACAGGTTGACCAGGATCGTCGACTCGGGACCGAGCTCGCGGCCCAGCTTCAGCGCGCCCGCCAGCGCGTGGGAGGACTCGATGGCCGGGATGATGCCCTCGGTCCTGGCCAGCAGCGCGAACGCCGCCATGGCCTCGTCGTCGGTGACGCCGTGGTAGGTGGCGCGGCCGGAGTCCTTCAGCCAGGCGTGCTCGGGGCCGACGCCCGGGTAGTCGAGCCCGGCCGAGATCGAGTGGGACTCGATCGTCTGGCCCTCGTCGTCCTGCAGCACGTACGTGCGCGAGCCGTGCAGCACGCCCACCGAACCGGCGGTGAGGGTGAGCGCGTGCTCGCCGCTCTCCAGGCCGTGACCGGCGGCCTCGTAGCCGTGCAGGGCCACGCCCTCGTCGCCGATGAAGGCGTGGAAGATGCCGATGGCGTTGCTGCCGCCGCCGACCGCCGCGCACACCGCGTCGGGCAGCTTGCCGGTCAGCTCCAGCATCTGGCGGCGGGCCTCGACGCCGATGATGCGCGCGAAGTCGCGCACGATCTCGGGGAACGGGTGGGGGCCGGCGACGGTGCCGAACAGGTAGTGGGTGGTGTCGACGTTGGTCACCCAGTCGCGGAACGCCTCGTTGATGGCGTCCTTCAGCGTCTTGGAACCGTTGTGGACCGGCACCACGGTGGCGCCGAGCAGCTTCATCCGCGCCACGTTGAGCGCCTGGCGCTCGCAGTCGACGGCGCCCATGTAGATGACGCACTCCAGGCCGAGCAGGGCGGCCGCGGTGGCGGTGGCCACGCCGTGCTGGCCCGCGCCGGTCTCGGCGATCACCCGCTTCTTGCCCAGGCGCTTGGTCAGCAGCGCCTGGCCGAGCACGTTGTTGATCTTGTGGGCGCCCGTGTGGGTCAGGTCCTCCCGCTTGAGCACGACGCGCGCGCCGCCGGCCTCCTCGCTGAAGCGAGCCACGTCGGTCAGCGTGGTCGGCCGGCCCGCGTAGGTGCGCAGCAGGTGGTCGAACTCGCGCAGGAACTGCGCGTCGGTCTTGGCCTTCTCATAGACGGCGGCCACCTCGTCGAGCGCCGGGATGAGCGCCTCGGGCACGTAGCGGCCGCCGAAGATGCCGAACTTGCCGTGCAGGTCGGGGTCGTTGCCGTACGCGGCGCCGCCATCGAGGTCGGCGGCGCTGAGGATGGAGCCTTCGTTAGCCACTGCTATCCCTCTGCTGAGTGGTCGGGGCGCGTCGACGGGTGAGCGCCGGCGGTCACCAGCGCCTCCACCGCCTTGCGCGGATCCTTGCCGGTGACCAGGCTCTCCCCCACCAGGACGGCGTCGGCGCCACCCCTGGCGTAGGCGAGCAGGTCGTGCGGGCCGCGCACGCCCGACTCGGCGATCTTGATCACATTATCCGGGATCTTCGGCGCCAGCTTGGCGAAGACGTCACGGTCGACCTCAAGAGTCTTCAAATTACGCGCATTGACCCCGATGACCCGTGCCCCGGCGGCGACCGCCCGCTCCAGCTCCTCCTCGGTGTGCACCTCGACCAGCGGGGTGAGCCCGATGGACTCGGCCCGCTCGATCAGCGACACCAGCGCCTCCTGCTCCAGGCAGACGACCATCAGCAGCGCCAGGTCGGCGCCGTGGGCCCGGGCCTCCCAGAGCTGGTAGGAGGTGAGGATGAAGTCTTTACGCAGGATGGGGATGTCGACGCGGGCGCGGACGGCCGCCAGGTCCTCCAGGCTGCCCCCGAACTTGCGCCGCTCGGTCAGCACGCTGATCACGTGGGCCCCGCCGGCCTCGTAGTCGGCCGCCAGCGCGGCGGGGTCGGCGATGGCGGCGAGCGCGCCCTTGGACGGGCTCGACCGCTTGACCTCGGCGATCACCGAGATCCTGTCACCCCCGAGTGCGGCCATCGCGTCTCGGGGCCCCTGGGCCCGCTCGGCTCGCCGCTTGAGCTCGTCGATCGACACGGCCTGCTGACGTGCGGCGAGATCGGCGCGCACCCCTTCGAGGATGTCGTCGAGGACACTCGGTCCTTCCGTCCGCTCACTCACGCGCTTGGGGTCCCTCCGGTTGACAGTGGGGGTGGCAGAGAGTTCGCCTCGCGTCCGCTCTCGGCCTTGTCCTGCGATGGTATCGGCCCCACCGGGGTCACCTCGCCACAGGGCCCGTACTAGGGCGCGAGGAACGCCCCGAAGGGAAGGTTTCGGACGACCCAGTAGACCATCACGACCCCGATGAAGGCCCACAGCCACGCCGGATGCGCCAGAGTGGTTCGCCGCGGCCTGCCCTGCCAGGCCCGTACGACCCACCGCCCCCACCAGAACAGCAGGAACGGGATCATGGCCACGGCCAGCGGGTTGAGCCCGAGGGCGACCACCGGGTCGAGGTGGGCCAGCGCGTGGATGGTGCGCAGCGTGCCGCAGCCCGGGCAGTAGAGGCCGGTGACCCACAGGAACGGGCAGGTCGGGTAGTGGCCGGGCTGGTTGGGGTCGACCACGCCGACCACGCCGAACACGGCCCCCGCCGCGGCCGCAACACCGAGCGGCGCGAGCAGGCCCTTCAGCCGTCTCGTCCCCCGCCGCCCGGTTGTTGCGATGTTCATGCTCTCGGTGTCCCCGTCCGTCAGTAAGAGCCGTAGCTGCTCGTGGAGGCGGCGAGCAGGACGAACACCACCACGTAGAAGATGATGAGCAGCACGATGGCGATGATGCCGAAGATCAGGCTGCGCTTCCACCAGGTCTTGGCCTCCTCGGCGGCCTGCATGGCGCCCTGGTAGTCGCCGACCTGCCACTTGGAGTTGACCTGCGACGACTTCACGATCGCCACGATGCCGAGGGGCAGGCAGCAGAACAGGGTGGTGAGGAGCGCCGGGACCAGCTGGTTGTCCGGCGGGGTGCCGCCGCCACCGGGGCCGTAGCCGCCACCGGGGTAACCACCGGGCGGCTGGCCGTAACCGCCACCGGGGGGCTGGCCGTAGCCGCCGCCGCTCGGGGGCTGCTGACCGTAACCACCGGGGGGCTGCTCACCGTAGCCGCCGCCATTCGGGGGCTGCTGGCCGTAGCCGCCGCCGCTGGGGGGCTGCTGGCCGTAACCGCCACCGCTGGGGGGCTGCTGGCCGTAACCGCCACCACCGCTCGGCGGCTGCTGGCCGTAACCGCCGCCGGGCGGCTGGGCGCCGTAACCACCGTCGCCCTGGTTTCCGTAACTCATGCTCATGACTCCTCATGTCGTCATCGTGAAGCGAGTTGCGCGCGGCAGCCTAGCGAGAAAGCATCCCCTACGTGGACTAACGCCCACGTTGCGGACAATTCGTAATCACACCGCAAGCGAGGCGTCACGCTGCGCCCCGTCCGTTCACGAGTAGTCGCTGACGGAGGCCGCCGAGCCGAGGCCGATCAGGGTCAGCAGGGCCCCGCCCCACAGCAGGAAGAGCAGCACGAAGAGCACGACCATGATGTACGAGGTCACCAAACCGCCCATCGCCATGCCCTGGCCCTCCTCCCCCGTGCGCTTGATGCGGTTGAGCGCGATGTGACCGAGGATGACGCCGACGATGCTGGTCGCGCCGCAGGTGACCAGGCCGACGATGCCGAGGATGAGCGAGGCCACCGCCATGCCGTTGGTGGAGCGGGGCTGCTGGGGGGCGCCGTACTGGCCGTAGCCGGGCTGGCCGTAACCCTGCTGGCCGTAGCCGGGCTGGGCGTAGCCGCCGCTCGGGGGCTGCGGCTGCTGCCCGTAGCCGAGGGGCTCCTGGGGGTAGCTCGGCGGCTGCTGGTTGTAGCCGTAACCGCCGGGCGGCTGCTGGTTGTAGCCGCCGCTCTGGGGCTGCTGGCCATAGCCGCCACCGCTGGGGGGCTGCTGACCGTAACCGCCGCCACTCGGAGGCTGCTGACCGTAGCCGCCGGTGGGCGGCTGCTGGCCGTAGCCTCCGCCGGGTGGCTGCGCGCCGTAGCCCCCGCTGCCGCCCTGGTCCCCGTAGCTCATGAGCCTGGCTCCTCTTGTGTTCTCGGCGAGTTGCAACGGCAGCTTATTGAGAAAAGGTTTGCCAAGCAGACACAGGTTCAGAACCGTGGAGATTTCGTGACTACCGACCTCAACGGCGATCCGGGGACTCTGTCGGGTCGTCGCCGCGGTCGAGCGCGTCCCACAGCTCGCGGTCGTCATGGGCCCTGCGGGCGGAGGCCGCGACCGCGCCGCCCCGGTCGTCAGCCCGGTCGTCAGCCCGGTCGCCGGTTCCGTCTCCGCTTGTGGCGGCGGCCCTCTCGTAGCGGCCCGACATGCCCGTCCACCTGCCGCCGCGCACCACGGCCAGCACGCCGCCGGCCAGCAGCAGGAACGCGCCGAGCCCGGCCACGACCGGCCAGGCCGGCACCGGCTCCCAGGGCAGGCCGGCCATCGCGCGCATCGCGTTGTGCTCGCGCAGCCAGCCGGTGACGGTGGCCGAGGCCAGCGCCGACCACGTGCCCGCCGCCGCGCCCGCGCCGCAGAGCGCGACCAGCGCGCCGACGACCCTGCGCCCGGCGCCCTTGGTGGCCAGCACGGCCACCACGCCCGCGAGCCCCGCCAGCCCCAGCGGCGTGAGCACGGGGCTCAGGTCGCCGCCGGTGGGCGCCACCGCGTCGGCGGCCTGCCCGCCGAGCACCCGCACCCAGCCCCGGCCGGCCGCCAGCAGCACCAGGCAGCTGCCCAGGACGGTGAGCCCCAGCCACGCCCACAGCTCGCGCCGCCCGTTGTCGGAGGCCATCTCGCGGCCCTAACCGATCAGGCCGGCGTCGAAGCAGGTGTGGTCGCCGGTGTGGCACGCCGCGCCGACCTGGTCGACCTTGAGCAGGATCGTGTCGCCGTCGCAGTCGAGGGCCACGCTCTTGACGTGCTGGACGTTCCCGGAGGTGTCGCCCTTGACCCACAGCTCGTCGCGGCTGCGCGACCAGTAGGTGGCCCGGCCGGTGGTGAGCGTGAGGTGCAGCGCCTCGTCGTTCATCCAGGCCATCATGAGCACTTCGCCGGTGTCGTGCTGCTGGGCGACGGCGGGCACGAGGCCGTCCGCGTTGCGCTTCAGCCGTGCGGCGATCTCGGGGTCGAGGGACATGTTGCCATTCAACCAGCCCGCCCTCGTGCTCCCGCCTCCGGCTGGGCCAGCGCCTCGGACAAGGTGCCGTGGATCGGGAACAGGGCCGCCAGGTTCGTCCTGCGCAGCCGTCGCAGCACCTGGCCGTCGGAGGCCACCAGCGCCATCGTGCCGTTCCTGTCGCGCAACGCGGCGAGCTGGCGTACCAGCACCCCGAGCCCCGTGGTGTCGATGAAGGTCAACCCGGTCAGGTCGACCACCAGCCGCGGGCCGTACGCCTCCACCGCCTCGTCGAGGCACCTCCTGACCCGGTCGACGTTGTCGACGTCGACCTCGCCCGTGAGGCCGACCACCACGATCTCCCCGTGCCTGCTGTGCGTCGTCTCCAGAACGTCCACGCCCATGCCTTTCACGACCCTTCCTGGGCGGCCCCGCCGAAAACGTACACCGGCCCGCATCGGGTAACGGTGTGTTTTGCCGAGAACGCGCTACGTGATCGCGGGCATCACGGTAATTTCTAGGCGACGCGTGCTAGGGAGGACACATCGTGGTGCACGTCGCGGGCTCGGTCCTCGACCCGGATCTGGGGGACCACGTCTGCCTGCCGTTCGAGGGCGACCGGCAGCGCATGACGACGACCAGGCAGTTCACACTCAACGGGCTGCGCCGCCGGACCAAGGTGATGATCATCACCCATGCGGAGACCCCGGAGCAGACCCGGGGCTGGCTGGCGCCGCTCATCCCCGGGTTCGACGACGCCGAGGCCGCCGGGCAGGTGGAGATCCTCTCCTGCGCCGAGACGCACTTCACCGACGGCCGCCTCGACCCCGACCGCCTGCTGCACGGCCTGGCCGACGCCCACCACCGGGCGCGCAGGCACGGCCAGCACGGCGTCTACGCCCTGATCGACGCCTCCTGGGGAGCGCGCGACGCGCAGGCCCAGGCCGCCTTCGAGGCCGCGGCCAACGAGCTGTTCGGCGAGCGCTGGCTGGCCGCGGTGTGCCAGTACGACCGCGAGCTGTTCCCCCTCGACGCCATCGAACGGGCCACCGCGGTCCACCCCATCGCCCCCGAGCAGGCCCTGCTGCGCTTCGCCAACACCTCCTCCCCGCCGGGGCTGCGGGTGTGGGGCGACGTCGACCTCACCAACAGGCCGGCGTTCGGCTCGGTGCTGTCGCCGCTGGAGAAGGAGCCGGGGCAGGTCGTGATCGACGCCTCCCACCTCGACTTCATCGACGCCGGCTCGGCCCGGCTGCTGACCGTCACGGCCGCGGCCAGGCCCTACGGCTCGACCGTGGTCGTCTGCGCCGAGCGGGTGGCCCGGGTGCTCCGGCTGGTCAGGGCCGACACGCACGTCGTCGTCCGCCGGGTGGGCGATGGGTAGGCAGGTGCTCCGCGCGACCTTCGCGCGCGGGCGCATCACGTTCCTGCGCAGGGCCGTGGCCGAGCAGGCCGCCTACGAAGGGCTGAGCGGGCGGCGGCTGGAGGACTTCGTGCTGGCGGTCAACGAGGTCACCACCAACGCCGTCCTGCACGGCGGCGGCCAGGGGCGGCTGCGGTTGTGGTCGGGCGAGGGCCGGCTGTGGTGCGAGGTCACCGACCAGGGCCCGGGGCTGCCGCCCGGCTGGATGGGCGAGGCGCGCCCGCCCGCGGGGCTGGAGTTCCGCGGGCGGGGGCTGTGGCTGACCCGGATGTTGTGCGACCACATCACGATCGTGTCCGGCCCGGCGGGCACGAGCGTGACGTTCGCCGCCGCCCTCGACTAGGAGCCGCCGCGCTCGACGGGAAGCCGTCGCACCCGACCGGGAAACCGTCGCGCCCGGCTAGGAGTGCGCCGCCGAGACCCAGGAGGCGTGCAGACCGGCGTAGACGCCGGGCCGGCTGACCAGCTCGGCGTGCGGGCCGCGCTGCACCAGGCGTCCGGCGTCGAACACCAGCACCTCGTCGGCGTTCTCCGCCGTCGAGAGCCGGTGGGCGATCGAGACGGCGGTGCGGCCCCTGGTGACGCCCTCCAGCGCGCGGGCCAGGCGCACCTCGGTGGCCGGGTCGACGGCCGAGGTGGCCTCGTCCAGCAGCAGCAGGTCGGGGTCGGCGAGGTAGGCGCGGGCCAGGGCGACGAGCTGGCGCTCCCCGGCCGACAGCGACTCGCCGCGCTGGCCGACGGGCGTGTCCAGGCCCGCGGGCAGGCCCTCGACCCAGTCGGCCAGGCCGAGCTCGGTCATCGCGAGCTGGATCTCCTCGCGGGTCGCCGGCGGCCTGCCGTACCGGACGTTGTCCTCCAGGGTGCCGTCGAACAGGAAGCCGTCCTGGGGGACCATGACGATGCGTTCGCGCAGGGAGGAGAAGCGCACGTCGCGCAGGTCGTGGCCGTCCACGGTGACACGGCCCCCGACGGGGTCCATGAGCCGGGTCAGCAGCTTGGCGAACGTGGTCTTGCCCGACCCGGTCTCGCCCACGACGGCGATCCGCGAGCGCGGCGGGATCTCCAGCGAGACCTCGCGCAGCACGGGCGGCCCGCCCGGGTAGGAGAAGTGCACGTTCTCGAAGGCCACCGAGATCGGGCCCCGGGGCAGCAGCACGCCCTTCTCACCGGGGTCGGCGACGTCCGGCGGGGTGTCCAGGACGCCCAGGATGCGGCGGTACCCGGCCACCGCGTTCTGGGCCTCGTTCAGCACCTCGGTGGCGGTCTGCAGCGGCGAGACGAACAGCGTGACCAGGAAGAGGAAGGCCACCAGCTTGCCCGCGGTGATGTCGCCGGACACCCCGAGCCTGACCCCGAGCAGCACGATCCCGGCGATGGCCAGCGCGGCCACGATCTCGGTCAGCGGGAAGACGAAGCCCACGATGGTCTGGGCCTTGATCTGCGCGGCCCTGTTGGCGTCCACGGACCTGTCGATGCGTTCGGCGGTGCGCCGCTCGGAGGCGTAGGCCCTGATGACGGCGGCGCCGACGACGGACTCGCTGACCGCGGCGAGCATGTCGCCGGTGCGCTCGCGCACGGTCGTGTACGCCCGCGACAACAACCGCTGGAAGCGCGGCAGCGCGATCACCAGCGGGACGAAGCACGCCCACACCAGGAGCGTGAGCTGCCAGGAGTAGACCAGCATGAGCACGCTGGCCACGAAGAGCTGGCCGAACGCCACGATGATCATCAGCCCGCCCCACTGCATGAACGTGCTGATCTGGTCGATGTCGTTGGTGACCCGCGAGACCAGCGCGCCGCGCCGCTCGCTGTTCTGGGTGAGCACCGACAGGTCGTGCACGTGCCGGAACCCGCGGACGCGCAGGCTGGCCAGCGAGGACTCGGTGGCCTTGTACAGGCGCACGTTCATGATGTAGCCGGCCAGCGCGGTCAGCACCACCGCCGCGGCGCACACCAGGACGGCCCGGGTGATGTACGGCAGGTCCGGCGTGCCGGACTTGATGCCGGTGTCGATCGTCTGCTGCACCGCGATGGGCACGATGATCTTGCCGACGGTCGCCACGACGGCCAGCCCCAGCGTGCCGGCCAGCCCCTTGCGGAACTCGGGGGTGAGCGACAGGCCGTGCCAGATGGTGGCCAGCGCGGACCGCTCGACGTTGCCCTGGAGCGCCTCGCTCATGCGCTGACCTCTTCCTCTTCCTCTTCGGCGTCCTGGGCCGGGGCCAGGTCGATGGCGGCCCGTTCGGCCTCCTCGCGCTCGTAGGCGGTCACCAGGTTGCGGTATCCGAGGCAGCGTACGAGCAGCTCCTCGTGGGTCCCGCGGTCCACGACCCGGCCGTGGTCGAGGTAGACCACCTCGTCGGCCAGGGCGATGGTGGCCATGCGGTAGGCGACGACCACGACGGTGGAGGCGTGCGCGGTGTCCCGCAGCCCGTGCAGGATTCTGGCCTCGACCTGGGGGTCCACGCTGGAGGTGGCGTCGTCCAGGATGAGCAGGCGCGGGCGGCGGACGACCGCGCGGGCCAGGGCGATGCGCTGGCGCTGGCCGCCGGACAGCGACGCGCCGCGCTCGCCGACGCGGGTGTCCAGGCCGTCGCCCAGGCGGCCGACGAAGCCGTCGGCCTGGGCCAGGCGCAGCGCCGCCCACACGTCTTCGTCGCCGGTGTCCAGGCCGAGCGCGACGTTGCCGCGTACGGTGTCGTCGAACAGGAACGTCTGCTGGGGCACCAGCGCGGCGGAGGCGGCGATGGCGCCGTAGGGCAGGTCGCGCACGTCCACGCCGTCGAGCAGCACCTGCCCGGAGGCGGGGTCGACGAGCCGGGCGAGAAGCTGCACCAGCGTCGACTTGCCCGACCCGGTCGGCCCGACGAGGGCCACGGTACGGCCGGGCGGCACGTCGAAGGTGACGTCGTGCAGCACCTCGGCCTGGCCGTAGGCGTAGGACACGCCGGCGACCTTGAGCTCGGCGGGCCCGGACGAGGCCACCGGCGTGTCGCCGTAGTCCATGGAGCCTTCGGCGTCGAGCACGGCCTGCACCCGCTGCCAGCCGACGACGCTGCGCGGCAGCTCGGCCAGCACCCAGCCCAGCGCCCTGATCGGGAAGGCCAGCAGCGTGAACAGGTAGGCGACCTGCACCAGGTCGCCGGAGTCGATCGCGCCCGTGGACAGGCGCAGCGCGCCGACCGCGAGCACGGCCAGCACGCCGATCGTGGGCAGCGCCTCCAGCATGGGGTCGAACAGCCCGCGCACCCGGCCGACGGCGATGTTGGCGTCGCGCAGCTCGTGGGCGCGGCGGCGGAAGCGGTCGGTCTCCAGCTCCTCGCGGCCGAGGGTCTTGATGACCAGCGCGCCGTCGAAGCTCTCGTGGGCGATCTCGCTGACCTCGGCGCGCAGTTGTTGGGCGCGGGTGGCCAGGGGGCTGAGCCTGCGCTGGTAGATCAGGTTCAGCACGGCGATGGCCGGGAAGATCAGGAAGCCCACCAGGGCGAGCACGAGGTCGGTGAAGACCATGGCGATGGCCGCGGTGAACAGCATGACCAGCACGCCGACGGCCATCGGCAGCGGCGCGAGCGGCGCCCAGGCGGCCTCGGCGTCGGCGCTGGCGTTGGACAGCAGTTGCCCGGTCGGGTGCTGGTGGTGCCAGGACAGCGGCAGCCGCAGGTACTGCTTGGTCACGTCCCTGCGCGACCTGGCCTGCATGCGGTACTGCACGACGCCGGCCAGGATGCGGCGTCCGGCCACGCCGATCGCCTTCAGCAGCGCGGTGCCGACGATGAGCGCGGCCCCGGTCCACAGGGCGCCGGCGGCGGTCTCGCCCCGGTCGAAGGCGGGCAGCACCACGTTCTGCGTCGCCCAGCCCAGTGCCCAGGCGGAGGCGACGGTCATGCCGCCGTAGACCGCGCTGGCCAGCGCGGCCATCGCGAACACGGCTCTCTCCGTGCGAATGGCCACCCCAAGGACACGCAGCCCTTGACGCATGACGGCCGAGGTGACCTTGCTCGCCACTCGATATTTTTCCCTTCAAACGTCGAAATTTCTATCTATGTCCCTATCACGTCAGATCAGCTCCTTATTCCCACAGGTAGGCTTGGCCGGGTGACTCACGCTCGTGGCGAACGCGCCGCGCTCTGCGACCTGTTCGACCGGCTCGGTCCCGGCGCGCCCACCCTGTGCGAGGGGTGGAACACCTACGACCTGGCCGCCCACCTCGTGCTCCGCGAGCGCCGGCCGGACGCCATGGGCGGCATCGGGATCTCCGCGCTGGCGGGCTACACCGCCTCGGTCCAGAACGGCCTGAAGGCCAAGCACCCCTACCCCGAGCTGGTGGGCATCGTGCGCCGGCCGGGCGGCGTCTACGGGCTGCTGCCCTTCCTCGACACGGCGGTCAACACGCTGGAGTTCTTCGTCCACCACGAGGACGTGCGCCGCGCCCAGCCCGGATGGGAGCCCCGCGAGCTGCCGGCCGACCTCGACCGGCTCATCTGGAAGCGGGTGGCGGCGGGCGCCCGGCTCATGCTGCGCCGCTCGCCCGTGCGGCTGGTGCTGCGCCGCACCGGCGGCGGGGTCGCGCTCGGCGGGGCGCGGGAGGGCGCCAAGGTGCAGGTCACCGGCACGGCCCAGGAGCTCCTGCTGTTCTGCTTCGGCCGGCAGGCGCACGCCAGGGTGGAGCTGACCGGCGACGACCCGGCGGTGACCCGGGCAACCGAAGCCCGGCTCGGATTCTGACCGAAACCCTCGGCGCAGAAACCCTTCGTCTTAAACCTTCAGCACGTACGATGGCACAGGAAAGAAGCCCCCCGGTTAGGATCTTGGACATCTTCACAGAAGATGACCGTGATCGCCCAGATCCGGGTATATACGGCTGGGAATGGACTGCAGGAGGCCCCCCATGCAGGTCAAGAAGGTGGCTACGTACGTTCTGGTGGCGTTCGTGGTCTTCTACCTGTTCACCCGGCCGGCCCAGGCGGCGGCCGCGGTCAACGGCGTGTTTGATGGAATTGTCCAAGGAGCCAACCAATTGGCGGTCTTCTTTACGAACGTTCTGACCTGACGTTCGCGTTCTGTCCGCGCTGGGTGCTTCCACGCGCTGACAGATCGTGTTACGCAGGCAGGATGAGAGATCGCCCCAGCGGCACCAAGATCCATCAGCTCGATCCGCAGGCCCGGCGCGTCCTCGAACGGGCCGAGCTTGAGGGCGTCGAGCTGATCCGTTTCCTGTACGCCGACCACGGTGGCGTGGTCCGTGGCAAGGCGGCGTCCCGGTCCCGGCTGGCCGAACGGCTCAACTCGGGCATCGGGCACACGGTGGCCATGATGGCGATGAACATGCTCGACCAGCTCCAGGAGGTCGAGCATCTGGGTCCGGTGGGCGAGGTTCGCATTGTCCCCGACCCCGCCACGTTCGTCCCGTTGCCCCATGCGCCGGGCGCCGCCGCGATGCTGTCGGACCTTCGCCGTCCCGACGGCTCACCATGGGAAGCCTGCGCCCGCACGTTCCTCAAGGACGCCGTGGCGGAGCTGGCCGCCGACGGCTACCGGATCGAGGCGGCCTTCGAGCCCGAGTTCACGCTCGGCCGCCGCCTGCCCGACCCCGGTGGCGGCCCCGACCGGCTGGTGCCGCTCGACGACACTCTCTGCTATGCCAACACCGGCTTCGACACCGCGCACGACTACGCGATCAAGCTCGTCCGCGCCCTGGAGACCCAGGGCCTGCGCGTCGAGCACTACCATCCCGAGCTCGGCCCCGGTCAGCAGGAGCTGTCGGTGCGCCACGCCCCCGCGCTGCGCGCCGCCGACAACCACGTGCTCTACCGCGAGACCGTGCGCGGCGTCGCGATGCGCATGTCGATGTGGGCCTCGCTGGCTCCCAAACCCCTCGCCGACCAGGCCGGCAACGGCGCCCACCTGCACCTGTCGCTGTGGCGCGACACCCGGAACCTGTTCGCCGAGGACGGCGACGTGCGGACGGGCTTCATCGGCGGCCTGATCGCCCACCTGCCCGCCCTGACCGCCCTGACCTGCGGCAGCGTCAACAGCTTCCGCCGGCTCGTGCCCCGCATGTGGTCCAGCGCGTACGCGGTCTACGGCCCCGACAACCGGGAGGCGGCCGTGCGCGTGTGCTCACCGCTGGGCGAGAGCGGCGAGCCGAACCTGGAGCTGAAGCCGTCGGACTCCTCGGCCAACCCGTACCTGTCGCTCGGCGCGGTCATCCACGCCGGGCTCGACGGCATCCGGCGCAAGCTCGACCCGGGCGAGGCCGTGGACGTCGATCCCGACACCCTGCCCGGCCGCTACCAGCGCCTGCCCGGCTCGCTGGAGGAGGCGCTCGACGCGCTGGAGGCCGACGAGGTGCTCATGGAGGCGCTCGGGCCGTTGCGGCGCGAGGCGTACCTGGCGGTCAAGCGTTCGGAGGCGGCCGCGTTCGCCGCCCAGGACGTCTCCTACGAGCTCTACCACCACATGCGGGTGTTCTGAACCGGTCGCCGGCCTCGCGCGGGCGAGGCCGGCGGGCGGTCTCAGCGGACCGGGTGGCCCGCCATCCGCAGCGTCTCCTTGACGTCGCCGATCTTCAGCGTGCCGAAGTGGAACACGCTCGCGGCCAGCACGGCATCGGCCCCGGCCGCGATCGCCGGCGGGAAGTCCTCCAGCCGGCCGGCCCCGCCGCTGGCGATCACCGGCACCCGCACCGCCGTGCGCACCGCGCGCAGCAGCTCCAGGTCGTAGCCGTCGAGGGTGCCGTCGCCGTCCATCGAGTTGAGCAGGATCTCGCCCACGCCCAGCTCCTCGCCGCGCGCCGACCACTCCACGGCGTCGATGCCCGTGCCGCGCCGGCCACCGTGGGTGGTCACCTCGAACCCGCTGGGCATGCCCGGCGCCCGGCGCGCGTCGACCGACAGCACCACGCACTGCGCGCCGAACCGCCGCGACGCCTCGGTCAGCAGCTCGGGCCTGGCGATGGCCGCGGTGTTCAGGGACACCTTGTCGGCCCCGGCCCGCAGCAGCCGGTTGACGTCGTCGACCGCGCGCACGCCGCCGCCCACGGTGAGCGGGATGAACACCTGCTCGGCGGTGCGGCGCACCACGTCGAGCATGGTCTCCCGCTCGCCCGACGACGCGGTGATGTCGAGGAAGGTCAGCTCGTCGGCGCCCTCCTCGTCGTAGCGCCTGGCCAGTTCGACCGGATCTCCCGCGTCGCGCATGTTCTCGAAGTTGACGCCCTTGACGACCCGTCCGGCGTCGACGTCGAGACAGGGGATCACTCTTACCGCTACGGTCATGCTCGTAGTGCCTCGATTTCGATCTCGACCAGCATTCGAGGGTCGACCAGCCCGGCGACCCTCACTCCTGTGCAGGCGGGCCGCACGTGCCCGAAGACCTCGTAGATGGCCCGGCCGACGAGGTCGAAGTGGCGCTGCTCCACCACGTAGTAGCGGACCATGACGACGTCCTCGCGGGTCAGGCCGCCGACCTCGACGGCGTCGAGCGCGATGTCGATGGCGGTCAGGCTCTGCCGGTAGGCGTCGCCGACGTGACGCACCTCGCCGTCGATCGTGGCCGTGCACCCGGACACGATCACCCGCTCTCCCACGACCACGGCGCGGGCGTAGCCGTACTTCTCCTCCCAGATGCCGCCCGAAAACACCCTCGGACCGGTGCTTTCCATGCTGACGCTCATTCCGCCCCCTCCCGGCGAAGCTAAACGCGTACCGCGGCCAGCGCGTCCTCCAGAGTGAACGCGTGAGCGTACAGGGCCCTGCCCACGATGGCTCCCTCCACTCCGTCCGGGACGAGAGAAGCCAGTGCCACCAGGTCGTCAAGACTGGACACTCCGCCACTGGCGATCACGGGCTTGTCGGTGCGTGCGCAGATACGCCGGTAGAGGTCGAGGTTGGGGCCCTGGAGCATGCCGTCCTTGGTCACGTCCGTGACGACGTAGCGGGGGCAGCCGTCGGCCTCCAGGCGGTCGAGCACCTCCCACAGGTCGCCGCCCTCCTTCGTCCAGCCGCGGGCGGCCAGCGTGGTGCCGCGCACGTCGAGGCCGACGGCGATCCGGTCGCCGTGCTCGGCGATGATCTTGCGGCACCAGTCGGGGTTCTCCAGCGCGGCGGTGCCGATGTTGACCCGGCGGCAGCCGGTGGCCAGGGCGGCGGCCAGCGACTCGTCGTCGCGGATGCCGCCCGACAGCTCCACGTCGACGTCGAGCTTGCCGATCACCTCGCTGATCAGCTCCTTGTTGGAGCCCCTGCCGAAGGCGGCGTCGAGGTCGACCAGATGGACCCACTCGGCGCCCGCCTGCTGCCAGGCCAGCGCCGCGGCGAGCGGCTCGCCGAAGCCGGTCTCGGTCCCGGCCTCCCCCTGGACGAGGCGTACGGCCTGGCCATCGGCCACGTCCACGGCGGGCAGCAATACGAGCGACATTCAGGTCCTCCGGTCGAAAGCGAGGGTCACGACAACGGGTGCGAGCAGCAGGGAGAAGACGAACACGGCGAGGCTCAGCGCCGGCGAGCCCCACACCAGCCACACGATCGCCTGCACGATCAGGAAGCCGAGCGCCACCGCGACGTTCTGGGCGCGGTGGCGGCGGGCGATCAGGCCGCCCTGCCGGGCGAACCTGACCGGACGCGGGATCAGGCGGGCGGTCAGGGCGCGGCGCCGGGCCCGGCGCGCCTGCCGCTCCTCGTTGAGCCGGATCGCGCGCGCCCGCTCGGCCTCCCGCACGGCCCGCCGGCGCGCCCGCTCCTTGCTCATACCGTCTCTAGCCAGTTCCTCAGCAGGGCGGCTCCGGCGTCGCCGGACTTCTCGGGGTGGAACTGGGTGGCCATGAGCGGGCCGTTCTCGGCGGCGGCCACGAACGGAACGCCGTGCTCGGCCCAGGTCACCACGGGCGCGGCGAAGCCCTGGTCGGCCGGCTGGAGCTCCCATTCGCGCACGCCGTAGGAGTGCACGAAGTAGAAGCGGGTGTCGGCGTCGAGCCCGGCGAACAGCACGCTGTCGGCGGGCGCCTTGACCGTGTTCCACCCCATGTGCGGCAGCACGGGCGCCTCCAGCCGCTCGACCGTGCCCGGCCACTCGCCGCAGCCCTCGGTCTCGACGCCGTGCTCGACGCCCCTGGCGAACAGGATCTGCATGCCGACGCAGATGCCCAGCACCGGACGCCCACCGGCCAGGCGGCGGCCGATGACCCGGTCGCCGTGGACGGCCTTGAGCCCGGCCATGCAGGCCGCGAACGCGCCGACGCCCGGCACGACCAGCCCGTCGGCGTCGAGGGCCGCGTCGAAGTCGGCGGTCACGGTGACGTCCGCGCCCACCCTGGCCAGGGCCCGCTCGGCCGAGCGCAGGTTGCCCGAGCCGTAGTCGAGCACCACGATGTTCTTGCTCACCACCACAACACCCCCGCCGTGATCGCCATCGCCGCGCCGACCGCGCAGACCGCGGCGCCCACCTTGAGACCCTGCTTGGCCAGCGAGAACACCCCTCCGCCGAGGAACAGGCCGAGGAACACCATCACGCCGGCGATGAGATTGTCGGTCACAGCACGCCCTTGGTGCTCGGCACGCCCGAGGCGCGCGGGTCGAGCTCGGACGCCTCGCGCAGCGCCCTGGCCAGCGCCTTGAACTGGGCCTCGACGATGTGATGGGCGTTGCGCCCGTACGGCACGTGCACGTGCAGGCAGATGGCCGCCTGGGCCACCAGCGACTCCAGGATGTGCCGGGTCATCGTCGTGTCGTAGTCGGGGCCGATCATCGGGGCCATGCCCTCGGGCTCGCTGTGCACGAGGTACGGCCGCCCGGACAGGTCGACCGTGACCTGGGCCAGCGACTCGTCCAGCGGGCACGACGCGCTGCCGAACCGCCGGATGCCGGACTTGTCGCCCAGCGCCTGGCGGAAGGCCGCGCCGAGCGCCAGCGCGGTGTCCTCGATCGTGTGGTGGGCGTCGATGTGCAGGTCGCCCTCGGTCTTGACGGTCAGGTCGAACAGACCGTGCTTGCCGAGCTGGGCCAGCATGTGGTCGAAGAAGCCCACCCCGGTCGAGACGTCGACCAGGCCGGTGCCGTCGAGGCCCACCTCGACCAGGACCGAGGTCTCCTTCGTTGCCCGCTCCACGCGCCCTACGCGACTCACAGAACCTCCTCCATCGCGGCGCGGAAGGCCGCCATCTCCTCGCCGGTGCCGATCGACACACGCAGCCATTCTGGCGGGCCCACCTCGCGGATGAGCACGCCGTGCGCCAGCAGCCCCTCCCACACCGCGCGCCGGTCGGGGAACCGCCCGAACAGCACGAAGTTGGCGTCGGAGTCGGCCACCGACAGCCCCTTGCCGCGCAGCCACGCGACCGTGGCGTCCCGCTCCGCGCGCAGCGCGTCGACCGTGCCGAGCAGCTCGTCGCGATGGCGCAGGGCGACGCGCGCGGCCGTCTGGGTGAGCGTGGACAGGTGGTACGGCAGCCGCACCAGCAGCAGCGCCTGCACCACGGCCGGATGCGCGGCCAGGTAGCCCAGCCGCGTGCCGGCCATGGCGAACGCCTTGGACATCGTGCGGGTGACGATCAGCCTGGGGTGGCGCGGCAGCAGCGTCAGCGCCGACGGGGTGCCCTCGCGGGCGAACTCGGCGTAGGCCTCGTCGATCACCACCACGCCCGGGGCGGCGGCGAGCACCGCCTCGATCGTCGACAGCGGCTGCGCGGTGCCGGTCGGGTTGTTGGGCGAGGCCAGGAAGACGATGTCGGGCCGGTGCTCCTCGATCGCCGCGACGGCCTTGCCGGGGTCGAGCGAGAAGTCGTCCTCGCGCAGGGCGCCGATCCACTCGGTGCTGGTGCCGGTGGTGAGGATCGGGTGCATCGAGTACGACGGCTCGAACCCGATCGCGGTGCGCCCGTGGCCGCCGAAGGCCTGCAGGATCTGCTGGAGCACCTCGTTGGAGCCGTTGGCCGCCCACACCTGGTCGGGGCTCAGCCCGTGGCCCAGGTAGGCGGCCAGCTCGGCGCGCAGCCGCGTGGCGTCGCGGTCGGGGTAGCGGTTGAGCTCGCCCGCGTTCGCGGCGACGGCCTCGGCCAGGTCGGCGACCAGCGCGGGCGAGGGCGGATAGGGGTTCTCGTTGGTGTTGAGCCGGACCGGCACGTCGATCTGCGGCGCGCCGTAGGGCGAGCGGCCCTTCAGGTCGTCGCGGATGGGCAGGTCGTCGAGCGTCACGTCGGCGGGATTCACTCTGACTCCGTGGGGACTCGCCAGTCGAAACGGGCGCGGATCGCGGCGCCGTGCGCCGGCAGGTCTTCGGCGTCGGCCAGCACCGACACGTGGGCCGCCGCCTGGGCCAGCGCCTCGCGGGTGTAGTCGACGACGTGGATGCCGCGCAGGAACGACTGCACCGACAGGCCGCTGGAGTGGCAGGCGCAGCCACCCGTGGGCAGCACGTGGTTGGACCCGGCGAGGTAGTCGCCGAGCGAGACCGGCGCGTAGGTGCCGACGAAGATCGCCCCGGCGTTGCGCACCCTGGCCGCGACCTCGGCCGCGCCGGCGGTGTGGATCTCCAGGTGCTCGGCCGCGTACGCGTCGACGACCTTGAGGCCGTCGTCGATCGAGGAGACCAGCACGATGCCCGACTGCCGGCCGCCCAGCGCCTCGGTGATGCGCTCGGAGTGGCGGGTGGCCGAGACCTGGCCCGGCAGCTCCTTCTCGACCGCCTCGGCCAGCTCGGGGCTGGTGGTGACCAGGACGGCGGCGGCGATCGTGTCGTGCTCGGCCTGGCTGATCAGGTCGGCGGCGACGTGCACCGGGTCGGCGGTCTCGTCGGCCAGGATGGCGATCTCGGTGGGACCGGCCTCGGAGTCGATGCCGATGCGGCCCTTGAGCAGGCGCTTGGCGGCGGCGACCCAGATGTTGCCGGGGCCGGTCACCATGGTCGCGGGCGCGCACTCCTCGGTGCCGTAGGCGAACATGGCCACGGCCTGCGCCCCGCCCACGGAGTAGACCTCGTCGACGCCGAGCAGCGCGCACGCGGCCAGGATGGTGGGGTGGGGCAGCCCGCCGAACTCCTTCTGGGCGGGGCTGGTGACCGCCAGCGAGGCGACACCCGCCTCCTGGGCGGGGACGACGTTCATGACCACGCTGGAGGGGTAGACGGCCCGGCCGCCGGGCACGTAGAGGCCCACGCGGTCGACCGGCACCCAGCGCTCGGTGACCGTGCCGCCGGGCACGACCTGCGTGGTGGTGTCGGAGCGGCGCTGGTCGCGGTGGACCAGCCTGGCCCGCCTGATCGACTCCTCCAGCGCGGCCCGGACCCGGGGGTCGAGCTCGTCGAGCGCCCGGCGGATCGCGTCGGCGGGGACGCGGGCGGAGGCGATCTCGACACCGTCGAACCTGGCGGTCAGCTCCCGTACGGCTGCCGCCCCGCGATGGCGCACGTCGTCGCAGATGGGCCGCACCTTCTCCAGGGCGGCCTCGACGTCGAGCTCGGCGCGTGGCAGCACGTCGCGCAGGTTCTCCGGGAGGGAACCGCGCATGTCAATACGGGAAATCACCCTGACAGTCTACGGAGTCCGGGCCCCGCATCCGGTTCTGTCCAGAATGCGGGACGCAGGTGAGGCGGGTTACGGGGGGGGGGGGGGGGGGGGGGGGGGGGGGGGGGGGGGGGGGGGGGCGCGGGGGCCCGCCCCCCCCCCCCCCCCCCCCCCCCCCCCCCCCCCCCCCCGCCAGAGCCCCGGACCGGGCCAAGCCGGGGCCGAGAGGCCGTGACCGCCACGGGGGCGCGACCACGGCCAGGGGAATGGCTTGGCCCCCTTCTGCCCGGATCGCCCGGTGTCTAACATGCTGCGGCAAAGAAAACTCTGGGGGAGTTAAAAATAATCTTGCGACTGTTTGCCCCGCTCGGCGCGGCGAAGGCTCATCGTCACGCCTTTCGCATTACATGTCCATTATGTCCACTCGCTTACGCTGGGCGGCATGGGACAGTGGCGAGCCCCCGGCGGCATCCTGGTGGAGGCGATCATTCTCGACGATCGTCCACTGCTGCGCGTCTCGCACCGCGTCAACGGCCGGACGTACCTGCGCGGCTACTGCAAGACCGTCTCCGAACTGGGCGAACACGGCGTGGACCTCGGCGAACTGGTGGAAGACACCGCGCTTGACCATTTGTAGACCCCGGTCCGCCACTGTCGATCAACCCCCTGGGGTACGGCAGAGTCCATGGTGCGGCTGCCGGCCTACGCGCCGATGATGGCCCAGCTGGGCACCCTGACCTCCGTCCAGGGCCCCGGGTGGGCGGTGGAGATGAAGTGGGACGGCGTCCGCGCGCTCGCCTACGTCGAAGGCGGCTCGGTCCGCCTGATGTCGCGCAACAACAAGGACATCACCCCCGCCTACCCCGAACTCCAGCTCATGGCCGGCTCCACCGGCCGGCACGCGGCCGTGATCGACGGCGAGATCGTCGCCTTCGACGAGACCGGACGGCCCAGCTTCGCCGCCCTCCAGCCCCGCATGCACCAGCGCAACCCCGCCACCGTCGCCGAGCTGACCCGTGCGGTGCCGGTGACGTTCATGGCCTTCGACATCCTGCACCTCGACGACGACAGCGTGATCGGCCGCCCCTACAGCGAACGCCGCGAGCTGCTGGAGAACACCCTGCGGCCCGGCTTCCGCTGGGAGGTGCCCGTCTGGTTCGCCGACCACGCCGAGCGCGCCTTCGACTCCTCCCGCCAGCTCGGGCTCGAAGGCGTGGTGTGCAAGCGGCTCGGCTCCCCGTACCGGCCCGGCCGGCGCAGCGGCGAATGGACCAAGATCAAGAATGTCAGCGCCGCCGAGGTCGTGATCGGTGGCTGGCACCCCGGCGGCGGACGACGGTCGGGCATGATCGGCTCACTCCTGCTCGGCGCCCACGACCCACGCGGCCGCCTGCTCTACGTCGGCCACGTCGGCACCGGCTTCACCCAGCAGATGCTGCGCGACCTCCAGGACCTCCTCACCCCCCTGGAACGCCCCGACCCGCCCTTCGACGAGCCCGTCCCGCGCGAGCACGCCCGCCACGCGCACTGGGTCGAGCCCCGCGTCGTCGGCGAGGTCCAGTACGCCGAGGTCACCGGCGACGGCCGGCTGCGCCACCCCTCCTGGCGCGGCCTGCGCCCCGACCGCGAACCCGGAGAGGCGAGCACCGCCGAGTTCCTCGCCCCGGGGGACGCGGCGGCGGGCTGACCGCGACACGTCCCGTTTCACCACGGTAAGCGATGAAGTCGTGACTTACAGTGATCAGAATCGCTTCGGACTGATCAAGGGGACATCGTGTCGAAGACTCTGGTCACCACCCTGGCCACGCTCGCCGGCCTCTCGCTCACCGCCGCCCCCGCCACCGCCGAACCCCCGCCGCTCAAGGCCCACCCCCAGAGTCCCGGGGCGGCATCCTCCCCGCTCATGCGTCCCGGACGCGCCGCCCGCTACTGGACGCCCGGCAAACAGGCCGGCGCCAACTCCGCCCCCCTCCCCCTCGGCGCCGACTCCCCCGGCACCTTCCCCGTCGACGCCGGGGCCGCCGAGCGGCGCAGTGTGCCCGGCGCCAAACGCCTCACCCCCGGCGGCGACACCAACGGCTACGCCCGCGTGCGCCGGCCGTACACCGCCAGCGACAACAGCCGCGTCACCGGACGGCTGTTCTTCGTCAACGCCACCGGCCGCGACGACTCCTGCAGCGCCTCGGTCGTCCGCTCGGCCAGCAGGCTCCTCGTCATCACCGCCGCCCACTGCGTCTACAGCAGCCCCGACGGCTCGGCGACGGGCCACTGGCACACCAACTTCGCCTTCGTCCCCGCCTACGACGGCCGCGCCGCCACCACCGAGCAGCGCGAACCGTACGGCAGGTGGGGCGGCCGGCGCGCCTGGAAGCCCGACGCCTACACCGGGCGGACCGGCGGCGACTGGAACTCCGTCTACGACGTCGCGCTCGTCGAGGTCGGCGGCAGGAAGCGCACCCTCCAGGACACCGTCGGCGCCCTCACCCCGCTGCGCAACGAGGGCGGCCGCTTCACCATCGCCACCTCCGGCTACCCCGGCGTGCTCGGCCGCCGCCCCTACGACGGCCGCGACCAGCTCTGGTGCCTGGGCCGCACCCGGCAGGCCCACGGCGAGGACACCGCCGGCGACATGCTCGCCGCCCGGCTGGCCGGACCCGGCGACCGCGCCGGACGGATGGAGACCGACAACTGCCACATGGCCAAAGGCCACAGCGGCGGGCCATGGGTCGTGCGCGGCAGCAGCGACCTGGTCGGCGTCCTGTCGTCCGGCAAGGAGGACGGCGAGCCCGACGGCAACTCCGTCGCCACCGCGCTCAACGCGGAAGGCTACGGCGCCATCGTCGGCGAGGCCGACCCCCAGGGCGTCTACGACTCCCTCTCCCTCGACGCCGCCGGCCCCGCCGCGCCCGTCCGCCGGGGCGGCACCGCCACCGTCACCGCGACCGTCACCATGCGCGGGCTCATGGCCGCCGCCCAGGTGCCCGTCACCCTCACGCTCCCGGACGGCGCCACCCTGACCGCCGTCGCCGGCGCCTCCTGCCACCACGGCGACCACCGGGCCGACTGCACGATCGACGTCATCCACCCCGGCCGCCCGGTGCGCATCACCGCCAAGGTCGCCGTCGACCGCGACGCCGACGCCGCCCTCCCGGTCACCATGCACGTCACCTCGACCCGCCTCGACCCTGCCCAGCGCGACAACTCCGCCGTCCTGCGCCTGCGCACCGCCACCTTTTAGACGGGCTCCCGCAGCGTCCGCGCCAGCAGCCAGGCCAGCACCGGGAAAGCGACCAGGCAGGCCAGCGCCGTCCTGAGCGTGGTGGCCTCGGCGCCCGCGCCCACCAGCGGGCCCGGCGCCAGCACCACCCCGGCCACGGCGGGCACCGCCGCCGCGTACGCCACCCGCATCGCCGGCACCCTCCCCCACCGGCCCGCCAGCCGGCCACCCAGCACCGTGCCCGCCGCCCCGCCCGCGAACAGCACGAACAACGCCACCGCGCCCGCCGCGCGAAACCCCGGCCAGTCGTCACGGCCCGCCGCCCGCGACCGGATGCTGTTCACGGCTCCGATGATTTCCCGGGCCCGATCTGGCCTGCTTCCGATAAAATGCCAATCCATGCCGAATATCCGCCACACCCCCGTGGCGCCCACCGGCCGCCGCCCCCTGGCCCCCGGCACGGGCATCGACGCCCACCGGCACGACACCCACCAGATCGCCTACGCATGCGCCGGCATGGTCACCGTCACCACCGACGCCGGCACCTGGGTCGCCCCCGCCAACCGCGCGATCTGGATCCCCGCCGGCACCGTGCACGAACACCGCGCCCACGGCACCACCGACCTGCGCCTCATCGGCCTCACCGGCGACCCGGCCGGGCCGGCCCGGCCGGCCGTGCTCGCCGTCGGCCCGCTGCTGCGCGAGCTCATCATCGCCTGCACCGACGACGACGCCCCCGAGGGCGACGAACGCGAACGCCTGACGGCCGTCCTGCTCGACCGGCTCAGACGCGCCCCCGAGCAGCCCTTCCACGTGCCCGCCGCCCGCGACCCGCGCCTGGCCGCCGCATGCGCGGCCCTGCACGACGACCCCGCCGACGGGCGCACCCTGGCCACCCTCGCCGCCCGGGCCGGCACCAGCGGGCGCACCCTCGCCCGGCTGTGCCGCCGCGAGCTCGGCATGAGCTTCCCCCAGTGGCGCACCCAGCTCCGCCTGCACCACGCCCTGCTGCTGCTCGCCGACGGCCTGCCGGTGACCGTGGTCGCCCATCGCTGCGGCTGGGCCTCGGCCAGCGCGTTCATCGACGTCTTCCGGCGGGCGCTCGGGTACACACCGGGCCGCGCCTTTACATTGTAGATTCGCTACAATCGTTCGACGTGAGCAAAACCAAAGGCAAGGGCGGCGGCACCCCGGCCACCATGGCGCTGACCAAGGCCAAGGCCGACTTCACGCTCCACCCCTACGATCACGACCCCAACGCCCAGGCCTACGGCGAGGAGGCGGCCGACGCGCTCGGCGTGCCCTACGAGCGCATCTTCAAGACGCTCGTCGCCGAGGTCGAGAGCGGCCTCGCGGTGGCGGTCGTGCCCGTGTCGGGCAAGCTCGACCTCAAGGCCCTGGCCTCGGCGCTGGGCGGCAAGCGGGCCGCCATGGCCGACGCGGCCAAGGTCGAGCGGGTGACCGGCTACGTGGTGGGCGGCATCAGCCCGCTCGGCCAGCGCAAACAGCTCCCGACCGTGGTCGACTCCTCGGCGCTCGACTTCGAGACGATCTACTTCTCGGCCGGCCGGCGCGGGCTCCAGATCGAGACCGCCCCCGACAACCTGATCACCCTCACCCGCGCGGCCACCGCCCCCATCGGCAAGACGGGCTGAGCGTCCCGCCGGCGGGGCACCGGGTGCGGTGGCGCGTACGGGCTACCGGGTGCGGTGGCGGGGACGGCGGAACGCCGGCTCGGGCGGGCCCTGCCCGAGCAGCCACTCGAACAGGCGACGGTGGTGCCGGAAGAACGCGCGTTCGCCCTGCCGCCTGTTCTTCTTCTTGTCCTCCTCCTGCGCCTCGGCCTCCTTCAGGCCCGGCGTGAACCCGCCGCCGAAGCGGCCCATGTCCGGCCCGGGGAAGCCCCTCGGCTCGGTGTTGCCGAGGGCCTGCTGCATCGACTCGACCCAGATCGGGCCCGGCAGCGACGCCCCCTGCACCGCGCCGTAGTACTGGTCGCCGATCTGCACCCCTTGCAGCGGGTAGCGGTAGGAGCCCCGGATGTCCCCCAGGCTCACCGCCGCCGCCAGGTCGGGCGTGTACCCGGCGAACCAGGCCGAGGTGTAGCCGTTGTTGGTGCCGGTCTTGCCGGCGGCCGGGCGGCCGATGCTCTGCCCCTGCATGGTGCCCTTGTCGAACACCCCGGACAGGACGTAGTTGACGGCGTCCGCGACCGGCCGCTCCATGACCTGCTCGCAGGACGGCGGCACGTGCGCCCGCCGGCCGCTGCGGTCGGTGATCTCCACGATCGCCAGCGGACGGCAGTGCACGCCGCGCGCCGCGAACGTGGCGAAGGCCCCCGCGACCGTCACCGGGTCCATCTCGTTGACGCCCAGCGTGAACGTCGGCACCTCGCGCAGCGGCCCGCCGTCGGCCCGGACCGCGCCGAGGGCCTTGGCCGTCTTGACCACGTTGCAGAGCCCGACCTTGCGCTCCAGCATCATGTAGAAGATGTTGACCGACTTCCAGGTGCCGGTCTCGATGCTGTGCGGGCCGCCCGCGCCCTCGCCGCTGGCGTTGAGTATGCGCGTCTCCGGGTCGTTGACCGGGCGTCCGGCGCAGTTGCGGTAGCCCTGCGCGGGCACCAGCTCCCCCGGCGTCTGGAAGCCGTCGCCGAAGCGCCAGCCCTGCTGCAACGCCGTGGCCAGGGTGAAGACCTTGAACGTCGATCCCGCCTGGAAGCCCTGGCCGCCGCCGTGCGCGACGTCGGCGGCCAGGTTGAAGGTGGTCCTGGGCCCGTTCTTCTTGTTGCCGCGGTTGCGGCCGAACTGCTTGCTGGCCGCCATCGCCCTGATCCGGCCGGTGCCGGGCTCGACCATGGCCTCGGCGGCGACCTCGGTGTCCTCCGGCGAGACGTGCCGCTGGATCGCGTGCTCGGCCGCGCGCTGCGCGACCGGGTCCAGGCCGGTCCTGATCACCAGGCCGCCTCTGGCCATCCTGGTCCGCCGCTCGGCCGGGGTGTTGCCGAACGCCGGGTTCGACAGCAGCTCGTACTGGACGTACAGGCAGTAGTAGGGGTACGCGCTCTGCCCGCAGCCGCCCGGCTCGGGCCGCAGCCGCAGGTCCAGCGGCGCGTTCTTGGCGGCGTTCGCCTGGGCCTGCGTGATCAGCTTGAGCCCGGCCATGCGGTCCAGGACGAGGTCGCGCCGCTCCTTCAGCCGCGTCTCGTGCGAGCGGCCGAGCGAGGGGTCGGTCGAGTACGGCATCCGCACCGCCCCGGCCAGCGTGGCCGCCTGGGTCAGCGTCAGCTTGGAGGCGCTGGTGGAGAAGAAGCGCCGGGCCGCCGCCTCGACGCCGTGCGCGCCCGCGCCGAAGTAGGCGATGTTCAGGTAGCGCTCAAGGATCTCGTCCTTGCGGTACTTGCGTTCCAGGGCCAGCGCGTACCGCAGTTCGGTGATCTTGCGGGCCAGGTTGGGCGCCCGCGCTTTGTCCCGTTCGGCGTCAGTACGGGCGCTCTCGACCAGGATGTTCTTGACGAGCTGCTGCGTCAGCGACGAGCCGCCCTGCCGGATGCCGCCCGCCTGCGTGTTGGTGAGCAGCGCCCGCAGCGTGCCCCGGACGTCGAGGCCGCCGTGCTCGTAGAAGCGGGCGTCCTCGATGGCCACGATGGCCTTGCGCATCAGGGGCGCCACGGCCGCGAGCGGCACGGTCGTCCTGTTGGCCTCGTAGAACTGGGCGAACTGCCTGCCGTCCTTGTCCAGCAGCCTGGTCACCTGCGCCAGGGGCTCCTCGCGCGGCGCGGGCGGCAGGTCGACGAAGGTGTCGGCGACGTTCTTGGCGGCCAGGCCGCCACCGCTCACCACGGGAACGGCCAGTGCCGCCGCCAGCACCCCGCCGAGCGCCCCCGCCATGGCGAGGCCACCGATGGATCTGAGTACGGTCACGCAGATGATCTGCAACCAGCAGATCATCGTCAAACGCCCACTTCCTCGGTCTTTACCGTTCTCTTCGGATGTTCAGACCAAGCGAGACGAACTGCTCGTACGGCCGGTGGTACCCCCGCTCGATGTGGTGCACGCCGCGCAACGTGGACGTCCCGTCGGCCACAGCGGCGGCCAGGACGGCCGAGAACCCGGCCCTGATGTCGGGCAGCGTCACGTCGGCGCCCCTGAGCTTGGAGACCCCGCGCACCACGGCGGAGTGCCGGGCGTTGGTGTCGTGGTAGCGGCAGGCCGGCCCGCCCAGGCACTGGTCGAACACCTCGATCTCGCAGCCCATCCGCTGGAGCGCGGGCACGTAGACCAGGCGGTTCTCGAAGACCGTCTCGTGCAGCACCGACATGCCCTGGCTCTGCGTGAACAGCACCATGAGCGGCGTCTGCCAGTCGGTCATGAACCCGGGGTGGGTGTCGGTCTGCACGGCCGCCGAGCGCAGCCCCTCGGGCGGGGCGGTGGCGCACAGGTACTCGTCGTTGATGTCGAACTGGGCGCCCATCCTGGCCAGCGTGGTGATCGCGGTGACCAGGCGGTCCTGGGGACAGCCGTGCACGCGGACCTCTCCCCCGGTGACCAGCCCGGCCGCCAGGTAGGAGAACGCCTCGATGCGGTCGCCGGTCAGCCAGGTCGAGGCGCCGCGCAGGTGGTCGACGCCCTCGATGACGATCCGGCGGTCGGGCGACAGCTCGATCCGGGCCCCCATGCGCTGCAGGAACAGCGCCAGCTCCACCACCTCGGGCTCCATGGCCGCGTTCTTCAGCACGGTCTTGCCCTCGGCCAGCACCGCCGACATGAGGATCGTCTCCGTCGCCCCCACGCTGGGGTACGGCAGTTCGAGCCGGGCCCCGTTGAGCCGCTTGGCCTTGGCGGAGATGCCGTTGTCCCCCACCTCCACCTCGGCCCCCATCGCACGCAGCGCCTCCACGTGGAAGTTCACCGGCCGCCGGCCGATCGGGTCGCCGCCGACCAGCGGGACGAACGCCTCCCCCGCCAGGTGCAGCAACGGGCCGAGCATCAGGATGGGGATGCGGTTGAGCCCGGTGAACGCGTCGGGCACCCGCGGCCTGATCTCCGCGCCGCGCTCGATGCGGATCTCGGAGCCGGCGATCTCGACGTGGATGCCGAGCGCCTCCAGCATCGCGGCGGTGATGCCCACCTCGCCCACGTCCGGGGCATTGTGGATACTGCTCTCGCCGTTGCCGAGCATGGCGGCGACCATGTGCTTGGACACACCGTTCTTGGAGCCCCGTACGACGACGTCCCCGCGGAGGGGGCCGGAGGGCTCGATCATCCAGACCTCTTCTGCAATCACGAAGCGAGCCTAACCGGGAGATACCATCAAGCAGGTTCGGATGCAGTTGCGAGGGGGAATGGCGTGACGAGGGAAGTACGCGCTTTTGCGGTAACTGTCCTCCTACTCGCCACTCTCGGAGTCGCCGCCGGGCTGAGCTGGTCCGCGATCTCGCCGCGGGCTCCGTACCAGGTGACCGATCATGGCCTCGTGCTGGCCGACCTCACCACGCAGGCGCTGATCGCGGCCGACGGCTGGTTCGCGGTGATCACGGGCGCTCTTGGGCTGCTCTGCGGCGGTCTGGCGTGGTTCGGCGGGCGGCGGTGGATGCTGCCGGTGCTGCTCGGGCTGTGCGCGGGCGGGGTGGCGGGCAGCTTCCTCACGTTGTGGGCCGGGTCCACGTTCACGATCGGCGCGGTGGTGGTGGAGGCCGCGGCCGAGCCCGGGGTGCGGATCGTCCCCGGGGCGCTGAAGCTGACCGCCCAAGGGGTGCTGGTGGCCTGGCCGCTGCTCTCGGTCGGCCTGTTCGGGCTGCTCGAAGGCATGCACGGGTACCGCGAGTCGCCGTTGCGGCAGCCGTACGGGATCGAGCCCTAGACCTGCCCTGGACCTACAGCGGCGGGCGGCGCAGGCCGTGGCCGGTGGCCTGCTCGAACGCGCGGGCCACGCGCAGCACCCTGGCGTCGGCGAACGGCCGCCCGACGATCTGCACCCCGACCGGCAGCCCCTCGGGCGTGAACCCGGCCGGCACCGACGCCGCCGGCGCGTGCAGCACGCTGATCCAGTACGCCGAACGCATCCAGGCCAGGTAGTCGGGCAGCCGCTCGCCGTTGATCTCGCTCACGTGCGGCTGCTCCACCGGGAACGGCGGCACCTGGCTGACCGGCGCGATCAGCACGTCGTAGGTGTCGAAGAAGGCGGCCATGCGCTGGTAGAGGCCGCTGCGCAGCCGTTCGGCACGGGCCAGGTCGGCGCCGGTGACCGTGCGGCCCTGCTCGACGTTCCAGCTCGTGTTGGGGCCGAGGCCGGTCAGGTCGCCGAAGGACAGGGCGTAGTACCAGGCGCGGTAGATCCGGAAGGCGTCCTCGGCGTCGGACAGGTCCAGCGCGACCTCCTCCACGTGTGCCCCCAGCTCCTCGAACACGGCCGGCGCCGTCGCGGTCACCGCGGCCGTGCGCGGGTCCACCGGCAGCCCGCCCAGGTCGGGGCTCCACGCCACCCGCAACCCGCGCACCCCCTGCTCGGGCTCGGGCGCGAACCTCTCCTTGATCGCGAACGGCGAACGCGCGTCGAACCCGGCGACGGCCTCCAGCATCAGCGTGAGGTCGTCGACCGTGCGCGCCATCGGCCCCGGCACGGCGAGCGTGTACCAGGCGGCCGTGTCGGAGGGGTCGGGGACGCGGCCCGGCGTGGGCCGCAGCCCGACGACGTTGCAGAAGGAGGCCGGGTTGCGCAGCGAACCGCCCATGTCGGAGCCGTCGGCCAGCGGGACCATGCCGGTGGCCAGCGCCGCCGCGGCCCCGCCGCTGCTGCCGCCGGCGGACCTGCCGAGGTCGTAGGGGTTCCTGGTGGCGCCGAAGACCTCGTTGACCGTGTGCGAGCCGGTGCCGAACTCGGGCGTGTTGGTCTTGCCGACCGTGATCGCCCCGGCCGCGCGCAGGCGGCGCACGATCAGATCGTCCCGCTCCGGGACGTTCCCCGCGAACAGCGGCGACCCGTACGTCGTGCGGATGCCCGCGGTGTCCACCAGATCCTTGTGCGCGACCGGCACGCCGTGCAGCGGCCCCTCGGGCTCGGCCGCGTCAGCCGCCCGGGCCGCCGCCAGAGCCCGCTCGGCCACCAGCGTCACGATGGCGTTGACCTGGGGGTTGACCTGCTCGATCCGGTCGAGGTGGGCCTGGAGCAGCTCCACGGCGCTCACCTGCCCGGTCTTGACCAGGTGGGCCATCTCGGTCGCGGTCAGGTAGTGCAGTTCGCTCACCCTGCGATCCTGCCCCACCTCCCGGCCGGGACACGACGGCGACCTTTGCCCACCTCCCCCGCCCGGCTTGGCATCCGCCCACAAGCCGGGCCGGGAGGCCCGGCGGGTCAGGCGCCCAGGCAGGCCGGGCCGAGGAGTTGCTTGAGGTCGCCCATCAGCGCCGGGGACGGCGACACCCGGAGGCGGTCGTCGACCCGCATGACGGTCGTCTTCGGCCCGTTGTGCACCTGGAGGTGCACCTCCGAGGTGCCCGGATGCGTGGTGAGGATCTCCTTCAGCCGGCCGACCACCGGCGGCGTGCACCGGGTCAGCGGCAGGCTCACCAGCAGCGGCCCGCCCGCCTCCTGGCTCAGGTCGGGCGCGGTCACCTCCATGGCGATGATCTTCGCGACGTCCTCGCGCTTGTCGATGCGCCCCTTGACGAAGACGATCGCGTCCTCGGCCAGGATCGTCGAGCACAGCTGGTACGACGACGGGAAGATCATCACCTCGATCGCGCCTTCGAGGTCCTCAAGCTGGGTGAGCACCCACGTGTCACCCTTCTTGGTGACCTTGCGCTGCACCCCGCTCAGGATGCCGCCCAGCGTCACGACCTGCCCGTCGGCCCGGCTCTCGTCCTGGACGGCGGCGATCGAGCAGTCGGCCCCCGCGGCCAGGATGTGCTCCACGCCGAACAGCGGATGGTCGGAGACGTAGAGCCCGAGCATCTCCCGCTCGAACTGCAGCAGCGTGTTCTTGTCCCACTCCCCCACCGGGATCTGCACGTCGAAGGTCTGGTCCTCGCCGCCGTCGATCGCGCCGAACAGGGAGTCCTGGCCGATGGCCTCGTTCTTCTTGATGTCGATGATCGCGTCGACGGCCTGCTCGTGCACCATGACCAGGCCCTTGCGCACGTGGCCCAGCGAGTCGAAGGCCCCGGCCTTGACCAGCGACTCGATCACGCGCTTGTTGCACACGATCGCGGGCACCTTGCGCAGGAACTCCTTGAAGTCGGCGAAGCGGCCCTTGGACTTGCGCGCCGAGATGATGCCGTCGACGACGTTGCCGCCGACGTTGCGCACCGCCGACAGGCCGAAGCGGATGTCGGTGCCGCGCGGGGTGAAGTCGAAGTCGGAGTCGTTGACGTCCGGCGGGAACACCTTGATGCCCATGCGGCGGCACTCGTTGAGGTAGAGGGCCGACTTGTCCTTGTCGTCCTTCACGCTCGACAGCAGCGCCGCCATGTACGCGGCCGGGTGGTTGGCCTTGAGGTAGGCCGTCCAGTAGGAGATCAGGCCGTAGGCCGCCGAGTGGGCCTTGTTGAAGGCGTAGTCGGAGAAGGGCAGCAGGATGTCCCAGAGCGTCTTGACGGCGGCGGCCGAGTAGCCGTTGTCCTTCATGCCGCTCTCGAAGGACTCGAACTGTTTGTCCAGCTCGGCCTTCTTCTTCTTGCCCATCGCGCGGCGCAGCAGGTCGGCCTTGCCGAGCGAGAACCCGGCGACCTTCTGCGCGATGGCCATGACCTGCTCCTGGTAGACGATCAGGCCGTAGGTCGTGTCGAGGATCTCGGCCAGCGACTCCTTGAACTCGGGATGGATCGGGGTGATCTCCTGCTGGCCGTTCTTGCGCAGGGCGTAGTTGGTGTGGGAGTTGGCGCCCATCGGGCCGGGACGGTAGAGGGCGCCGACGGCCGAGATGTCCTCGAAGTTGTCGGGCCTCATCAGCCGCAGCAGCGAGCGCATGCCGCCGCCGTCGAGCTGGAACACGCCCAAGGTGTCGCCCCTGCCCAGCAACTCGTACGTCTTGCGGTCGTCGAGCGGCAGCTTCAGCAGGTCGATCTGCTCGCCGGTGGTGGACTCGATCATCTTCAGGCAGTCGTCGATGATCGTGAGGTTGCGCAGGCCCAGGAAGTCCATCTTCAGCAGGCCGAGCGTCTCGCAGGTCGGGTAGTCGAACTGCGTGATGATCGCGCCGTCGGAGTCGCGGCGCATGATCGGGATGTGGTCGGTGATGACCTCGCGGGACATGATCACGCCGGCGGCGTGCACGCCCGTCTGCCTGATCAGGCCCTCCAGGCCCTTGCCGAGGTCCATCGTCGCCTTGACGTCGACGTCTTCCTCGTAGAGCCTGCGCAGCTCGCCGGCCTCGTTGTAGCGCGGGTGGTCCTTGTCGAAGATGCCCGACAGCGGGATGTCCTTGCCCATCACGGCCGGCGGGAACGCCTTGGACACCTTGTCGCCCAATGCGTACGGATAGCCCAGGACGCGACCGGCGTCCTTGATGGCGGCCTTCGCCTTGATGGTGCCGAACGTGGCGATCATGGCGACCTTGTCGGCGCCCCACTTCTCGGTCACGTAGCGGATCACGTCGCCGCGCCTGCGCTCGTCGAAGTCGATGTCGACGTCGGGCATGGAGACGCGGTCGGGGTTGAGGAAGCGCTCGAAGATCAGGCCGTGCGGGAGCGGGTCGAGGTCGGTGATGCCCATCGCGTACGCCACCAGCGAGCCGGCCGCCGAGCCACGGCCCGGGCCGACCGGGATGCCGTTCTCCTTGGCCCACATGATGAAGTCGGCGACCACGAGGAAGTAGCTCGGGAAGCCCATCTGCTCGATGATGCCGATCTCGTAGTCGGCCTGCCGCTTGTGCTCGGCGTCGTAGCCCTCGGGCCAGCGCCGGTCCATGCCCTCCCAGACGGTCTTGCGGAAGAACTCGCTCTCCGTCAGCCCGTCGGGGATGGGGTAGGTGGGCATGAGGTTCTTGAACTCGAAGAACCCGGCCGGGTCGACCTTCTCGGCCACCAGGAGCGTGTTGCGGCAGCCCTCGGCCCACAGGTCGGAGGAGTCGACCGCGCGCATCTCGTCGGCGGTCTTGATGTAGTAGCCGGAGCCGTCGAAGCGGAAGCGGTCGGGGTCGGACAGCTGCTTGCCGGTCTGGATGCACAGGAGGGCGTCGTGGGAGGCGGCGTCGGACTCGTAGGTGTAGTGGGAGTCGTTGGTGACCAGCGGCGGGATGGCGAGCTCTTTGCTGATGCGGGTCAGGCCGTCGCGGACCCGGCGCTCGATGTCGAGGCCGTGGTCCATGATCTCCAGGAAGAAATTGTCCTTGCCGAAGATTTCCTGATATTTCGCGGCGGCCTTGAGCGCCTCGTCGTACTGGCCGAGCCGCAGCCTCGTCTGCACCTCGCCCGACGGGCAGCCCGTGGTGGCCATCAGGCCGTCCGAGTGCTCGGCCAGGATGTCGGCGTCCATGCGGGCCCACTTGCGCACGAAGCCCTCGGTGTAGGCGCGCGAGCTGAGCTTCATCAGGTTGTGCAGGCCGGTCTTGTTGCGCGCCCAGATCGTCATGTGGGTGTAGTAGCCACCCGCCGAGACGTCGTCCTTCTTCTGGTGCGGCTCGCCCCACAGCACGGGCTTCTTGTTGTGCCGCAGCTCCGGCGCGACGTAGGCCTCGATGCCGATGACCGGCTTGATGCCGGCGGCGGTGGCCTGCCGGTAGAAGTCGTACGCGCCGTGCATGTTGCCGTGGTCGGTGATCGCGATGGCGGGCATGCCCAGGTCGCCGACCTGTTTGAACATCTGCTTGAGCCGGGCGGCCCCGTCGAGCATGGAGTATTCGGTGTGCACATGCAGATGGACGAACGAGTCGCTGGACGACATGGAGCGGCGCCTCCCCGGGTCTGGATGCGATGGTGCGCTCCGACTCTAGTGGCCCGGACCGACATCCCGGAGCCGCCTCGCGCGCCCCGCGGAACCGGCGCGCCGGAAGCGTCGCGGCCACCGGCCTCGATATCGTCTCCCTCACGCAAAGTAATGAAGGAGACACCGGGTGCGCACGCAGTCCGACGAGGGGTACAGCCACGCGCTGGGCAACCGCCAGATCCAGATGATCGCGATCGGCGGCGCGATCGGCGTCGGCCTCTTCCTCGGCGCGGGCGGCCGTCTGGCCGCCGCCGGGCCCGCGCTCGTGCTCTCCTACGCCACCGCCGGGCTGGCCGCCTTCTTCGTCATGCGGGCGCTCGGCGAGCTGGTGCTCTACCGCCCGGCCTCGGGCTCCTTCGTCGAGTACGCGGGCGAGTTCATCGGCCCGTGGGCCGCCTTCGCCAGCGGCTGGATGTACTGGGTCAACTGGGCCTTCACCGGCATCGCCGAGCTGACCGCCATCGCCACGTACATCCATTACTGGGCCGGCGGCTTCCCCCAATGGCTGACGGCGCTGCTCGCGCTGGGGTTCGTGCTGGTGGTCAACCTGCTGTCGGTCAGGCTGTTCGGCGAGCTGGAGTTCTGGTTCGCGATGCTGAAGGTGCTGGCCATCGTGATCTTCCTGGTGGTCGCGCTGGTGCTGGTGGTGTTCGCCGTCGGCGCCGCCGGGCCGCGCAACCTGGTCGCGCACGGCGGCTTCCTCCCCACCGGCTTCCCCCTGGTGCTGATGAGCCTGCAGTCGGTGGTGTTCGCCTACGCCTCGATCGAGCTGGTCGGCATCACCGCCGGCGAGACCGCCCGGCCGCACGAGGTCATGCCGCGGGCGATCAACGGCGTGATCTGGCGCATCGCGATCTTCTACGTCGGCTCGGTGCTGCTGCTGGCCATGGTCCTGCCCTGGACGGCCTACCGCGCCGGCACCTCGCCGTTCGTCACGTTCTTCGCCGGGCTGGGGGTGCCGTGGGCGGCCGACGCGATGAACCTCGTGGTGATCACCGCCGCGCTCTCGTCCTGCAACTCGGGCCTGTACGCCACCGGCCGCATCCTGCGCTCGATGGCCACCAAACGGGAGGCCCCCGCCTTCGCCGCCCAGCTCAGCTCCCGCCACGTGCCGATCGGCGGGATCGTGTTCACCGCCGCCATGTTCCTCGGGGGCGTGGCGCTGTTCTACTACCTGCCCGAGCGCGCCTTCAACATCGCCACGGCGGTCGCCTCGCTGGGGGTGATCACCACGTGGGGGGTGCTGGTCTACTGCCAGATCCGGCTGCGCGCCACGGGGCACCGGTCGTCGTTCCCGATGCCGGGCTCGCCGTACACCAACTGGCTGACGCTGGGCTTCCTGGTGCTGGTGATCCTGCTGATGCCGTTCGCCGACCGCGATCAGCAGGTGGCCTTCTTCCTGATCCCGGCCCTGGTCGCGGGCATCGCGCTCGGCTGGATGGCCGTGAGCCGCCGCCGGCGGCTGCGGGAGGCCGCGCAGGAGGCGGGTTAGGCTCATCCGGGCAGGAGTCGCCGCTCGGGGGAGGCCACACTGGACAAGCTGGACGACACACTGGATCCCGCACTCGACGAGACGGCGACGGCCGTCCCCGCCGTCCCCGCCGTCCCCGGCGTCCCCGCCATCGGGCCGCCGGACACCGCCGGGCCCGCCCCCTCCCCCGTGTCCGCCGTGCCCACCAGCGTGCCCACCAGCGCGCCCACCACCGTGCCCGCCACCGTGCCCTCGGCCCCGGTCGGGGGCAGCGCGGAGCGGCGGCGACGGCAGGTCTGGCGGGTCGCGGCGGTGGCCGCGGCGGTGGGGGCCGTGCTCGCGCTGGCCGGAGTGCCGCTGGGCGTCTATCCGAAGCTCGCCTGCGCGGTGTTCTCCCCCGGCTGCCCGGAGGAGCCGCTCCAGGAGCCGCGCGGCAGGCTGCCGCGGCTGACCCGGCTGACGCCCGTCCAGGCGGCGCTGAGCGGCACCTACGTCGCGCTCGGCGACTCCTACTCCTCCGGTGAAGGCGTCTACGCGCAGGACGCGACACCGGTCAACGACGGCGCCGACCGCTGCCACCGCTCCCGGGGCTCCTACGTGCCGCTGGTGGCCGGGGCCCATCCCTTCAGCGGCGGCAGCGCCTTCTACGCCTGCAGCGGCGCCACCACCCGCCAGCTCCTGTCCGGCCAGCACGGCCAGCCGCCGCAGATCACCCGTGTCGGCCCGGCGGCCAGCCTGGTGACGCTCAGCATCGGCGGCAACGACGCCGGGTTCACCGACGTCCTGACGGGCTGCATCGTCAAGCTGCCCTGGTCGTCGGCCTGCGTCGACCAGGACGCCGCGGTCGCCCGGCGCATCGCCGAGCTGCGGCCCAGCCTGTCCAGGGTGCTCGGCGAGCTGCGCGCACGCGCGCCGGGGGCCCGGGTGATCGTCCTGGGCTACCCCAGGCCGTTCCCCGCCGCGCCGGTCCGCACGGTCGACAACCTGAGCGTGGCCGACCAGCGCTGGCTCAACACCGTCGCCCGCAGGCTCAACGACACCGTCGGCGCCGTCACCGCCGAGTACGACCGGGGCCTGGCCGGCCTCGGCGCCGCCGGCAGCGTGGAGTACGTCGACGCCTACGAGGCGTTCACGGGCCACGAGGCCGGCACGCCGCAGCCGTACCTCAACAGCCTGGCCGTGGACATGGACCCGCTGACCGTCAACGCCCGCAGCTACCACCCCACCGGCGACGGCTACCGCCGCTTCGCCGAGCTGATCAACCGGCAGATCACCACCGGCCCCGGCCGCCCGCTGCACAACTTCCGGCTCACCGACGGCTGAGCCCCGGCGGCCGGCCCGCCGGGGCTCAGCGGCGGGCGCGCTCCTCGGCCAGGTGGAGGCCCGCCTCGATGACCGCGTTCATGACGGCCGCCAGCCGCTCCTCACCCAGCTGCGGCGCCCGCGCCGCCATCCTGGCCACCAGCGCCCGCTCCCGCGCCAGATCCCGCCCGGCGAACCCGCCGACGGGCTTGAGCCGCTGCACGACGCCCGCCAGGGAGGCACGGCGCTCCAGGAGGGTGGCCAGCGCCGCGTCGACCCGGTCGATCGCCTCCCGGCACTCGGCCAGCGTGGCGGGCGACTCGGGCCGCAGCAGCGCACCGACCAGCGTCACGGCCTCCTCCGCGGCCCTCACGTCCGCCTCCGCGCCCTCCGGACCGCCGTCCTGGACGGACGCGCCGGAGCCGCCGGGCCCGGCCACCACGAGACCGTCGGCGCCCGCCGCCACGGCCGCCGCCGCCAGCCCCGGGTCGTGCGAGACGTCGGCCAGCACCGGACGCCCCGACGCGGCCCGCGCCGCCCGCAGCACCCCGAGGTCCAGCCGGCCTCCCTCGCACAGGACCACCTGCTCGTTGCCCTCGGCGGCGCAGTAGCCGGCCAGCCCCACCCATTCCTCCACCGACGCCGACGGCCGCCGCTCGACCACCACCGGCAGCCCGAGCCCGGCGGCGGCCCGCACCAGCGGGATGTCCCGCGTCCACGCGGACCCCACCACGACGGCGTCGGCCAGCGCCGCGATCGCCGGCAGGTCCGCCGCCGAGTACGGCTCCACCAGCGTGGCCCCCTCCCGCAGCGCCTCACGCGCGTCGAGCTGCCCCCGATGCGGGCGCAGGCTCACCCGCCCGCCGATCACCACGGCCGGGCCGTCACCCACGCGCAGCCCGCCTATCGTCACCATGTGCCGCTCCAAGGTCGATGTCATCTCGACTCCCCACTCGGGCCGGCCCAGCGAAGCCGGCAGGAAAACCAAAAAGGCAGAGACGGGGCGTCTCTGCCTTGTGCCGACTCCAGGTGGTCGCTAGCTGACGACCGGCCCTCCCGGAGCCGGCTCGGTAAAGGTGTAGCGACAAGTCATGTCTGAAACCTTACACCCGCCTCCACCTGCTGGACGTTCCTTCTCATATGCCGGACTGACCTTCTGGCGAGTCGCCGATGATCCCTCGCTATGGGAGTATTTCTTGGCCGAGAGGGAGGGTTTGAGGCCGTTGATGTCGGATCGCAAGCAGGACGGACGCCGCATCGCCGGCCGGTACGAGCTGCTGGAGCCCATCGGCAAGGGCGGCATGGGCATCGTCTGGCGAGCCCACGACGAGCTCCTCGACCGCACTGTCGCGGTCAAGGAGGTCCGCTACGCCGCCGCCTTGGGCGACGAGGTGCAGTTGCTCAACCGGCGCACGATGCGCGAGGCGCGGGCCGCGGCCAGGTTCGAGCACCCCAATGTGATCGTCGTCCACGACGTGATCGAGGAGGACGGCCGGCCCTGGATCGTCATGCAGCTGGTCCAGTCGCGCTCCCTGGGGGCGGTGATCAAGCAGGAGGGGCCGCTGTCGCCCGAGCGGGTGGCCGGGATCGGCATCGCCGTGCTCGACGCGCTGCACCGGGCGCACGAGTCCGGCGTGCTCCACCGCGACGTCAAGCCCGAGAACGTGCTGCTGGCCGACGACGGCAGGGTCGTGCTCACCGACTTCGGCATCGCCACGCTGGAGACCGAGACGCAGCTCACCGTGACGGGCCTGGCGGGCACGCCCGCGTTCATCGCGCCCGAGCGGCTCAAGGGGCTGCCGGCGCGCCGCGAGTCCGACCTGTGGTCGCTGGGCGCGACGCTCTACACGGCCGTCGAGGGCCGCTCGCCGCACGAGCGCGGCATGGCGCTGGCCACGATGCACGCCGTCCTGACCGACGAGCCCGACCCCGCGACGCACGCGGGCCCGCTGGCCGCGGTGATCAGCGGGCTGCTGGTCAAGGAGCCGGTGCAGCGCCTGTCGTACGAGGAGGCCGCGCGGATGTTGCGCGAGGCCGCCACCGCGTCGAGCGCGCCGGAGACCAGGCGCTTCCCCAGCCGGAAGCTGCGCGTCCCCCCTCCCGCGCCCGCCCCCGTCGAGGACGAGGACGAGGACGACACCCCGACCGACCCCGACCTGCCCGCCCCCGTGCCCACGCCCAGGAGCAGGGCCACCGGCACGCCGCCGCCCCCCGAGACCGGCCGGCGGCCCACGGTCTCGACCAGGGACGCCGCGCCCACGGGCGAGCCCACGATGGCCGCCCGCCAGGAGGGCCGCAGGTACGGGCCGATCGCGCTGGCGGCCGGGGCCGTCGTGCTGGTCGCCGGGATCGGCGGCTACCTCGGGCTGAGCTCGGCCCCTGACGACCAGGCGTCCAGGCCGCCGCAGGCCAGGCAGTCCGCCAAGGTGCACACCTCGCCCTCCGCGGCCGCCTCGGGCACCGAGTCGAAGCCCACGGCCACCGCCACCGTCACGCCGTCCTCCTCGCCCTCGTCCACGCCGGACAAGACGGAGGAGTCCGACCCGCTGCCCAGCGGCTGGAAGATGTACAAGGACAAGCAGCTCGGCTTCTCCATCGGGCTGCCCAAGGGCTGGGACGTCTGGGACCGCGGTGGCCGGCAGGTCAAGTTCAAGGGCCCCGGCGCGGCCTCGAACGCCTACCTGATGATCGAGGAGGCGGCCAAGCCCGGCAAGGACCCGTACAAGGACTGGAAGAAGCAGGAGCCGTCGCTCAAGAACAACTTCGGCGGCTACAAGAAGATCGGCATCAAGAAGGTCGACTACATGAAGGCCGCCGCCGACTGGGACTTCACCTGGAACACCAACACGGGCAAGACGCGGGTGCGCGACCGGGGCTTCATCACCGACAACGGCAGGGCGTACGCCATCTACTGGCACACCCTCAACAGCCACTGGAAGAAGGACTACCACTTCTTCGAGGGCTTCGCCGCGACCTTCAAACCCGCGAAGTAGGCTTCCCTGCGTGGAAAGGCAGGTCAGCAACCGGTATCGCCTCATCGAGCCCCTCGGCGAGGGCGGCATGGGGGTGGTCTGGCGTGCCTACGACGAGCTGCTCGACCGTACGGTGGCGATCAAGGAGGTCCGCTACACGGGCGTCGGTGACGCCCAGCGGGCCGACCTCAACCGCAGGACCATCAGGGAGGCCAGGGCGGCGGGCCGCCTCGACCACCCGTCGGTGATCGTCATCCACGACGTCGTCGAGGAGGACGGCCGGCCGTGGATCGTCATGCAGCTCGTCCGGTCCCGTTCCCTGGCCGAGGTGATCGGCGAGCGCGGCCCGCTCCCGGAGGCGCTGGTGGCGATGGTCGGCGGCCGGGTGCTCGACGCGCTGCGGGCCGCCCACGCCACCGGGGTGCTCCACCGTGACGTCAAACCCGAGAACGTGCTGCTGGCCGACGACGGCAGGGTCGTGCTCACCGACTTCGGCATCGCCGCCCTGGAGGCCGAGTCCGGGCTGACGGCGACCGGCGGGCTGGTGGGCACCCCGGCGTACATGCCGCCGGAGCGGCTCAACGGCGAGCCCGCCCGTCCCGAGTCCGACCTGTGGGCGCTGGGCGCCACCCTGTACGCGGCGGTGGAGGGGCGGCCGCCGTTCAAGCGCGACTCGTGGGCCGCGACGGTGGCGGCGGTGCTGCGCGACGAGCCCGAGCCGCCCGTGCATTCGGCGGCGTTGCGGCCGGTCATCATGGGGCTGCTGCAGCGTGACCCGGCGGCCAGGATGCCCGCGGGGGAGGCCGCGCGCCTGCTCCACCAGGTGGCGACCGGGCAACCCCTGATGGCCGACCAGACCCCGATGTGGTCGGCCCCCTTCGCGCCCCCGGCCCCCGCCCCGCACAACCCCCACGCCACTCCGAACAACCCCCACGCCGCTCCGAGCGGCCCCCAGCCCATGCCGGGCGGCCCCTACCCCGCACCGCAGGGCTCAAGGCCCGTCACCGATGACGGGCGCCCGCCGCACCGGACGGTCCCCGGAGCCCCGCGGCGGCGCGGCCGGTCGGCGTGGATCGCGGTGCCGGCCGCGGTGGCCGTCCTGGCGCTCCTGGGCGGCGGCGGCGTGCTGCTCTACCAGCAGTTGTCGGGCCCCTCCACGCCCACCCCGACGATCGGCGCCCAGCCGCCCGCCACCGACGTCCCCACCCCCACCCCCTCGACGCCGCCGTCGAAGGAACCGACGCCCACCCCCTCCGGTGACCCCACCGAGAAGCCGACGGACGAGCCCACCACCACAGCCCCGCACGTCCCCGCCGGCTGGCGCCCCCTCACCAGCGCCACCGGCCACTTCTCCATGGCCGTCCCCAGGACCTGGCAGGCCGCCAAGAACCCGACCAGGGACAGCATCCGCATCTCCGGCCCCGGCACCCCGGGCGTGCTGATCGTCGAGTGGACCGTCCCCGACATCCCCTGGAAGGACCCGGAGCAGCACTGGATCGGCCTGGAGAAGGAGATCAAGGCCAAGGGCGAGTTCGACCGCTACACCCGGATCGGCATCACCCCCACCGACTACCTCGGCCTGCGCGCCGCCGACTGGGAGTTCACCCGCATGCGCGAGGGCGAGCTCATCCACGTGATCAACCGCGGCTTCCACACCGCCGCCGGCCGCCCGTACGCCCTGTACTGGGAGACCCTCGACTCCCGCTGGTCCACCGACCGGCGCTGGTTCGACACCTTCGTCAAGACCTTCCGCCCGGAATGACGCCGGAGCACGACGGCGCGCGCGAACGGGCCCGGTTCTGGCGGCATCCGGCGGTCCCCGGGACCGACCTGCTCAAGGCCCGCTACGTCACCCATCGTTTCTCCCGGCACGTCCACGACGGGTACGCCATCGGGCTGATCGTGGCGGGCGTGGAGGAGTTCGACTACCGCGGCACGCTGCATCGGGCGGGCGCGGGCGAGCTGGTGCTGGTCAACCCGGACTCGGTGCACACCGGTCAGGCGGGCACGCCCGGCGGGTGGGCGTACCGGATGCTCTATCCGTCGGTGGAGGCGGTGGCCGGGATCGCGGCCGAGCTCGACGCGCCGCTCGCCACCCCGTACTTCCCCGAGCAGGTGGTGCGCGACCCGGAGATGGCGGCGCTGCTCGAACGGGCGCACCAGGCGGCCGAGCGCGGCGACGCGCTGGCCGCCTCCACCCTGTCGCGCACGCTGTTCGCCCGGCTGCTGACCAGGCACGCCGCGCCCCGGCCGGACGCGGCACCGCCGGGCGCGGGCCGGCAGGCGGTGCGCGAGGCCATGGCGCTGCTGCACGAGAGCCTGCTCGACCCGCCGACGCTGGAGGCGCTGGCGGAGGCGGTGGGGGTGCGGCCGTTCCCGCTGCTGCGCGCGTTCAAGGCCGTGACGGGCCTGCCGCCGCACGCCTACCTCACCTCGCTGCGCATCCGGCAGGCGCGCCGGCTGCTCCTGGCGGGGGTACGCCCGGCGCAGGTGGCCGCGGACGTCGGCTTCACCGACCAGGCCCACCTGAACCGGCATTTCAAACGCGTCGTGGGCGTGCCGCCCGCCGCCTACCAACGGGCCGCAGGAACGTACAAGACCGGACATTTGCCCAGTTCATAAACTTTTCTTCATGGAACAGACAACTCGCCGGTCCGCCGCGGTGCGGGACGGCCTGGGTGTGGGGCTGGCCGTGGGGCTGTCCGGCCTCGCGTTCGGCGCGGCGGCGGTCACCGCCGGGCTCAGCGTGCCCCAGGCGTGCGTGCTGAGCCTGCTGGCCTTCACCGGGGCCTCGCAGTTCGCGCTGGCCGGGGCCATCGGTGCTGGCGGTGACCTGGTGGCGGCGTCCGCGGGCGCGCTGCTGCTCGGCGGCCGCAACACCCTCTACGGCCTGCGCCTGGCCGACCTGCTGAACGTCCGCGGCCCGCGCCGCCTGCTGGCCGCCCACGGCGTGATCGACGAGACCACGGCCGTCACGCTCGCCCAGCCGGACGAGCCGTCGGCGCGCACCGGATTCCTCACCACCTTCGCCAGCCTGTACGTCGCCTGGAACCTCACCACCCTCGCCGGCGCGGTCGGCACGTCCTTCCTGGGCGACCCGCGCGTCCTCGGGCTCGACGCCGTGGGCCCGGCCACGTTCCTGGCCATCCTGTGGCCGCGGCTGGCCGCCAGCGGGCGGCTGCGGGTGCTGGCCGTGGCCGGGGCCGCGGTCGCGCTGGCGGCCAGCCCGTTCTTCCCGCCCGGCGTGCCGGTGCTGCTGTCGGCGGTGGCGGTGCTGGTGGTGATGGTGCGATGACGGTGTGGTGGGCGGTCGTCGCGGTCGGCCTCGGCTGCTACGCGCTCAAGCTGGCCGGGCTGGCCGCGCCGCGCCGGGTGCTGGACCATCCGGCGGTGCGCAGGTTCGCCGAACTCGTGCCGGTGGCGCTGCTGGCGGCCCTGATCGCGGTGCAGATGTTCACCGAGGACGGCAGGCCCGCCTTCGACCCGGCGCGTACGGCCGGGCTGGCGGCGGCCGTGGTCGCCCTGCTGCTGCGGGCGCCGTTCCTCGTCATCCTGGCGGCGGCGGCCGTCGTCACCGCGCTTGCCCGGATGTTTCTCGGGTAGTCGGCGTGCATGTCCGATTCTGCGGGGATGGTCGGGGGCCGCTACCGGCTGCTCAGGACGATCGGCCAGGGCGGTATGGGAACCGTGTGGCAGGCCCACGACGAGGTGCTCGGCCGTGACGTGGCCGTCAAGGAGGTGCTCCCGCCTCCCGACCTGAGCGGCCCCGAACGCGAGGTGTTCGCCGTACGCACGTTCCGCGAGGCGCGGGCGGCCGGCCGGGTGGCGCACCCGGGGGTGGCGGCCGTCTACGACGTGCTGGAGGAAGGCGGGCACCCGTGGATCGTCATGCAACTCGTGCACTCCCGCACCCTGGGCGAGATCATCCGTACCGGCGGCCCGCTGCCGCCGGGCAAGGTCGCCGCCATCGGGATGCAACTGCTGGAGGCGCTGCGCGCCGCGCACGCGGCGGGCGTGCTGCACCGTGACGTCAAGCCCGACAACGTGCTGCTGACCGAGGACGGACGGGCGGTGCTCACCGACTTCGGCATCGCCACCACCGAGGACGAGGCCCCCGTCACCAGGACCGGCATCCTCATCGGCACCCCCGCCTTCATGGCCCCCGAACGGGCGGCCGGCGGCCAGGCCAGGCCCGCCTCGGACCTGTGGTCGCTGGGCGTGACGCTGTACATGGCGGTCGAGGGCCATTCCCCCTTCCACCGGGACAACGCGCTGGCCACGCTCGGCGCGGTCATGCACGCCGAGCCCGAACCGCTGGCCCGCGCGGGCGTGCTGGCCCCCGTGCTCATCGGGCTGCTGCGCAAGAACCCCTCGCAACGCATGTCGCTGGAGGAGGCCGAGCAACGGCTGAGGCTGATCCTGACCGGCGGGCCGCTGGAGCAGACCGGCCCGGTCCCGGTGCCCCCGATGGCCGTGCGCCGCCCCCGCAGGACGCCGATCCTGGCCGTCGCGGCGGGCGCGCTGCTGGTGGGCCTGGTCACCGGCGGCGCGGCCTGGTGGACGAAGCAGTCGGACCGGCCGGTGCAGGGCCGCGCCCCGACGATCCCGGCGCTCGTCACCCCACCCGTCAGCGACGCGCCCAAGGACACGCCGAAGACCACGCCGAAGGACACGGTCACCGGCTCGCAGCCGCCCCCCGCCACCTCGCATCCCGCACGATCGGCCGACCCCTCGCCGCGCGGCGACCGGACCAGCGCCCCCGCGAAGAAGCCGACGCCCACCAGGTCCGCGACCGAGAAGGACGAGCAGCGGCAGAAGCAGGACGACGCCCCCTCCAGGTCCCCGGGCCAGATCGACCCGTCACAGGACGGCGAGGAGTAGCGCGCGTCCGCTCAGGAGTCGGCGGCGACGGCGTCGAGCGCCTTCTGCAGGTCCTCGGGGTAGTCGGTGCTGAAGGACATCCAGTCGCCGGTGGCCGGGTGCTCGAAGCCGAGCGCGACCGCGTGCAGCCACTGCCGGGTGACGCCCAGCCGGGCCGCGAGCGTGGGGTCGGCGCCGTAGAGCATGTCGCCGACGCAGGGGTGGCGCAGGGCCGACATGTGCACGCGGATCTGGTGCGTACGGCCGGTCTCCAGCTTGATGTCGAGCAGCGAGGCCGCCCGGAACGCCTCGATCGTGTCGTAGTGGGTGACCGACGGCTTGCCGCCCGCGACGACGGCGAACTTGCCCTCGCCCGAGGGATGGCGGTCGATGGGCGCGTCGACGGTGCCCCTGAACGGGTCGGGGTGGCCCTGGACCAGCGCGTGGTAGCGCTTGTCGACCGTGCGCTCCTTGAAGGCCCGCTTCAGCGCCGAGTACGCGTGCTCGCTCTTGGCCACGACCATCGCACCCGTGGTGTTGGCGTCGAGCCGGTGGACGATGCCCTGCCGCTCGGCCGCACCGCTGGTGGCGATCGTGTGCCCGGCGCCGAGCAGGCCGCCGATCACGGTCGGGCCGGTCCAGCCGACGGTCGGGTGGGCGGCCACCCCGATCGGCTTGTTGACCACGATGATGTCGTCGTCCTCGTAGACGATCGTCATGCCCGGCACCGGCTCGGCCACCGGCATCGGCGTGGTGACCGGCGGCGGCAGCGTCACCTCCAGCCAGGCGCCGGCGTGCACGCGGTCGGACTTGGCCGGCTGCCCGCCGTCGACCTGCACCTCGCCGGCGGCGATCAGCTCGGCCGCGCGGGTGCGGGAGAAGCCGAACAGCCGCGAGATGGCCGCGTCGACCCGCTCGCCCTCCAGCCCGTCGGGAACGGGCAGGCTGCGCCGCTCAGTCATCCTGGGCCTCCTTCCCGGTCGTGGTCTCCCTGGTGCCGTCGATCTGCACGTTGCGCCAGGCCAGCAGCACCGCCAGGATGCCGCCGCAGACGATCGCCGAGTCGGCGACGTTGAACACCGGGAAGTAGTCGATCACCGGGAAGTGACCGGGCAGCACCTCGATGAAGTCGACGACGTGCCCCTGCAGCTGCGACGACCGGCCGAACCCCGACGGGTAGCGCAGCAGCCTGTCGGTCAGGTTGCCGAGCGCCCCGCCGAGGAGCAGCCCGAGGGTGATCGCCCACGGCAGGCTGCGGAGCTTGCGCGCGGTGCGCACGATCGCCACCACCACGCCCGCCGCGATGAACGTGAACACGAACGTCATCCCCGTGCCGATGCTGAACGCGGCGCCCGAGTTGAAGATCACCCGGAACTGCAGGACGTCCTGGAGGACGACGAGGGGCGCCTTGCCTTCGAGCGTGCGCAACACGATCGTCTTGCTGATCAGGTCGGCCGCGTAGACGACGACCGCCAGCGCGGTGAGGATCGCGAGGAGACGTCCGCGCGGTCTGCCTACCGGCGTTCCTCCTTCTGCTTGCAGGCCACGCACAGCGTCGCCCTCGGGAACGCCTGAAGGCGTTCCTTGCCGATCGGCTTGTGGCACGATTCGCACACTCCATAGGTCCCTGCGTCGATCCTGGCGATCGCACGTTCGTTCTGCGCGACCAGATCGCGCGCATTCAGGGTAAGGGCGATCTCGCGTTCGCGCTCGTACGTCTTGGCGCCGGCGTCCGCCTGGTCGTCGCCCGCGCCCTGGGTGACGTCACCCGAGGCTATCTCCGACTCGTGGCGGAGGATGTCGGCCTCCAGCTCGTCGATCTCGGTCCGCAGCCTGCCGCGTACCTCGGCCAGCTCCTCTTCCGACCACATCGACGGTGTAGCGGTCTGCGTGACTGCCGCCATGGCTGCCTCCATGCTGATCAAGGCCGTGAATGGTGCGGGCAGCTTAGGATCCTCATAACGGAACGGCAAACGACCCGCCGGATGGTTTACCTCACCCGTACTATCCCGCCTCGCCCGTTCAACTCCTGCCCAGGCACGTCCATTCCCACAAATTTCCTCCCCGTGTACCAACGCGGTGTGCCGGCGCGGCGGGCGTCCGGGGGCTCTGGAAGTCTTCGGCCCCGCTCTGCGTTATGGTTTGAGACTGCAAGGCGTTGATGGGGCCCGCTGTGAGGGATATCACCCCGGAGCCGCCGGAAGAACGGCTCGGCAGAGCTCACTAGACCCGGCAGCAGGCGAATGAAGAGGGCCTCTCCCGAGGCCAAGAAGGGTGGTACCGCGGAGCCGCGAGGCTTCGTCCCTTCACGCAAGCCACAACCGGCCGCTGACGCGTGGAGGTCCTGCCCGACATGTCTTCCCCATCTTTCCGCTCTCTTCCCGCGCAGGTCGACCTGCCCGCGCTCGAGCGCGAGGTCCTCGACCGCTGGCGGGACGGGAAGATCTTCGAGCGGTCCGTCGAGCAGAACGCCGGCAACCCCTCCTGGGTCTTCTACGAGGGCCCGCCCACCGCCAACGGCCTGCCCGGCGTGCACCACGTCGAGGCCCGGGTGTTCAAGGACCTGTTCCCGCGCTACAAGTCGATGCGCGGCTTCAGCGTCCCGCGCAAGGCCGGCTGGGACTGCCACGGCCTGCCCGTCGAGGTCGGCATCGAGCGTGAGCTGGGCCTGACCGGCAAGAAGGACATCGAGGAATACGGCATCGCCGAGTTCAACGCCAAGTGCCGCGAGTCGGTGCTGCGGCACGTCGACGCGTTCGAGCAGATGACCGAGCGCATGGGCTACTGGATCGACCTGTCCCAGGCGTACCGGACGATGGACCCGTCCTACATCGAGTCGGTCTGGTGGTCGCTGAAGGTCGTCTTCGACAAGGGGCTGCTGTTCCGCGACTTCCGCATCACGCCGTACTGCCCGCGCTGCGGCACCGGCCTGTCCGACCACGAGCTGGGCCAGCCCGGCGGCTACGAGAACGTCTCCAGCCCGTCGGTCTACGTGCGCATGCCCGTCACGTCCGGGCCGCTGGCCGAGCTGGGCGCCGCGCTGCTCATCTGGACGACCACGCCCTGGACGCTGGTGTCCAACACGGCCGTCGCCGTGCACCCCGACGTCACCTACGTCGCGGCCAGGACCGCCGACGGCGAGGTGCTGGTGGTGGCCGAGCCGCTGCTGTCCGTCCTCGGCGAGGACGTCACCGAGGTGGCCCGCTGCACCGGCCGCGAGCTGGAGCGCACCCGCTACAGCCGCCCCTTCGACCTGGTCGACATCCCCGGCGCCCACTACGTCGTGCTCGGCGACTACGTCACCGTCGAGGACGGCACCGGCCTGGTCCACCAGGCCCCCGCCTTCGGCGCCGACGACATGGCCGTCATCAAGCGGTACGACATGCCCATCGTCAACCCGATCGGCCCCGACGGCCGCTTCCTCGACGACGTGCCCATGGTCGGCGGCCGCTTCTTCAAGGACGCCGACGAGGAGCTCACCGAGGACCTGCGCCGGCGCGGCCTGCTGTTCCGCGGCAGCCACTTCGAGCACTCCTACCCCCACTGCTGGCGCTGCCACACCGCGCTGCTGTACTACGCGCTGCCGTCCTGGTACATCCGCACCACCGCGGTCAAGGACCAGATGTTGTCGGAGAACGCCGGCACCAACTGGTTCCCCGAGACCATCAAGTGGGGCCGGTTCGGCGAGTGGCTGCGCAACAACGTCGACTGGTCGCTGTCGCGCTCGCGCTACTGGGGCACGCCGCTGCCGCTGTGGGTGTGCTCGGAGGACGAGAGCCACGTCACGTGCGTCGGCTCGCTCGAAGAGCTGGGCACCCTGGCCGGCCAGGACGTCTCCGCGCTCGACCCGCACCGCCCGTACGTCGACGACGTGACCTTCGACTGCCCCTCCTGCGGCGCGCCGGCCACCCGCGTGCCCGACGTCATCGACGCCTGGTACGACTCGGGCTCGATGCCGTTCGCGCAGTGGGGCGCGCGCGGCAAGCCCGAGGGCGTCTACCCCGCGCAGTTCATCTGCGAGGCCACCGACCAGACCCGCGGCTGGTTCTACTCGCTGATGGCGGTCGGCACGCTGGTCTTCGGCCAGTCCTCCTACGAGAACGTGCTCTGCCTCGGCCTCATCCTGGCCGAGGACGGCCGCAAGATGAGCAAGCACCTGGGCAACATCCTGGAGCCGATCCCGCTGATGGACCAGCACGGCGCCGACGCCCTGCGCTGGTTCATGGCCTGCTCCGGATCACCGTGGTCGGCCCGCCGGGTGGGACACAACACCCTGGAGGAGATCGTCCGCAAGGTCCTGCTGACCCTGTGGAACACCTCCTCCTTCTTCACCCTGTACGCCAACGCCGAGTCCTGGACGCCGGCCGAGCCCGCTCCCCCGGCCGCCGAGCGTCCGCTGCTGGACCGCTGGGTGCTGGCCGAGCTGCACCGGACGGTCGCCGAGGTCACCGCGTCCCTGGACGAGTACGACACCCAGCGCGCCGGCCGCCGCCTGGCCGACTTCCTCGACGACCTGTCCAACTGGTACGTCCGCCGCTCCCGCCGCCGCTTCTGGCAGGGCTCGCGCGACGCGTTCGCCACCCTGTACGAGTGCCTGGAGACGGTCACCCGGCTGATGGCGCCGATCACGCCGTTCGTCACCGACTACCTCTGGGACGTGCTGCGCGCGCCCGGCGCGCCCTCCTCCGTCCACCTGGCCTCCTGGCCGCAGGTGCGCGAGGACCTGCTCAACCCGGCGCTGTCGGACCAGATGGCGCTGGTCCGCCGCCTGGTCGAGCTGGGCCGCTCGGCCCGTGCCTCCTCCGGCGTGAAGACGCGGCAGCCGCTGCGCCGGGCGCTGGTGGGCGCGCACGGGTGGCCGTCGCTGCCCGCCGAGCTGCGCGGGCTGGTGGCGGACGAGCTCAACGTCCAGGCTCTTGAGGACATGTCCGGGTTCGACTCCGATCTCGTGTCGTACACGGTGAAGCCGAACTTCCGGGCGCTCGGCAAGCGGTTCGGGTCGCGTACCAAGCTGGTGGCCGCCGCGGTGACCGCCGCCGACGCCACCCGCGTGGCCCGTACGCTGCGTGGCGGCACCCCCGTCATGATCGAGGCGGACGAGCTCGGCGAGATCATGCTCGGCCCCGACGAGGTGATCGTCACCGAGCAGCCGCGCGCGGGCTGGGCCGTGGAGAGCGGCGCCATCGGCACCGGCACCGGCGAGACCGTCGCCCTCGACCTGGAGCTGTCCGACGAGCTGCGCCGCGCGGGCCTGCTGCGCGAGGTGATCCGCCTGGTCCAGGAGGCCCGCAAGTCCTCCGGCCTGTCGATCACCGACCGCATCGACCTGTGGTGGACCGCCTCCTCCCCCGACCTGGCCGCCGCCCTGCGCGCCGACGGCGGGACGGTCGCCGACGAGGTGCTGGCCACGTCCCTCACCGAGGGACCCGGGGAAGACCTCCCGGCCCACCACGACGAGGACCTGGGCCTGACCTTCCACCTCCGCCGCGCCTGACACCGCGCCGCCCTGGGCCCCCGCTCCGACGCGGGGGCCCTCCGGGCCTTCCTCTGAAACGGCGACAATCGGTCGTATGACGAGGATCGAGACCCCGTGGGGCCCTTGGGAGGCCCTGCCCCTGGACGAGGTCGTCGCGCTGATGCGCGGACTGGCCGCGCCCTGGTGGGTGGCCGGCGGCCACGCGCTGCAGCTGACCGCCGGACGCGCGTACCGCGAGCACGCGGACGTCGACATCGCCCTCCTGCGCCGCGACCAGCTCGCCGCCCGGCGCCTCCTGACCGGCTGGGACGTCCACGCCGCGATCACCCCCGGCACCCTCAGCCCCTGGCCCGTGGACGAACCGCTCCCCGGCTCCGCCCACGACATCTGGGTCCGCGAACACCCCGGCGGCCCCTGGCGTTTCCAGCTCATGCTCGACGAGTCCGCGGCAGACGAGTGGATCTACCGGCGCGACCCGCGCATCCACCGTCCCTTGACAGACCTGACCATCGGGCGGGACGGCTTCCGGTACGTCGTCCCGGAAGTGCAACTGCTCTACAAGTCCAAGGATCGCCGCCCGAAGGACGAGATCGACTTCGCCACCGTCCTGCCCCTACTGAACGACGCCCAACGTCACTGGCTGGCCACAGCCCTCCGAACCGACCACACCCTCCACCCCTGGCTCCCCCACCTACTCCCCCTGACCTCCGGGCGCCCTGACCAGGGGCCCCTCACCAGAGCCTCTGCCCCCTGGGCCCCTGACCTTCGGGGCTCCTAGCCTCCGGCTCCCCTGGTCTCGGGGGCCCCTGACCTCGCGGACGGCCCCTTCGCCAGTCACCCCCTACCCCGGTCGCCTGGAGAGCCTTCCGGGCCGGGAGCGGGGCCGGGGCCGGGGCCGGGAGCGGGGCCGGGGCCGGGGCCGGGGGCGGCGGAGTTCTTCAGTCGGTCGTCTCGCGGTCGTTCCGGCACACCGAGCAGCTGGTGAGACCGGCGGCCTCGGCCTCGGCGACCGTCATGGTCTCCACGCCCGTGTCCCCCGCGCCTCTGATCAGCGGGCAGGCGGTGCCGTGGTAGCGGCGCGTGCCGACGATGACCTTGACCGTCGCGGAACGCTCACCCGCTCGCGCGGGCCCGTCTCCGGAGCCGCCCTCCGGCGCCTCGCCCTTCTTGCCGGCGCCGGCCGAGCCGCCCTTCGCAGGGGCGGTGGGCGCCTTGGCGCCCTCCGCCTTCGGGGCCGCAGGGCCACCAGAAGAGGCCGGCGCAGCCCCAGAAAGCCGCTCGGACGCCCCAGCAGCCCCACCCGAGGGTTCCGGCTGAACGGGTAGCCCGGAGGCCGTCACGCGAGGCTGCGGAGCCGTGTCGGGATCCGAGGAATCGTCCTCATCGGCAGGCCGCGCGGCCGGTTCGGCGGGCTTAGCGGGCCGTGCGGGCGAATCGGCAGGCCGTGCAGTCCCGTCGGCGGGCCGTGCGGGTGAACCGGCGGGTCGTGCGGGCTGGTCGGTGGGCGACGGCCGGGCCGCCGTAGACGGCTTGCCCGGCGCGCTCTCGACCGACTTGCCCGAAGTCGCCGCATCGGCGCCCGTCCCGCCCGAAGTCGCCGCATCGGCGCCCGTCCCGCCCGAGGAAGCCGCACCGGCTCCCGGCTTGCCCGCCGACGCGGGCCGCTCGACGGACGCCGCAGCCGCGCCCTTGGACGCCGGCGCCGCACCCTTCGATGCCGGCGCCGCGCCCTTGGACGCCGGGACCGCGCCTTCGCCCTCGGCCGAAGCCGAACCCGAAGATCCCTTGGCGGGCCCAGACGCCTCCTTGGCCGGAGTCGAAGGGCTCTTGGCCGGGGCGGACGGGCTCTTCGACGAGGCGGGAGCGCTCTGAGCGGCGGCCGACGCCCCCTTGGCGTCGTCCTCGGAGGAGGAAGACCGCGTGGGCCGCTCGCGCTCCGACGGCGGCCGGAAGTACGAAGTCTGGATGTCCCCCTGCTCGTCATCGGCGTCAGGCGCGACAGCGGAGGAGGAAGAAGAGGGTTTGGCCTGGTCGCCCGCCTGCGCGGCGGCGGCCGGACGCCCGAACCACCCGGTGGTGCCCTCCTCGCGGGAGGCGGCGGGCTCCGGGGTGGGGGTGGAAGCCTTCGCGTCGGGCTTCGGCGGTGCGACCGGCGGGCGCAGGTCCCGGGTCTCCGCGGAGGCCTCGGCCCGGTTGTCCGCCACTTTGGAGGGGGTGGCGCCGGGGCCGGGCGTGACGACGGGCTCGGGGTCGGCGGCAGGCGGCAACTGCCGTCCGCCGAGCGCTGCGTCTGGAAGGCACGTCGTGCAGGGCGTGAAGCCCTCTTCACGTGCCTCCTCGTGGGTGAGCTCCTCGTGATCCCGTCCGGCCAGCTGGCGGCAGCCTGGCACGTGGTATCTCCTGCGGCCCGGGATCACCAGCACGATCGCGTCCGGCGAGATGCCGCTCGCCGCGGGGCGGCGAGGCGCGGAGGCCGGAACGGCGGTCCGCTGAGGCGTCTGCGGGTGCGGGTGGGGCTGTGGCCGCGGGTGCGGCTGGGGCCCGGCAGGACCGGTCTGGTTGTACGGCAGGCCAGGCGGCGGGAGCGGGGCCGGAGGGGTGGCCGGCGCAGCGGCCCGCCCACCACCGGGAAACAGCTCGTGACGCCGCAGCAGCGCCCCGATCACCAGGAACAGCGCGGACAGCACGCTGACCACGATGGACCACATGATCAGGAACGGCTTAGCCAGTACGAAGCCCGCGATCAGCAGCACGACCGCCGCGAGCACCAAACCAGCACTGATAAGGATCACAGGGGGCTCTTTCGAGTGACAGGTCCTAGTGACCCGTTACTTTACCGGCGGTCGTTGTGCGGGCCGTCGCTGCCGGGGAAGGCGCCCTGCGGAGCCTCGCCGCCGAACGGGTTGGGACCACCGGGAAGAGGCTGCTGGCCACCCTGGGGAACCGCATGCGACATGGCGGGAGCCTGCCCCTGCGGACCGGACATGACCGGGAACCCACCGCTGCCCTCGGCGGAGACGTTGAGCTCGGCGAGCTGGTTCTCCAGGTAGAGCTTGAGGCGACTGCGGTACTCGCGCTCGAAGCTGCGCAGTTCCTCGACCTTGCGCTCGAGCTCGTCGCGGGTCTGCACCAGCGAGCCCATCGCCTGGCGGTGGCGCTCCTGCGCGTCGCGCTCAAGCGTCTCGGCGCGGGCACGGGCGTCGCCGATGACCTGCTCGGCCTGGCGGCGGGCCTTGGTGAGGATCTCGTCGGCCTCACGGCGGGCGCGGGTCACCGTCTCGTCCGCCTCCCGGCGGGCGTCGGAGATCGCCTGGTCGGCGGTCTGCTGGGCGAGGGCCAGCACGCGGGCCGCGGTGTCCATGTTGTCCTCGGCGGGAGGCATGCTCATGGCCACGGGCTGCGGCTCGGGGGCTCGCATCGGCTGCGGCTCGGGGGCCCGCATGGGCTCCGGCTGCGGCGGCGCCATCATCTCCGGCTTGGGCTGCTCCTGGACGGGAGCGGAGGCCATGGGCATGCCCATGCCGCCCGGCACCTTCCCACGCAGGCACTCGGCCAGTTTGGCGCGTAGCTCCTCGTTCTCTTGGATCAGGCGGTCGAGCTCAGCCTCCACCTCGTCGAGGAAGGCATCGACCTCCTCCTCGTCGTAGCCCGGCCGCAGCCGGGTGGTACTGAACTGCTTGTTCCGCACATCAGCGGGCGTCAGCGGCATTTTTTGGTCTCCTTGGCGCGCTTGGAGTCTGTCCGGAGGGACGGTGAACCCGAATCACTTCAGCGCGGACACGAGTTGGATCACGACCGGCACCCCACCAGCCCGCCTCACCGGCCGCCCAGTGACCCAGCGATCTGGATCAAGATCAGGACGACGATGAAAAGGACAGTGAAGCTTAGGTCAAAGGCCACCGTACCCAACCGGAGCGGGGGAATGAAACGGCGGAGGAACTTGAGAGGCGGGTCGGTCGCGGTGTATGTCGCCTCCGCCAGCACCAGCACGACCCCGGAAGGCCGCCACTGCCGGGCGAACGCCTGTACCGTCTCAAAGATCATCCTGCCGATGAGCAGAACCAAATACAGAGACAGGACTACGACCAAGATCCCACTCACGATCTCCACGGCCCGGCCGCGCCTCCACTTCTGGTGTGCCCTCCCGGCCGCGCGTGGACCCGGTTGGGTGCGATGGACATACAGAGACTCTAACTCTGATTGAAGAACCCGCGTTCCGCGATTCGGGCCTTGTCCTCGGCGGTCACCTCGACATTGGCAGGGGACAACAGGAACACCTTGTTGGTAACACGTTCAATGCTTCCATGTAGCCCGAAGACCAGACCTGCCGCGAAATCCACGAGCCGCTTCGCGTCGCTGTCAACCATTTCGGTCAGATTCATGATGACCGGGGTGCCGTCGCGGAAGTGCTCTCCGATGGTTCGGGCCTCGTTGTAGGTCCGGGGATGGAGGGTCGTGATGCGCGCCAGGTCGGTCGTACGGCGCTCCAGGATCGTCGTGGCGGGCCTGGGCGCGGGGACCCCGGATTCGGCCTCCTCGTCGCGGTCCTGGACCGCCACGGGCCGTTCCTCGCCGGTCCGCTGGACATCGTCGTCGTAGGCGTACTCGTCGGTGTAGGTCTCGTACCTCTCGTAGCGGTCGTCCTCCACGAGACCGAGGTAGACCGCCATCTTGCGCATCGCGCCGGCCATCGCTAAGTCGTCCTCCTGCTCATGGTCGCACTCGCTCGGACCCGTCGCCGGGGCCGAGGCGGCAGCCGTACCCCCTTGGAGCTCACCGCGGATCGACCTCTACTTGATCATGGGCCTGAAGACCCACTTGAGGGGACATTACCTGACGAAGGGCCTGCGACGACCGAGCAACGCCGTACCGATCCGCACGTGTGTCGCACCGTACGCGACCGCTTCGTCGAGGTCCTGGCTCATGCCCGCGGAGACCATCGTGGCCCGCGGATGCTGCTCCTGGACGCGGGTGGCGACATCGCGCAGGACGGCGAAGGCCCGGGCGGGCTCCTCCCCCAGCGGGGCGACCGCCATGACGCCGCCCAGCCACACGCCCTCGGCCAGCGCCACCTCGTCGGCCAGCGCGAGCACGTCGGCGGGCCGGGCGCCGCCCCTGCTGGGGTCGTCGTCGAGCGCCACCTGGATCAGGCAGCCGACGTTGCGGCCCTGCCGCATGGACTCCTTGCTGATCGCCTCCAGCAGCCGGAGGCGGTCGAGCGAGTGGATCACGTCGGCGTACCCGACGACGGACCGCACCTTGTTGGTCTGGAGCTGGCCCACGAAGTGCCAGGTGAGCGGCAGGCCGGCCAGCTCGTGCGCCTTGGACGCGGCCTCCTGGTCACGGTTCTCGCCGACGTCGCGCACACCCAGCTCGCACAGGATGCGCACGTCGTCGGCCGGTCTGGTCTTGGTGACCGCGATCATGGTGACCTCGCCGCGGTCGCGGCCCACCGCGTGGCAGGCCTCGCCGATGCGGGTCTCGACCTCGGCGAGGCCGGCCGCGATCTCGTCCCTTCGCACGCCTGTCTCCCTCTCCCTGCCTCCATCGTCCCGCAGTTCGGCCTGTACGCCGTACGCCACGATGGCCCCCTTTCCGTGCCGCGGGTCGGTTCCCGGCACACACGACGGCGCCGCTCCCGTATGCCTGCGGGGAGCGGCGGTGGGTGGTGAGCTACTTGAGGAAGTCGGGGACGTCGAGCTCCTCCTCCTGCTCCTCGAAGATCACCCGAGGACGTTTGGGAGGCTCCGACATGCGGGAGGTGATGGGCGTGGGCGGATTGGCCGGTTCGGGCGTGGGCCTCGGGATCGAGACGGGGGCCTGCGGCTCGTCGTCGCCGAGTGCGGCGGCGACGGGCTCGGCGGGCTGGACCGGCTCCACCGGGCGCACGGGCTCCGGACGCGCCTCAAGGCGGGGCTCAGGACGCGGCTCCGGCCTGAACTCGCGCGGCTCGGGCCGCGCCTCCGGCCGGAACTCCTGCCGGGGCTCCGGCCTGAACTCCTGGCGCGGCTCGGGACGCGCCTCCGGCCTGGGCTCGGCGCGGAACTCCTGGCGGGGCTCCGACCGAAGCTCGGCACGCGGTTCGGGACGCGGCTCAGGACGCGGCGCGGGCGGCTCCGACTTCACACTGGGCGAGGCCGGGACGCCGGGCCGCAGGGCCGAGGAGGACACCGGCGCCGCGGGCTGCGCGGCCGGACGGGCCGCGGGCCTGGGCAGCGGCTTCTCCACCGGCGGCGGCACGTCGTCGAAGCCCGCCGCGATCACCGTGACCCGCACCTCGTCGCCGAGGGCGTCGTCGATGACCGTGCCGAAGATGATGTTGGCGTCGGGCGCGGCGGCCATCGACACGAGCTGGGCCGCCTCGTTGATCTCGAACAGGCCGAGGTCGGAGCCGCCCGCGATCGACAGCAGCACGCCGTGGGCGCCGTCGATGCTCGCCTCCAGCAGCGGGCTGGAGACCGCCATCTCGGCGGCGGCGACCGACCGGTCGTCGCCGCGCGCGTGGCCGATGCCCATGAGCGCCGAGCCCGCGCCCGACATGACCGACTTGACGTCGGCGAAGTCGAGGTTGATCAGGCCAGGCGTGGTGATCAGGTCGGTGATGCCCTGGACACCGGACAGCAGCACCTGGTCGGCCGCCTTGAACGCGTCGAGCACGCTCACCTGCCGGTCGGAGATCGACAGCAGACGGTCGTTGGGGATCACGATGAGGGTGTCGACCTCGTCGCGCAGTGTCTCTATGCCGGCCTCGGCCTGCGAGGCGCGACGCCGCCCCTCGAAGCTGAAGGGCCGGGTCACCACGCCGATCGTCAGCGCGCCGAGCGACCGGGCGATGTTGGCCACGACCGGCGCGCCGCCGGTGCCCGTGCCACCGCCCTCGCCGGCCGTGACGAAGACCATGTCGGCCCCCTTGAGGACCTCCTCGATCTCCTCACGGTGGTCTTCGGCCGCCTTGCGCCCCACGTCGGGGTTGGCTCCGGCGCCCAGTCCGCGCGTGAGCTCGCGGCCCACGTCGAGTTTCACATCGGCGTCACTCATCAGCAGCGCCTGGGCGTCGGTGTTTATGGCGATGAACTCGACGCCCTTGAGTCCCTCTTCGATCATCCGGTTGACGGCGTTCACTCCGCCGCCGCCGATGCCGACGACCTTGATGACCGCGAGGTAGTTCTGCGGTGCTGCCACGACGAGGGGCCTTTCCGCTCGTTGACTTGCCATTTCGGTGCGGATCGTCTCCGCTTTTTCTCAGTTTTCGTAACTCTCAACCTCAGGTTGAGATTTAGATTTATGTCAACCTGAGGATTGATACGGACAGTAGGAGTCCCCTACCAGGCGGGTCAACTAACCGCGCCGCAAGCGCGTCCGGCGTGTCGCGGGCTGTCCGATTCGCTCCGAAGTCGCGCCTGGTCGGGGCCTTCCTCTTCCGAAGGTCCGATCTACAGGCTCTCACGCCGCGACCCCCACCTCGCACAGGCACGCGATGCCCTTGCCACGGAGTTGCCAGACCCTGACACTCGTGATCACTTCAAGGTGACGACGTCGGGAGAGCTGACGTCGTACAGGGTGGCCTTGCGGCCCAGGAGCGAGACCAGGATGCGGCCTTTCTCCTCCGGCCTGTCGGCGCCGCCCCACAGGACGGTCCGGCCGTCGGACAGCTCCAGCGTCACGCCCTCGGCCGAGGCGGCGCGCACCTGCCGGACCTTGCCCGCCACCACCGGCGGCAGCGCCTGGACGACCTGAAGCGCCGCCATGGTGGCCGGATCGCCCGCCGCCGGCCGGTCGACCTTGAGCAACGGCAGCATGAACGGCAACGTGTCCTTGACCTCGATCACCACGCCCTGCTTGTCGACGACCGCGAACCGGCCGCCCGCGGGGATCGCGGCGACGGGCTCGCGCTCGACCACCTCGATCTTGAGCGTGCCGGGCCACACCCGGTCGACCTTCGCCGTGGCGAGCTGCCGGATGCCGAGCACCCGCGTCTGGACGTCGGCCAGGTCGACCGTGGCCAGCGGATGCAGGTCGGGCACGGCCGCCTGCTGCTTGATGTGCTCGCTGGTGACTGTGAGATTTCCCACGATCTCGATCGACCGCACGCCCAGCACCGGCGAGAAGAACACCAGCCAGGCGGCCGAGCCGACCACCCCGGCCGTCAACAGCACCAGGAACGCGTTACGCGCCTTCATCGCCCTCCTCGCACGCCGGCTACGAACGTACGCCACGGGCCGCCCGGCACCCGCCCGCCACGCCCGTACGGCTCAGGACAGGCGCGCCACGAGCTGCGGCCCGAGCTCGGTCACGTCGCCCGCGCCCATCGTGAGCACGATGTCGCCGGGACGCGCCCGCCCGGCCACCAGGTCGGGCACCGCCGCCCGGTCGGGGGCGTAGGCCACCCGCTCGGCCGGCAGCGGCACGCGCCCGGCCACCATCGCGCCGGACACGCCGGGCTCGGGATCCTCCCGCGCGCCGTAGACGTCGAGCACGATGACCTCGTCGGCCAGCGCGAGCGCGGCGCCGAAGTCGTCGGCGAAGAAGCGGGTGCGCGAGTAGAGGTGGGGCTGGAAGATCGCGATGACCCGGCCCGTGCCCGAGTAGGAGGCCACGACGTCGCGCGCGGCCCGCAGGTCGGCGGCCAGCTCGGTCGGGTGGTGGGCGTAGCTGTCGAACACCGCGACGCCGCCCGCCTCGCCCTTGGCCTCGAAGCGCCGCTTGGCCCCCGTGAAGGCCGCCAGGCCGTCTCTGATCTCCTCGAAGGCCAGCCCCAGCTCGTCGGCCACGGCGATGGCGGCGGTGGCGTTGAGGGCGTTGTGCGCCCCGGGGACGGCCAGGCGCACGTCTCCCCTGCCCTCGATGGAGAAGACCGTGCCGAAGCCGTCGGGCCGCACGCCGGTCACCCGGTAGTCGTCGCCGCTCTCCCCGTAGGTCCTGACCCGCAGCCCGCGCTCGCGCGCCCGCCCGGCCAGCTCGGCGGCCCCCGGGTCGTCGGCGCACAGGATGAGCAGCGAGCCCACCCGGTCGGCGAAGCGGGCGAAGCTGTCGTGCACCGCGCGCGGGTCGCCGTAGTTGTCGAGGTGGTCGGCCTCGACGTTGGTCACCACGGCGATGTCGGGGGCCAGCATGAGGAAGGAGCCGTCGCTCTCGTCGGCCTCGGCCACGAACACCCCGCCCGTGCCCTCGTCGGCGCCGAGCCCGGTGGTGACGAGCTGGCCGCCCACGCAGTAGGACGGCTCGGCGCCGCACTTCTGCAGCGCCACGGTCAGCATGGAGGTGGTCGTGGTCTTGCCGTGGGTGCCGGCGATGGCCACGCCGGTGCGGCCGGCCATCACCGAGGCCAGCGCGGCGGCCCGCGGGATGATCCGCAGGCCCTGCTTGAGCGCCTCGCCCAGCTCGGGGTTGGAGTCGCGGATGGCGGTGGAGACGACCACGGTGTCGACGTCGCGGATGTGGGAGGCGGCGTGCCCGATGTGCACGGTCGCGCCCAGCTCGCGCAGCTCGGTCACCAGCTCGGAGCTGCGCGCGTCGCTTCCGGTGACGCGGACGCCGCGCTTGAGCAGGATGCGGGCGATGCCCGACATGCCCGCCCCGCCGATGCCGATGAAGTGCACGCGGCCGAGCTCTTCGACGGCTACGGGATCGACCAGCTTGACGAGACTCATCGGGCTATCTCCAACACTTTCCTGGCAAGCATGATATCGGCGTCCTTGCGCCCCAGTCGGGAGGCGGCCTCCGACATGACGACGACCCGCTCGGGGTCGCGGAGGATGGGCAGCACGTTCTGGATGATCCAATCGGGTGACAGGTCGGAGTCGTCGACCATCAGGCCGCCGCCGCCCCGCACGACGCGCTCGGCGTTGACGGTCTGCTCGCCGTTGCCGTGGGGCAGCGGCACGTACGCGGCCGGCAGCCCCACGGCCGTCAGCTCGGCGCAGGTGAGCGCCCCGCTGCGGCACAGCGCGACGTCGGCGGCGGCATAGGCGAGGTCCATGCGGTCGACGTAGGGCAGCAGCACGTATTGAGGGTCGCCGGGCGGCGGCTCGTGCTCGACGGTGTTCTTCAGTCCGAGCACGTGGAGCACCTGGATGCCGGCCCCGCGCAGCACCGGCGCGGCGGCCAGCGCGGCCTCGTTGAGCGACCTGGCGCCCTGGGAGCCGCCGAACACCAGCAGCGTGGGCCGGTCGTTCTCCAGCCCGAACCAGGAGCGCGCCTTGTCGCCGGTGGACAGCCGGTCGAGCGTGACGATCTCGCGGCGCAGCGGGGTGCCGATGAACTCGGCCTTGGGCAGGGAGGCGTCGGGGAAGCCGGTGAAGACGTGGTCGGTCAGCCGGGCGCCCAGCCGGTTGGCCAGGCCGGGACGGGGGTTGGCCTCGTGGACGACGATCGGCAGGCCCTTGCGCTTGGCCGCCAGGTAGGCCGGCGTGGCGACGTAGCCGCCGAAGCCGACCAGGATGTCGGCGCCGACCCGGTCGAGCACGCCGGAGACGGCGTTGATCGCCCCGGCCAGCCGGCCCGGCACGGTCAGCAGGCTCGGGGTGATCGCCCTGGGCAGCGGCACGGCCGGCACCAGTTCGAGATCGTAGCCCCTGGCGGGCACGAGCCGCGTCTCCAGGCCGCGCTCGGTGCCCACGCAGGTGATGCCGACGCTCCGGTCAAGATGGCGCAGCGCGTCCGCAAGGGCGAGCGCGGGCTCGATGTGCCCGGCCGTCCCCCCACCGGCGAGGACCACCCTCATCTCGGTCACTCCCTAACGTCTCACTCGGCCTCTGGACGTACCCCCCAGGCCAAGCCAGCTTAGGCCCCGTGCGGCGGGTCCGGGGCCACGCGCGGCCAAGGCTTCGCGCGCGCCGGGCTCGCGTTTGGCGAACGACAGCAGGATGCCCAGCGCCGCGAGCGTGGGGAGCAGGGACGATCCGCCGTAGGAGACCAGCGGCAGCGGGATTCCGGTAATGGGCAGGACGCCGAGCACCGCGCCCATGTTGACGGTCGCCTGCCCGACGATCCAGGCCACCATGGCGGCCGCGGCCAGGCGTACGAAGCCGTCGTTGACCCGGACCGCCACCCGCAGCCCCGCGTAGCCGAGCAGGCCGAACAGCGCCACCACGATCAGCGTGCCCATCAGCCCCAGCTCCTCGCCGAGGATGGCGAAGATGAAGTCGCTCTCGCCGTGGGGCAGCCAGCTCCACTTCTGGCGGCTGCTGCCGAGCCCGAGCCCGAACCAGCCGCCCGAGCCCATCGCGATCTGCCCCTGGACGGCCTGGTAGCCGGCGCCCTGGGCGTCGGCCCACGGGTCGAGGAAGGCCCCGATGCGCTTCATCCGGTAGGGCTCGACCTTGATCATGATGACCGCGGCCAGCACCGCCAGCGCGAGGATGCCGCCGAACAGCTTGACCGGCGCCCCCACCACCCACAGCAGCGCCAGGAAGATCATGAAGAGCACGAGGGTGGTGCCGAGGTCGCGACCGAGCAGGACCATGACGACCAGGATCGCGGTGCCGGGCATGAGCGGGATCAGCATCTGCCGCCACTCGATCCGGCCCTGCCTGGCCCGTCTGGCCAGCAGGTCGGCCCCCCACAGCACGAGCGCCAGCTTGGCCGGCTCGGACGGCTGGAGGGTGAACGGGCCGAGGTAGATCCACCGCTGCGCGCCCAGCTCGGACTCGCCGATGAACAGCACCATGACCAGTGCCAGCACCGCCAGCGCCATGAGCGGGTAGCCCGCCCAGCGGAAGAACTTCGGCGGCAGGCGTGAGCAGGCGTACATCACCGGCACGCCGACGCCGGCCGACAGCGACTGCTTGATGAACCACGAGAACGGGTTGCCGGTCTTCTGCTGCGCCTCGATCGCGGAGGCCGACAGCACCATCATCAGCCCGAGCGCGAGCAGCAGCGCGCTGCACATGATGATCAGGTAGTAGGTCGTCAGGGGCTTGTCGAGCAGTTCCTTCAGCACGGCGCGCTGCTCGCGGAACCAGCTCGCCGGGCTCTCCTGCGCCTTGCCCTGACCCGCGGCCGGACGGGTGCCTGCGGTCCCGGTGCTACTGCTCACGCCGCCGCCTCAGCTCGTGGACGGCACGGGCGAAGGCCTCCCCTCGCGCCGGGTAGCCGGGGAACATGTCGAGTGAGGCGCCCGCGGGGGAGAGCAGCACGGTGTCCCCTGGCGAGGCCAGGCGCGCGGCTTCGGTGACGACGGTGTCCATCACACCAGTGTCTTGGCCCGGGATGTCCACGACGGGGACATTCGGCGCGTGTCGCGCGAGTGCTTCGGCGATCGCCGCGCGGTCGGCGCCCAGCAGCACCGCGCCGCGCAACCGGGGCGCGGCCCGCCGGACCAGGTCGTCGACGTCGGCGCCCTTGAGCTGACCGCCGGCCACCCACACGATCGACGGGTAGGCGCTCAGCGCGGCGGCGGCGGCGTGCGGGTTGGTGGCCTTGGAGTCGTCGACGTAGTCGACGTCGCCGACCCGGTCGACGTGGGACAGGCGGTGGGGGTCGGGCTTGAAGGCGCGCAGCCCCAGGCGTACGGCCTCCGACGGGACGCCGAGCGAGCGGGCCAGGGCGGCGGCGGCCAGGGCGTCGGCCACGTTGTGGGGGGCCAGGGGCCGGATGTCGGCCAGCGTGGCCAGCTCTTCGGCCGCCTCCACCGGGTCGTCCACGAACGCCCGGTCGACCAGCAGGTCCTCGACCACGCCGATCTGGCCACTGCGCGGCACCCGCAGCGTGAAGCCGACGGCGCCCTCGTAGGGCTCGGCCAGGCGGGCGCACTCGGGGTCGTCGGCGTTGTAGATCACGGTGCCGGCGCGTTCGTAGATGCGGCCTTTGGCGGCGGCGTACTCGGCCATCGAGCCGTGCCAGTCGAGGTGGTCGGGGGCGATGTTGAGGATCGCCGCCGCGTGCGGGGCCAGGGTGCTGGACCAGTGGAGCTGGAAGCTGGACAGCTCGACGGCCAGGGCGTCGTACGGCTCGGCGACGGCGCGTACGACCGGGACGCCCACGTTCCCCACGGCCAGGGCGTTGCGCCCGGCGGCCACCAGGATCGAGGTGAGCATGCGTACGGCGGTGGTCTTGCCGTTGGTGCCGGTCAGCGCGAGCCAGGGGGCCGCGTGCGGCGGGCGCAGCCGCCAGGCCAGCTCCACCTCCCCCACGACCTCGACGCCGGCGGCCAGCGCGGCGGCGATCAGCGGGTGGTGCGGCGCCCAGCCGGTGGTGACGAGCCTGGTCACGCCCTCGGGCAGGGCCATCTCGCCGAACCTGGTCTCGACCCCGGCCCTGGCCAGGGCGGCCGCGGCGGCGAGCTGCCGCTCGCCCTCCACGGCCTCCACGACCACGACCCGCTCGCCGCGCTCGGCCAGCACCTCGGCCACCGCGGTGCCGGAGACGCCGAGCCCGGCCACGCACGTGAAGGTCATGACTTGGGCATCCACTCGACGTAGAACAGCCCGAGCCCGAGCGCCGCGCAGAGCCCGGCGATCAGCCAGAACCGCACCACGATCGTGGTCTCGGCCCAGCCCTTCAGCTCGAAGTGGTGTTGCAGCGGCGCCATCCTGAACACCCGTTTACCGGTCATCTTGAAGAACCCGACCTGGATGATGACGGACGCCGTGATGATCACGCAGAGCCCGGCCAGGATGATCAGCAGGAGCTGCGTGCGGGTGGCGATGGCCAGCCCGGCCAGCACGCCGCCCAGGGCCAGCGAGCCGGTGTCGCCCATGAAGATCTTCGCCGGCGGCGCGTTCCACCACAGGAACCCGACCAGCGCCCCCAGCACGGCGGCGGCCACCACCGACAGGTCGAGTGGATCTCGCACCCAGTAGCAGTTGGGGCCGAGCTGGTCGATGCAGTTGTTGCGCAGCTGCCAGTTGCCGATCAGCACGTACGCGCCGAGCACGACGCCGGTCGCGCCGCTGGCCAGGCCGTCGAGGCCGTCGGTGAGGTTCACGGCGTTGGAGAATCCGACGATCATGAACAGCACCCAGATGGTGAAGCCGACGATGCCGATCGAGGGGCCGATGTCGCGCAGGAACGACAGCCGGGTCTCGGCGGGGGTGATGCCGTAGACGTTGGGCTGGCGGGTGATCAGCACGGCGAACACGGCGCCGACGACGAGCTGGCCGAGGGCCTTGGCGCCGCTGCGCAGGCCCAGGCTGCGCTGCTTGTAGATCTTGATGAAGTCGTCGAGGAACCCGACCGCGCCGAGGCCGGTCATCAGGAACAGCACGAGCATGCCCGACACCGTCGGCGGCGTGAGCGTGGCCAGATGGGAACCGCCGTAGGCCAGCAGCGCGGCCAGCACGAAGACGATGCCGCCCATGGTGGGGGTGCCCCGCTTGCCGAGGTGGGCCTGCACGCCCTCCTCGCGGATCTCCTGGCCGTAGCCGCGCCGGGAGAACAGCCTGATCGCCAAGGGGGTCCCCAGCATCGACAGGACCAGGCCCACCGCGCCGGCGATGACGATGTTGATCACTGAGCGGCACCTCCGAGAAGGAGCTCCGCCGTGCGTTCCAGGCCCATCGCGCGGGGGCCCTTGACGAGCACCGCGTCGCCGGGGCGCAGCAGGCCGGCCAGTGCGGCCGCCGCTGCCTCGGCGTCAGGGACGTGTACGATCCGGGTCATCTGGGGAGCATATGGCCCTCCGCCACCCGGCGGTCCCGCGGCGGCCGACACCGCCTCGTTCGCGCCCTCCAGCACCGGGCCCGCGTCCGGCCCGACGACGACCAGGCCCGTCAGGCCCGAACCGCCCGCCAGCCGCCCCAGCTCGGCGTTGAGCGCCGCGCTCTCGTCGCCCAGCTCGCGCAGGGCCGCGATGACCGCGTACCGCCGCCGCTCGCGTCCCATCACGCCGAACATGTCGAACGCGGCCCGCATCGAGTCGGGGTTGGCGTTGTAGGCGTCGTTGACCACCGTGACGCCGTCGGGGCGGTCGGTGACCTCCATCCGCCAGCGGCTGCGCGGCGTGGCCTCCGACAGCTCCTCGGCGATCGTGGCGACCGGCAGGCCCAGCTCGTAGGCCGCGGCGGCGGCGGCCAGGGCGTTCTCCACGGCGTGCGCGCCGTAGAGCTGGAGCGTGACCGGCGCGGCCCCGGACGGCGTGCGCAACAGGAACGACGCCCGCCCGCGCGCGTCGACCGTCTCCTCCTCGGCCCGGATGGCCGCGCCCTCGCCGCGCCCGAAGTACGTCACCCGCGCCTCGGTGCGCGAGGCCATCTCCGCCACCAGCGGGTCGTCGGCGTTGAGCACCGCCACGCCGGTGCGCGGCAGCGCCTCCACCAGCTCGCCCTTGGCCTTGGCGATGGCCTCCTTGCCGCCGAACACGCCGAGGTGCGCGGTGCCGACGTTGAGCACCACGCCGATCCTGGGCGGCGCGATGCGGGTGAGGTCCTTGATGTGGCCGATGTTGCGGGCGGCCAGTTCGAGCACCATGAACCGGGTGTCGACGTCGGCGCGCAGCACGGTCAGCGGATGCCCGAGCTCGTTGTTGAAGCTGCCCACCGGCGCGATGGTCGGCCCCATCCGGCCGGCCAGCCTGGCCAGCAGGTCCTTGGTGCTGGTCTTGCCGGCCGAGCCGGTCACGCCGATCACGGTGGCCTGGGGCAGCGCCGCGGTCTGCGCGGCGGCCAGCGCGGCCAGCGCGGCCGCGGCGTCGGGGACGATCACCGCCGGCGCGTCGACCGGCCTGGAGGCCAGGACGGCCACCGCTCCGGCCCGGATCGCCTGCGCGGCGTAGTCATGGCCGTCGACCCGCTCCCCGGCGAGGGCGACGAACAGCGATCCCGGTTCCACCGCGCGTGAGTCGATCACTACGGGCCCGCGCACCACGGCGCGGGGGTCTGCCATGCCCGACAGGGCGCCCGAGGTTATCTCGGCGATCCTGGCCAGAGGCAACGGGATCATCGGTGCTTCCTGCTTTCCTTGCGTGCGTCGATCGCTTCGGCGACCACTTCGCGGTCGTCGAACGGGATCACTTCGCCTGAGACGTACTGGCCCTGCTCGTGACCCTTGCCCGCCACGACGATCACGTCGCCGCGGCCGGCCCGGCCGACGGCCAGGTCGATCGCGGCCGCGCGGTCGGGCTCAATGATCACATGAGCGCGGTCGCGGGGCGGAACGCCGAGCGCTCCCTCCATCATCGCGGCCAGGATGGCGAGCGGATCCTCCGAGCGTGGGTTGTCGTTGGTGAAAATGGCCACATCGGCCAGCCGGGCGGCGATCTCGCCCATGAGCGGGCGTTTGCCGGTGTCGCGGTCGCCGCCGCAGCCGAGGACGATCGTCAGCGTGCCCGCGGTCACCTCCCGCAGCGAGCGCAGCACCGACTCCACGGCGCCCGGCTTGTGGGAGTAGTCGACGAGCGCCTGGAACTCCTCCTCGGCGGAGGTGATGCGCTGCATGCGCCCGGGCACCCCCGTGAGGGTCCCCACGCCGTGCACGGCGGTCTGGAGCGGCACCCCCGACTCCACCAGGCAGACGATCGCGCCGAGCGCGTTGGCGACGTTGAAGGGCCCCGGCAGCGAGATCTGCGCGTCGGCCTCGACCCCGCCGGGGCCGGCCACCCGGAACGCGCTGCCGTCGGCGCCGAGCCTGACCTCCAGCGCCCGCCACTCCGCCTCCGGGTCGCCGAGCGCCGAGAACGTGGTCATCGGCACCTTGGCCCGGTGCAGCAGCTCCCGGCCGTGCGGGTCGTCGATGTTGGTCACGCCGACGCGGCTCAGCTCGGGCTGGAACAGCCTGACCTTGGTGGCGAAGTAGTCCTCGAAGTCCTTGTGGAAGTCGAGGTGGTCCTGGGAGAGGTTGGTGAACAGCGCGACGTCGTAGAAGACGCCGTCGACCCGGCCGAGCGCCAGCGCGTGGCTGGAGACCTCCATGGTGGCCGCGGTGACCCCCTGCTCGCGCATCAGCGCGAACAGCGCGTGCAGCTGCGGGGCCTCGGGCGTGGTCAGGGTGGGCTCGAAGCCGATGTCTCCGGCGTGGATCTCGACGCCGCCGACCAGGCCCGTCGTGTGGCCCGCCGCCTTCAGCCCGGCCTCCAGCATGAACGTGGTGGTGGACTTGCCGCTGGTGCCGGTCACCCCGATCACCTGGACGTCGTGGGCCGGCTGGCCGTAGACCCAGGAGGAGACCTGCCCGAGCAGCGCGCGCGGATCGGGCACGATCAGCACCGGCAGGCCGGTGGCCACGGACGCCTCCCGCCCGGCCGGATCGGTGAGGACGGCCACGGCTCCGCGCGCCATCGCCTCGGCGGCGAAGGTCGCGCCGTGCACGCGGTTGCCCGGCAGCGCCACGTAGAGATCGCCGCGCTGCACGGCACGGGAATCGATGGTGACGCCGGTCAGGGCGGCGTGAGGCGACCTCGACGTGCCGGAATCGGCGTCGAGCATGGTCGCGAGCCCGGTCAGCGGACGGGGCGGGCTGGTCTTGGGACGCATAGACGACGGGGGACGCACGGCGAGAGCGTACCTTCCCTGCTCACTGTCCCGCGCGTGTACGCACCGGGGGCACGTCCGAGCCTGTGGGAGGAATCTTCCTGCTCTTGATGGCGAACGTCATCACATCCTTGAACACGGGGGCCGCGAGCTGGCCGCCGAAATGGCCGTTCTTGGGGTTCTGGAGCACCGAGAGCACCACCAGCCGGGGCGCGTCCGCGGGCGCGAACCCGACGAAGGAGGCCGTGTAGCCGTCGTAGCGGCCCAGCTCGGCGTCGTAGCGGTCGGCCGTGCCGGTCTTGCCCGCCACCCGGTAACCGGGGATGGCGGCCAGCGCGCCGGTGCCCTCGGCGCTCACCGCGGTCTCCAGCATGGTCGTGATCTCCTTGGCGGTCGTCTCGCTCACCACTCTGGTCTGCCTGCCCGCGGGAGCCGGGACGAACCTGCCGGTCGCGTCGGTGGTGCCGGCCACGATCTGCGGATCGACGCGTACGCCGCCGTTGGCGATGGTCTGGTAGACGCTGGCCGTCTGCAGGGCGGTCACCGACACGCCCTGGCCGTAGGCGACCGTGCAGCTCTGGCTGCCCGACCAGTTCTTGTAGTTGGGCAGCAGGCCCGCCTCGGCGTTCGGCACGCCGCCCGCCGGGGTCGTGCCGAACCCGAACGCCCTGAGCATCGTGTACAGGCGCTCGCTGCCGACCTTGCGGGCGGCCATGATCGTGGCCACGTTGCTGGACTGGGCCATGGCCTGCCGGAACGTCATCGCCTCGGGCTTGTGGGGGTGGGCGTCACGCAGCACCCGGTCGGCGCACTTGATGTTGTCGGGCACCTGGAACACCGTGTCGGGGGTGACCTCCTTGGCCTCCAGCGCGGCGGCGGCGGTGATCACCTTGTTGGTGCTGCCGGGCTCGAACACGTCGGCGGCGGCCTTGTTGACGTAGGAGGACGCGGGGGCCCTGCGCCAGTTGCCCAGGTCGAGCTCGGGCGCGTTGGCCATGGCGACGATCTGGGCGGTGCGCACGTCCATGACGATGACCGCGCCGCTGCTGGCGCCCGACTCGCGCACCTGGTCGGCGACCGACTTCTGGGCGGCCCACTGGATGTCGCGGTCGATGGTCAGCCGTACGTCCTGGCCGTTGACGGGCGCGGTGCGCTCGCTGCTGGTCATGGGGATGCGCAGGCCGTCGCGGCCCGTCTCGACGCGCTGCTTGCCGTCGCGGCCGGCCAGGATGCGGTTCTTGGCCTGTTCCATGCCGCCCAGGCCGTTGCCCTCGTCGCCGACGAAGCCGATGAGGCTGCCGGCCAGGTCGCCGGCCGGGTAGTCGCGGCGGTAGGTCTTCTTCGTGCTGAGGGCGGGCACGCGGGCCTGGAGCAGGCGCGTGGCCACGACCGGGTCGACGTCTCTGGCCAGGAGCTGGTAGCGGCTCTCGGTCCTGGACAGCTTGGCGGTCATCTCCTCCACGGTCTTGCCGAGCTGCCTGGCCAGGATCGTGGCCACGTTGGCGCGGACGTCCGCCGGGACCTTGGAGGGGTCGATGGACACCTCGCGGGCCTCCGACGTACGGGCCAGCGCGTTGCCGTTGACGTCGGTGATCGCGCCGCGCTTGGCGGGGATCTCCTCGACGTGCTGGCGCTGGCCGACCGCGGCGGCCTCGTAGACCTTGGAGTCGAGGCCCTGCATCTGGATCAGCCGCCCGGCGAAGATCGACAGGACGAACGTCATGCCGATGAGGCCGATGTTGATGCGCCTGCGCGGGCTGCCCAGGCGCAGAATCAGCGGGGGTCTCGGCGGGCGCGGCGGGGTGGGCGGGCGGCGCGGGCCCCTGGGGGGCGGCACGTCCGCGCCCCGGCGCAGCACGCCGTGCTCACGCCCCCGCGCCTGGTCCAGCCCGGACGTGCGGGGCTGGCCGGACGCGGAACCGCGCGTCCGGCCGGGCCTGGAGCCGCGCGACTGCTCCGGCCGGGAGCCGCCTGACTGATCGGACCGGGAGCCGCGTGGCTGGTCCGCTCCGGAGCCGCGGGCCTGGTCGGGGCCGGGGCCGTCGCCACGCCTGCGCGGCCGTTCCTGCGGCGTCCTGCCCCTGGCGCCCTCGTCCCGTTCCTGGGACGCGCGTCCGCGCGCCCGGTCGTTCTCCTCGCGCCCCTGGGGAGCGCGGCCACGCCGGCGGTCGTCGTCGCGGCTCTGGGGGGTGCGCCCGCGCGGGCGGTCGTCGTCGCGCCCCTGGGAGGCGGCGCGGCCACGGGAGCCGCCGGAGTCGTCGCGGGGTCGGCGGCGGGGGCCGTCGCCCGGGTCGCGGCGCGAGCGTGTGCCCTCGTCGTCGTCGCGGGGCCGCGCGCGGTCGCCGTCGTCGCGGCGCTGCCGGCCGCGGGAGCCGCCCGCGGAGTCGCGGCGGGCGCTGTCTCGCGCGTCGTCGCCGGGGTCCTGGGGCCGGCGCCCCCTCAGGTCGTCGTCGAACGGCAGGTCGAACGGGTCCGGAGGTCGCTTGCGCGGCGGGTCGTCCGGCGACGCCGGGCGGCCCGCCCCCTCAGAACGGGCAGAGCCTCCTCGCCCTGCCCGCCCCGGACCGCCCGGCGTACGACGAGCGGCGCCGGGCCCTCCAGGAGAGCCGGCGCCGCCTGCGCCGCGGCCGGGACCCTGTCCCCTGCCGCCTGAATCCCTCACCGCTCCGGGACCGCCGGGACACTCGGCTCGCCCTTGTCCCAGGGCCGCAGGTTCTTGTCCAGGTGGTAGCCCTGCGCCTCGGCGCGGTCCGCGAGGTTCTGGGGCTGCATCTTGCGCTCGTACTCCAGCCGGAGCGCTTCCTTCTCCTGCTGGGCAGCCGCGATCTCCTCGCGCAGCTTGGCGTCGGTGATGGCGTCGCGGTTGAGCATGATGTTGAGCAGCAGCAGGCTCACCAGCCCACCGCACATCAACCCGACGACGAGCAGCACGAACGGCGCCCGCTGCCGCTTGGTCGAGGGTCGCCGCGCGGCGGGACGACGCGCGGACGCGGCGGGCTCGCCGGGGCGCGCGGCGGCCGGCCGCCGGACGTCGGTGTCAGGACGCGGCCGCGGCTTGGTCTGGTGCGAGGCGCCCGGCCTGCGCGTGCCCGGCTTGGGCACGGCACGGCGGACGGGCGTGACCCGGCCGGTCTCCTGCTCAATCGTCAACGCGGATCCTCTCTGCCGCCCGTAGCCGGGCCGAGGCCGCCCGCGGATTGCGGGCGAGCTCTTCATCGCTGGGGAGCTCGGCTCCCCTCGTCAGCAGGCGGAACCTCGGCTGGTGTGCCGGTAGCGGAACAGGCAGCCCCGGCGGGCTGGTGTCCTTGGTTCGCGCCGTGAGGGCCTGCTTGGTGAGCCGGTCCTCAAGGGAGTGGTAGGAGAGCACGACGACCCGCCCACCCAGCACCAGCGCGTCGAGTGCCGCGGGCAGCGCCGCCTCCAGGGCGGACAGCTCCGCGTTGACCTCGATGCGCAGCGCCTGGAAAGTCCTCTTGGCGGGGTTGCCGCCGGTGCGCCTGGTCGCCGCGGGGATCGCGTCGCGCACGATGTCGGCGAGTCTCTTGGTGGAGGTGATGGGCTCCTTGGCGCGTTCCTTGACGATAAGCCCCGCGACCCTCGGCGCGAAACGTTCCTCGCCGTAGTCGCGCAGGATTCGTACCAGGTCAGCGCCCGGATAGGTGTTGACCACGCGCTCGGCCGTCAGCTCCTGCTCGGTGTCCATGCGCATGTCGAGCGGGGCGTCGTAGGAGTAGGCGAAGCCGCGCTCGGCCTCGTCGAGCTGCGGCGAGGAGACCCCGAGGTCGAACAGCACGCCGTCGAGGGCGGGACGCCCGGCGTCGGCGACGATCTGCGCCAGGTCGCCGGAGGAGGCGTGGACCAGCGTGGTGCGCCCGGCGTAGGGGGCGAGCCTGCGGGTGGAGAAGTCGATCGCGAACGGGTCGCGGTCGATCCCGATGAGGTGCAGCTTGGGGAAGGTGGCGAGCAGGGCCTCGGAGTGGCCGCCCAGCCCGAGGTTGGCGTCGACGACGACCGGCTCCGGCCCCGCCAGCGCCGGGCCCAGCAGTTCCAGCACGCGGTCGAGCATCACCGGAACGTGACCGCTCGTGCCTACGTTGTCGTCCATCTCCAACCCCCCTCTCGCGTCCTGCTCGCGGATGACGCGTATTCGGTCAATCGTCAGTCATTCCTGGGTCCCCACCCGGCGCCGTCCGGCCAGGTCCCCATCCGCACCCTCTTCGTGGAGTCCGTCCTCTGACACCGGGGAAGGTGCATCAGTTGACGGACAGTGGTTGCGGGTGGAGACCTCGCCGAACGACCTCACCGACGGATCGACCGTGGTCACTACAAGATCCCTGGCAGCACCTCCTCCGACAGATCGGCGAACGCCTGCTCCTGCGCGTTGAGATAGGTGTCCCAAGCCTGCGAGTCCCAGATCTCCAGGCGGGTGTTGGCCCCGATGACGACGCAGTCACGGTCGAGGCCGGCGTATTGACGCAGGCTCTGCGGGATCGTGATGCGTCCCTGCTTGTCTGGTTTCTCGTCGGACGCGCTGGCGAAGAAGACGCGGCTGTAGTCACGCACCGCCTTGGCGGTGACCGGGGCGGTGCTGAGAGCCTCGGTAATGCGCTGGAACTCCTCTACTGGAAAGACGTAGAGGCATCGCTCCTGGCCTTTGGTGATCACAAGACCCTCCGCCAGCTCCTCACGGTACTTAGCCGGCAGGAACAGCCGTCCCTTGTCGTCAAGACGCGGTTGGTGGGTGCCGAGGAACATCGGCGCCACCTCCCGTGCCTCAGCGAAGCGCTCAGCGCTGGCGCACCGGGCCCTCCACTGCGCACCACCATACTCCACTTCTCCCCACCGTCAACTGATCTGAACCGTCTTCGCCATTCGTTTCCGTTGCGTTACCGCAGGTCAGAGCGGTGGAGCGGGATGGGGGGCGCCAGGGGGGCGGCGCAACCCTCATGGGCGTGTCGAGGGTTGCGAAGTCCGGCGGTATAGGGGCTCGCGAGCGGACGCGAAGGCCGGGTGGAGGAAAGTGGGGCGGCCGAGGGGGACAGTGTCACGGGATTCGCACTGCTATGCGACAAGAACAGGAACATCAGCGAGGTCTCCTGGAATATCCACAAATGTCGCTGAAGAACCCACAGCGTCGTAGGGTCGTACAGACAATGGAAAAGGAATGGCATGGCTCCCGTAATGGCACAGTGCGGGACAGCCGTCGCACTATGGAGGCCTGGTGGCACTAACCCATGACGTCCCTCCCCAGCTCGACGAGCTGGTCTCCACCGCCCACCGCATCCGGCAGGCCATCGAGTCGGTGATCGAGGGAAAGAGCGACGCCGTCCGCCTCACGCTGACCGTCCTGCTCGCCGAAGGCCACCTTTTGATCGAGGACGTGCCGGGCGTCGGCAAGACGATGCTCGCCAAGGCGCTGGCGCGGTCCATCGACTGCCCGGTGCGCCGCGTGCAGTTCACGCCCGACCTGTTGCCCAGTGACATCACCGGCGTCAGCGCCTACAACCAGCAGACGCGTGAGTTCGAGTTCAAGCCCGGCCCGGTGTTCGCCAACATCGTCGTGGGCGACGAGATCAACCGCGCCTCGCCCAAGACCCAGTCGGCGTTGCTGGAGTGCATGGAGGAGCACCAGGTCACGGTGGACGGCGTGACGTACCCCCTTGACGCCCCCTTCATGGTGATCGCCACCCAGAACCCCATCGAGATGGAGGGCACCTATCCCCTCCCCGAGGCCCAGCGCGACCGGTTCACCGCCAGGGTCGCCATGGGCTACCCGGAGCCGACGGCCGAGCTGGAGATGCTCGACGTGCACGGCAGCACCTCGCCGCTGGACAAGCTGGAGCCGGTCGCCACGACCGCCGAGGTGCGCGCCCTGATCGAGGCCGTGCGCGGCGTGTACGTCTCGCAGCCGGTCAAGAAGTACGCCATCGACCTCGTCGTGGCCACCCGCCACTCCCCCGACCTGCGGCTGGGCGCCTCGCCCCGGTCCACGCTGCAGCTCGTCCGCGCGGCCAGGGCGCACGCGGCGCTGGCCGGGCGCGACTACGTCATCCCCGACGACCTCCAGGACCTGGCGGTGCCCGTGCTGGCGCACCGGCTGCTGCCCAGCGTCGAGGCCCAGGGCCAGCGCCGCCTGCCCGAGCAGGTGGTGACCGACCTCGTCAGGCGTGTGCCGGTGCCGGAGACGCGAGCGTCGTGAGGGCCGGACTGCGGGCGCTGACCTCCCGCGGCAGGTCGTTCCTGGCCTCGGGGATCGCGGCGCTGCTGATGGCCCTGCTCCTGGGCGAGAACGACCTGTTCAGGATCGGCGTGCTGGTCACCGCGCTGCCGCTGCTGGCCGCGCTGGTGGTGGCACGTACCAGGTACCGGCTGAGCTGCGCGCGGAGGCTGGACCCGCCCCGGGCGGAGGTGGGCGGGGAGGCCACGGTGACGTTGCGCCTGGAGAACGTGACCAGGCTGCCGACCGGGCTGCTGCTGATCGAGGACACCGTGCCGTACGCGCTGGGCGTGCGGCCGCGGTTCGTGCTCGACCGGGTCGAGTCCAAGGGCGTGCGCGAGATCGACTACCGGGTCCGGTCCGACCTGCGCGGCAGGTACACGATCGGGCCGCTGTCGGTGCGCATCGCCGACCCGTTCGGGCTGGTGGAGCTGACCCGGGCGTTCACGATCAGTGACACGCTCGTGGTGACGCCGCAGGTGGTGGCGTTGCCGCACGTACGGCTGTCGGGCGAGTGGACGGGCGGTGGCGACAGCCGTACCCGGAGCGTGGCCGCCGCGGGCGACGACGACGTGGCGCCGCGCGAGTACCGGCAGGGCGACGACCTGCGCCGGGTGCACTGGCGCTCGACCGCCCGGTACGGCGAGCTGATGGTGCGCCGCGAGGAGCAGCAGTGGCAGAGCCGCGGCGCGCTCCTGCTCGACACCCGCAGGCACGCCCACCGCGGCGAGGGCCCGCGTTCCTCCTTCGAGGTGGCGGTCTCGGCCGCGGCCTCGATCGGCGTGCACCTCGCCCACGAGGGGCTGGGCCTGCGGCTGGTCACCGACCAGGGCGCCGAGCACCTGACGGACCAGGGGCTCAGCCACTCGCTGCTCGACACGCTCGCCGTGGTGCGGCACAGCTCGGCCCGCTCGCTGGAGATGGGCGTCTCGGCCCTGCGCCAGGGCGGCGGCGACGGCCTGATCGTGGCCGTGCTCGGCGCGCTCGACCCCGAGGAGGCCAGGGAACTGGCCCGGTTACGGCACAGCGGCGTCACCGGCGTCGCGGTCCTGCTGGACGCCGGCACCTGGGAGGGCGCCGGCCGGGGCTCGCATGAGAACTTCGACGCCGTGCAGGGCGTACTGGCCGGTTACGGCTGGCGGATCGTCCGCCTGCCCGCCGGCACCTCCATCGCCTCGGTCTGGCCGGACGCCGCCAACCGTGGCAGGTACGCGCTCAACCCCACGGGAGGTGCGGCATGAGGCTGACGGGCGCCTCGGGCGTGGCCGCGTTCGCCGCGGCGATCCTGCTCTATCCGCTCTTCCAGGGCGGCGCCTGGTTCTGGACGTCCCTCGGCGCGGTGCTGGCCGTGACGGCCGCCGGGCTGTTCAGCTCCCGCCTGTCGCTGCCCGCCTGGGCCGCGCCGCTGGTGGGGCTGGCCGCGCTGTGGATCTTCCTGACCGTGGTCTTCGCCTCCGGCAAGGCGTGGGCGCTGGTGGTCCCGACCAAGGAGTCGGTGTGGGAGCTGGGCAGGCTGCTCGGCGTCGGCTGGGCCGACATCCAGCGCTACGCCGCTCCCGTACCGCCCACGGACGGCATCACGCTGCTGACCGCGGGCGGCGTGGGCGTCATCGCCGTCGCCGTGGACCTGCTCGCCGCGCGGCTGCGGCGGGCGGCGCTGGCCGGGCTGCCGCTGCTGGCGCTGGCCACCGTCCCGGCGACGATCCTGGCCGAGCCGATCAGCTGGCCCGCCTTCATCATCGCCGCGCTCGGCTTCGTCAGCCTGCTGATCGCCGACGGCCGCGAGCGGGTGGGGCACTGGGGCCGGGCGGTGCTCGTCCGCCGGACCCGGGTGGCGACCGGGCCGCGCCCGGACAACGACGGCGCCAGGGCCGACACGAGCGGCCTGAGGTTGTCGGGCAAGCGCATCGGGTTCGCCGCCATCGCGCTGGCCATCCTGCTGCCCGCCGCGCTGCCGGTGATGGAGCCGGTCTCCTTCTTCCAGTTCGGCGTGGGCGGACGCGGGGGCGGCAAGGGCAACTCGATCAGCATCGCGAACCCGATCGCCAGCCTGAGGGGCCAGCTCGAACTGCCCGAGCGGCGCGTGGTGCTCACGTACAACAACAACGACGACAAGCCCAGGTATCTGCGGATCTACGCGCTGGACACCTTCGACGGCCAGCAGTTCGGCATGACCAAGCCGGAGGGCTCGCCGGACAACAGGACGGAGAACGGCCCGCTGCCGCCGCCTCCCGGGCTGAGCGCGAGCACGAAGGTCACCAACGTGGTGACCAGGATCCGGATGAGCGACGAGATCGAGAAGCTGCAGTTCCTGCCGCTTCCGTACCCGCCGCGGCAGATCCGGGTGGACGGCGACTGGCGCGCCGACGTCGCCACGCTGATGGTCTTCTCCATCCCCGACGAGGCCGCCGGGCTGGAGTACGAGGTCGCCACCGGCGAGCCGGCCGCCACGCCCGAGCTGCTGGAGTCGCTGGAGGGCGTCCAGCCGAGCGTGGACCGGCGGTACCTGAAGCTGCCGGACAACCTGCCGCCGGAGATCGTCCGGCTGGCGCGTTCGCTGACGGCGCAGACCAACTCCAGCTACGAGGCCGCGGTGAAGCTCCAGCAGTTCTTCACCAAGGACGGCGACTTCCGCTACGACCTCAGGACGCAGGGGCACGGCAACTCCGCGCTCCAGGACTTCCTGCTGCGCGACCGTACGGGCTACTGCGAGCAGTTCGCGGCCTCGATGGCGGTGCTGGCCAGGATCGTCGGCATCCCGTCGCGGGTGGCGATCGGCTACACCGGCGGCACGAAGGCCGGCGACAACTGGACGGTCACGACGGCTGACTCCCACTCCTGGCCCGAGCTGTACTTCGAGGGTGTGGGCTGGCTGCCGTTCGAGCCGACGCCGTCCGGGTCGCTGGGGCAGGGCAGCGCGCGGGTGCCGGACTACACGGTCCCGCCGGCGCCCTCGACGACGCCGTCCACCTCGCCGACCAGCGGGGCGACCGACTCCGGCGCCGACGACCCGATCAACCCCTCCACCCGGCGCAACCCGCGCGAGCTCGACCGTGAGGGCCTGATCGCGACGGGCGGCCTGCCGCCGGACGACTCGATGCCGCTGATCGGCAAGATCGGCATCGGCGCGGGCGCGCTGCTGCTGCTCCTGCTCGTCCCGGCGGCGCTGCGGCTGCTCACCAGGAACCGGCGGGTGCGCGCGCTGGGCTGGAAGGTCTCGCGACCGGCCGACGATCTGACGGCCAGGATCGCGACCGCTCACCACCCGTCGATCGCGGCCGTGTGGGCCGAACTGGACGACGTGCTCCACGACTACGGCATGGCCCGCGGCGTCAGCGAGACCCCGAGGGCGCTGGCCAGGCGGCTGAGCGAGCAGTACGAATTCGACGCCGACTCGACGGCGGCCATGACGGCCATCGCGACGACGGTCGAGCGGGTGCTGTTCGCCAGGGACCCGGGCACGATCGGGCCCATGAGAAAGGACCTGCGCAAGGTGCGGCAGGCCCTGGCGGCGACGGTGTCGCGGGGACGGCGGATCCGGGCGGTGCTGCTGCCGCCCTCGACGCTGCGGCGGCTGCGGGCGCTGGGCGAGCGCCTGCTCGACGGGTTCGACCTGCTGGAGAACATCAGGCTGCGGCGGACGGCGGCGTCGAAGGGCGCCTGAGCCGCTCGTCCAGGACCGGACGTGCGGTCGCTCCCCGGAAGGGGAACGGCCGCACGTTCGTCTGTGCCCGGAAGTTCGCGGAGGCGATCAGCGCTCGTCGTGACGACGGCGCCAGCGCTCCTCCATGCGCTCCATGAAGGTGCCCCGGTTGGCGCGCCGGGGCTGCCTGCCCGGGGCGCCCGCGCCCGGAGCCGGCGGGGAGTCGCCGAATCCGTTCATGCGCTTCCAGCTGGACAGACCCCACAGACACGCGGCGAGCATGACCACGAAACCGCCGACGCCGAGCGGGATCTGACTCATGACCACGCCGACCATCATGATGACGACGCCGAGGGCAAAGCCGATGGAGGCTTTGATCAGGCGACGCTTGTAATGGCTGCGCGGGTCACTGATCCGTACGGTGTTGGCCCACTTCGGGTCCTCGGCGTAGAGGGCCTGCTCGATCTGGTCGAGCAAGCGCTGCTCGTGCTCAGAGAGCGGCACGGCGCCTCCCAAGGACAGCCCCAGGACGGGGAAGACGGCAACGGACGACACGGGGTGTCCGAACCTCGCGGTCGGTTATCCCCAGAATACGAGGCTGTAGACGTAGGCGAAAGCAAACGTCCAACGCAGACCAAACCGGAGGTGACGTCATGGCTCCATTGTGGACCATCTCTCACCCCTCTCCCCAAAATCGCGACATCCTTCTCCTACCCGACTGACCGATCGAGTAGGACATGGGCGTCATGTCTCTATTTCATCAAGCTTGCCACGTACCAGCGACGCCGGGAGCACCGCATCGGGCCCAAATCTCCGGATCGCCTTGTCCATCGCCTGTTCGGCCTCGCGCCAGCCGGTCTCGCGCTCGCCCAGACCGAGTTGGTGGGTGGCCTCGCCGGCCGGGCGGAGGTTCTCCATCCGGACCCCGACCAGGCGCAGGCGCACGCGCTGGAGACCGGCGGCCTCGAACAGCTCGCAGGCGGTGGCGTAGATCACCTGGGCCACGTCGGTCGGCTCCCGCAGGGTGCGCGACCTGGTGATCGTGGTGAAATCGGCCCGGCGCAGCTTCACACTTACAGTTCTGCCCACGTGTCCGCCCTTACGCATGCGGGCCGCCACGCGCTCGGCCAGGCGCAACAGCTCGCGCCGGATCACCTCGGGGTCGTCGACGTCGGCCGCGAAGGTCTCCTCGTTGCCGATGCTCTTGTCGGGCACGTGCGCGGTCACCGGACGCTCGTCGCGCCCCCAGGCCAGCGTCGCCAGGTGGCCGCCGACGGCCTGCCCGAGCTCGCGCTGGAGCGTGTTCAGGGGCACCCTGGCCAGGTCGCCGACCGTGCGGATGCCGAGCCGTACGAGGGACTGCTCGGTGCGCTCCCCCACGCCCCACAGCGCCGAGACTGGCAGCGGATGGAGGAAGTCGACCACCTCACCCTCGGGCACCACCAGCAACCCGTCGGGCTTGCACTGCTTGGAGGCCAGCTTTGCCACGAATTTGCTGCCGGCCACCCCCACCGAGCAGGTGATGCCGTAGCGGTCGAGGACCTGTTCCCTGATCATGGCGGCGATCGCCGCGGGCGGGCCGAGCCGCCGCCGGGCGCCGCCGACGTCGAGGAACGCCTCGTCGGAGGCGATCGGCTCGACCAGCGGGGTGATCGAGTGGAAGATCTCCATGACGCCCCGGGAGACCTCGGAGTACTTGCCGTGGCTGGGCGGGATGATCGTGGCCTGCGGGCACAGCCGGCGCGCCCGGCTCATCGGCATCGCCGAGTGGACGCCGACGGCCCTGGCCTCGTAGGTGGCGCTGAGCACGACGCCGCGCCCGGCCGGCGAGCCGACGATCACCGGGCGGCCCCGCAGCTCCGGCCGGTCGAGCAACTCGACGCTGGCGAAGAAGGCGTCCATGTCGACGTGGAGAATCGGGCAGCCGCTGTCATCGGCCCCGGTCCGCGGCGCGGGGCCGATGCCTGTGATCTGCTTGCGGGACACGCCGTCGATTCTATCCGAACAGACGTTCCAGACTAGGGGCGGCGGCCGAGGACGTGCACCTGCGTGGCGACGTCCCGCAGCACGGGGTGGACGGCGGCGGCCTGCTCCAGAGCCACGAGCGCGTCGGCCGCCCCGGGCTCGCCGTCGACGAGCCTGCTGGGCACCAGGTCGGCGAAGACCCGCACCCCGTGGACCGCGCCGACGGTGAAGCCCGTGGCGGTCAGCAGCTGCGACAGGGTCTCGGCGGTGAAGCGCCTGGGCGTGGGGTCGCGGTCGCCCCACGTGCCGCGCGGGTCGGCCAGGACGGCCCTCGCCTCGTCGAACTGCCCGGCCAGCGCCCGGTGGATCGCGCTGGCGACGGGGTTGGCGGCCAGGACGCTGACGGCGCCGCCCGGACGCAGCAGCCCGGCCACGGCGGCCAGCGCGGCGGTCGGGTCGTCGACGTACTCCAGGACGCTGTGGCACAGGACCAGGTCGGCGCTGTCGCGGTCGAGCAGGTCGCCGAGGTCGGCGGTGTCGCCCTGCAGGCCGCGCACGCCCACGCCCTTCTCCTTGGCCCGGCGCTCCAGCGCGGCCAGCGAGTCGGGGCTGGGGTCGACGACGGTGACGGTGTGGCCCAGCTCGGCCAGCGGCACGGCGAACCCTCCGGTGCCCCCGCCGGCGTCGACGATGTCGAGCGCGTCACGGCCGACGGCCTGGGCCCGCTCGGCCAGCACCGAGCGCAACGCGCCCCAGACGACGGCGGTGCGCACCGCCGGGGTCTTCGTGGTGACGCCTTCTGCTCGCAACGTCGGCTCGCCTCTCTCTCCTCCGCGGGCGGCCCTCGCCCTGTGCGGACGGGCCCAGCCTACGCCGTACGCGCCGTCGCCCGCAGGCCGGACCTGACCGTCGAACGCCGCCGCCACCCTCTTGGGCGCCCTCAGCCGCCAGGCGTCGGTCAGCAGCTCGGCCGGCTCGCCGGTCGCCACGGCCGCCAGGCGCACCAGCACCGCGGCGTGCCCGTCGTAGGGGGACGTGGTGAAGAACGTGCCGGGGGCGGCGGCGATCAGCTCGTGCTTGAGTTCCTCGCCGCCCACGGGCACGACGAGCACGCCGCCCTCCTCCGTGATCCGCGCGAACCACCGGCTGCGCACGTAGAAGCCGGGCGTGCCGTACATGGGCTTCTCGGCGGTCTCGGGGAGCGCCAGGGCCAGGGCGCGCGCCTCGTCTTCGGTCACCATGGACCTGATGCTGCCACGGGCGGACGGGGGCCGGAAAAGGGCGCGTCGCGGCTGGTGACGCGCCACTTCCCCGGACCGGCTCGGGGCCCGCGGACAGGCCGGGGGCCTCGCCCGGAAGGCGGCCCGACCCCACGACGGCGCGCCTTCCCTCGTCTCTCGCGAGCCGTACGGGCCACGTGAGTGGAACGTACCTCAAAACGGCCTTCGCGGCCTTTGTCTAAAGGGTGAGGCTTGGCTTGAGTTGCTTGAACCGGGCCAGCAGCCCGTTGATGAACTGCGGCGACTCGTCGGTCGACAGCTCACCCGCCAGGTGCACCCACTCGCTGATGACCACGCCCTCCGGCACGTCGGGCATCCACAGCAGCTCGTACGTGCCACCGCGCAGCAGGTTGCGGTCGACCGCGGGCATGCGGTCGAGCGTCCAGCCCTCGGAGTAGGTGGTGATCAGCTCGTCGATGCGGACGTGGTGGCGGGCGACGCCCTCGACGATGGTCGAGGTGTACTCGTTGACCGGCGGCTCCTGCCGCTCCACGCGCTCGGCGAGGATCCGCAGCGGGTCCTCCGAGCGCAGCTCGGCCTCGAAGAGGATGTCAAGGGCGCGCCTGCGTGCTTTGCCGCGTGCAGACACCTCAGGCCCGGCCGAGGTATTCGCCGCTACGGGTGTCGACCTTGACCTTCTCGCCGGTCGTGATGAACAGCGGCACCTTGATCTCGGCGCCGGTCTCCAGCGTGGCGGGCTTGGTGCCGCCGGTCGAGCGGTCGCCCTGCAGGCCGGGCTCGGTGTTGGAGATCGTCAGCTCGACGGCGGCGGCCAGGTCGACGTAGAGCGCGGAGCCCTCGTTGAAGGCGATCGTGGCGAGGGTGTTCTCCAGCATGTAGTTGGCGGCGGTGCCGACGGTGCGGGCGGGCACGTTGACCATGTCGTAGGTCTCGGTGTCCATGAACACGAAGTCGTCGCCGTCCTTGTAGGAGTACTGCATCTCGCGCTTGTCGACGTTGGCCACGTCGACCTTCACGCCGGCGTTGAAGGTCTTGTCGACGACCTTGCCGGAGAGCACGTTCTTGAGCTTGGTACGCACGAACGCGCCGCCCTTGCCCGGCTTGACGTGCTGGAACTCGACAACGCTCCAGAGCTCACCGCCCTCGAGCTTCAGCACCATGCCGTTCTTGAGGTCGTTGGTCGTCGCCACTCGTTCTCTCCCGCGTGTGGCCGCTCTAAAGGACGAGCAGCTCCTTGGTCGTCTTGGTGAAAAGTTCCGGACCGCCCTCACGTGTCACGAGGGTGTCCTCGATGCGAACCCCGCCCCGCTCGGGGAGGTAGATCCCCGGCTCGACGGTGATCGGAACTCGATCCTCTAGTCTACCGGTCCTGGAGGGGCCCAGGAACGGGTCCTCGTGGATCTCCAGGCCGACGCCGTGGCCCAGGCCGTGCCGGAAGTGGTCGCCGTGCCCGGCGGCCGCGATCAGGCCGCGTGCGGCGGCGTCGACGTCCTTGGCCTCGGCTCCCGGGGTCAGGGCGTGGCGGCCGGCCCGCTGGGCGCGTCTGACCAGGTCGTAGAGGTCGCGCTGCCAGTCCGCGGGCTCGCCGAGGCAGACCGTCCTGGTCATGTCGGCGTGGTAGCCGTGGTATCGGGCGCCGAAGTCCATGGTGACCAGGTCGCCGGCGCGCAGCTCGCGGTCGGTGGGGGCGTGGTGCGGGATCGCGCCGTTCTCGCCGGCGGCGACGATCGTGTCGAACGCGGGCTTGTCGGCGCCCAGCTCGGTCATGCGGTTGTCGAGCAGGCGGGCCACGGCGCGTTCGGTGAGGCCCGGCGCGATCAGCGGGAGCACGTCGGCGAAGGCCTGGTCGGTCAGGGCGCAGGCGGTGCGGATGAGCTCCAGTTCCGCCTCGTCCTTGACCGCGCGCAGTTCCTCGACCAGCGGGCCGAGCGGCACCAGGCCCCCGCCCTCGCCTCCGCCCGCGTTCAGACCCGCGTTCAGGCCCGCGTTCAGACCCGCGTTCAGGCGGCGGAAGGTGGCCACGCTCATGGCGGCGGCCTCGATGCCCGCGCCCGGCTCGGCGAGCCTGCCGGCCACGTCGGGGGCCTCGACCGCGGTGACGTCCAGGGCGCGGGTCATGTCGATGTAGCGGTTGTCGGTCGCCAGCAGCGCCGAGCCGTCGGCCCTGACCAGGACGGCCGCGTTCGAGCTGACCAGCCCGGTGAGGTAGCGGACGTTGACGGGGGAGGTGACGAGGAGCGCGGGCACCTCGTGCGCCGGCAGCGCCGCGGCCAGGCGTGCGCGGCGCGCCGGGTAGTCGATGGTCATCCCGCCAATGTACGCGCGCCCCCGCCCCTCCCCCACCCCGGCCGAGAACCCGATCAGGAGCCCGCTCGGGAGAGGCTGGACCGGAGGGCCCGTCCGGGCGTGGGCGGTCAGGTGTGGGCGGTCGGGTGGGGGTGGTCGGGTGGGGGTGGTCGGGTGGGGGTGGTCGGGTGGGGGTGGTCGGGTGGGGGGTGGTCGGGTGGGGGTGGTCGGGTGGGGGGTGGTCGGGTGGGGGTGGTCGGGTGGGGGTGGTCGGGTGGGGGTGGTCGGGTGGGGGTGGTCGGGTGGGGGTGGTCGGGTGGGGGTGGTCAGTTGAGGGCGAAGTCGTTCAGGAACGAGGCGAGCGGGCCTGACAAGGGGGCCTCGCCCTTGCTCTGGGCGCGGCGTAGGTCCTCGTAGACGTGGGCGATCTCGTTGCGGGCGGGCTTGAACTGGCCCTCCTGGAGCTTCCTGGCGGCCTTCCTGAGCTTGTCGTGGGCCTTCTCGGCGACCTTGGGGTCGATGTCGCCGATCTTCTCCTGGGAGGTCAGCGTCTGGTCGAACTTGATCAGCCAGTAGTCCCAGCCGCCCGCCGGGGGCCGGTCGGCGCTCAGGGTCGTCTTGGGGCCGACGGTCTGGACCAGGCCGGTGGCGATGTCGCCCGGGGTGAGGTCGGTGGGGGCGAGGTCGGTGGGCGTGGGGTCGGGCTCCTCGGGGGCCGGACCGGCGGTGAAGGTGATGGCCGGGGACAGGACGGCCGTGGGCGGCGTGCTCGCGCTCGGCTCGGCCGCCGGGGTCTCCTTGCCGGAGCCCAGCCACATCACCATGCCGACGGTCACGACGGCGATGACCGCGACAGCGATCCCCATCTGGACCAGCAGCTTGTTGCCGGTGCGCGGAGGTGCGGGGTCCAGGTCGGCGGACTCGTAGACGGCGGTGTCGCCGGCGCGCGGGACGCCGTTGAAGTCGTACACCTGGGTGTCGCCCGGCCGTCCCGCCTGCGCGCCGGCCGGGGCGCCGACAGGGCTTCCGGCGGCGTTTCCGGCAGCGGGGGCCGCGCCCGGGGCCGCGCCGGGGCGGGCGATGGCGGCCAGGGCCCGGCGGATGGCCTCGCCGCCGGAGGGACGCCTGGCGGGGTCGGGCGCGAGCATGGCGAGGACGAGCCGGTCCAGCTCAGCGGGGATCTCGGGCCGGAGCGCACTGGGCGGGACGACGCCGTGCCCGCCACTCCCGGGCCCCGCACCCCCGGGACCCGCACTCCCTGGCGCCGTGCTTCCCGGGCCCGAAGTCTCGGGACCCGCAGTCCCGGGGGTCGTGCTTCCGGGTGCCGGGCTGCCGGGGCCCGTGGTTCCGGGGGTCTGGCCGGGGAGGGCCCGCATGCCGGTTACCGGCAGGTCAGGGGTGGAACCGGGCGGGCGGCCGCAGAGGAGTTCGTAGCAGACGGCGCCGAGGGCGTACAGGTCGGCGGCGGCCGTGGCGGGACGGCCGGAGGCCCGTTCGGGGGCCAGGTAGCGGCGTTCGGCCTGGGACGGCTCCTCGTCCGGGAGCCCGAACCCGACGACCTTCAGCACCCCGCTGGCCGCCCGCCGGAAGCTGCCGGAGTCGATCTGCCCGTGGAAGACCCCGGCGCGGTGGGCGGCGTCCAGCCCGGCGGCGGCCTGGCCGACCAGGTCGCAGACCTCGACGATCCGCAGGGGCCCCTCGGCCGCCAGGTCCTCACCCAGGCTGGTCCCGGTGAGGAACTCGGTCACGAGGAAGGGGGCGCCGTCCTGGTCGCCCACGTCGAGGACCATGGCCACGTTGGGGTGGATCACCCTGGCCACCGCCTGGGCGTGCTGCTTCAGCGCCTCCCTGGCGGCCTCGCCGGCCGCCCCCGCGCCCAGGATCTTCACGGCCACGACCCAGTCGGCGCGGGTGTCGTAGGCCCGCCACACCTCACCCATCGGACCGCTGCCGATGAGCTCGTCAAGCCGGTACCGGTCGGCGACCATCGAAGGCGTAGCGTCGGACATATCCCCGCCAAAAACTCGAAAAGTGGGTTATTTCCGACCAACCATAGGGCCCTCCGGCCCCCGCCGCCCCATGATCCACACTTCACACCCCGCGCCACACAGCGCCGGCCACCCCTCGAATATCGTTATTTACGATTATCGTTACGGCAACGAAGTGCATCCATCGGCTTGAGGTCGTGCTGAGCATCGCCGGCGTGACGCCGCCCGTGGCCCCCGTCCCGGGGGTGGAGATCGTCAGTGCCGCGGCGGACGTGCCCCTCCGCCCGGGGGGACCCTCGCCCGCGGCGGCCCTGCTCCACCTCCTGCAATGGGCGCCGCCCACGGCGACCGGGCTGCTCTCGCTGTACACCGTGGTCCGCGCGTTGCGCAGGGCGCGGTCGGGAGACCGGGCGCTGTTCTCCGCCGTGACGGCCGGGCACCTGCGCCGGCCGGGCTGGATCCTGATCACCGGTTCGCTCGTGTCGGCCGCGCTCGGCACGACGGCGCAGGCCATACTGTCCGGCATGCTGCTGACGACCGGCCCGGCCTTCGTCCCGCGGCCGGACGCGCCGCCCGCAGGACTCGTGGCGGGCCTGTGCGCGCTCGGGGTCTCGGAGATCGTCCGCCGGGGCGTGGTCCTGCTCGACGAGGTCGAGGCCACGATCTGATGCCCGAAGGCGCCATCCGGGTACGCCTGGACGAACTGCTCGCCCAGCGCGGCATGACGCTCACCGAGCTGTCGCACCAGGTCGAGATCACCGTCGTGAACCTGTCGATACTCAAGAACGGCCACGCCAAGGCCATCCGCTTCTCCACCTTGACCCGGCTGTGCGAGGCCCTCGGCTGCCAGCCGGGAGACCTGCTGACCTACGACTGAGGGCGGGCGGCCGTACGGCCACCCGCCCTCGAAGCGACATCGGTCAGGCCGTCGCGGGCTCCGGGCCGCGCGACGGGCGGACCGCGGCGGGAGCGTCGTCGAGCGGCTGCGGCGGCGCGTTGAACACCGCCTCGTCCAGGCGGCCCTCCGAGCGGGCCACCAGGACCGGGACGACCATCTGGCCCGCGACGTTGGTCGCGGTGCGGATCATGTCGAGGATCGGGTCGATGGCGAGCAGCAGGCCGACGCCTTCGAGCGGCAGGCCCAGCGTGCTGAGCGTGAGCGTCAGCATGACGATCGCGCCGGTCAGGCCCGCGGTGGCGGCCGAGCCGACGACCGAGACGAACGCGATCAGCAGGTAGTCCCCCACCCCGAGGTGCACGCCGAACACCTGGGCCACGAAGATCGCGGCGAGCGCCGGGTAGACCGAGGCGCAGCCGTCCATCTTGGTGGTGGCGCCGAAGGGCACCGCGAAGGAGGCGTAGTCGCGGTCCACGCCGTTGCGCTCGACGGTGACGCGCTGGGTCAGGGGCAGCGTGCCGACCGAGGAACGGGAGACGAAGGCCAGCTCGATGGCGGGCCAGGCGTTACGGAAGAACGTGATCGGGTTGACCTTGCCCCAGACCGCCAGCAGCGTCGGGTAGACGGCCAGCAGGACGATGAAGCAACCGATGTACACGCCGACGCTGAACTTGGCCAGCGGGGCCAGCAGGTCCCAGCCATAGGTGGACACGGCCTTGCCGATGAGGCCGGCGGTGCCGATCGGGGCCAGGCGGATGACCCACCACAGGGCCTTCTGCACCAGTTCGAGCACCGAACGGCTGAGGTTGAGGAACGGCTCCGCCTTCTCCCCCACGGCCAGGGCCGCCGCGCCGAGGACGACACCCAGGAAGACGATCTGGAGGACGTTCACCTCGGTGAAGGCCGTGACGATGTTGGTGGGCAGGATGCCGGTGACGAAGTCGAGCCAGGTGCCGGCGCCCTCCATGTCGACGGCCTTGGCGGCGCCGGTGTCGAGGGTGACGCCCTGACCCGGGTTGATGATCAGGCCGAGCGCGATCGCGAAGGCGACGGAGATGAAAGCGGTGATCAGGAACCAGAGCAGGGTCTTGGAGGCCAGGCGGGCCGCGCCGTTGACGTTGCGCAGGTTGGCCACGCTGACCAGCACGGCGGTGAACACCAGCGGCGGCACGGCCAGCTTGAGCAGCTGGACGAAGAGCTTGCCGACCTGGGTCAGCGTCTCGGCCAGCCAGGCCACGTCCCAGATCTTGGCGACGAACCCCAGGGCGATGCCGGCCGCGAGGCCGAGCAGAAGCTGAAGGGAGAAGGTGAATCTCTTCACGGGAGGAAGGCTCCGGAAGTCAGGCATGCCACAGCGAAGGTGGGCACGCAGGTGAGGAAGGGGGGTCCGGGGACGCGCTGATCAGCGACAGAGGGATCCGTGCAGACGGCACAGATCCACGTGCAGACGCTCGACGAGCCGCACGATAACCACAGAGAACCTCACGAGGACGTACAACAGCATGCGAAACGGGGCATATTCCCGCTCTGCATTGTGATGTGCGTCACACCCCTTCCGGAGCCCGGTGGATCAGGCGACCAGCTCCTTGACCTTCTCCAGCAGGCGGACGCGCTCCTCGTGCGTACGGCCGAGCGGCGCGACGTTGAGCGTCGTCACCCCCGACTCCTTCAGCGCCGCGATCCGGTCGCGCACGAAGCCCTCGCTGCCGATCAGCGACATGTTCTCCAGCAGCTCGGCCGGGACCAGCGCGGCGGCCTCGTCCTTCTTGCCCTCCAGGTAGAGGTCCTGGATCTGCTCGGCCTCCTTCTCGTAGCCGTAGCGCCTGGCCAGGTCGTTGTAGAAGTTCTTGCCCTTGGCGCCCATGCCGCCGATGTACAGGGCCGCCATCGGCCGGCCGAACTCGCGCAGCCCGGCCGCGTCGTCGCCGATGGCCAGCGTCGCCTGGGCGATCACGTCCAGCTCGCCCAGCTCGGGGTCGCGCCTGGCCTTGCCCGCGGCCAGCGACGGGCCCCACACCTGCGCGGCCTTCTCCGGGTAGTAGAAGATCGGCTCCCAGCCCTCGGCCAGCTCGGCGGTCATCTCCACGTTCTTGGGGCCGATGGCGGCGACCACGATCGGGATGCGCGGGCGCACCGGGTGGTTGATGATCTTCAGCGGCTTGCCCAGGCCGGTGCCCTCCCCGGCGGGCAGCGGCACGCTGTAGTTGCGGCCGGCGTGCTCCAGCCGCTCGCGCCGCCAGACCTTGCGGCAGATCTCGATGACCTCCCGGGTACGCCCGATCGGCGCGGTGTACGGCACCCCGTGGAACCCCTCGATGACCTGCGGGCCCGACGTCCCGATGCCCAGCGTGAAGCGCCCGTCGGAGACGAAGTCCATGCCCGCGGCGGTCATGGCGAGCAGCGTCGGCGTGCGGGAGTAGATCGGCAGGATGCCCGAGGCGATCTGCACCCGCTCGGTCTTGGCCGCGATGTACCCCATCTGGCTGACGGCGTCGAAGCTGTACGCCTCGGCCACGAAGACGATGTCGAGACCCGCCTTCTCGTAGTCGGCCAGCTCGGCGACCGTCTCCTTGAAACCGCCCGAGTAGTTGAGTGCCATACCGATGCGCATGCCGGGCTCCCGATGAACCGAATGATGTTCCGTTGCGACGTCCACAGGTTAGCGTGTCGGCGTGTCGCGCGGCGAAGCACTAGCCTGGTTCGGGTGCTGAGCCGGGTGGTCGTCGTCGTCTCCGCAGCGGTCGCCCTGGCCCTGGCGGGGCATTCGCTGATCCCGGCGCTCGGCGGGTTCACGCCCGTCCTGGAGAGCCTGCTCCCGTGGATGGGGCTGGCGGTTCCGCTGCTGCTGCTGCTCGCCGTCCTGGCGCGGTCGAGGGCGGCCGCGCTCGCGGCGCTGGCGCCCGGCCTGGTGTGGGCGGCGATGTTCGGCTCGACGCTGCTGGCCACGTCGCCCGGCGGCCCCAGCGACCTGGCCGTCGGCACGGTCAACGTCGGCGTGCGCAACAGCGCGTCCGGCGAGGCGGTCAAGGCCATCGCCGAAGACCTCGACCTGCTGGCCGCGCAGGAGCTGACACCCGGCGGGCCCGCGGCCAAGCAGCTCAACAAGATGTTCCGCTACCACTACCCGGTCAGCACGGTCGGCCTGTGGAGCCGCTACCCGCTCAGCGAGACCAGCCCCCTCGACGTCGGCATGGGCTGGCCGCGGGCGCTGCGCGCGGTGGTCAGCACCCCCAAGGGCAAGGTCACCGTCTACGTCATGCACCTGGCCTCGGCCAGGCCCGGCCACACCGCCTCCCGCGACGCCTCCCTGACGCACGCCCGCAAGCTCGTCGACGCCGATCCGAGCAAGCGCGTCCTGCTGCTCGGCGACCTCAACACCGCCACCACCGACCGGGGCATGAGCGGGCTGACCCCGCCGCTGACCGACGCCCAGAGCGTGGCCGGCGACGGGTTCGGCTTCACCTGGCCGGCCGAGTTCCCGATCACCCGTCCCGACCACATCCTGTTCAGGGGCATGACGGCGACCAAGGCGGGCGTGGCGCCGGCCACCGGCAGCGACCACCGCGCCGCCATCGCCTCCCTGCGCTTCTGACGGCCTTCCAGCAGGTCCGGGTCCTGCCGTGCGTCTAGCGGTCTTTCAGCAGGTCCAGGTCCTGCGGCGTGTCGATGTCGGCCGGGTCGCCGTGCTCGTCGCAGGCGACCTCGGTGACCAGCTCGGGGTGCGCCTTCATGAACGCCCGCGCCCCCACATCGCCCACCGCCAGCTCCGCCACCCCGGCGAAGTGCTCGCGGGCGATCAGCACCGGGTTCGCCCGCCGCCCGCCGTACGTGGCCACCGCCAGCCCGGCCCCCGACTCCGCCAGGGCCCGCACCGCGCCGGCCCGTACGAGGGGCTGGTCCACCAGCGCGACCACCACGGCCTCGGCCTCCGGCGGCAGCGCGGCCAGCCCGGTCCGCAGCGAGGAGCCCATGCCGGTGCGCCAGTCCGGGTTGCGCACGCTGACCGCCCCGCGCACCTGCGCCGTGGCCGCGCCGAGCACGACCACCACCGGATGGCAGCCGCCCTCCTCCAGCAGCCGCACCCCGCGGTCGACCAGCCGTTCGCCACCGAACTCCACGAGCGCCTTGGGCGTGCCCAGCCGGGCGCCCTCCCCCGCGGCGAGCAGCAGCCCGGCGATCACGAGGACTCCCCGTGGATGCGCCCGCCGGTCTGCGACAGCGGCCGGCCCGAGCCGCCCCACCGGAGCTGGATCAGCTCGGCGGCGATCGACACGGCCGTCTCCTCCGGGGTGCGGGCGCCCAGGTCGAGGCCGATCGGCGATCTCAGCCGGGCCAGCTCGGCCTCGGTGAGCCCGGACTCGCGCAGGCGGGCCAGCCGGTCCTCGTGCGTACGGCGCGAGCCCATGGCGCCGATGTAGCCGGCCCGCGTCCGCAGGGCCACCTCCAGCAGCGGGACGTCGAACTTGGGGTCGTGGGTCAGCACGCAGATCACCGTGCGCTCGTCCACCTGCACCGAGGCCAGGTAGTCGTGCGGCCACTTGACCACCACCTCGTCGGCCTCCGGGAAGCGCTTGGCGGTGGCGAAGACCGGCCGCGCGTCGCAGACGGTGACGTGGTAGCCGAGGAACTTGCCCACCCGGGCGACGGCCGCGGCGAAGTCGATCGCGCCGAACACCAGCATGCGCGGCGGCGGCGCGAACGACTGGACGAACACCGACAGGTCGTCCAGCCGCCGCTCGCCGCGGCCGCCGTAGTGCCTGATGCCGGTCAGGCCCTGGGCGAGCATGCCGCGGGCGTCGTCGTCCACGGCCTCGTCGAGGCGGTCGAGGCCCAGGGTGCCCGAGGAGCGGTCGGGCCAGACGATCCGGCGGGCGCCCATCGTGCCGGGCCCGGAGACGATCGTGGCGACGGCGACCGGGTGGTGGGCCTCGACCGACGCGGCGATCTCGCCCAGCTCGGGGAAGGTCTCGATGGAGACCGGCTCGACCAGGATGTCGATGATGCCGCCGCAGGTCAGGCCGACGGCGAAGGCGTCGTCGTCGCTGACCCCGTAGCGCTGCAGGACGGGCGTGTCGGCCTCGGAGGCCAGCTCGAAGACCGCGCCCTCGACGCATCCGCCGGACACGCTGCCCACCACCTCGTCACCGCGCACCGCCATCGCCGCCCCCGGCGGGCGCGGCGCGCTGCTGAACGTGCTCACCACGGTCGCCAGCCCGAACCTGAGCCCCGACCTCCACCACCGCATGATCTCCGGGAGCACGTCACGCATGGGCGAGCCTTTCGCTGAGTTCCTCGTAGGCGGCCAGACTGTGCCCGGCCACCAGGTCGTCCAGATACGGCAGGGCGGCCCGCATCCCCCCGGTCAGCGGCTGGTAGTCCTCATACCCCTTGTGTGGATTGACCCAGATGAGCCGGTACGCCTGCCGGGCCAGCCTGGCGAGCTGGGCGCCCAGCAGCGCGGGGTCACCCCGTTCCCAGCCGTCGGAGGCGATGACCACGATCGCCCCCCGGGCGCTGTGCCGGGTCAGGTACTCCTTGAACTCCTCACCGAGCCTGGTTCCTCCGCTCCAGTCGGGGATGGCCGCCGACACCTCGTTCAGCGCCGTGCCGGGGTCGCGGTGGCGCAGCCCGGCGGTGACCTCGGTGAGCCGGGTGCCGACCGAGTAGACCCTCGTGGCCCGCGGCTCGCTCCTGACCAGCGCGTGGGCGAAGCGCAGCAGGGTCTCGGCGTAGGGCGCCATCGAGCCGCTGACGTCCACGAACAGCACCACCCGCCGGGGCCTGGTCGTGTGCCGCCGGCGCCGGAGCCGGGCCACCTCGCCGGTCCGCAGCGCCTCGCGCACCGTGCGACGCCGGTCCAGCCCGCCCCGGTGCGCCTGCTCGAAACGGCGTGAGCGGCGCGCGGCCCGGCCGTTCCTGAGCAGGGCCAGCATGCGGTGCACCTCGGCCCGTTCGGCCTCGGTGAGCCGGGCCACGTCCCGGTGGCGCAGCACCTCGGCGCGGCTGGCCGTGGCCGGGGCCGTGCCGTCCTCGCCTTCTTCCGTGCCGCCGCCGTCGCCGGCCGCCAGGTGCCTGGTGACGCTGGTCGTCCCGGTACGGGCCGCCGTCGCCCGCCGCCCCCCGAAGTACGCGGCGAAGCAGCGGTCGTAGCGGGGCAGGTCGTCGGGCGTGGCGCACAGAGTGAGCCGGCCGGCCCAGTAGACCTCGTCCCGGTCCTCGACGTCGAGGTGGCCGAGGGCCTGGAACAGGCTCCGCGTACGTTCGTGGTCGGCGTCCACCCCGGCCGCGCGCAACGTCCTGACGAAGCCCGTCACGGTCCGGACCAGCTCATCCATGCGACAGCAGCCCGTTCCCCAGGACGGCGGCGACGTCCTCGCGGTACTTCAGGGCCGCGCCCAGCGTGGCGGCGGCCAGGTCGGGGTCGAGCTCCCTGGCCCCGAGCGTCAGCAGCGCCTCGGTCCAGTCGAGCGTCTCGGCCACGCCCGGCGGCTTGACCAGGTCCGCCCGCCGCAGCCGCTCGGCCGCCTTCGCGACCTGCAGGGCCAGCTCCTCGGTGCAGCCGGGCAGGCGACGCAGCAGGATCGCGACCTCGCGGTCGAAGCTCGGGTGCTCCAGCCAGTGGTAGAGGCAGCGCCGCTTGAGCGCGTCGTGCACCTCGCGGGTGCGGTTGGAGGTCACCACGACCACCGGGGGCGTCTTCGCCCTGATCGTGCCCAGCTCGGGGATGGAGACGGTGAAGTCGGAGAGCACTTCGAGCAGGAACGCCTCGAACTCGTCGTCGGCCCGGTCGATCTCGTCCACCAGCAGCACGCTCGGCTGGGTCTCCACGGCCTTCAGCAGCGGACGGGCGATCAGGAAACGGCGGTCGTAGATCTCCCCCTCCAGCCGGGCGGCGTCGGTGATCCCGGCGGCCTCGGCGGCCTTGAGGTGGAGGAGCTGGCGGGCGAAGTCCCAGTCGTACAGGGCCTGGGACGCGTCGAGGCCCTCGTAGCACTGCAGCCGGATGAGCGGGGCCTTCAGCAGCGTCGCCAGGGTCTTGGCCAGCTCGGTCTTGCCGACGCCCGCCTCCCCTTCGAGGAACAGCGGGCGTCCCATCCGCAGCGCCAGGAAGGCGGCCGTGGCCAGCCCTCGGTCGGCCAGGTAGTCGTGCCGGTCGAGCAGCTCGGTGAGCTTGTCCGGCGACTCGATGTCCATTGCCCTGATTGTCCGCCGCAGCACGCCTTCAGGCTACGTCGCCACCCCGGTCCGGCGATATCGGCTCGCCTTCATCGCCGGGTTTCAGGCGCCAGGTTTCAGTCGCCGGGTTTCAGTCGCCGGACTCGGCCGCCTCGCCGCGTTCGCGGATCAGCGCGGCCAGCTCGGCCGTGGCCCGGCGGGCGCGGGCCTTCTCCGAGCCCTGGATGCCCATGGCGCCGATCGTCCGGCCGTCGGAGAAGTCGATCTTCGGCCACGGGTCGCCCACCAGCAGGGTCACGTCGATGACCTCGGGCCAGGTGTAGCGGTGGACGCGCAGGGCGTTGACGATCGTCAGGCCCTTCTCGTCGGCCTCCACCCGGACCCGGCCCAGCAGGTGGAGCACGTACGCCACCGCCAGGCCGAAGCCCACGATCGCCACCCGGTCGGGCAGCTTGAACGGGTCGGCGATGAAGATCGCCATGAGGACCGCCCCCGCCACGACCAGCGCGGCGAAGACATAGGGCACGACCCGGCCCCGGCTGGGACGCCAGGTCACGGGCAGGGGCGGCGGGGTAACGGGCTCGGGCACGAGGGAAACCTACCGCAGCTCAGTGGAGGTCCCTCAGGAGGAGTGCGGTCTCCAGGGCGGCCATGGCCGACTCGTAACCCTTGTCCTCCTTGCTGCCGGGCAGTCCGGAACGGTCGAGGGCCTGGTCCATCGTCTCGCAGGTGAGCACGCCGTTGCCGACGGGCGTCTCCTCGTCGAGCGAGACGCGGGTCAGCCCGCTGGTGACCGAGTCGCAGACGTAGTCGAAATGGGCGGTCTCGCCCTTGATGACCGCGCCGAGGGCGACCACCGCGTCACAGCGCCGGGCCAGGGCCTGCGCCACGACGGGGATCTCCAGCGAACCGGCCACGCGGACCACGGTCGCGGTGGCGCCGCTGTCGTCGCACGCCTGCACGGCCCGCGCCACGAGCTGGTCAGTGATCTTGGCGTGCCAGCTCGCCGCCACCACGCCCACGACCAGGCCGGCCGCGTCCACCACGGCCACGCCGGGACGGCCTTCTCCACTCATGACGCCTCCGAGATCTCGTGCGGGACGCTGGAGGAGATGTCGTGGCCGAGCCGGTCGCGCTTGGCCTCCAGGTACCGTTCGTTGTGCGGGTTCAGGGCCACGGGCATGGGCTCGCGGCCGAGCACCTTGATGCCGTAGCCGTCCATGCCCTTGAGCTTGGCCGGGTTGTTGGTGAGCAGCCGCACCGAGCGCACCCCGAGGTCGGCGAGGATCTGCCCGGCGTTGGAGAACTCGCGGGCGTCCACCGGCAGCCCCAGCTCGACGTTGGCGTCGACGGTGTCGCTGCCGTTGTCCTGGAGGCTGTAGGCCTTGAGCTTGGCCAGCAGGCCGATGCCCCGGCCCTCGTGGCCGCGCAGGTAGACGACGACGCCGCGGCCCTCCTGCGCGATGGCGCCCATGGCGTGGTCGAGCTGCACGCCGCAGTCGCAGCGCAGCGAGCCGAACACGTCGCCGGTCAGGCATTCGGAGTGGGCCCTGACCAGGATGTTCTCGCCGCCGCCGAGGTCGCCGTAGACGAGCGCGACGTGCTCGCCGCCGTCGAGGGCGCTGGCGTAGCCGTAGGCCCGCCACATGCCGTACGCGTTGGGCAGCCGGGTCTCGGCGACCCTGGTGACCATGCTCTCGGCCCGGCGGCGGTGGTCGACGAGCTGCTCGATGGAGACCAGCGCCAGGTCGTGCTCGTCGGCGAAGCGGCGCAGCTGGGGCAGCCTGGCCATGGTGCCGTCGTCGTTGACCACCTCGGCCAGCGCCCCCGCCGACGACAGCCCGGCGAGCCTGGCCAGGTCGACGGCCGCCTCGGTGTGGCCGCGCCGGGCCAGCACGCCGCCCTCGCGGTAGCGCAGCGGGAAGACGTGGCCGGGCCGGACCAGCTCGTTGGGCTCGGTGGCCGAGTCGGCGAGGGTGCGGATGGTCCTGGCGCGGTCGGCGGCGGAGATGCCGGTGGTGACGCCGTCACGGGCGTCCACGGTGACCGTGTACGCGGTGCGCAGGCGTTCGCGGTTCTGGGCCACCATGAGCGGCAGGCCGAGCCGGTCGAGCTCCTTGCCGTCCATGGCCACGCAGATCATGCCGCTGGTGTGCCGGATCAGGAACGTGCACAGCTCCGGCGTGGCCTTCTGGGCGGCGAAGATCAGGTCGCCCTCGTTCTCGCGGTTCTCGTCGTCCACGACCACGACGGGACGCCCCTGGCGGATGTCCTCGATGGCGCGCTCGATCGGATCCAGCTTGATGTCGTCCATGCCGTCGTTCATGCCGTCGTTCATGCTGCTGCCACCAGTTCGGGACGGGCGGCGCGGTACTCGCGCAGCCACTTGGCGAAGCCCGTGAGGACCATGACGAAGAACACGCCGTAGACGGCGCCGGAGACGTAGAGGCCGGACTTGAACGCGACCGGCACGCCCACCAGGTCGACCAGCACCCAGACGACCCAGAAGTCGACCAGCGCCCGGCCCTGCGCCCAGGTGGCGACCGCACCGCCGACGAAGATGTAGGCGTCGGAGGCCACCACGGCCACCGACGCGCCCGGGTACCACGACAGGTCGAACGCCTTGAACAGGATCGTCACCACCACGGTGCCCACCACGAGCGCCGCCAGCATCCGCCACCGCTCGCCGCCCGTGGCGGGCCGGACGGCCAGGGCCTGCTCCTGGGTGCCCTGCCGCCACTTCCACCACCCGTAGACTGCCAGCACGGCGAACAGGGCCTGCTTGAGCGCGTTGCCGGTGACGTGCGCGCTGATCGAGGCGAGGAACAACAACACCGAGCCGGTGAACTGCACCGGCCAGGTCCACATGGACTTGCGCATCGCGAACGCCACCGTGGCGAGGGCGAACACGTTGCCGATCAGGTCGGTCCACTTCACCGGCCGACCCAGGATGTCAATCGATGCGTCCACCCAGCTCATCGGGTGCCCACCAGCCTCTCCACATACTTGGCGATCACGTCGACCTCGATGTTCACCACGTCGCCCACCTGGCGGTCGCCCATGGTGGTCAGCTTCAGCGTGGTCGGGATGAGGCTCACGCCGAAGCTGTCGTCGTCAACCGTCGTGACGGTCAGGCTGATTCCGTCGATCGCGATCGAACCCTTCTCGGCCACGTACCGGCTGAGCGGGCCGGGGAGGGAGAAGCGCAGGTCGTCCCAGTTCTCGCCGGGGGCGCGGGACAGCAGGCGGGCGGTGCCGTCGACGTGACCCTGGACGATGTGGCCGCCGAGGCGCTGGTCGGCGCGTACCGACCGTTCGAGGTTGACCGCCGAGCCCGCGGTGAGGCCGCCGAGCGAGCTGCGGTCGAGCGACTCCCTGATGACGTCGACGGTGAACACGTCGTCCTTGACCTCGACGACCGTCAGGCACACGCCGTTGACGGCGATCGAGTCCCCGTGGGCGGCGTCGGAGGTGACGAGCGGGCCGTGGACGGACAGCCGGGCGCCGCCGCCCGCCGGCTCGATGGCGACGACTTCGCCCTTCTCCTCGATGATTCCGGTGAACATCACTTCTCCCTGCCTTGATGCGGAGCGGGCCGCGCGGTCAGCCGCAGATCCGGCCCGATGGGGGAAAACTCGTCGAAGGTGAGGCGGTGGACGCCACTGATCGTGGCGACGCCCGCCGGGCCGAGCGCGGCCCTGCCCTCGCCGAGGAGGGCGGGGGCGAGGTAGGCGTACACGCGGTCGATCAGGCCCTGGCGCAGGAACGCGCCGGCGAGGGTGGGCCCGCCTTCCAGGAACACACTGACCACCTCGCGGGCGGCCAGCTCGCGCAGGAGGGCGTGCAGGTCGAGGCCGCTCTCCGCGTGCCGGGGCAGGCGCAGCAGGCCGGCCTTGAGCCCGGTGCCGGCGTCGTCGGCCACGGCGACCAGCGTGGGGGCCTCGTCGTCGAGGACGCGGGCCGTGGGCGGCGTGCGGCCCTCGGTGTCCACGACGACCCGCAGGGGTGGCCGGGCGCCCAGCGGCCGGCCGGCCAGCGGCGGGCTCCCCGCCAGCAGCGCCCCCGCGTCGCCCTCCTCGGCGTCGTGCGCGGGTTCGGGGAGGCGGACGGTGAGGTGGGGGTCGTCGGCGAGCACGGTGCCGACGCCGGCCACGATCGCGTCTGAGGCGGCGCGCAGCCGGTGGACGTCGGCCCGCGCCTGCGGCGAGGTGATCCACTGGCTGGTGCCGTCGGCGGCGGCCGACCTGCCGTCGAGGGTGGCGGCGAACTTCCAGGTCACGTGGGGCCTGCCGAGCCGGGCGTAGGTGAGCCATTCCTCGTTGACCCGCTCGGCCGCCTCGCTCAGCACGCCCCGCGTCACGCTCACCCCGGCCTCGCGCAGCCGGGCCGCGCCGCCGGCGGCCTTCGGGTTGGGGTCGGCCACGGCGACGACCACGCGGGCCACGCCCGCGGCCAGCAGCGCCCGGCTGCACGGCCCGGTGCGGCCGGTGTGGTCGCAGGGCTCCAGCGTCACGTACGCCGTGCCGCCCCGCGCCCGCTCCCCCGCCTGGGCCAGCGCCACGACCTCGGCGTGCGGCCCGCCCGCGTACGCGTGGAAGCCCTCGCCCACGACCTGCCCGGCTGCCGACAGCACGACGCAGCCGACGACGGGGTTGGGGCTGGTGCCGCCGTGTCCGCGCGCGGCCAGCTCGACGGCGCGCGCCATGTGCGCGGCGTCGGCGGCTGAGATGTCCACCCGGGTCTCCTACTCGCCAGTAGCTTCAAGCCACGGCGGGCCCCGGGGGGTTTTCGGGCGCCTGCACGGCACCACGTCAGGAGCCCGGCTGGGACGCCGGACACCTCGCGCGCTTCCTCCCATCCGGACTTTAACCGTCGGTCCTGGAATTTCACCAGGTCAACCGGCCGATGGCATCGGCCGGGTCGCGGACTGTAACCGCCGGTTCGGACTTTCACCGACCCCGGAGCACGCTAGCTCTCTTCTTGTACCAGTTTGCCATGCCGCTTACGGAAAGCGCGACCGCCCCCGTGCTATTTGAACAAGCGCTCGCTCAGGCAGCCATCAGCTTGCGCGCCCGGCGGGCCGAGGGCGCATAGCGGACCTGCGCGGGGACCAGGCCGATGCCGGTGTGCAGGGCCCGCAACGTGGCCGAGGCCCACAGGTCGCCGACGGGCGTGGCGGGCAGGCCGTACAGGCGGCGGGCCCAGCGCGGCAGCGTGGCCAGGGCCAGCACGGTCAGCGCGGGCACCGCGGGCCGCAGCGCGGACAGCGCGCCGGGCAGCGGGGTGTGCAGCGACAACCGCAGCGGATGGGCGGCCTCGGGCACCAGCCGCAGCTCGGGACGCCGGGCGGCGATGTAGTCGCGCAGCTCGGCCACCGAGCCCGGCACGTCGTCCCCGCTCAGGCCCACGACCTCGGCGGCGCGCCGCCACTCGGCGACGAAGCGGTCGGCGTCGGCGTCGGACAGCCGCACGCCGGCGCGACGGGCGACCGTCAGGTAGGAGTCGACCTCGCCGACGTGCACCCAGCGCAGCGCCTCGGGGTCGTCCAGACGGTAGGTCTCGCCGGTCTCGGGATCATGGGCGGTCAGCCTGGCGTGGATCGCGCGCACCCGGCGGCCGGCCCGCTCGACCTCCGCGTGCGTGCCGTACGTGCGCACCCGGACGAACTCGCTGGTCCGCAGGAAGCGCGCCCACGCCTCCGCCGGGTCGAGCAGCGCCGAGTTCTGCAGCACGCCCCGCATCGCCCTGGGGTGCAGCCCCTGCATGAGCAGCGCGCGGAAACCGCCGACGAGCTGGATCGGCTCCCCCATCACCCGCCAGGTCACCGACTCGGGGCCGAAGATCCCATAGTCGTCCATAAGTGAACAGTTACCCATATAGGCGGTGAAGCATGCCGAAAACCCCCGGCCGAGAACGGCCGAGGGTTTCGTGAGGCTGTCGTGCGGTACGGAGATCAGCCGGTGAAGCCGATCGCCGTGTAGTCGGCGGCCTGGTAGCCGAAGGCGCCGTAGTTGGCCAGCGTCTTCTTGGTGGCCTGGATGTCAGGACGCTGGTACAGCGGGATGGTGTGCACCTGGTCCCAGATCAGCTTGTCGGCGGCGTTGGCCAGCTCGGCGGACTTGGTCGGGTCCATCTCGCCGACCGCGGCGTCGATCGCGGCGTCCAGCGCCGGGTCGCTGCCCTTGGGGAAGTTGGACTCGGAGCCCGACTTGTAGATCTGCGGCAGGGAGCCCATCGGCAGCGGCGTGCCGATCCAGGAGAACGGCACCAGGTCGAAGTCGCCCTTGATGATGAAGTCGGTGAAGAACTTGTCATCGGGGACCGGGCGGATCGTCAGCTTGATCCCGGCCTCCTTGAGCATCGCCTGGGTGAGCTCACCCTCGGTCTTGGCGTACGGCAGGCCCGCCGGGACGACGAAGTTCAGCGAGAACTCCTTGCCGTCCTTCTTGCGGACGTCGCCCTCCTGCTTCCAGCCGGCCGCGTCGAGCAGCTCCTTGGCCTTGGGCAGGTTGTACTTGCCCAGGTCGCCGGAGTTGTCGACGTACGCCTTGTGGTTGTTCATGAAGACGTGGTTGCCCAGCGTCTGCAGCGGCCAGTCCATGTCCTTGAGGTCGGACTGCGTGATCACGTCGCGGTTGATCGCGTACGCGACGGCCTGGCGGACCGACTTGTCCTTCAGGAACTCGCTCTGGTTGTTGACGGTGATGTGCCGCCAGTTCGGGCTGAGCGCCTTGCGGACGTCGACGTTCGGGACTTCCTTGGCCCGCTTGAGGTCGGCGGGGCTGCCCGGCGGGATCTCCACGGCGTCGAGCTCGCCGTTGGCGAAGGCGTTCACCTGCGCGGCGGGCGTCTCGATGGTACGGAAGATGACCTTGTCGAGCTTGGCCTTGCGGCCCCACCACTTGTCGTCGCGCACCACGGTGAGGGTCTTGGTGCCCTCGTTGATGCTCTCGACCTTGAAGGGCCCGGCGGTGACCGGGATCTTCTGCAGGTAGTCCTTCTCGTACTTCTCCGGGGTCTCCATGTGGGAGGCCGGGTAGAGGTGCGGCGAACGGGAGAACTGCCCCTGCCAGTCGGGGTAGTTCTTGGCGTACGTCACGATGGCGACCTTGTCGGAGTCACCCTTGGTGACCGACTCGATGCGGTCCCAGCCGTCGGTGGAGGCCGGCTTGAACTTCTTGTCCTTGCCGCTGTTGGCCTTCCACGCCGCCTCAAGGTCCTTCCAGGTGATCGGCGTGCCGTCCGACCACTGGGCCTTGTCGTTCAGCGTGTAGGTGACGACCTGCTTGCCCGACGACAGGTCCATCTTGACGTCGGTGAGGTAGTCGGGGTTGGCCTTGAAGTTGGCCTCGGAGTCGGCGACCATCAGCTGCGGCATCAGCGAGTCGAGCATGTCCGCCGTGTCGCGCTGGTTGCCGTCGACGTGGTTGCCGTTCCACTGGCTCGGCCACTGGCCGACCGAGAGGGTGAGCGTGCCGCCGTCCTTGACCTGCTCGTACGCGACGGGGTTGATCGAGATGCCCGGAGTCTCCGACATCTGCTGCTGAGCCTGCTGCGACTGCTCGGCGCTCGGCTTCTTGGCCTCGCCGCCACCACCGCCACAAGCCGCCGCGGCCATGGCGAGGACGGCGATTCCCGCCGCCGCCCGGTAACGAACCTTCACTTTTCCTCCTGATCGTCCGAGGCCGTGATGACCTCGACTTCCTCCGCGTAGTGGCAGGCGGCGCCGTGGTCGACGGCGTTCGCGAGCCGGGCAACCGAGGGCTCTTCGTCCACACAGCGCCCGCGTTCGGCCTCGGTGAGCAGGGCGAACTTGGGGCAGCGGGTGCGGAACCGGCAACCCGATGGCGGGTCGGCCGGGCTGGGCAGGTCACCTTCGAGCAGGATCCGCTTGCGTGTGCGTTCCATCTCGGGGTCGGGCAGCGGGATCGCTGACAGCAGCGCCTGCGTGTAGGGGTGGGCGGGGCGGTCGTAGACCTCCTCGACCGTGCCGATCTCGGCGATCCTGCCGAGGTACATGACCGCGACGCGGTCGGCCAGATGCCGGACCACGGCCAGGTCGTGCGCCACGAACAGGTACGACAACCCCAGGGTGTTCTTCAGCTGGTCCAGCAGGTTGATGACACCGGCCTGGATGGACACGTCGAGAGCCGAGACCGGCTCGTCCAGGACCAGCAGCTTGGGCTCCAGGGCCAGCGCGCGGGCGATGCCGATGCGCTGGCGCTGGCCGCCGGAGAAGCTCTGCGGGTAACGCTCGGCGTACTCCGGCGCCAGGCCCACCAGTTCGAGCAGCTCGGCGACCCGCTCCTTGACGTTCTTGCGCCCGTGGGCGCGCAGCGGCTCGGCGACGATGTCGCCGACCGGCATGCGCGGGTCGAGCGCCGCCATCGGGTCCTGGAAGACGATCTGCAGGTCGCCCCTGAGCGCCTTGCGCCCGGACGGGCCGAGCTTGGCGCTGTCCTGGCCGAGCACGACGATCCGGCCGCTCTGCGGCGGGGCGAGCTGCATGATCTGCTGCAGCGTCGTGGTCTTGCCGCAGCCCGACTCGCCGACCAGGGCCAGCGTCTCGCCCTCGGCGATGTCGAAGCTGATGCCGTCCACGGCGTGCACGGTGCCGACGCGGCGCTTGAACACCGCGCCCTTCATCAGCGGGTAGTGCCGGATGAGGTTGTCGAGCTCCAGCACGGTCGCGCGCTGCTCGCGCGGCACGCGGACCACCTCGCTGACCGGGATGACCGGGACCGGGAACACGTCCGCGCCGGTCAGGCCCTTGTACTCGATCTCGCGGGAGCGGATGCAGGCCACGTGCCTGCCGCCGCCGACGTCGGTGAGCGGCGGCTCCTCGTCGTCGCACGAGTCGATCTTCATCGGGCAGCGCGGCGCGAACGGGCAGCCCGGCGGCAGCGCCGCCGGGGAGGGCGGGTTGCCCTCGATCGGCACCAGCGGCCCCTCCTCGCCGTCGATCCTGGGGATCGAGGCGAGCAGCCCCATCGTGTACGGCATCCGCGGCCGGTAGTAGATGTCGTCGACGTTGCCCTGCTCGACCGGCTTGCCGGCGTACATGACCAGCACCCGGTCGGCCATGCCCGCGACGACACCCAGGTCGTGCGTGATCATGACGATGCCGGCGCCCGTCTCGCGCTGGGCGGTCTTGAGCACCTCCAGCACCTGGGCCTGGATGGTCACGTCGAGCGCGGTGGTGGGCTCGTCGCAGATCAGCAGGTCGGGGTCGTTGGCGATGGCCATGGCGATCATCGCGCGCTGCCGCATGCCGCCGGAGAACTCGTGCGGGAACGCCTTGGCGCGCACGTCCGGGTGCGGGATGCCGACCAGGTCGAGCAGTTCGACGGCGCGCTTGGCGGCCTTGTCCTTGCCCAGCTTCTGGTGGACGCGCAGCGCCTCGGAGATCTGGTCGCCGATCGTGTAGACGGGCGTGAAGGCCGACAGCGGATCCTGGAAGATCATGCTCATCGACTTGCCGCGGACCTTGACCAGGTCCTCTTCCTTCATCCCGATCAGCTCCTGGCCGTGGAGCTTGACCGAGCCGCTGATCTGGGCGTTGCGCGGCAGCAGACCCATGATCGCCAGGGACGTCACGGACTTGCCCGAACCGGACTCGCCCACGATGCCCAGGACCTCGCCGCGGCCGACCTCGTAGCTGACGCCGCGGACGGCTTCGATGCCGCCGGGGAAGGTCACGGTGAGGTCTTGGACCTCCAGGATGCTCATGAGTTGCTCCCCGGGTCGAGTGCGTCGCGCAGGCCGTCTCCGATGAGGTTGATGCTCAGCACCAGCAGCACCAGGAGCCCGGCGGGGAAGGCGAACAGCCAGGGGTAGCCGGTGGCGTTGCGGGAGCCTTCGGCGATCAGCGTGCCGAGCGAGACGTCGGGCGGCTGGATGCCGAAGCCGAAGAAGGACAGCGCGGCCTCGCCGATGACCGCGCCGCTGACGTTCAGCGTGGCGTCGATGATCAGCAAGGAGGACAGGTTCGGCACGATGTGCCGGAAAATGATCTTCCAGCGGGGGATGCCCATGTAGACGGCCGCCTGCACGTACTCGCGCTCACGGAGCGAGAGCGTCATGCTGCGGACCACCCTGGAGGTGATCATCCAGGCGAACGCCGCCAGCAGGACCACGAACCAGAGCCAGGAGGCGCCGCGCAGGCGCGGCGAGGCGATCGCGATGATCAGGAAGCTGGGCAGGACGAGGAGCAGGTCCACGCCCCACATGAGGACGCGGTCCACCCAGCCGCCGAAGTACCCGGCGAAGGCGCCGACCACGGCGGCCAGGCCGGTCGAGATGAGCGCCACGAGCAGGCCGATGATGATCGACTTCTGCATGCCGCGCAGGGTGACGGCGTACATGTCCTGGCCGATCGTGGTGGTGCCCCACCAGTGGTCGGACGACGGCGCAGACAGGAAGGACAGGAAGTCCTTGTCCGTCCAGTCGTAGGCGCCGAAGAGGGGACCGATGTAGGCCAGCGCCACCAGCAGCACGAGGGCGATGAAGCCGTAGCGGGCCTGCCGGTTGCGCAGCATCCGCCCGAGAACAACCTTGGAACGCACTTAGCTCACCCTCACTCGTGGGTCGAGGGCCGCCACCAGCAGGTCCGACAGGAAGCCGGCGAACAGGACGCAGACGGAGGCGAACATGCTGACCGCGGCGACCGAGTTCACGTCGTTCTGGTTGATCGAGTCGACCAGCCAGGCGCCCATGCCGTTCCAGGCGAAGATCTTCTCGGTGAAGGTGGCGCCGGTGAGCATGGTCCCGAAGGCGAAGGCGAAGTACGTCGCCGCGGGGATCAGCGCGGTACGAAGCGCGTGCTTGATCAGGGCTGTCCTGCGCCGCAGGCCCTTGGCCATCGCCGTGCGGACGAAGTCCTGGCCGAGCACGTCGAGCATCATGTTGCGCTGGATGCGGCTGTAGAAGGCGATCGAGCCCAGGCTGAGCGAGATGGTCGGCAGGATCAGGTGGTTCAGCCGGTTGGTGAACTGGTCCCAGCCGGACAGCTTGGGGTTGTACTCGCCGGTGAACTCGATCAGCGTGAAGCCGAGCCCTCGGTTGAGGTTGTAGGCGCTGATCGCCAGCAGCGTGGCCAGCACGAACACCGGCACCGCCATGATCACGAACGAGCCGACACCGATCACCCGGTCGGTGATCCGATATTGCTTGATCGCCGACAACGCGCCGAGCGCCACTCCCAGGACGAATCCCACGATCGTGCCGACCAGCAGCAGCCGGAGGCTGACGGAGATCCGCCGGCCCATCTCGTCGTTGACCGAACCGCCGTTCCAGGTCTTGCCGAAGTCCCCGGTGACGACGCCCTTGACCCAGGTTCCGTAGCGCTCCAGGACGGGCGTCTTGTCGTTGAGGTTGTAGGCGTCGAGCGTGGCGTCGATGACTTCCTCGGCGACAGGAGGCTGGCGGCCCTCGTACGCACCGCGAGGGTTCATGGTCGTCGCGGCGAGCATGTAGGCCAGGCTGGCCGCGATCGCGACCAGGATCAGATTGATCGCCAACCTGCGCAGCAGGTACTTGCCCATTACCCTCCGTTCGCACTGAACGAGGGCCCGGAAACCCCGGTAGGAGAAGACCCCCGCAATGGTAAAAGACCGTCTTACGCCGCGAAAAGTGATGACGCGGAACGGCGATCAAAACGCAGGATATCTAGCCAAACATCACAGTCAGCAATAGTTCGACATAACAGAAAGGTCACTTCGCACGGTGGCGCCCCGCCGGTGATCATGGGTTGATAAGGGGGTTGACCTGGGGAAACGCGAGCTATCAAGATCGGTAACGCGCGCTATCGGATCAGGCTATGTCACAGAATCCTGACAAAAAATAACCCAATCCCAAAGTGACGCACGTCATACTGATCAATAGGGTAGGGATTGAAATTTCGTGATGTCGCGGCTTTTGATCTCAGGTGGGCGGCCGAAGTGGATCGGTCTGAGGGCACGCTGCCGCCCGCCCCGGAGCCGTCCCCAGGACGATCGCCACGCGCTCACGCTCCGCTCACCACCCCGCGCCCGACGAACCGCGGGCCGCGCGGGGGCGTCCATCCACCGCGGCCGAACGCCCGTCCGCGACACCGAGGTCCTCCCACAGCGCCCCACACCCGTAGGGAAGCGCCACACGCCCGCACGAAGCGGCAGGCCCGGTTCTCCCGACGGCCACCCGACCCGCGCCCCTGAAGCTGGGCCTCGCACCGCGTCCCGTAGACGCGTTACCGCACCTCGCCGAGCGCGCCCTTGATGCCACACCCCCAGGCCGGGCACGGCCCTGGTGCTGCACCGGGCCGGGCGCGGCTGTGGTGCCGCCGGACCCGGCGCGGGTCTGGTGCCGACGTGCGGCACCGTGGGGCGCTCTTGGAGGGACGGGGGCACCACGGGAGTGCGCGAGCACGCCCGTGGCGCGGAAGGGACGCACCCGTGGCGGGGGGACGCGCCGTGGCGGGGGAAGGTCAGCGGGTGGCGGCGGCGCGCAGGGCGTCGATGGCGGCGACCGGGTCGTCGGCCCCGTAGACGGCGCTGCCGGCCACGAACACGTCGGCGCCCGCCTCAGCGCAGCGCTCGATCGTCTCGGCCGTCACGCCGCCGTCGACCTGGAGCCAGACCGACCCGCCGTGCCGCTCGATCATCGCCCGCGCCGCCCGCACCTTCGGCAGCACCATGTCGAGGAACTTCTGCCCCCCGAACCCCGGCTCCACCGTCATCAGCAGCAGCATGTCGACCTCGCCGAACAGCCCCTCGAACGGCTCCACGGCCGTGGCCGGGTTGAGCGCGAGCCCCGCCCGGGCGCCGAGCGACCGGATCTCGCGCAACGTCCGCACCGGCGCCTTGGACGCCTCCGCGTGGATGGTCACGCTGCCCGCCCCGGCCTCGGCGTACTGGGGGGCCCAGCGGTCGGGGTCGGCGATCATGAGATGGCAGTCGAGAGGGGTCTGCGTTGCCTTGCGGAGGGACTCGACCACGGGCAGCCCGAGGGTGAGATTGGGCACGAAGTGGTAGTCCATGACATCCACGTGCAGCCAGTCGGCGTTCGGCACGGCGGCGGCCTCGTCGGCCAGCCGCGCGAAGTCGGCGGCGAGGATGCTGGGCGAGATCTGTACGGCCATGATGCGCCAGTCTATTGAACCGCCCGATCCACCCCGAACGCCCCTCCCACGACGCCGCCCCGGAGGTTCAGGACCCCGGACGGCCCTCCCCCCTGCGCCATCGCGCGGGCGGCCCCGAGGTCAGGGGCGTTTGCGGAGGAGGGCGAGGAACATGGCGTCGGTGCCGTGGCGGTGCGGCCAGAACTGCGCGTGCGGGCCGTCGCCGAGCCCCTCGGCCTCCGGCAGGTAGTCGCGCGCGTCGAGCTGCTCCACGTCGCCCCTGCGGCCCATGACGTCACCGACCACGACGCGCGTCTCGGCCAGGTGCGGCGAGCACGTCACGTACGCCACCACGCCACCCGGACGCACGGCGTCGAGGGCCGTGCCGAGCAGCCGCCGCTGCAACGCGCCCAGCTCGGCGATGCTGGCCGGGTCGCGCCGCCACCGGGCCTCCGGACGCCGCCGCAGCGCGCCCAGCCCCGTGCAGGGGGCGTCGAGCATCACCCGGTCGAACACCCCGGGCCGCCAGGCGGGCTCGGTGCCGTCGGCGGTGACCACCGAGGCGGTCCTGGTGGTCTGCCAGACCAGCCGCGCCCGGTGGTACTGCACGTCGGCGGCCAGCACCCGGGCCCCGCCCGGGAACGCCACCCCGGCGCCGTCGAGACCGTCGCGGCGCTCGCCGTCGAGGCCCGCCAGGTCGCCGTAGGTGGCGACGGCGTCGAGCAGGCCCGCCTTGCCGCCCGGCCCGGCGCACATGTCGAGCCAGAGCTCGTCCTCGCCCTCCAGCGGCACCCGGGTCAGGGCCAGCGCCACGAGCTGGCTGGCTTCGTCCTGGACGGCCGCGCGCGTCTCGGCCACGGCCTCGATCTGCCCGGGATCGCCCTCGCGCAGGTAGGCCGCGTACGGCGAGTAGCGGCCGGGATCGGCCCCCGACTCGGCCAGCTCCGCCACCGAGCTGCGCCCCGGCCGCGCGACCAAGGTCACCAGCGGACGGACGTTGTCGGCGTCGAGCAGGTCGGCCAGCTCCCCGCCGCCGCCCAGCGCGTCGCGGAAGGCCGAGACGATCCACCGGGGATGTCCGTAGGCGACGGCCAGGTGGCCGACGGGGTCCTTCTCGGCGTCGGGCGCGACGATGGGGATCCAGTCCTCCAGCTCCCGTGAGCCGATCTTGCGCAGCACGGCGTTGACGAACTTGGCCGCGCCCTGGCCGATGCGCAGGCGGACGAGATCGACGGTGGTGCCGACGGCGGCGTGCGGCGGGACGCGCATGCGCAGGAGCTGGTGGGCCCCCAGCCGCAGGGCGTCGCGCACGGCCGGGTCGGGCGCCCGGTCGCTGCACATCTCGATGATGGCGTCGTAGGTGCCGAGGCCGCGCAGCGTGCCGTAGGCCAGCTCGGTGGCCAGCGCCGCGTCGCGCCCCCGGATGTCGCGCTCGCGCAGCAGGCGCGGCAGCAGCAGGTTGGCGTAGGCGTCGCGCTCGTCGACGGCCCGCAGCAGGTCGAAGGCGGCGTTGCGGGCGTGGTCGCGGGCGGGGCGGCGGGGACGGCCGGCGCCGCGGGGCTTGGTGCCCGTGGGGCCGCCCCGGTCACGCGAAGGCATCGTCACCCGCGATCCGGACGCCGCGCGCCCACTCGACCGCGCCCATCGCCCGCTTGCCCTGCGGCTGCACCTCGCCCAGCTCGACGGGGTCGGTGGCGGTGCCGACGAGCACGGCGCTCTTCGTGGCGACGATCCGGCCAGGCGCGAGCCGGTCGGCCTGGACGGCGACCTTGGCCGGGCCGAGCTTGACCCGCTGGCCCCTGAACTCGCTCCACGCCCCCGGAGCGGGGGTGCAGGCGCGGATCAGGCGGTCGACCCGCATGGCGGGCTTGGACCAGTCGACCCGCGCGTCGGTGACGTTGATCTTGGGCGCGGTGGTGACGCCGTCGAGCGGCTGGGGACGGGCCTCCAGCGCGCCGTCCTCGACGCCGTCGAGCGTGGCGGCCAGCAGGCCGGCGCCGGAGACCGACAGGCGTTCGAGGAGGGAGCCGCTGGTGTCGTGGGTCAGGATCTCCTCGGTGACGACCCCGTAGACCGGGCCCGCGTCGAGCTCCTTGACGATCTGGAACGTGGTCGCGCCGGTGATCTCGTCGCCGTGCAGCACCGCGTGCTGGACGGGCGCCGCGCCGCGCCAGGCGGGCAGCACCGAGAAGTGCAGGTTGATCCAGCCGTGGCGGGGCACGTCGAGCGCCGACTGCGGCAGCAGCGCGCCGTAGGCCACCACCGGGCAGCAGTCGGGCTCCAGCGCGCGCAGCGTGTCGAGGAAGGCGGGATCGCCGACCTTGGCCGGGCGCAGCACCTCGATGCCGGCCTCCTCCGCGAGCTCGGCCACCGGCGAGGGGTGGACCTTGCGCCCCCTCCCGGACTGGGCGTCGGGACGGGTGACGACGGCCACGACCTCGTGCCGCGGCGAGTCGATCAGCATGCGCAACGACGGCAGCGCCGTCTCGGGTGTGCCCGCGAAGACCAGCCGCATCGTCAGAGCGCCCTTCCGCCGGTGGCGTGCGGCGACATCTTGATCACGGGGGCGGACAGGCCGCTCCACTCGGCCTCGCGGATGGCCTTCATGGCCAGCTTGCGCTGCTTGGGGTCCATGCGGTCGATGAACAGGATGCCGTCGAGGTGGTCGGTCTCGTGCTGGAAGCAGCGGGCCATCAGGTCGGTGCCCTCCAGCGTGACCGGCTCGCCGTGCATGTCGAAGCCCTTGGCCACGGCGCGGACGGCGCGCGGCGTCGGGTAGCTCAGGCCGGGGAAGGACAGGCAGCCCTCCTCGCCGTCCTCGTCGAGGTCGGAGGACAGGTCGAGGTCGGGGTTGATGAGGTGGCCGAGCTGGTCGTCGACGTAGTAGGTGAACACCCGCAGGCCGACGCCGATCTGCGGAGCCGCCAGGCCCGCGCCCGGGGCGTCCATCATCGTGTCGGTGAGGTCCTTGACCAGCTTGCGCAGCTCCTTGTCGAAGTCGACGACCGGGGCCGCCGCGGTGCGCAGCACCGGATCTCCGAACAGCCGGATCGACTGGATCGCCAAGGGGCTCACTCCTGTTCTCGAACGTTGATCAGCCCAGTTTACCGGCGGTGGGCCGGCGGCCGGTCGTGCCCAGGGAACGAGCCTTCATCGCGGCCTTGCGCGCCGCCTTGGCCACCGCCCGGTCGTCGTGGGTGCCGGCGAGCATGTCGAGCACGGCCAGCGTGTCGGGATGGCCGACCGCGGGCATCTCGCCGACGAGCTTGATCAGGTCTTCGCCCGGCTCGGGCATGTCGAGGCGGCCGGCGGCCGGGCCCGACAGGTGCATGAGCGCGGCGAGGTTGTCGACCGCGATCCAGGTGTGGTCCTCGGCGCTGAGCGGCGGGGCCTCCAGGTCGCGGATGTGCAGCCAGGAGGCGGCGTAGCGGCGCGTGAGCGGGTGGTCGAGCGCCTGCCGCACGGGCTGCTCGGCCTCCGGGCCGAGCTCCTCCAGGATGGCGCCGACCGCGCCGCGCTGCCCGGCGGTGCCGGAGGCGGCGATCTCGATCAGGTCGCGCGCGGCCGCCTCGGGCGGCCGGCGCTCCAGCCAGCCCGCCACGGCGCTCTGCGTGGCCGTGCCCCTCACCAGCGCCTCGACCAGCTCGGCGGCCGACAGGTCGGCGAAGACCTGCACCTCGGCGGCGGTGGGCGCGTCGTGGCCCTCGCGCAGCAGGTCGCGCCGGACGGCCCACACCCCGAGCGGGGTGAGCGCCGTGCGCCCGGCCTCGGTCTGCTCGACCAGCCCGCAGTACGTCAGCAGCGACACCGCCTCCAGCAGCTCGGCCGGCAGCGCGGCGGCCAGCCTGCGCATCTCGACCTGGCCCGGCGCGCAGGCCACCTCGTGCGACTGCAGGATGCCCCTGGCCAGGTTGCCCACGGCCACGCCCGAGCGCACCGAGTAGATCGTGGCCAGCATCTCGGCCAGGTGGTCGTCGACCACGGCCGAGCCGGTCAGGCCCTCGTCGGCGCGGTCGAGGACGTCCATCACCACGCCGTCCCAGAACTCCAGCGTGGCCTCGACCGTGAGCTGCATCGACAGCGGGCCGCGCGAGGCCCGGCCGCCGAGGATGCGCAGCAGGCCGGTGTTGACCGCGACGATCCAGATCAGCCGCATCCGGGACTCCTGGAGCCCCAGCTCTTCCGCGGCGGCCCTGGCGTCGGACTCTCCCAGCATGCCGTCGGCGCCCACCTCGCGGCTGCCCGTCCAGGCGGTCAGGCGGATGGCGTCGGCGACGAGCGGCACCGCGGGCACCGCCCGGGCCAGCTCGGCGTCGCTCGCCAGCAGGACGGGCGGGAAGGTCAGCGCCTCGTGCTCCACAGAGGTCTCCTCAGGTGGCCGTGGAGGCACGGCGGCCTGCTCATCGATCAGCTTGCGCAGCTCGGCGAGGTCGAAGACGTTGTTTGCCACCCACGAAACTTACTGCACAGCAGTCACAAGGGCGTACTCAACGGATGGCCCGGGAGCGTGCCTTGAACGCCGCCTTGCGCGCCGCCTTGGCCACCGTGTCGTCGGGGATGGAGCGTCCGAGCAGCTCCAGAACCTCGACCACGTCGGGGTGGTCGACCCGCCACATCTCCTCGATGAGGTGGGCCGGCGGACCGGACGCCGCCATGTTCTCGGCGAAGATCTCCGGATCCTCCCGAGCGGCCGGCATCGCCAGGGCGAGCATGTCGACGCTGACCCAGAGCAACTCCTCCTGGGTGAGCGGCGGCGCGCCGAGACCACGTGCGGCCAGCCAGTGTATGACGTGCGGGCGCAGCTCCTGGTCGTCGAGGTGCTCGCGGACCTGTGGCTCGGCCTCCGCGCCCAGCCGGTCGACGATGGTGATCGCGATGCCGCGGGCCACGGCGGGCGCGCCGGAGGCGGCGGTCAGCAGCTCGGCCGCCGCCTCGCCCGCCGCGCGGCCGGACAGCCAGCGGGAGATGTCCTGCTCGGCCAGCTCGGCGGGCAGCCCTTCGAGCAGCCCTTCGATCAGGCCGCGCGCGTCGGCCTCGCCCAGGTCGGGGGCGATCGGGGCGTCGAGGCCGAGCGAGAGGTAGTGCTCGCGCAGCCCCCACACCGCCAGGGGCGTCAGCTCGGCGGCCTCGCCGGTGAGGCGGACCATGCCCCACCCGGCCAGCCGGTCGAGCGCTCCGCCCACGTCGACGCCGCCCTCGCCGGAGACCTCCTCCAGGTAGTCGGCGACGACCTGGAGCGGCACCGGCGCCTGGAGGCGGTAGAGCATGTCGAACAGGTCGTAGAGCCCCTCGTCGAGCTCGGCGTGGCCGGTGATCTCGCCGCCGGTGTCGTCCTCCAGCAGGCGGGCCACGGTCTCGGCCCAGGCGCGCAGCGGCCCGCCGTCGCCCGGGTCGCCCGGGTCGCCCGGGGGCGGGCCGCCGGCCAGCCCCGGAACGGCCCGCAGCGCCTCGGCCAGCTCCTCCTCCGAGGCCAGCCGCACGGCGGGCAGCGGGGTGCAGCCCGGACAGTCGCAGGGCGCCTCGCCCAGGTCGGGCAGCTCCCCGGACGGCACCGGCACCGCCTGTTCGAGCGACTCGGGCCCGATCGAGCTGAACAGGCTCTTGGCCATGCCGAAGTTGGCCGTGTCGGCCAGGGCCTCGGGCATGCGCGGAGCGATCTCGTCGAGCCGCGCGCGCATGCCCGCCACGGTGTCCGGGCCGACATGGCCGGCGTCGCCGAGGTAGTCGACCAGAGTGCGGGCGGCCGCCACGGTCTCGGGCGCGCTCTCGGGCGGCGCGATCACCTTGCGCGGATAGATGGACAGCAGCAGCTCGTCGAAGGTCTCCGGCGTGAAGTCGCTCAGTTCGTCGACGTCGAGGTAGTCGCTGGCGTAGTCGCAGAGCAGGCGGACCTCGTCCGCGTCCACCTCGACTTCCCGCGCGCGCCCCCATGCGCGCAGGTCGTCGATGGCCTGGTTCACCCATTCGATCGACACAGGGGCACGCTAACGGCTGACCAACAGATGAGCGAATCGGGGAAACGGTCTAAATCAGGTCGAGTGGGTCGACACTCACCCTCACGACATCTGGTGTCTTACGCGCCGCACGCACCCCACTGGCCCCCTTGAGCGCGGCCGACAACGCCGCCCCGCCGCCGCGCCGTACCCGGATCATGGCCCGTTCCAGGCCGGACTCGTCCACGGGGACGGGGCCGAGCACCTGGGCGTCGGGCGGGAGGCGTACCTCGTCGAGCATCTGCCGCACGGCACTGGCCGAACCCGTCAGCGTCGCCATCCGCACCGCGGGCGGGAAGCCCAGCTCGGCCCGGTCGCCCAGTTCGCGTTCGGCGTGCGTGATCGGGTCCCACCGCAGCAGCGCCTGGACGGAGGGCAGCCCGGCGTCCCCGAGCACCACCAGCTCGGCGGACGGCCGCAGCAGCGCGGCGGCGTTCATCCACCGGCGCAGCGTCTCCTCCCCCGCCCGCAGGTCGGCCCGGCCCAGCAGCGCCCACCCGTCGAGCAGGACGGCCGCCGCGTAACCGCCCTCGGCCACAGGCTCGGCGCCGGGCGTGGCGACCACCAGGGCGCGGGCGGCGGGCACGCGGGCCAGCACGCCGTCCCGGCCCGAGGTCCGCACCGGCACCGACGGGAAGGCCCGGCCCAGCTCCTCCGCGGTGCGCCTGGCCCCCGTGACGACCGCCCGCAGGCGGGGGCTGCCGCAGGACGGGCATCGCCAGTCGGCGTCGACCCGGCCGCACCAGCGGCAGTAGGGGGCGGCGTGCCCGGCCCTGAGCGCCAGCGGCCCATGGCACAGCGACTCCCCGCCGCCGTGCGCCGCGGCCCCTTCCGGCATCCCGGCCATCCCGGCCATCCCGTCGACGGCGGGCGGCAGAGCCCCGGCGCCTGTCCCCGGCACGTGCAGGGGCAGGCCGAGCGGGACCGCCCCGGACGCCGCCGCCGACAGGATGAGCGCCTCCCCGGCGACCGGCAACGGCCCGCCCCGCCCCTCGGCCCCGGCAGGCGCTCCCGCGCCACCCCGGACGGGTGTCGGCGCGGCGGCGGGGGCCGGTGGTGCGGCGAGGTGCGGAGCGATCCTGGTGGGCGGCAGGACGCACCGCGCCGGGGCACGGCAGTGGCGGCAGGCCAGCGCCGGCAGGTAACCGCGCCTGGGCACCTGCACCAGCACCGGCCCGCTCTCCAGCCCCTGCCGCAGCGCCCGCCAGGCCAGGCTGGGCAGCCTCGCCTGCCGGGCCGCCTGGTCCTTGGCCAGCTCGGCGTCCTCACCGGCGGGACGCACCCGCGGGGCCACGGTCCTGATCATGGTGCGGGCGGCCACGATCGGCCTGGCCCAGCGCGTCGCGACGAGCTGGGTGGCCTCGGCCGTACGCGCGTAGCCGCCGATCAGCATGGCCGCGCCGGTCCGGTGGGCACGCAGGCCGAGGACCTCCCGGGCGTGGGGGTAGGGGGCCAGGCGTTCGGCGTGCAGATCGTCGCCGTCGTCCCAGATGGCCACCAGGCCGAGATCGGCCACGGGGGCGAACATGGCGGCCCGCGTGCCCACGACCGCGCGTACCTGGCCTCTGAGGACCTTCAGCCACCGCCTGTAGCGCTCGGCGGGACCCAGGTCGGCCGTGAGCGCCACGTGCCTGCCCGGGCCGAGCAGCCGCTCGAACTCGGCGTCCGCCAGCGCGACGTCCTTGCCGTCGGGGACGACGAGGACCGCTCCCCGCCCGCCCTCCAGCGTCGCGAGCACCGCCTCCGCCATGGCCCCGGCCCAGCCCGTGGCGCCGGGCAGCGCCGACCACACGGCGCGTGGGGCGCGACCGTGGCGCAGCGCGTCAAGGAAGGACGGCCCGGTCGGATAGGCGTCCCAGGCGCTCTCACGCCCCTCCCCCGCACGCTCCGAGGCGTCCCCGCGGCCCTCGCCCGCGGAACCGCCGCCCACGACGCCGGTGTCGCCGTCGGCTGCCTGCTGCTCCCCGATGTCACCCGCACCGCCGGGCGTCTCCTCGACGGTGTCCGGCGAGCCGGCCTCGTGGGAGGAGCCAGGAGCCGGGCCGGCGGGGGGCGGGACCTCGGCCTCGGCCTTGGCATGGCGCGGCGGGACGGCCAGGCGGAGCACGTCGGTCAGAGTGCCCGCGTAACGGTCGGCCACGGCGCGGGCCAGACCCGCGATCTCCGGCGTGAGCACCTGCTCGGGAGAGACCACCCGTTCCAGCGGGGTCAGCTTGCCCTCGTGATCGCTCTCGTCCACCCGCTCCAGCAGGAACGCGTCGATCAGCTTGCCCGCGAACCGGACGCGCACCCGCACCCCAGGCCGGGCCGCCTCGTGCATGGCGGCGGGCACCAGGTAGTCGAAGAGACGGTCGAGGTGCGGCAGCGGGCTGTCCACGACCACTCGCGCCACCGGCCGCTCGGGCGCCGCGACCACGGCCCCCTTGGTGTCCTTGGTGTCCTTGGACGACGCCGTGGGCCGCACGGCGTCGAGCGGCAGAAGGGCGTCGTCGGAGTGGGTCACGCACTAACGTCTACCAGACCCCGCGCGCCGCCATCCCCACGCCGGCTCGACCGTGAAGAGGAGCACACGACAACAGGCATGCAGGCAGACCACACCGCAGGACGCCGGACACCCGAGATCCACCAGGACCTGCGACCGAGCCCCCGAAGGCGAACCCGCCCTCAGCGAAGAGACGGACAGCCGAGCAGAACCCGCCTCAGGCCCGCCTCACACCGACCTCAGCCGACGACAAGTGCCGCATCCACGCCCCGATGGGCCGGATACGGCACCTGCGTCGAACAAGAACCGGGAGAGGTCAGAGACCGGCAGCCGTCCGAAGGGCCTCGGCGCGGTCGGTGGACTCCCAGGAGAAGCCCTCACGGCCGAAGTGCCCGTAAGCGGCGGTCTCGGAGTAGATCGGGCGCAGCAGGTCGAGGTCGCGGATGATGGCCGCCGGACGCAGGTCGAAGACGCGCAGCACGGCCGCCTGGATCTGCTCCACCGGCAGCTTCTCGGTGCCGAAGCACTCCACGAACAGGCCCACCGGCTGAGCCTTGCCGATCGCGTACGCGACCTGCACCTCGCACCGGTCGGCCAGCCCCGCCGCGACGACGTTCTTGGCCACCCAGCGCATCGCGTACGCCGCCGAACGGTCGACCTTGGACGGGTCCTTGCCCGAGAACGCGCCACCGCCGTGGCGGGCCATGCCGCCGTAGGTGTCGATGATGATCTTGCGACCGGTCAGGCCGGCGTCGCCCATCGGGCCGCCGATCTCGAAGCGGCCGGTCGGGTTGACCAGCAGCCGGTAGCCCTCGGTCTCGATCTCCAGCCCGTCGAGCACGGGGTCGACCACGTGCTCCTTGATGTCGGGGGCGAGCATCTCCTTGAGGTCGATCTCGGCCGCGTGCTGGGTGGAGACGACCACGGTGTCGAGGCGGACGGGCTTGTCGCCGTCGTACTCGATGGTGACCTGGGTCTTGCCGTCGGGGCGCAGGTAGGGAACCTTGCCGGTCTTGCGGACCTCGGACAGGCGCTGGGCGAGCCGGTGCGCGAGCGTGATCGGCAGCGGCATCAGCTCGGGCGTCTCGCGGCAGGCGTAGCCGAACATCAGGCCCTGGTCGCCGGCGCCCTGGCGGTCGAGCTCGTCGGCGTCGCCGCCGCCCACGCGGTGCTCGTAGGCGTCGTCGACGCCCTGGGCGATGTCGGGCGACTGCGCGCCGATGGACACCGACACGCCGCAGGAGGCGCCGTCGAAGCCCTTGTGGGAGGCGTCGTAGCCGATCTCCAGGATCTTCTCCCGGATGACGCCGGGGATGTCGACGTAGGTCTCGGTCGTGACCTCGCCTGCGACGTGGACCTGGCCGGTAGTGATCAGCGTCTCGACGGCGACCCGGCTCTTGGGGTCGTCCTTGAGCATGGCGTCGAGAATCGCGTCACTGATCTGGTCGGCGATCTTGTCCGGGTGGCCTTCGGTGACCGACTCGGAGGTGAACAGGCGACGTGACAACTCAGTGGCTCCTCATGCAGCGGCTGCTGACGGATGTTGGGCCCGGGACGGAAGTACACGCCAGGGCCTCGCCGAAGTCTAGCCCTACCCGGCGCCCGGTCGCGAAACCGTCCCGTGTCCGTGTCCGGTCACAGGTCGGGGAGGGGATCGGGGGGCAGCGTCTCCGGCGCGAAGACCTCGGCGTCGGCCGCGGACACCACCGCCGCGTACTCCTCGTCGAACTCGAACACGGTGTTGCCGAGCTCGATGAACGGTCCGGGCAGGATCGGCCCGAGCCTGGTGTGCCTCGGATACGTGGCGAACACCGCGACCGGCCGGTCACTCCGGAGGGTCCTGGTGGTGAGCACCGAGACGGACGAATCAGTGACGACGATGAGGAAGTGGCCCGTTCCCGTCGGCCCCACGGACAACGCGGGGAAGACGTAACGGATTCCTCCCTGGTCCTCTAGCAATCTCCTGCAACGATCCCTGACAGCGGAACCCACCGGCATTCCGTCCCCCTTTGCCCCCAAGTATCGGTAGGCGTCCGGGGTGTCGCAACTGGCGATCAGGTAATCGTTCCCGCCGAAATCGGGCGCTGGGACAGGCGGGGCGCGACCAGGTCCCAGACGGCGTCGGCGACGTCCTCCTTGGGGCCGCGCGGCACCTCGACGGGCTCGCCTCCGGCGACGAGGACGGTGGCGGCGTTGTCGGGCGTGCCAAACGCCAGCCCCTCCCCCACCTGGTTGACCACCAGCAGGTCGCAGCCCTTCCTGGCGAGCTTGGCCTGCCCGTTGGCGAGCACGTCGTCGGTCTCGGCCGCGAACCCGACGATCACCCGGGGGCCGGTGCCGGACTCGCGGCGCAGCAGGCCCAGCTCGGCCAGGATGTCGGGGTTCTTCGTCAGGTGGATGGGGTCGGGCTCGCCGTCGGTCTTCTTGATCTTCGTGTCGTGCCGGGACGCCGGGCGGAAGTCGGCCACCGCGGCCGCCATGACGACGGCGTCGGCCTTCTCCGAGGCGGCCAGCACCGCCTCGCGCAGCTCGGCCGTGGACCCCACCCGCACCACGGTGGCCCCCGCGGGGTCGGGAAGCGCGACGTTGGCGGCCACGACGGTCACCTCGGCGCCGCGCGCGACCGCCGTACGGGCCAGGGCGTACCCCTGCAACCCGGACGAGCGGTTGCCGATGAAGCGGACCGGGTCGATCGCCTCGCGGGTACCTCCGGCGGAGATCACCACCTTGTGCCCGGCCAGGTCGCGCGGCCTGCCGCGCAGCACGCGCAGGCAGACCTGGAAGATCTCGGCGGGGTCGGGCAGGCGGCCGGGGCCGGTGTCGGCGCCGGTGAGGCGCCCCACGGCCGGGTCGATCACGACGGCCCCGCGCTCGCGCAGGGTCGCGACGTTGGCGCGGGTGGCCGGATGTTGCCACATCTCGGTGTGCATGGCCGGGGCGAACACGACCGGGCAGCGCGCCGTCAGCAGCGTGTTGGTCAGCAGGTCGTCGGCGAGCCCGTGGGCCGCCTTGGCCAGGGTGTTGGCGGTCGCCGGCGCCACCACGACGAGATCGGCGCGCTGGCCGATGCGGACGTGGGGCACCTCGTGAACGTCGTCCCAGACGTCGGCGGTCACGGGGTTGCCCGACAGGGCGGCCCAGGTGGGCTCGCCCACGAACCGCAGGACTTCGCGGGTCGGCACGACCCGCACCTCGTGACCTGACTCGGTGAACAGCCGCAGCAGCTCACACGCCTTGTACGCGGCGATGCCGCCGCTGACGCCGAGGACGACCTTCATCGAAGGGGTCAGACCGCGCCTTCGATGGGCTCGGCGTTGAGCAGGCCCTCGGAGACCTCGCGCAGCGCGATGGACAGCGGCTTCTCCTGAGCGTGCGTCTCGACCAGCGGCCCGACGTATTCCAGCAGGCCCTCGCCGAGCTGGGAGTAGTAGGCGTTGATCTGGCGGGCGCGCTTGGCGCCCATGATCACCAGGGAGTACTTGCTGTCGACGATGTCGAGCAGCGCGTCGATCGGCGGGTTGGTGATGCCCTCCGCGGCCGGGGTGGTGCCTGCCACGATTGTCAGACCTCTCGGTTGATGGTGGTGGTGACCCCCTGAGGGTCAGTCATCAAGGCTATCAGCCGGTGGCACACTTCATGGACACTCGTGTTCACCAGCGTGAGGTCGAACTCCGACTCGGCCGCCATCTCGACCCGTCCGGCCTGGAGCCGGCGCTCGATGACGTCCTCCGGCTCGGTGCCGCGGCCGCGCAGCCGCTTCTCCAGCTCCTCCCACGTCGGGGGGGCCAGGAAGACCAGCAGGGCGTCCGGCATGGTGCCGCGCACCTGCCTGGCGCCTTCCAGGTCGATCTCCAGGACGGTCGGGACGCCCTGGGCGAGCTTGTCCAGCACCGCCTCGCGCGGGGTGCCGTAGCGGTTGCCCGCGAACTCCGCCCACTCCAGCAGCTCGCCGGCCTCGACGAGCCGGTCGAACTCCTCGCCGTCGACGAAGAAGTAGTGGACCCCGTTGACCTCGCCGGGACGGGGCCTCCTGGTGGTCACCGAGACCGACAGCCACACCTCGGGGTGTGCCCGCCGGAGCTCGGCGACGACCGTGGACTTGCCGACGCCCGACGGCCCTGACAGGACCGTCAGCCGCCTCTTGCTCAGGGGGAGGAAGCCGACCTTCGCTCCCGATCCGACTGCCTCGTGGGCCCTTGCTTCGCCGGACCAGGACCTCTCAGTCACTTCCTACCCCCCGTTGAACCTGCGCTTTCTTGTGGAACAGAGATTAGCTCTCGTTGCCACCGAACTCGCGCTCGAGGGAGGCCCTCTGGTTCGCACCGAGACCCCGCACGCGGCGGGACTCGGCGATGGCAAGCCGCTCCATGAGCTGCTTGGCGCGGACCTTGCCCACGCCGGGGAGCGATTCCAACAGTGCCGACACCTTCATCTTGCCGATGACGTCGTCGGTCTGCCCATCCTTGAGCACCTCAGCCAGAGAAACCGCGCCATGCTTGAGCCGGTTCTTGACCTCGGCACGCTCTTTACGGGCCTTGGCAGCCTTCTCAAGGGCTGCGGCGCGCTGCTCAGGGGTCAGGGGAGGAAGAGCCACGCCGGGTCACCTCGAATTTCTGTCGATGTACTCGGACGGGAAGGGAAACTAGCTGGTCATCGCCCCCTAAGCAACGTCAAGAGCGGTTTCTCTCCTCACAAAATCCACTTCATCACTGTCCGTGAGCGTAAAATTACCCACTGCTGATCAAATCGCCCTCACTTCCCGCTTCACGCGAGCGGCCCGGACGGCGTCCCGGAACACGGCGAAGATCGTCCGCACGTCGGCCGATCATGTCCGAAACCAGGGCCGGACCAGGACCGAAACCCGATTCGGGAAGGGTGCGCGAACGCCCGCCGGATGCATTACGATCTTGTGAGCGAGGGCTGTGCGGACGGTCCGGCGACGCCTGCCGCCATGCCCCGCCCGCGCGCCGGAAGACCGGCCCGGAAACGGCCCGGGCGAACCAGGCCGGGAAACCGGGTCAGGAGGCGGTCGTGCGGCGCAGCGAGGCGGCGATGGCGGCGGCGGCCGCTCCCGGGTCCGCCGAGCCGGTGATCGGGCGGCCGATCACGAGCAGGTCGGCGCCGTCGGCCAGCGCCTGCTCGGGGGTCGCCACGCGTACCTGGTCCTGCACGTCGGCCCCCTGAGGGCGCACGCCGGGCGTGATGAGGGTGATGCCGGGCCCCACCTCGGCCCGCACCGCCGCGACCTCGTGGGGCGAGCACACCAGCGCCGTGGCGCCGGCCTCGACCGACAGGGCCGCCAGGCGGCGTACGGCCTCGTCCGCGGGCCCGGCCAGGCCGATGCGGTCGAGGTCGGACTCGTTCAGCGAGGTGAGGATCGTCACAGCGGCGATCTTGGTCTGCGGCGCGGACTCGACCGCGGCCCGGATCATGGCCGCGCCGCCGGCCGCGTGCACGGTCAGGATGGCCGGGCGCAGGCGGGAGACGGCCTTGGCGGCGCCCGCGACGGTGTTGGGGATGTCGTGCAGCTTGAGGTCGAGGAAGATCTGCACGCCGCTGGCGCCGCGTACGGAGGCGATCACGTCGGGGCCGTAGCGCAGGTAGAGCTCCAGGCCCACCTTGATGGTGCTGACGTGCGGCGTCACCAGGCTCGCCCACCGGGCGGCGGTCTCCAGGTCGGGGGCGTCGAGGGCGACGGCGATGGGTGCGGGCGTCAAGGGGAGATCTCCTCGGAGTCGGCCAGAAGGTGCCGGGGAGCGCTCCCCGGCGGTCGGTGGGCCAGGCCGACGGCGTCGGCGAGGCGTTGGAAGCCGCGGGCCCGCAGCAGGTCCTCAAGCTCGCGCTCGATGCGCAGGCACGCGTAGGGGTCGTGGAACAGGGCGGTGCCCACCCCGACGAGGCAGGCGCCCGCCAGGATGAGCTGGAAGGCGTCCCTGCCGGTCATCACGCCGCCCATGCCGATCAGCGGCACCCCGGGCAGGGCCGCGTGCACCTGCCACACGCAGCGGACGGCCAGGGGCAGGATGGCGGGCCCCGACAGCCCTCCGGTGACGGCGGCCAGCGAGGGGCGCAGCGCCTCGGTGTCGATGGCCATGCCGAGCGGGTTGTTGATCATGGACAGCGCGTCCGCGCCGGCGTCCACACAGGCGCGGGCGACGGAGACGATGTCGGCCACGTCGGGCGCGAGCTTGGCCACCACGGGGACGTCGTAGCGCATGATGGAGCGCACCGAGGCGATCACCTCGGCCGCGGCGCTGCCCTCACGCGCGAAGACACGCCCTCGGTCCTCCATGTTCGGGCAAGAAAGGTTGACCTCCAGAGCGGTCACCCCGGGCGCGTCGGCGAGCCTGCGGGCCAGCTCGGAGTACTCGGCGACGGTGCCGCCGCCGATCGAGACGATGGTCTTGATGCCACGCTGGGCCAGCCAGGGCAGCTCGCGCTCCAGGTACGCCTCGATGCCCGGCCCCTGGAGCCCGACGGCGTTGAGCATGCCTGAGGGCGTCTCGGCCATGCGCGGCGTCGGACGGCCCGCGCGCGGGGCCATGGTGACGGACCGGGTGGTCAGCGCGCCGAGCCGGTGGAGGTCGAAGAACTGGGCGAGCTCCTGGCCCGAGCCCGCGCAGCCGGCGGCCGTGGTGATCGGGTTCCCCAGCTCCACGTGCGCCAGAAATGTACGCATATCAACTGACATGTCGTGCACCGCCTCCGGGGGCGCCGAGCGCGTCGAACGGGATCGTTCCCACGTCCTCGAACCGCACCCGCTCCCCCCGGAACACCGGCCCCTCCGCGCAGGCGCGGACCATCCTGGTCGCGCCGTCGTCGCCGATGACCGGGATGACGCACGTCATGCACACGCCGATGCCGCAGGCCATCGACTCCTCGACGGCCACCTGCACCGGGATGTCGAACTCCATCGCCACCGCCGTCACCGCCCGCAGCGCCGGCATGGGCGCGCAGGCGTAGACGGCGTCGGCCCTGGTGTCGGCGATCACCGAGGGCAGCGCGTCGGTGACCTTGCCGCGCAGGCCGAGCGAGCCGTCCTCGGTGGTCAGGGTCGTCGTCTCGGCGATGCGGCGGGCCCGCATGGCGCCGAAGACGCGGTCGGCCCCGGCGCCGCCGAGCACGAAGTCGACCCGGCAGCCGCGCGCCAGCAGCGCGTCGGCCAGCGGGAACAGCACGGCCGAGCCGTACTCGGCGCCGACCAGCACGCAGTTGACCGGGTCGCGCGGCAGCGGGAACGGCCTCCCGAGCGGCCCGACCAGGTCCAGCGTGTCGCGGGCGCGCCGCTCGGCCAGCCAGGACGTGCCCGGCCCGGCGGCGGTGAAGACGAGCTCGACCGTGCCGCCGTAGTCGGACTTGACGTCATGGATGGACAGCGCGCGGCGCGTCACCATCGACGTGTGGGGCCCGCCGACCGCCACGGAGACGAAGTGGCCGGGGCGGTAACGCTCGGCGATGCCGGGCGCCACCACCGTCAGCGCATGGTAGGCGTCGACCCGGCGCGTCGTCAGCACCGTGCCCGTCACCTGCACAGGTGTGCCGGCCAGTCGTCTTCACCTCCCGCGCGGGTCAGCCGCGTAGTGCCTGTGCGTGCTCCTGGAGTGAACGCACCCCGACGTCGCCGCGGACGATCGCCTGGATCCCGGCCGCCGCGGCGGCCAGCCCGGCGACGGTGGTGATGCACGGGATGCCGCGCAGCACCGCCGCGGTGCGGATCTCGTAGCCGTCCAGGCGCGGCCCGGACTGGCCCGGGCTGCCGAACGGCGTGTTGACGATCAGGTCCACCTCGCCGTCGAGAATCGCCTGCACGCTCGTAGGCTCACCTCCGGGCCCGGTCCCCTCGCTGTGCTTTCGCACGATCTTGGCATGGACACCGTTGCGGCGCAGCACCTCGGCCGTGCCCTCGGTGGCGAGGATCTCGAAGCCGAGGTCGGCCAGTGCCTTCACAGGGAAGATCATCGCACGCTTGTCCCTGTTGGCCACGGACACGAACGCGCGTCCCTTGGTCGGGAGTTCCCCATAAGCGCCCGCCTGGGACTTGGCGTACGCCACGCCGAAGAACGCGTCGATGCCCATGACCTCGCCCGTGGAGCGCATCTCGGGCCCGAGCACGATGTCGACGCCCCGGAAGCGGTTGAAGGGCAGCACGGCCTCCTTGACCGCGATGGACGCCTCCATCGGCAGCGTGCCGCCGTCGCCGGTGGCCGGCAGCATGCCCTCCGCGCGCAGCGAGGCGATCGAGGAGCCGAGCATCACCCGGGCCGCCGCCTTGGCCAGCGGCGTGGCCGTGGCCTTGGACACGAACGGCACGGTACGGCTCGCCCGCGGGTTGGCCTCCAGGACGTACAGGACGCCGGCGGACATGGCGTACTGGACGTTCAGGAGCCCGCGCACGCCCACCCCGGCGGCGATGGCCTCGGTGGCGGCGCGGATGCGCTTGACGTCGTGGCTGCCGAGCGTCAGCGGCGGCAGCGCGCAGGCCGAGTCGCCGGAGTGGATGCCGGCCTCCTCGATGTGCTCCATGACGCCGCCGAGGAACAGCTCCTCGCCGTCGTAGAGCGCGTCCACGTCGATCTCGATGGCCTCGTCGAGGAACTTGTCCACCAGGACCGGGTGGCCGCCCTCCTGGGCCGCCATGTACGTCGTCAGCGTGCTGTCGTCGTAGACGATGGCCATGCCGGCCCCGCCGAGCACGTACGAGGGCCGCACCAGCACCGGGTAGCCGATCTCGCCGGCGATCTCCAGCGCCTCCGGCACCGTCAGCGCGGTGCCGTGCTTGGGCGCGGGCAGGCCGGCCTCGGCCAGCACCCGCCCGAACGCGCCGCGCTCCTCGGCCAGGTGGATCGACTCGGGCGAGGTGCCGACCACGGGCACGCCGGCGTCCTTGAGCGCCTGCGCCAGGCCGAGCGGCGTCTGCCCGCCGAGCTGCACGATCACGCCCACGACCGGGCCGGTCTGCTGCTCGGCGTGCACCACCTCCAGGACGTCCTCCAGCGTCAGCGGCTCGAAGTAGAGCCGGTCGGAGGTGTCGTAGTCGGTGGAGACGGTCTCGGGGTTGCAGTTGACCATGACGGTCTCGAACCCGGCCCGCGACAGCTCGAACGAGGCGTGCACGCACGCGTAGTCGAACTCGATGCCCTGCCCGATGCGGTTGGGCCCGGAGCCGAGGATGATGACCTTCTCCCGCTCGCCGTAGGGGACCTCGGTCTCCTCGTCGTAGGTGGAGTACAGGTACGGCGTCCTGGCGGCGAACTCGGCGGCGCAGGTGTCGACGGTGTTGTAGACCGGCCGCACGCCGAGCGCGTGGCGCAGCCCGCGCACGTGGGCCTCCTCGACGCCGCGGATCTCGGCGATCTGCGCGTCGGAGAAGCCGTGGTGCTTGGCGCGGGTCAGCGCGCCGGCGGTGAGCTCGGGCGCGGCGGCGATCTCCTGGGCCTCCTCCTCCAGCAGCAGGAGCTGGTCGAGGAACCAGGGGTCGACGCTGGTGGCCTCGAACAGCTCGGCCGCGGTCGCGCCCGCCCGCACGGCCTGCTGCATCGTGCGCAGCCGTCCGTCGTGCGGGGTGCGGCAGGCCGCCAGCAGCTCGTCCTTGTCCTGGACGGGCCCCGCCCAGGTGAAGGCGGAGTCCTTCTTCTCCAGCGAGCGCAGCGCCTTCTGCAGCGCCTCGGTGAAGGAGCGGCCGATGGCCATGGCCTCGCCCACGGACTTCATGTGCGTGGTCAGCGTGCGGTCGGCCCCGCGGAACTTCTCGAAGGCGAAGCGCGGCACCTTGACCACGATGTAGTCGAGCGTCGGCTCGAAGGAGGCCGGGGTCTCCTTGGTGATGTCGTTGGGGATCTCGTCGAGGGTGTAGCCGATGGCCAGCTTGGCGGCGATCTTGGCGATCGGGAAGCCGGTGGCCTTGGAGGCCAGGGCGCTGGAGCGGGAGACGCGCGGGTTCATCTCGATGACGATCATGCGCCCGGTGCGCGGGTCGACGGCGAACTGGATGTTGCAGCCGCCGGTGTCGACGCCGACCTCGCGGATGACCGCGATGGCGACGTCACGCATGTTCTGGTACTCGCGGTCGGTCAGGGTCAGCGCGGGCGCGACGGTGACGCTGTCGCCGGTGTGCACGCCCATCGGGTCGATGTTCTCGATGGAGCAGACGATGACGACGTTGTCCGCCTTGTCGCGCATGACCTCCAGCTCGTACTCCTTCCAGCCGAGGATCGACTCCTCCAGGAGCACCTCGGTGGTCGGCGAGGCGTCGAGGCCGGCGCCGGCGATGCGGCGCAGGTCGTCCTCGCCGTAGGCGAAGCCGGAGCCGACGCCGCCCATGGTGAAGCTGGGCCGTACGACCAGCGGGTAGCCCAGCTCGCCGGCGGCGGCCAGGCAGTCCTGCATCGTGTGGCAGATGACCGATTTGGCCGACTCGGCGTTGAGCCCGTGCTCGCGCGCGACCTTGGCGACGATCTCCTTGAACTTCTCGCGGTTCTCGCCCGCCTGGATCGCGTCGAAGTCGGCGCCGATCAGCTCGACCTCGTACTTCTCCAGCACGCCCGACTCGTGCAGGGCGACCGCGGTGTTCAGCGCGGTCTGGCCGCCCAGGGTGGGCAGCAGCGCGTCGGGGCGCTCCTTGGCGATGATCTTCTCGACGTACTCGGGGGTGATCGGCTCGACGTACGTGGCGTCGGCGAACTCCGGGTCCGTCATGATCGTGGCCGGGTTGCTGTTGACCAGGATGACGCGGAAGCCCTCGGCCCGCAGCACCCGGCAGGCCTGGGTGCCCGAGTAGTCGAACTCGCACGCCTGGCCGATCACGATCGGCCCGGAGCCGATCACCAGGACCGACCGGATGTCCTCACGCTTGGGCACGGCTCATGACCTCACAGAACTCGTCGAAGAGATAAGCGGCGTCGTGCGGACCCGCGGCGGCCTCGGGGTGGTACTGGACGCTGAAGGCCCGCCCGTCGAGCAGGCGCAGGCCCTCCACACAGCGGTCGTTGAGGTTGACGTGGCTGACCTCGGCCGGACCGTACGGGGTCTCGAACGCCTCGCCGATCGGCGCCTCGACCGCGAACCCGTGGTTGTGGGCCGAGATCTCGACCTTGCCCGTGCGCACGTCCTGGACCGGCTGGTTGACGCCGCGGTGGCCGTAGCGCAGCTTGTACGTGGACAGGCCGAGCGCGCGGCCGAAGAGCTGGTTGCCGAAGCAGATGCCGAAGAACGGCACCCTGGCCGCGAGGACACTCTGGAGGGCCGACACGTCGGCGGTGGCGGGGTCGCCGGGGCCGTTGGAGAAGAACACGCCGTCGGGCTCGACCGCCATGATCTGCTCGTACGTGGCCGTGGCGGGCAGCACGTGCACCTCGCAGCCGCGCTCGGCCATGCGGTGCGGGGTCATGCCCTTGATGCCCAGGTCGACGGCGGCGACGGTGAAGCGCCTGGCGCCGACGGCGGGCACGACGTAGGGCTCGGCCGTGGCCACTTCGGCGGCCAGGTCGGCGCCCTCCATGGCGGGCGAGTTCCGCACCCGCTCGACGAGCTCGTCGACGGTCGCGGAGGGGTCCGAGAAGATGCCGGCCCGCATCGCGCCGCGCTCGCGCAGGTGGCGGGTCAGGGCGCGGGTGCCGGTGATGGCGATGCCGACGACGCCCTGCTGCTTGAGGTAGTCGTCGAGCGAGCGGTCGGCCCGCCAGTTGGAGACGATCCTGGACGGCTCGCGCACGACGTACCCGGCGACCCAGACGCGGCCCGACTCGGGGTCCTCGTCGTTGACGCCGGTGTTGCCGATGTGCGGGGCCGTCATGGCGACGATCTGCCGGTGGTAGGAGGGGTCGGTGAGGGTCTCCTGGTAGCCGGTCATGCCGGTGTTGAAGACCATCTCGCCGAACGTCTCGCCTTCGGCGCCGTAAGAGGTTCCGTGGAAGACGCGGCCGTCTTCCAGGACGAGCACCGCGGTGTTCAAACCAGCTTCCCTTCGAGAACGGTCGGCGTGCCGCGCAGGAACGTGGCGACCACCCGGCCGGGCAACGTCATCCCCTCGTACGGGGTGTTCCTGCTCTTGGAGGCGTAGGCGGAGGGGTCCACCTCGGTGCGGGCCGACGGGTCGTACAGCGTGATGTTGGCCGGCGCGCCCGGCTCCAGCGGCCTGCCGTGGCCGGACAGGCGGCCGATGCGGGCGGGGGTGAGCGACATGCGCTCGGCGACCCCGGCCCAGTCGAGCAGCCCGGTCTCGACCATGGCCTCCTGGACGACGCTCAGCGCCGTCTCCAGGCCGATCATGCCCATGGCCGCGGCCGGCCACTCGGTCTCCTTGTCCTCGACCGGGTGGGGGGCATGGTCGGTGGCGACGACGTCGATGGTGCCGTCGGCCAGCGCGGCGCGCAGCGCCTGGACGTCGGCGTGCGTGCGCAGCGGCGGGTTGACCTTGTAGATCGGGTTGTAGGCGCCGACCGGGGACTCCTCGACGAGGTCGTCGGTGAGGAGCAGGTGGTGAGGGGTGACCTCGGCGGTGATGTTCCAGCCCTTGGACTTGGCCCAGCGGATGATCTCGACCGAGCCGGCGGTGGAGACGTGGCAGACGTGCAGGCGGGAGCCGACGTGTGCGGCCAGCAGGCAGTCGCGGGCGATGACCGCCTCCTCGGCCACGGCCGGCCAGCCGGTCAGGCCGAGCCTGCCGGAGACGACGCCCTCGTTCATCTGGGCGCCCTCGGTGAGCCTGGGCTCCTGGGCGTGCTGGGCGACGACGCCGTCGAACGCCTTGACGTACTCCAGGGCGCGGCGCATCAGCACGGCGTCGCTGACGCACTTGCCGTCGTCGGAGAAGACCCGGACGCGGGCGGCGGAGTCGGCCATCGCGCCGAGCTCGGCGAGCTGCCTGCCCTCCAGGCCGACGGTGACGGCGCCGACCGGCTGCACGTCGCAGTGGCCGAACTCGCGGCCGAGCCGCCAGACCTGCTCGACCACGCCGGCGGTGTCGGCGACGGGCGAGGTGTTGGCCATGGCGTGCACGGCGGTGTAGCCGCCGCGGGCCGCGGACTGGGTGCCGGTCTGGACGGTCTCGGCGTCCTCGCGGCCGGGCTCGCGCAGGTGGGTGTGCAGGTCGACCAGGCCGGGCAGCGCGATCGCGCCGCGGCCCTCGACGGTCTCGCCGCCGGGACCGGCGTCGAGGCCGGCGCCGATCTCGGCGATGCGCCCGTCGGCGATCCGGATGTCCACCGGCTCCCCGCCGAGGATCCGGACATTTTTGATGATCATCGTGCCTCCTTCGTCGGCACGACGATCATCATGATGCTGTGCCTCCTGGTTCGTTCGCTCCGCTCACTCACTGGATCTCTCCCCCGAGCAGCAGGTACAGGACGGCCATGCGGATGGTCACGCCGTTGGCGACCTGCTCCACGATGGTGGAGCGCGGCGAGTCGGCCACCTCGGCGGCGATCTCCATGCCCCGGTTCATCGGCCCGGGGTGCATGACGATGGCCTCGTCCGGCATCTTGGCGAAGCGGTCGCGGTCGAGGCCGTAGCGGCGGGAGTACTCGCGCTCGCTGGGGAAGTAGGCGGCGTTCATCCGCTCCTTCTGCACCCGCAGCATCATGACCGCGTCGGACTTGGGCAGCACGGCGTCGAAGTCGTAGGACACCTCGCACGGCCAGGTGCCGACCGAGACGGGCAGCAGCGTGGGCGGCGCGACGAGGGTGACCTCGGCGCCGAGCGTGTTGAGCAGCAGCACGTTGGAGCGGGCGACCCGGCTGTGCAGGACGTCGCCGACGATGGTGACCCGGCGCCCGTCGAGCCCGCCGAGGCGGCGGCGCATGGAGAAGGCGTCGAGCAGCGCCTGCGTGGGGTGCTCGTGGGTGCCGTCGCCAGCGTTGACGACGCTGCCGCGCACCCAGCCGGCCAGCCGGTGCGGCGCGCCGGAGGAGCCGTGGCGGATGACGACGGCGTCGGCGCCCATGGCCTCCAGGGTGAGCGCGGTGTCCTTGAGCGACTCGCCCTTGGACACGCTCGACCCCTTGGCCGAGAAGTTGATGACGTCGGCCGAGAGCCGCTTGGCCGCCGCCTCGAAGGAGATGCGGGTGCGCGTGGAGTCCTCGAAGAACAGGTTGACCACCGTGCGGCCGCGCAGCGTGGGCAGCTTCTTGATGGACCGTTCCGAGACCCTGGCCAGCTCCTCGGCGGTGTCGAGGATGAGCAGCGCGTCGTCCTTGGTGAGGTCGCCCGCCGAGATGAGATGCCGGTTCATCTGTCGTCCTCCTTCATGAGCAGGACGGCGTCGCGGCCGTCGATCTCGGAGAGGTAGACCTTGACCTTCTCGCTCTTGGCGGTGGGCAGGTTCTTGCCCACGTAGTCGGCGCGGATCGGCAGCTCGCGGTGGCCGCGGTCGACCAGCGTGGCGAGCTGCACGGCGGTGGGACGGCCGAGGTCGTTGAGCGCGTCGAGCGCGGCGCGGACGGTGCGGCCGGAGTAGAGCACGTCGTCGACGAGGACGACCACCTTGCCGTCGATGCCGTCGGGCGGCAGCTCGGTGCGCCCGAGCGGGCGGACGGGACCGCTGCGCAGGTCGTCGCGGTACATCGTGATGTCGATCGAGCCGACGGGGATCTTGAGCCCTTCGAACTGCTCCACTCGGTCGCCGAGCCTGCGGGCGAGCGTGGCGCCGCGGGTCGGGATGCCGAGGAGGACGACGTCACCGGCGCCTTTGGTGCGTTCGAGGATCTCGTGCGCGATACGGGTCAGCGCCCGGTGGATGTCCGGGCCTTCAAGCACGGCCCTGGAATCGGACATGGAGGATCTCACCACCTTTCCCGCCTCACGGGACGGGTCTTAAAAGGGTGTTGGTCGGGACACACAGTACCAGGCACTACCTGGTACAACGCGAGCACCCCGCCCTGCCCTCCGGGTGCGGCGGGCCCTCCTGACCGGCCGTTCGTCCCGCCACACCAGCGAATTTGGCAATTGCCGACATACAGGTATAAAACCTCCTCTAAGTCTTCTCGGGGGAGGTTTCACATGGCGTTGTCGGCACGCGAGCAGTCGGTGCTCAAGGCCATCGCCCGGCAGGTCCGGCAGGAGGACCCCGAGCTGTTCGCGGCCATGTCCCGGCACGGCGCCCCCGCGTCGCTGGCCTGGCCGCTGGCGCTGATGGCGCTGTGCCTGGCGGTCTTCGCCGTCGTGCTGCTGCTGTCGGGCTCGCCCGACACCCTGCCGCACCCCGCGATCAGGTAAAACCCCCGCCACCCCCGTGTCGGCGTCCTTCGCGTAGGGCACGTCCCCGAGGGCCGTACGCGTTCGGCGGCGGCTCTTCCTGGGGACTCGCGCGGGGGGCACGCATGGGGGAACCACGTCCGCCCTCGAACGGCGTGCGGACGGCGGCGCGCGGGACGCGCTCGTCGGCCGCGGGCGGCCTGGGCCTCGGCGCGGCCGTCGCGCTGGTCATGGGGAACGTCGTGGGCACCGGCATCTTCCTGCTGCCCGCCTCGCTGGCGGCGTTCGGGACGGTGAGCCTGGTCTCCATGGTCCTGGTCACCGCGGGCGCCATCGCGATGGCGATCGTCTTCGGCCGCCTGGGCGGGCGCGTCCCGGCGGCGGGCGGCCCCTACGCCTACGCCCGCGAGGCGTTCGGGGAGTTCGCCGGGTTCTGGATCGCCTGGTCGTTCTGGCTGACCGCGTGGATCGGCAACGCGGCCATCGCCGTGGCGTGGGTGGGCTACGTCCAGTACCTGGCCCAGGGGTTGTTCGGGCTCAACTGGGGCGGCACGCTCAGCGCGATCCTGATCGGCCTGGCCGGGGTGTGGATCCCGGCCGTGGTGAACCTGGCGGGCGTGCGCAACGCGGCCGCCTTCCAGGTGGTCACCACGATCCTGAAGTTCGCGCCGCTGCTGTTCGTGGCGGTCGTGGGCCTGTTCTTCGTGCACCAGGACAACTACCCCCCGTTCAACGCCACCGGGGACGGCTGGGTCTCGGCCGTCTCCCTGGCGGGGGCGGTCACGCTGTTCATCTACTCGGGCGTGGAGAGCGCCGCCATCGCGGCCGACCGGGTCAGGGACCCCGCCCGCACCATCGGCCGGGCCAGCGTCATCGGCGTGCTGGCCTGCGCCGTCATGTACATCCTCAGCACGGTCGCCGTCATGGGCACCGTGCCGCAGGAGGAGCTCGTCGGGTCCACCGCGCCGTTCGCCGCCGCGCTCGACCACATGTTCGGCGGCACCGGCGGCGGGCTGCTCATGGCGGTCTGCGCCATGATCTCCGGCATCGGCGCGCTGAACGGCTGGACCCTGCTGGTCGCCGAGATGCCGCTGGCCGCCTCCAAGGACGGCTTGTTCCCGCCCGCCTTCGCCGTGGTCACCCGCCGCGGCGCGCCCCTGACGGGCATCCTGGCCGGGACCGTCCTCACCTCGCTCATGCTGCTGGTGGGCTACGCCTCCGCCAACGCCTTCGACACGATCGTGCTGCTGGCCTCCTTCACCACGGTCATCCCGTACTTCTTCTCGGCCGCCGCGCAGCTGTTCTGGCTGGTGACCCGGGAGCGGCGGATCGACCGGGGGCGGCTGGCCCGCGACCTGGCCGTCGCGGTGCTCGCGCTGCTGTTCTCGTTCTGGATGGCGTACGGCTCCGGGCCCCCGGCCGTGCTCGGCGGCACGCTCATGCTGTTGGTCGGCGTGCCCGTCTACATCTGGCTGAAGGCCAGGCACGGCGAGTACGGACCGCGTGATGTCCGCCGCGCTGAGGGGATATCTGAAAAATGACCTTTCATGTCGATTCAGAGGTCGGCCGGCTGCGCCAGGTCCTGCTGCACAAGCCGGAACTGGCCCTCAAACGGCTGACCCCGAGCAACAAGGACGCCTTCCTGTTCGACGACGTGCTGTGGGTGCAGCGCGCGGTGGAGGAGCACGAGGAGTTCGAGCGGGTGCTGCGCGACCGCGGCATCGTCGTCCACATGCTGGCCGACCTGCTGCGCGACGTGGTCGACATCCCCGAGGCCCGCAAGCACATCCTCGACGCCGTCATCGACGAGCGCTGGCTCGGCCCGATCGCCATCGACGACATCCGCAACACCCTCGACGGCATGGACGCCACCACTCTCCAGGTGCACCTGACCGGCGGCATCACCAAGCGCGAGCTGGTCGCGATGGGCTGCGACCCCAAGTCGGTGGCCTTCCACTCCACCGCCGACGACGACTTCATCCTGCCGCCGCTGCCCAACCACCTGTTCACCCGCGACACCTCCTGCTGGATCTACGACGGCGTGTCGATCAACGCGATGCGCAAGAAGGCCCGCATGCGCGAGACGGTCAACCTGGAGGCCGTCTACCGGTTCCACCCGATGTTCGCCGCCGGCTTCGACCGGCCCTACGAGGGCGGCTTCCACTGCTGGCTGCCCGGCCACGCGATGGCGCCGGCCACCCTGGAGGGCGGCGACGTGCTGGTCATCGGGCGCGGCGCGGTGCTGGTCGGGATGAGCGAGCGCACCCAGCCGCAGGCGGTCGAGATGCTGGCCCAGCGGCTGTTCAGCGCCGGGTCCGCGACCCGGATCGTGGCGCTGGACATGCCGAAGGCGCGCGCGTTCATGCATCTGGACACGGTCATGACCATGCTCGACGTCGGGGTGTTCACCAAGTACGCCGGGCTCGGGATGTTGCCGGCGTACACCATCGAGCCGGGCGACACCTCCAAGGAGCTCAGGGTCACCGACCACCCGCCCCAGGACATGCACAGGGCCATCGCCCACGCCCTGGACATGGACGACATCACCGTCCTGACCCCCCACCAGGACGTGTACGCCGCCGAACGCGAGCAATGGGACGACGGCTGCAACGGCCTGGCCGTCGAGCCCGGCGTCGTCGTCGCCTACGAGCGCAACACCACCACGAACAACCACCTGCGCGACAACGGCATCGAGGTCATCACGATCCGGGGCAGCGAGCTGGGCAGAGGACGCGGCGGGCCGCGGTGCATGAGCTGCCCGCTGGAGCGCGACGGCATCTAGGACGGCATCCAGAAGGGATGACATGGCGTTCAACCTGCGCAACCGCAGTTTCCTCAAGGAACTGGACTTCACGCCGGAGGAGTTCGGCTTCCTGCTGCACCTGTCGGCAGAGCTGAAGGCCGCCAAGTACGCCGGGGTCGAACGGCAGCGGCTCCACGGCAAGAACATCGCGCTCATCTTCGAGAAGACCTCGACCCGCACCCGCTGCGCGTTCGAGGTGGCCGCCCACGACCAGGGGGCGCACGTCACCTACCTCGACCCGGCTGGCTCGCACATCGGGCACAAGGAGTCGGTCAAGGACACCGCGCGGGTGCTGGGCCGGATGTTCGACGGCATCGAGTACCGGGGCAGCAAGCAGTCCTACGTCGAGGACCTGGCGGCGCTGTCCGGCGTGCCGGTGTGGAACGGCCTGACCGACGAGTGGCACCCCACGCAGATGCTGGCCGACATGCTCACCATCCGGGAGCACAGCGACAAGCCGCTGCGCGAGGTGTCCCTCGCCTACCTCGGGGACGCGCGCAACAACACCGGCCGCTCGCTGCTGGTCACCGGCGCGCTGCTCGGCCTGGACATCCGGCTGGTCACCCCGCCGGCGCTGCGGCCCGACCGCGACCTCGCGGTGCGGCCCGCCGAGGAGCTGGCCCGGTCCACCGGCGCCCGGATCACCATCACCGAGGACGTGGCCGAGGGCGTCAGGGGCGCCGACTTCCTCTACACCGACGTGTGGGTCTCGATGGGCGAGCCGAAGGAGGTGTGGGACGAGCGGATCGAGCTGCTGCTGCCGTACCAGGTGAACGACGACGTCGTCCGGGCCACCGGCAATCCGGACGTGAAGTTCATGCACTGCCTGCCCGCCTTCCACAACCGGGAGACCGGCGTGGGCGCCGACATCTACGCCAGGACCGGCCTGGAGGCCCTGGAGGTGACCGACGAGGTCTTCGAGTCGCCGCGTTCCATCGTCTTCGACGAGGCCGAGAACCGGCTGCACACCATCAAAGCGGTCATGGTCGCAACCCTGGGGGACTGAATGCGGGTCATCGTCGCACTCGGCGGCAACGCGGTGCTCAAACGCGGCCAGAAGCCGGACGCCGAGGCGCAGAGGGACAACATCGCCACCGCCGTCAGGACGCTGGCCCGGCTCGCCGGCGAGCACGAGCTGGTCATCACCCACGGGAACGGCCCCCAGGTCGGCATGCTGGCGCTGGAGAGCGCCGCGGACCCGAACCTGAGCCGCCCCTACCCCTTCGACACGCTCGGCGCGCAGACGCAGGGCATGATCGGCTACTGGATGCAGCAGGCGCTGCAGAACGCCCTGCCCGGCCGGCAGGTGCTCGCCATGGTCACCCAGACCCTGGTCAGCGCCGTCGACCCGGCCTTCGACGACCCCACCAAGTTCGTCGGCCAGGTCTACGAGGAGGACGAGGCCCGCAAGCTGGCCGCCGAGTACGGCTGGACGGTCAAGCCCGACGGCGACCGCTGGCGGCGCGTCGTGCCCTCGCCCACGCCGCAGCGCATCGTGGAGACCCGGCTGATCCGCAAGATGATCCGCGAGGGCGTCGTGGTGGTCTGCGCGGGCGGCGGCGGCATCCCCGTCGTGCGCGACGCCCGCGGCCGGCTGGCGGGCGTCGAGGCCGTCATCGACAAGGACCTGACCGCCTCGATGCTGGCCGAGGCGCTGGAGTGCGACGCCTTCCTCATCCTGACCGACGTCCCGCGGGTGTACCGCGACTTCGGCGCGCCGGGCCAGACCGAGATCGCCTGCACCACCCCGCACGAGCTGCGCGGGCTGCGTTTCCCGGCCGGGTCGATGGGGCCGAAGGTCGAGGCGGTGTGCCGGTTCGTCGAGACGACCGGCGACATGGCCGCCATCGGCAGGCTCGACGAGGCGGCGGACATACTCGCCGGCTCCGCGGGCACGATCGTCACGCCCAACGGGATGTGGCCGCTGACGAGCACCCTCTAGGAGACCGACGTGACACTGGCCGCACGGCTGCTGCGCACCAAGCCGACCGAGCGCATCGTGGCCGAGGGCGGGCAGGGCGAGGGCGGCGAGCTGCGGCGCACGATGACGCTGTGGCAGCTCACGCTGTTCAGCGTCGGCGCCACGCTCGGCACCGGCATCTTCGTCATCCTCGGCCAGGCGGTGCCCAAGGCGGGGCCGGCGGTGGTGCTGTCGTTCGTGCTGGCGGCGATCACGGCGCTGTTCTCGGCCCTGTCGTACGCCGAGCTGGCCGGGACGATCCCGGTGTCCGGGTCGTCCTACTCCTACGCGTACGCGACGCTGGGCGAGCTGGTGGCCTGGGTGTGCGGCTGGTGCCTGATGCTGGAGTACGCCGTGTCCGTCGCGGCCGTGGCCGTGGGCTGGGGCGAGTACCTCAACGCGTTCCTGCGCAGCCTGTTCGGCTGGACGCTGCCCGAGGCGATCACCCGCTCCCCCGGCCAGGACGGCGGCGTCGTCAACGTCACCGCGATCCTCATCGTGCTCCTGGCCACCTGGCTGCTGCTCTACGGGGCCTCGGAGTCGGCCAGGGCCAACGCGGTGTTCGTGCTGATCAAGATCGCGGTGCTGGTGTTCTTCTGCGTGGTGGCGTTCACGGCGTTCCAGACCGGGAACTTCACCCCGTTCGCCCCCCTGGGGGTGGCCGGGATCACGGCCGCCGCCTCGCAGGTGTTCTTCTCCTACATCGGCTTCGACGCCGCCTCCACCGCCGGTGAGGAGGCCAGGAACCCCAAGCGCGACCTGCCCCTGGCCATCCTGCTGTCCCTGCTCATCGTCACCGCCGTGTACGTCCTGGTCGCCGTGGCCGCCATCGGGGCCAAGCCGTGGACCGAGTTCGCCCCGGAGAGCACCGAGGCGAGCCTGTCGCAGATCGTCGACCAGACCACCGGCGCCACCTGGCCCGGCGTGATCGTCTCCTTCGGCGCGGTGATCGCCATCGCCAGCGTCGTGCTCACCGTCATCTACGGCCAGACCCGCATCCTGTTCGCGATGTCCCGCGACGGGCTCATCCCCCGGATCTTCCAGCGGGTGAACCCGCGTCACCAGGTGCCGGTCGCCAACACGCTGATCGTGGCCCTGTTCATCTCGGTCCTGGCCGGGCTGGTGCCGCTCGGCCAGCTCGCCGAGGCCACCAGCATCGGCACGCTGTTCGCCTTCTTCATCGTCAACGTCGGCGTGCTGGTCCTGCGCCACCGCAGCCCCGAGCTGCCGCGCAGCTTCCGTACGCCGCTCTTCCCCCTCACCCCGGTGCTCGGCGCGGTCTTCTGCGTCATCGTCATGGCCGGGCTGGCGGGCGTCACGTGGGCCGCCTTCGGCCTGTGGATGCTGGTCGGCCTGATCTGCTATTTCCTGTACGGCTACGGGCATTCGCGGCTGAATGCCGAGGTGCGGTGACATGAAGTTCGAGAAGGTGCTGGCCGGGTACATCGCCGAGCCACGCGGCAGGGACGGGCTGGCGCTGGCCGTCCTGCTGACCCGGCAGACCGGGGGGAGCCTGACGGTGGCGACCGTCCAGCCGCCCGTGACCACCACGCCGGGCCCCGCCCGCGCCGACGAGGGCGCCTGGCGCTCCTACCTGCGCGAGCAGGCCGAGACCGCGCTCGCGCAGGCCCGCGAGCTGGCCGGCGACCAGGTCGAGTACGTCCGCCAGACCAACAGGGGCAGCGGGCGCGGGCTGGTGGAGGTGGCCCGCAGGCGCGGCGCCGACGTCGTGGTGATCGGCTCGGCGCCCGGCGGCGGACGGTCCCGCATCACCGTCGGCAGCACCGCCGACCAGCTCCTGCACTCCTCGCCGGTGCCCGTGCTGCTGGCCCCGCGCGGCTACGGCGACGACCCGCCGGCCGCGTTCGAGCGCATCACGGTCGCCTACCGCCGCGGGCCCGGCGCCGACGCCGCCGTCAAGGGCGCGGCCAAGGCCGCGGTCACCCTGGACATCCCGCTGCGGCTGGTCACGCTGGTGGTCAGGACCGGCCGTCGCGTGCAGATCGAGGAGGACATGCTCGTCCGGCTGCGCGACCAGGCCGCCGCGGACCTGCGTGCCGCGGCCCGGGGGCAGCGGCGCAGGCTCCAGGTCGAGGTGGAGCTCCTTGAGGGCCGGAACGTGGCACAGGCGCTCGGCACGACCACCTGGCTGCCCGGGGAACTGCTCGTGTGCGCCTCCAGCGACGCCGGGCCGCTGCGGCGGGTCTTCCTGGGCGACACGTCCATCAAGATCGTCCAGGCCGCGACCTGCCCGGTCATGATTTTGACCCGCGAGACCTGACGCTCGATTTCACTCGTCAAACTATGACGAAGTAGTGTTGCCATCGGTACAAGAGGGGCGTTTGTTGCGTTCCCTCCCGGACCGGATTCGGCATCTTTTTTCCAATCAGCTTGACCTTAGGCTCCCACCCCTTTACCGTCACTGTGCGTAACCACACCGCGCGGCGTTCTGGGGTAAACCCAGGGCCACGGCTACCGATGGTGCCGAGCCTGGCACTGTACCCCCCGGTGGCTGGGGCATATGCCGCAAGGGAGCACAATCTACTGAGAGCGCTACATACGAGAGCCGGGGGGCCACACGATGCCGTCTGAGTACGCAAAGTCGCTGGGTGCAAGACTCCGCGCCATCCGCACCCAGCAGGGGCTGTCCCTGCATGGAGTCGAAGAGAAGTCGCGCGGCCGGTGGAAAGCCGTGGTCGTGGGCTCCTACGAGCGTGGCGACCGAGCCGTGACCGTGCAGAAGCTTGCCGAGCTTGCCGATTTCTACGGAGTGCCTGTCTCCGAGCTGCTGCCCGGGGGCGCCGCTCCGAGTCCGCTCGGGCCCACTCCCAAGCTTGTGATCGACCTGGAGCGCCTGGCGACACTGCCGAAGGAGAAGGCCGGAGCGCTCGCCCGTTACGCCGCCACCATTCAGAGCCAGCGTGGCGACTACAACGGCAAGGTCCTGTCGATCCGCCAGGAGGACCTGCGTTCGTTGGCTGTGATCTATGACAAGTCGCCCAGCGAGTTGACCGAGGAACTCATCAGCTGGGGCGTGCTCGACGCCGAGGCGCGCCGGGCCGTCGAGTCGTTCTAGGACCTACCGCTTCACCACTGGAGGGCTCGCCAATTCCCCTGGCGGGCCCTCCGCCGTACCGGCTGGGAATTCTTCGGCCCGATACACGGACATTACGCCCTTTTACCCCGATAACCCGCTATTACGAACAACGGCCCGGGGAAACGACAGCGCCGGGAGCCCGCCGAAGCCGCGCCCGCTTTTGGGCATGCGTCAAGGCCACAGCCGCCCTGCCTGCCTCTTCGCGCCGCTAGACCCCGCCACCCGCGCTTCTCCGCTCGGCGGCGTCGCCCGGAGAGCCGGACGGCGGGGTCAGCCTGCCAGCGGGACGTCCACGGGAAGCTGGGCCTGGACGGGGACGCCGAGCAGCTCTTCCACCGTGGAGACGAAGGTCTCGGCCTCGGCCAGGATCTCCGCGGCGTCGGCCGCGCTGATGCCGCGGACCACGCCCGCCTCCGCGGCCGCGCGCTTGGCGGCGCTCACGGAGAAGTAGGCGGCCCACTCGGCAAGGTGGGGCTCGGCCTCGGGCAGCAACTCCCACGCGCTGCGCAGACGGCGCCTGCGGCCCTCCATGGGACGGGGACGGGCGGCCAGGATCGCCGCAGCCGCCCGAAGAGCCGCCAGGTGAGCGGCCACGTATCGGGACGCCGGGGTGCGGGCGGCGGTCGCCTCCGCCAGGCAGGAACGTGAATCGGTCAAGTGTGCCCGAACCGCAGGCGACAGCCGGGGCCCGGGTGTTTCTCTAGGCCGTGGTGCCATCTTGCGCGCCTCCTTGGAGTCGTGGGCGGCGGCCGGCGTCTCCGCCGGTGAGGTCAACACTTGCAGACGCCACCGACATTTCCGCCGAGCCGGCCGGACGAGGAGCTTCCCCTCTCCCCGTCCGGCCAGGACACGCCCACTCGTCTCCGCCGACGACGAGGACGCGCCCTTCGCCCGTGGAACCCGGCCGCGGGGATCGCTTTGGGGAAGCGAACGGCCCGCGACCAGGTCCTGGGGTGACGTTGAGCCGCGAGCCTCACCGCCACTAGGTCGAACATAATTTCGATCACGCTCGGTGTCAACCTGTTCCACGAACACAGGTTCGATGACCAAGGATCGAAGTGATCGATCCGGCGCGTGACGTCACCCTGTTCGCGCGTGATCCCTTGCGGGTGGCGTCCGGCCCTCAGAAGGCCCCCACGAGGCCCGGGCCGCCGCACACGAAACCGCCGCCACCGGAGGCGGTGGCGGCGGCGGGGCGGGCGGGGGACGGTTCAGGAGACGGAGATGGCCCCCGACGGGCACAAGGACACCGCCCGCCGCACGGCCTCCTCCTGCCCTTCCTCGGGCACCTCGCGCAGCAGCACTACCGTGCCCTCGTCCTCACTCTGGTCGAACACCTCCGGCACCGTCAGGGCGCACATGCCCGCCCCGATGCACACCGTCGTATCCGCTGTGATCTTCATCGTGACCTACCAAGTGACAGGGAGGCGGTGCACTCCATAGATGCTCATGTCCGAGCGCATCGGCACCTCCTCGGGTGATACGGCCAAGCGTAGGCCAGGCAGGCGCCGCAGCAGCGCCGGGTACGCGATGCGCATCTCGGCCCGGGCGAGCTGCTGCCCGAGGCACTGGTGGATGCCGTGGCCGAACGTCAGGTGCCCGCCGGCCGGCCGGTGGAGGTCGAGGCGGTCGGCGTCCTGGAAGCGGGAGGGGTCCCGGTTCACGGTGGGCAGGTGCAGGGCGATCGACTCCCCCGCCCTGACGAGGTGACCTTCGACCTCGACGTCCTCCAGGGCGCTGCGCACCGGGCCGAGATGGATGATCGTGAGGTAGCGCAGCAGCTCCTCCACGCCGTTCTCCACCACCGACGGGTCGTCGCGCATGGCGGCGAGCTGGCCGGGGTTGGTGAGCAGCGCGTACGTCCCCAGCCCCAGCATGTTGGCGGTCGTCTCGTGCCCGGCCAGCAGGAGCAGGAACGCGACCCCGGTCAGCTCCTCGTGGTTCAGGTCCTCGACGAGCCCACTGAGCAGGTCGTCGGCCGGCTCCGACCGCTTGCGCCCGATCAGCTCCGACAGGTACGCCCCGATCCTGGAGAACGCGGCCAGGGCGTCGTCGGCCTTGGTCTCCAGGTTGACCAGGATCTTGGTGGCCTCCTGGAACTCCACGCGGTCCTCGTACGGCACCCCGAGCAGCTCGCAGATCACCAGCGACGGGATCGGCAGCGCGAAGGACTCCACCAGGTCGGCGGGCGGCCCGGCGGCCTGCAGGGCGTCCAGGCAGGAGTGGGTGATCTCCTCGATCCTGGGTTCGAGCGCCTTCATCCGCCGGACGGTGAACTGCCCCATGAGCAGTTTGCGGTAACGCGTGTGCTCGGGCGCGTCCATGCGCAGGAAGAACCCGGGCGGCACGTCCCGCTGGAGCTGCATCCGGGCGGGCACCACGGGGTGCAGCCGCTCCGGACGGTTGCTGAAGCGGGGGTCGGCCAGGATCGAGCGGGCGGCCGAGTAGCCGGTGACCAGCCAGCCGAGGTGGCCGTCGGCGAAGGTCAGGCGGTGCATGGCGCCCTGTTGTCGCAGGGCCGTGACTTCCTCAGGCGGATCGAACGGCTGCTGGCGGGCGATGGGAAAGGTCAGGTCTGACATGCTGGCTCCTTTCCGAGCTCCCCTCCAGAAAACCTCAATCGATGCAAAATTTCAATGCATGAAATTCGTTTACCGGTGTAGAGTTCCGTCATGGTAGGACTGCGGGAGCGCAAGAAGCAGCGCACGCGCCGGGCGCTGATCGAGGCCGCGCTCCGGCTGTTCAGTGAGAAGGGCTACGAGGAGACCACGCTGGCGGAGATCGCCGCCGCCGCCGAGGTCTCCACCCGCACTTTCTTCAGCTACTTCGCCGGCAAGGAGGACGTGCTCTTCTACGACTCCGAGCAGCAGATCGAGCGCGCGCTGGCGTACCTGGCCGCGCCGGCTCCCGGCCAGACGCCGGCCGACCTGCTGCGCGACTTCATCGAGGACACGCTGTCGACGTCGGACGACGGCCGGGAGAGCTGGTCGGAACAGTCGACGCTGCGGCTGGAGCTCATCATGCGCGAGCCGCCGCTGCAGGCGCGGGCGCTGCACCTGCTGTTCGACAGCCAGCTCCGGCTGGCGGCGGCGCTGTCGGCGGCCTTCCCCGGCCGGCTCGACCGGGTCGAGGCGGCGGCGGCCGTGGGGTCGCTGATCGGCGCGGTGAAGCTGGCCGTGATGACCACGCTCATCGACGGCCTCCCGGTGGAGCAGGCCCGCGACGCCGCCCGCCGCGCGGCCGACGTCGCCGTCCACGGCCTTCCCCGCTGACCCGGGGCCCCGGCGTCCCGGCGTCCCGGGGTGGCGCGCGACGGCTCGCGTCTGGCAGGCTGACCGCGCGGTGCCGGGCTGCGGACGGACCGGCCGTACGGGGCGGCGACGCGAGGGGGATCGATGCGGGGACGGACGGGCACTCTCGTGCTGCTGCTGTCGGGGCCGGTCCTCGTGGCGGCGTACGCGGCCGTCAACTACGCGGCCCTCCGCACGGCCTCGCAGGCGCGCGTCGGCGACCCCGGTGGCCGGATCACGTCCGGCGGGCTGTCGTCGCTGGGCTCGGACCTCTGGTGGATCACGCGGGGCGTCGCGCTGGTGGCGGCCGTGGCAGCCGTGGGGCTCGCCGTGGTGGGCCTGCTGCTCCGCCGCGCGACCCGGCGGCGCGGCGCGCTGCTGGTGTTGTCGGGCGTCCTCATCCTGCCGTACACGCTCGGGGTCATGGCGGCCGTCTACAACCCCGCGCCGAGGCTGGCCGGGTTCTACGACGATGTCGCCTTCGAGGACGCGCTCCCGCCGTGGCAGTACGCCTCCTCCCTGCTGGTGGTGGTGGCCGCCCTGGCCCAGGCGGTGGGCATGGTCCGTGCGCACAGCGAGGCACGGGCGGCCTCAGCTCCCCCGCGGTGACGTGCCGCCGGGGCAGCGGGCGTCGACCCAGGTCGTCCAGCCCTGCCGGGCGCCGCCCGCGCCGGTCGCGGTCCACCCCTCGGGCGGCGGCCCCGCGTCGGGCGGGACGACGGCGGTGCAGACGCCGTCCGGCGGCGTACGGTCGAAGTGCTCGATCTCGGTCCAGGACACGCGGTAGGCCAGCAGGGCCCGGACGTTCCACTTCACCTGCCGGTCCACGGCCACCCGTCCTGGCCCGGTGAGGACGGGCAGCCAGTCGGGCCCGGCGGCGGGCGCTGACTTCGGCGCCAGATCGGCGGCGAAGACGACGTTGGTCAACGCCAGCGCGGCCACGACCGCCGGCCAGGCCCTGCGGGCGGTCAGGAGGGCCGCTCCCGTCAGGCACGCCAGCAGGGCGAGCGTCACGGCGGAGGCGGCGACCAGGTCGAAGGAGTCCCGCACCCGGGTGAGGAAGATCACCTCCGGGAAGTCGAAGGCGATGAACGCGTACCGCTGGAGCCGGTCCCCCGCGTACCGGACGACCACGCCGCCGGTCACCGCGAGCAGCCCGGCCGCCGCGAGGGCGTGCCGCACGACGGCCCGGCGGCCGGCTCGGGCCAGCACGAGCAGCCCGGCCAGCGTCCAGGCGATCGCCACGCAGGCCAAGTAGCGGCCGTAGGCGTAGTTGCCGACCCGGTGCTCGTCGGGGAGCGCGGCCGAGGAGGCGTACGCGATGCCCAGGGTCGTGACGAGCAGGACGGCCGCGAGGAAACGCCGCGGCCCCGGCGCGGACCGCCTGGCCACGACGGCGACCGCGCCCGCGATCCCCACCCCGGCCAGCCCCCAGGTCGCGACGACCAGGTACCAGAGCTGCCCGGCCGCCCCCGCCAGCGCCCACGCCTGCCCGTCGAGCCCGGCCAGCCGTCCGGCCAGGATGCCCGACAGGTCACGCGGCCCGCCGGGGTACAGCGCCGCGGACAGCGCCCGGTTCAGCACCGTCCCGGCGACCGCGACCACCACGGCGGTCACCAGCCCGGCCACGGCCGCCCGGCGGCGCGCCGGGAGCAGCGCCGTCATGGCCAGCATGGCCAGTACGGTCACCGCCAGGACGACGGTGCCGCGCAGGTGCACCGTCATGGCGAACCCCGCGAGCCCGCCCGCCAGCACCCCCGCCCCGGCCGACCCTCTGGCCGCGAGGTCGTGCAGCGCGACCAGCCAGGCCAGGACGAGCGTGGGCAGGATCGCGTCGGCCAGCGCCAGCCCCGAGAACAGCAGCAGCGACGGCGACAGCCCGCCCGCGAACGCCGCGGCCATCGCCGCCCGACGGCCCGCCCCCAGGCGCCGCAGCAGCAGGTACGCCAGCGGGAACGCCCCCGCCGCCACCATCGACCCCACCACGACCACCAGCCGGTACGCCACCACCGGGTCACGCGTGACCCAGAACACCGGCGCCAGCAGCAGCGGATAACCCCCCTGGTAGAAGGTGAACCCGGTCAGATCCGCCCCGGGCCCGCCGGTCAGCCACCGGGCGGCGAGCAGGTACCCGGTCTCGTCCGGGTTGGCCACGGGCCCGGTGTGCTGCCGGAACAACCACAGCCGCAGCACGACCTGCGCCACCCACCCGATCGCCAATGTCCACCGCAGAAGCGACCGGCCCCCGCGCCGCACGTGCGGAGCAGGGGCCGGAACACGAACTATGGACGTCGTCGCCATGGAATCCCCCTAGAAGTCGGGGGAAGTCCAGCAAGAGGCGGATAACCCGGCCGTCACCGGATCCGGTTATGCGGACGTTATGCGCGCCTGAACGCACCTCTCACGTGCACCGGAACGCCCTTGCCGAGCAGTCCGGGCAGCACCTCGGCCACGTTCATCGGCATGCGCACGCAGCCGTGCGAGGCCGGGGAGAGCGGCACCGACAGCGCGCCGTGGAAGGCGATGCCGCCGTTGAAGAAGATCGGGTTGTAGAGCTGCCCCAGGTAGGACTTGTGCCAGCCGCCGGCGCGCCAGGTCGTGCGGTAGTCGCCGGTCGGCGTCCGGGCCGAGCCGCAGAAGCGCTGCTCCTTGCCCTGCCAGGCGGTCGTCTCGCAGTACGGGACGCCGCTGCCGGAGGAGACGTGGGTGATGAGCCGTACCTGGCCGCCGACGTACAGGACCATGATCTGCTTGGTCAGGTTGACCTCTGCGCGGGTCGGCTTGCCGTTGGCCACCAGGACCTTCGGGCTCTTCGGCCGTTCCAGCGCCTCCCACGTCCTGCGGGCGATCGTGCTGGTCGGGGTGATGCCGTTGACCTTCTGGAAGGCCCAGACGGCGGCGAGGGTGGTGCCGCCGTAACTGCCGTCGGCCTTGCCGGGCAGGTAGCCCAGGGCGGTCAGCCGCCGCTGCAGCCAGGTGACGGACTCGCCCTTGGCGCCCAGTTTCAGCGTCTTGCGCGGCGCCGATACGGGCGCCGTGACGGGTGCGGTGACGGATGCCGCCGCCGGGCCCGCCTTGGCCCCCGCGGTGCCGGGGGTGCTCGCCGTACCGGTCAGGCCGGTCGGCGCGGCGGGTGTGACCGTCTGCGCGCAGCCCGTGAGTACGACGGCCCCAGCCGTCAGAAGAGCAGCCACTCCGGGCAGCCGTCGAGCCCCCACCGGTACCACCTCTTTTGTCACGAACACTCCGGATCGATGGACCCTACACCACCTACCACGAACAGGTAATAAGGCGGTCAACCTGTTTAGAGTGTCCTCATGTCTGAGAAGTTGCCGGCGAACGCCGTCGTCGTGGAGGCCGCCCTGCGCGCGGTGGGGGCCGCCGGGGAGATCGTCGTCCTGCCCGAGAAGGCGCCGACCGCGGCGACCGCGGCCGCCCAGCTCGGCTGCGAGGTGGGGGCGATCGCCAACAGCCTGATCTTCGACGCCGACGGCGCGCCGCTGCTGGTCCTGACCAGCGGCGCCCACCGGGTGGACGTCGAGCTCATCGCCCGTACGGCGGGCGTCGCCCGGGTGCGCCGGGCCACGCCGGAGTTCGTCCGGGCCGCGACCGGTCAGCCGATCGGCGGCGTGGCCCCGGTCGGCCATCCGGCCCCGGTCCGCACCCTCGTGGACAACTGGCTGAGCAAGCACGACGTGGTGTGGGCGGCCGGCGGCCACCCGCTGACGGTCTTCCCGACGACGTTCGAGGAGCTGGTGACGATCACCGGGGGCACCGCGGTCGACGTCGAGTAATGTGCGACGGGTGATCGAGTTTCGCGGGGCGGGCCCGGCCGAGTTCACCGAGCGCCTGGACACGGTGATCGACATCTATACGGCGGCGATGAACCCGCCCCCCGAGCAGATCTCCGGCCGCAAGACCATCATGCGAAATCACGGGACATATCCCCATTTCCAGTGCTATTTCGCAGAGCTGCGGGACCCGACCGGCACGGAACGCCCCCGGATCGTCGGCTTCGCCTACGGATTCCGCGGCGCGACCGGCCAGTGGTGGCACGACGTGGTGAGCAGGGCGCTGGCCGACGAGGCCGGCGAGGAGGCCGCGCACGCCTGGATGGGCCACGCGTTCGAGCTGGCCGAGATCCACGTGCACCCCGATCACCAGGGCAAGGGCATCGGCCGGGCCATGATCAGGACCCTGTGCGCCGGCCGCCCCGAACGCTCGGCCGTGCTGTCCACCCACGACCGCCCCACGGCCGCCCGCCACCTCTACGCCGGCCTGGGCTTCACCGACCTGCTGACCCGCTTCGTCTTCCCCGGCGGCCACGAGGAGTACGCCATCGTGGGCCGCCCACTCCCCCTCGACTGAACGCGTCGCACGTCACCGCGGGTAAAGCCCTGGGCTTGACGGGTTTGCCTGGGCATGCCGCCGGGCATCTTGGTGACAGAAAGTGACGGACACGTTACCTACCGAATACCACCCCTTGCTCGTCACCCGCCCGGTCCCCCTGCGGGCGGGTGACGGGCACCGCTTTGTACGGGGTCTTTGTACGGGGTCTTTGTACGGGGTCTTTGTACGGGGTCTTTGTACGGGGTCAGGCGGTGGCGGCGACCGGCGTCAGGCGCTGGAACACCTCGCGCGACGCGCTGGACCGGTTGAACGTGATGAAGTGGATCCCGGGCGCGCCCTCGTCGAGCAGCCGCTGGCACAGCTCCGCGCCGTGCTCGATGCCCAGCGCCCGCACCGCGGCCGGGTCGTCGGCGACCGCCTCGAAGCGGGCCGCCACGTCGGACGGGAACGGCGCCCCCGACAGCTGCTCCGAACGCGCGATCGTGCTCATCTGGGTGACCGGCATGATGCACGGGATGATCGGCGTGTCACAGCCCTGGGCCGCCACCCGGTCGCGCAGCCGCAGGTAGTCGTCGGCCTGGAAGAACATCTGGGTGATCGCGTAGTCGGCGCCCGCGCGGCACTTGCGCACGAAGTAGTCGGTGTCGGACTCGACGGACGGCGACCGCGGATGCTTGTACGGGAACGCCGCCACGCCCACGCAGAACTCACCCGCCTGCCGGATGAGCCGCACCAGCTCCTCGGCGTAGAGCACGCCCTCGGGGTGGCGCACCCACTCGGCGGTCGGGTCGCCGGGCGGGTCGCCGCGCACGGCCAGGATGTTGCGCACGCCCGCGTCGGCGAAGCGGCCGACCAGGTGACGCAGCTCACGCAGCGAGTGGTTGACCGCCGTGAAGTGCGCCACAGGGGTGAGCGTGGTGTCGTGGGCCAGGCGCTCGACGATGTCGACCGTGCGGTCGCGGGTCGAGCCGCCGGCGCCGTAGGTCACCGAGACGAACGTGGGCCGCAGCGACTCCAGTTCCCTGATCGCCTTCCAGAGCTGCCGCTCGCCCTCGTCGGTCTTCGGGGGGAAGAACTCGAAGGAGAACGACCGGCCACCGGTGGCGAGCAGCTCGCGGACGGTGGGGACACGATCGGGCAGGACGGAGGGTCGACCAAGCGCCATGCACCAAGCGTACAGGCCGGTGTCCGGGTCGACCGCCCCTAGACCGGGGACCCGAACCCGAGTCCGCGCCCACTAGTCTCAAGGCATGACCACTGACGCCGCGAGCATGGACGCCCTGCGCACCCAGGTGGAGCGCGCCTTGGGGGAGTTCGTCGAACGGCAACTGCCCGCCTCGGGCGACGCCGAACTCGAACCGCTGCGCACCGCCGCGGGCGACCTGCTGGCCGGCGGCAAGCGCCTGCGTCCCGCGTTCTGCTACTGGGGCTGGCGCGGCGCGGGCGGCACCGACGTGCCGGAGATCTTCACCGCCGCCGCGTCGCTGGAGCTGTTGCAGGCCAGCGCGCTCGTGCACGACGACGTGATGGACAAGAGCGACCTGCGCAGGGGCATGCCGGCCGCCCACCGCCGCTTCCAGACCCTGCACGAGAAGGAGGGCTGGCACGGCTCGGCCGACCAGTTCGGCGAGGGCGCCGCGATCCTGCTGGGCAATCTGCTGCTGGTGTGGTCGGGCGAGATGTGGCGCACCAGCGGCCTGCCGCCGGCGTCGCTGGCCGCCGCCCAGCCCGTCCACGACCACATGCGCACCGAGCTGATGTGCGGCCAGTACCTCGACCTGCTGGAGCAGGCCCACGGCGAGAACACCTTCGAGTCGGCGCTGCGGGTGGCGCTGTTCAAGAGCGGCAAGTACTCGGTGGAGCAGCCGCTCCGGCTCGGCCTGGTGCTCGCCGCCGCCGCCCTGGAGCCGTGGATGGACGAGCTGTGCACCGGCTACGGCCGCCGCGTCGGCATCGCCTTCCAGCTCAGGGACGACATCCTCGGCGTGTTCGGCGACCCGGCCCAGACCGGCAAGCCGGCCGGCGACGACCTGCGGGAGGGCAAGCGCACGATGCTGGTGGCCCGTACCCTGGCCGCGGCCACGCCGGAGTCGGCCGCGACGGTGCGCAGGCTGCTCGGCGACCCCGCGCTCGACGAGGACGGGGTGACCGCCCTGCGCGAGATCATCACGGACACCGGCGCGCTGCGGGAGTGCGAAGACCTGATCGCCGGCTATCTCGCCGACGCCCTGACCGCGCTCGACGAGGCGCCCGTCACCGCCGAGGCGCGCACGGCGCTGACCGAGCTGGCCATCGCCGCGACGTCCCGCAAGACCTGACCCCGGCACTCTGGCCGGGCACCTGGCCTGGGGCGCCCGTCGAGGACGGGCGCCCGGTCGGTTCAGGGGCTCAGGCGCTTGGCGAACTCGGCCGCCGCCGCCCCCGGGTCCTCCGCGTCGGTGATCGCGCGTACGACCACCACGCGGCTCACGCCGTACGACATGACCTCGTCGAGGTTGGCGAGGTCGATGCCGCCGATCCCGAACCACGGCCGCGGCGATTCCGGGTCCGAGGCCGACCCCAGCGACGCGGCGTGCCGCAGCAGCGCCGGGCCGGGCGCGTGGCGGCCCGGCTTGGTCGGCGTGGGCCAGATCGGGCCGCAGCAGAAGTAGTCGACGCCCTCCTCCACGGCCGCGGCGGACGCCTCGGCGATGGAGTGGGTGGACCGGCCGATGACGATGTCGTCGCCGAGTATCTCTCGCGCGACCGTCACGGGAAGGTCGTCCTGCCCCAGGTGGAGCACGTCGGGCCGGGCGGCGTAGGCGATGTCCGCCCGGTCGTTGACGGCCAGCAGCTTGCCGTGCCGGTCGCAGGCGTCGCGGAAGACTTCCAGGAGCGCGAGTTCTTCGCGTGCCTCCAGGCCCTTCTCCCGCAGCTGGATGATGTCCACGCCGCCGGCCAGCACCGAATCGAGGAACTCTGCCAGGTCGCCGCGGTCGCGGCGGCCGTCGGTGCAGAGATAGAGGCGGGCCTCAGAAACCGAGGGCCTGGGCACGCCGCTTGACCTCCGTGTGACGGCCGGCCTTGATCGCCTCGATGGGCGACCCCGGCAGGGACTCGTCTGGGGTGAAGAGCCAGCGCAGCGACTCCACGTCGTCGTAGCCGGCGTCGAGCAACACGGTCAGTGTGCCGGGCAGGCCCTTCATCACGTCCTTCCCGTCGAGGAACACCGCGGGCACCTGCGGCCCGCCGCCGCCGCGGCGTACGCCGAGCAGCTTGTGGTCCTTGAGGAGTTGCTTGGCCCGCCCGATCGAAAGGTCGAGGCGTGAGGCCACTTCGGGGAGAGTGAGCCACTCGTCGACGAGCTGGTCGGTCTCCCGGTCGATCTGTGCAACAGAAAGCGTCACGAAACCACAACTACCACATGCCGTCCTTGCTCAAACAACACAATCCCGTAGGGGGACCTCTGGATCTACCAGGCGTTCTGTGTCGAGGCGGTGACCGCCTTCGATGATCCTACGGCCCTGCACGTAGTCCCGGGGCCGGTCGACGGCGAGCACCGCGGCGAGGGTGTCGCCCGAGGTCAGCCAGACGGCCGACCACTTGCCCTCGGGCTCGCCCCGGTAGACCAGGCGGTCGCCGGAGGGATGGTGGCCGATGTACTGGACCATGTGACCGAACTGCTCGGACCAGAAGTAGGGCGCCGGATCGTAGACGGCCTCCTCGCCCAGCAGGGTCGCGGCGGCGACCTCGGGCGAGCCGAGCGCGGTGTCCCAGTGCTCGACGCGGAGCCGGGTGCCGTAGCGGCGCGACCACCAGGCGGCGCAGTCGCCGGCCGCGACCACACCCGGCATGGACGTGCGCAGGTGCTCGTCGGTGACGACGCCGTTGTGCAGGTCGATGTCGGAACCGGCCAGCCATTCGATGGCGGGCCGCACGCCGATGCCGGTGACGACCACGTGGGCCTGGACGAACTCGCCGCCCACCAGCCGTACGCCGCCCTCGTCCACCTCGTCGACCATGGTGTTCAGGCGCAGGTCGATGCCGTCGTACCAGTGCAGGGTGCGGGCGCCGATCTCCGGGCCCACGGCGTTGGCCAGCGGGGTGGGGCCGGCCTCGATCACGGTCACCGTGCAACCGGCCTTGCGGGCGGCGGTGGCGACCTCGGCGCCGATCCAGCCCGCGCCGATGATCGCGACGTGCGCCCCGGCCACCAGCCCGGCGCGCAGCTCGTGGGCGTCGTCGAGGGTGCGCAGGACGTGCTGGGGGCCGTCGCCGGGCACGGTGATCGGCTCGGCGCCGGTGGCGATCACCAGGCCGTCATGGCCGAGCTCGCCCTCGGTCGTCTCCAGGACGCCCCGGCGAAGGGCCTTGGCGGTGACGCCGGGCCAGAAGTCGATCTCCAGCGCGTCGAGGTCGGCCTCTAGGAAGCTGGAGTCGGCGGCGCCCGACAGGACGGCCTTGGACAGAGGCGGGCGGTCGTAGGGCCGATGGCGCTCCTGGCCGATCAGCGTGATCCGTCCGGTGAAGCCGCGCCCGCGCAGCGCCTCGGCGCTCCGCAGCCCGGCCAGGCCCGCTCCCACCACTACGACATGGTTCACGTTCATGACCATAACGGGGGCGGTGCCGGCGCGTCGCACCGAGGCCGTAGGCTGGGAGGGCAAGACGCGCGGGAGTCCGGCCGTCACCGGGCTGAGAGGAAGGCTTGAACGGGCCTTCGACCGCAAGACACCTGATCCGGATCATGCCGGCGAAGGGAGCGCGGATGAATGTGATCGTGGGCGGCGGGGTCGTCGGGTTGTCGATCGCCTGGCGGCTGGCCCGTGCGGGGTCGCCCGTCACGGTGGTCGACCCGGCCCCGGGCCGCGGGGCCTCCTACGCGGCGGCCGGGATGCTCGCCCCCGTCAGCGAGGTCGCCTACACCGAGGAGCCGCTGCTGCGGCTGGGGGCCGCGTCGCTGAGCCGGTGGCCGTCCTTCGCGGCCGAGCTGGCCGCCGACGCGGGGCTGGACGACGGGTCCGCCGCGGGCTTCGCCACAGGGCTCGCCGGTGGGACCGGCTCGGGCTTCGGCGCGGGGTTCGGCAGTGAGACCGGCTCGGGGTTCGGCGGCGGGTTCGGGCGGGTGGCCGGGGAGGCGGGGTCGATGGAGGCCGCGCGCCGGGGGCTCGACCTGCGCGCCGACGGCACGCTCGACGTCGCCTTCGGGGCCGACGACCTCGCGGCGCTCGACGACCTGGCGGCGTTCATGGACAAGCTGGGGCTCCGGGTGGAGCGGCTGACCGGGCGCGAGTGCCGCCGCCTGGAGCCCATGCTGGCCCCGTCGGTGCGCGGCGGGCTGCTGGCCCCCGGTGACGCCTGGGTCGACCCGCGCCGCGTCACGGCGGCGCTGCTGGCCGCGCTCGACCGGCTGGGCGTGCCCCTGGTGCGGGCGCGGGTGACCGGGCTGCTGCGCGACGGCGACACCACGACCGGCACTGGGACCGGCACTGGGACCGACGCTGGGACCGACGCTGGGATCGGTGCTGGGACCGGCGCTGGGATCGGGGCGATGACCGGGGCCGCGGCGGGTGCCGTGATCGGTGTGCGCCTCGAACCCGACCCGGGTCAGCCTGGCGCCGCCGTGCGGGAGATCGCGGCCGATTGCGTGGTGCTGGCCGCCGGGGCGTGGAGCGGAGAGCTGGCCGGCGTGCCGGTACGGCCGATCAAGGGACAGATCATGCGGTTGCGCTCGCCGCAGCCGCTGCTCGGGCGGTGCGTACGCGGGATGGTGCACGGCGCCCCCGTCTACCTCGTCCCCAGGGGCGACGGCGAGCTGGTGCTCGGGGCCACGCAGGAGGAGCTGGGGTTCGACACCCGGGTGACCGCCGGCGGGCTCTACGAGCTGCTGCGGGACGCCAGGGAGCTGGTGCCGGGCGTCACCGAGCTGGAGGTCGCCGACGTGGTCGCCGGGCTGCGGCCGGGCACCCCCGACAACCTGCCGATCATCGGGCCGGGCGAGGCTCCCGGGCTGGTGCTGGCGACCGGCCACCACCGGGGCGGGGTCCTGCTGGCCCCCCTCACGGCGGCCCTGGTCACAGCAACCCTCACGACACCTGCCGGGGCGACACCGTCCCCTGCGACCCCCACCACGGTGACGCCGCCATCAGGGGCAGCCCCCAAGGGGCCAACGTCTTCAGGGGCGGCAGCGTCCCGAGGGACAGCGTCTCCAGGGGGGCCCGCGTCCTCAGGGGCGGCGTCTTCAGGGGCGGCGTCTTCAGGGGCGGCCGCGTCCTCAGGGGTGGCGTCACGCGGGGCGGGGTCGTTGCCGGGTGTGGGGATTCTGACGGGTGAGGAGGGCGAGCTGGCCGCGCTGTGCTCGCCCGCGAGATTTCGGGATATTTCATGATTGTGACGATCAACGGCGCCGCGCACGAGGTGGCCGACGGCACCACCGTGGCCCAGGCCGTACGGACGCTGACCACCGCCACCACCGGGGTCGCGGTGGCCGTGAACGACGAGGTGGTGACGCGCAGCTCGTGGGAGACGACGGCGCTCGGCGACCGCGACCGCGTCGAGGTGCTGACGGCGGTGCAGGGTGGATGAGCTGATCATCGCCGGGGAGAAGTTCTCCTCCCGGCTCATCATGGGCACCGGCGGCGCGCCCTCCCTGGAGGTGCTCGACCAGGCGCTGGCCGCCTCGGGCACCGAGCTGACCACGGTGGCCATGCGGCGGCTCGACCCCGGCGCCCGCGGCTCGGTCCTCGACGTGCTGCGCCGCCGCGACATCAAGGTGCTGCCCAACACCGCGGGCTGCTTCACCGCGGGCGAGGCCGTCCTGACGGCCCGGCTGGCCCGCGAGGCCCTGGGGACGAACTGGGTCAAGCTAGAGGTCATCTCCGACGAGCGCACGCTGCTGCCCGACCCGATCGAGACGTTCGACGCGGCCGAGCGGCTGGTGGCCGACGGGTTCGTGGTGCTGCCGTACATCGGCGACGACCCGGCGCTGGCGCGACGGCTGGAGCAGGCCGGCTGCGCGGCCGTGATGCCCCTGGGCGCGCCGATCGGGTCGGGCCTCGGCATCAGGAACCCGCACAACATCGAGCTCATCGTGGAGGCCGCCGCGGTGCCGGTGATCCTCGACGCGGGCATCGGCACGGCCAGCGACGCCGCCCTGGCCATGGAGCTGGGCTGCGACGCGGTGCTGCTGGCCACGGCGGTGACCCGCGCGCAGCGGCCCGAGCTCATGGCCTCGGCGATGAGGGCGGCCGTGGCGGCGGGGCGCCAGGCGCGGCAGGCGGGCAGGATCCCGCGCCGCCGCTACGCGGAGGCGTCCTCGCCGACGACCCCGTAGGGGCCCGCCGGAAGTTCGCCGCGTAGGATCCTCCTCAGATCCCTCGGAGGGCTCGGCTCGCGCCGGGTCCTCCCGCCGGTCGGGGCCGCTCTCCTGGGAACGTCTCCGCATCGGTTTCGGGCGCGCGGGCCCTGCCGGTGCCAAAACGCCCGTAAACTCAGGGGGGTGGTGGATAAGACGACTGCGGACCCCCTGGTCGGGCGGCTCCTCGATGGGCGCTACCGCATCGAGAGCCGGATCGCCCGGGGCGGTATGGCGACCGTCTACCTGGCGCTCGACGTCCGGCTGGACCGCACTGTCGCGCTGAAGGTCATGCACTCCTCGCTCGCCGAGGACCCGGCCTTCGTCCGCAGGTTCATCGGTGAGGCCAAGTCGGTCGCGAGTCTGTCCCACCCCAACGTGGTGCACGTCTTCGACCAGGGCACCGACACCGACGTCGTCTACCTGTCGATGGAGTACGTGCCGGGCCGCACGCTCCGCGACATCCTGCGCGAGCGCGGCAGGCTGCCCGCCCGCGAGGCGCTGGAGATCATGATCCCGGTGCTCGCCGCCCTGGGCGCGGCCCACCAGGCCGGGATGGTCCACCGTGACGTGAAGCCCGAGAACGTGCTGATGACCGACGACGGCCGGGTCAAGGTCGTCGACTTCGGGCTGGCCAGGGCCATCGAGGCGACCAACCAGACCCGTACCGGCGTGATGATCGGCACGATCGGCTACATGTCGCCCGAGCAGGTCACCACCGGCGGCGCCGACGTGCGCAGCGACGTCTACGCCGCGGGCATCATGCTGTTCGAGCTGGTGACCGGGCAGCAGCCCTACGACGGCGAGACGCCGATGTCGGTGGCCTACCGGCACGTTCACGACACGGTGCCGCCGCCGTCGGCGCTGGTGCCCGAGGTGCCGCCGCTGATCGACACGCTCGTCGCGCACGCCACGGCCCGCGAGCCGCACGACCGCCCCAACGACGCCACGGCGATGCTCGTCCAGGCGGTCGAGGCCCATCGCATGTTGCCCCGGCTGAGCACCCCGCCGGCCATGACGGCGGTGTTCAACCAGTCGATCCCGCCGCGTCCGAGCGGCGCGGGCGCCCCGTCGATGCCGATGGCCGCGCCCGCCCACACGCTGATCCAGCCGCGCGCCGAGATGGCGCCGCCAGTGCCGCCGGTGTCGCCGCCGCCGTCCACGCGCTCGTTCAAGCCCAACTGGTTCCTGGTCACCCTCGCCGCGGTCATGGTGGTCGCGGTGGCGGTGACCGGCTGGTACTTCTCCCAGACCAAGATGGTGCCGGTGCCCGACCTGGTCGGCCAGAACATGGTGGTCGCCGAGCGGACCGCCACGAGCAAGGGCTTCAAGATCCACAAGGTCGCGGGCGAGTACGACGAGGACACCGCCGAGGGGCTGGTGCTGCGTACCGACCCCGAGGGCAAGACCGAGCTGGAGAGCGGCGGCACGATCACGCTGGTGCCCTCGCTCGGCCCCAAGCGGGTGATCGTCCCCAGCGTCAAGGGGCTGACCAGCGACGAGGCCCGCGTCAAGATCGCCGAGGCCGGGCTCACCGTGGGCAGCGTCAAGCGCCTGCCCAGCGCCGAGGTCGAGCGGAACAAGGTGATCCGCAGCTCCCCCGAGGCGGGCGAGAAGGTCAAGGAGGGCGCGAAGGTCGGCATCTTCGTGAGCGCCGGCATGGTGATGCCCGACGTGACCGGCATGCCGAAGGACGAGGCCGCCGCCTACCTGGGCGGCCAGGGCTTCCAGGTGCAGGTCAACGAGGTCGACGACGACGCCGAGCCCTGCACGGTCATCGCCCAGGCGCCCAAGGCCAAGTCCGAGGTCGACAAGGGCACGCCCGCCATGATCACGGTGGCGCGCTGCCAGACCGACTTCTGGGACTGGTTCAAGGGCGACAACGAGGCCCGCGACGACCAGGACTTCCGCCTGGTGCCCGCGGTCATCGGCAAGAACGTCAAGGACGCCAAGTCGGAGCTGGAGTCGCTGGGCTTCCACGTCCGGGTCAGCCGGCTGGCCAACGGCGGCGTCGTCCAGTACCAGCGGCCGTTACCGAACAGCGAGCGACCGCCCGGCGCCACCGTCTACCTCTGGCAGTAGCCCTCCTCAGGCCAGGTGGCCGTGCAGGCGGACCCTGGCCAGCCCGCCGTCCGGGTAGATGTCGACCCGGACGTGGGTGACCGGTTCGGAGTGGTCGAGGCGGAAGCGGTGGGGCAGGTCGGGCTGCAACCGGGTCTTGGGCAGCAGCCCGATCTCACGTCCGCCGGACAGCCCGGTGAGCGCCACGTGGCCGGGGGCATTGAAGATCAGGTTCGTGGTGTCGATCTCGGCCAGGCGCACCAGGCCCGGCCCGGCCAGGCGGATCAGCAGCCAGTCGTTGCCCGGCTCCCGGCGGCGCGCGGTCTCCCAGCCCTCGGCCTGATGCCGGGCCAGCCCGGGAGCGATGACATTGTTGGGCGCGGAGTAGAACTCATCAGAACAGGCGGTGACCAGGCCGCCGTTCTGCAGCGCGGCCAGGTCGAGGCTCAGGCCGTCGTAGACCGACAGGTCGGGGCGTACCTCGCCGTGCACGCGCAGGCGGGCGATGCCGCCGTCGGGATACATGTTCAGCCGTACGTGGGTGTACCGGGTGTCGTCGCCGGTGACCTCGACGTGATGCTCGGCGTCGCCCTTGAGCCCCGTCCTGGGGACGATCTCCGTCCAGTCGGCGGCGGCCAGCTCGGCCGCTGAGGGATGGCCGGGCACGGCGGCGGCCTCGACCGACGCGTGCGGCGGGTAGTTGCCCTTGAACCAGGCCGTGTCGATCACCACGCCGCGGATCACCCCCGGCAGGCCCAGCCGCACCAGCGCCCAGTCGTGGCCGGGCGTGCGGCGGCGGCGGGTCTCCCACCCGTCGTACACCTGCCCCTTGTTGCCGAACGTCTCGGCGCGGAACCCGGGACGGCCCGGCCTGATCAGGCTCTCCTTCTCGGCGAACGACTCGTCGCTGGCCGCGACGACCGAACCGCCGAGGGTGCGCAGGGCCAGGTCGGGCAGGGTGGTGAAGCCGGACATCTACTGTTCTCCCAAGATGAGGCGGCCGTGCGGCTGCGTGTCCACGGGACGGCCGCGCAGCCAGGTGGTCAGGACGACGCCCTTGAGCACCCGGCCGTGGTACGGGGTGACGGGATTACGGTGGTGCAGACGGGCGGCGTCCACCGGGTTGTCGGCGCCGGGGTCGAAGGCGACCAGGTCGGCGTCGTTACCGGGACCGATCGCGCCCTTGCCGGGGATCGCGGCCAGCGCGGCCGGCGCCGACGACATCCAGCCGACGACGTCGGCCAGGGTGTGACCGCGCCGGGCGGCCTCCGTCCACACCGCCGACAGACCCACCTGGAGAGAGGCGACCCCACCCCAGGCGGCGGCGAAGTCGGGCACCTTCAGATCGGCGGGCGAGGGCGAGTGGTCGGAGACCACACAGCTCAGCACACCGCCGGCCAGGCCCTCCCACAGCAGCTCGCGGTTGGCCCGCGACCGGATGGGCGGGCAGCACTTGTAGGCCGTGCGCCCCTCGGGCACCTGCTCGGCCTCCAGCGTCAGATAGTGCGGGCAGGTCTCGGCCGTGACCGCCACCCCCTCGGCCTGGGCCCGCGCCAGCACCTCCAGGCACTCGGCGCTGGAGACGTGCAGGACGTGCACCCGCGCCCCGGTCTGCGCGGCCAGCGCGACGACCCGCGCCACCGCACTGGCCTCGGCCGCCCCCGGCCGCGACTCCAGGAACTCCCGGTACGTCGGCCCGCCCGGCTCGGCCAGCAGCTCCGGGTCCTCGGCATGCACGACGACGAGCCCGCCGAACCCGGCCACCTCCGCCAGCACCGCCCGCAGCTCCGCCGTGCCCAGCGGCGGGAACTCCTCCACACCCGACGGCGACATGAAGCACTTGAAACCCCGCACGCCACGCTCGTGCAGCGGCCGCAGCTCCTTGAGATTGCCCGGGACCGCGCCGCCCCAGAACCCGACGTCCACGTGGCACTGCCCGCGCGCGGCCCGCAACTTGACCTCCAGCGCCTCCACGCTGACGGTGGGCGGCACGGAGTTGAGCGGCATGTCCACGATCGTGGTCACCCCACCGGCGGCGGCCGCCCTGGTCGCCGAGGCGAACCCCTCCCAATGCGTACGGCCCGGCTCGTTGACGTGCACATGCGTGTCCACCAGGCCGGGCAGCAAGGCCAGGTCACGCAGGTCGACGTCCTCGACGGCATCGAGGGGCGCGTCGTAGTCGTACAGGGCCTCGATGCGCTCGCCCCGCACGGCCACGGCCACCGCCCGCTCCCCCTCGGGCGTGACGGCCCGGCGGGAGCGGACGACGACGTCGTAAGCGGTCATCTGCCCTCCAGATGGTCGGCCGCCACGCGAGCGGCCAGGCGTTCGAGCAGCGGGCCCGCCTCGGCCATGCAGCGGGCCGGGTCGGGCTCCAGGTCGGTCAGGGCGTAGGCGGCCTCGATGCCGGCGTCCTTGAGCTCGGTGTCGCCGAGGGTGCGCCGGCCGCAGACCGCGACGACCGGCACGCCCGCCCTGGCCGCGGCCTGGGCCACGCCGATCGGCGCCTTGCCGCGCAGGGACTGCTCGTCGAGCGACCCCTCACCGGTGATCACCAGCCGCGCGCCCTGGACGAGCGCGCCGAAGCCGAGCAGGTCGAGCAGGTATTCGATGCCGGGACGCAGCTCGGCGTGGAGAAAGGCCAGCGCCGCGAACCCGACGCCGCCCGCCGCGCCCGCCCCGGGGGCTCCGGCCACGCCCATGGCGCGCGGGGTGTCGTCGTGCTCGACCGCGCCGACCAGGCCGTGGGTCTGCGTGGCGACCGCGGCCAGCCGGGACAGCCCGGCCTCCAGCACCTTGACGTCGTCGGGGGTGGCGCCCTTCTGCGGCCCGTAGACGGCGGCGGCTCCGTGCGGGCCGAGCAGCGGGTTGTCCACGTCGCCGGCCACGACGAACTCCACCCCGGCGACGTCGGCGAACCCGGACAGGTCGATGCGGGCCAGCCCGCGCAGCGCGGCGCCGCCGTCGGGCAGCTCGGCGCCGTCGTCGTCGAGCAGGCGCGCGCCGAGCGCCCGGACCATGCCCGCTCCCCCGTCGGTGCAGGCGCTGCCGCCCAGCCCGAGGACGATTCGCCGCGCCCCCCTGCGCAGGGCGTCGGCGATCAGCTCTCCGGTGCCGTAGGAGGTGGCGGTCAGCGGGGCGAGCCCGACGGGCAGCCGCCGCAGCCCGGACGCCTCGGCCAGCTCGACCACCGCCGTCGGCGTGCCATCCGCGGCCCGCCAGGCGTAGGCCGCGGTCACGCGTTCGCCGGTGGGCCCGGTGACCTCCGCTGTGACGCGGTCGAACCCGCAGGCCACGGCCGCCTCGACGGTGCCGTCGCCGCCGTCGGCGACCGGCAGCTCGACCGTGGGCACCCCGAGCCCGGCCGACACCCGCGCCGCGACCTCGGCGGCGGTGAGGGAGCCCTTGAACTTGTCGGGTGCCACCAGAACCTGCTTAACCACTACGAACTCCCACAAGATGCTGAACAATGGCCGGACACGCCTTCCTGCCCGGTGCGAGCGGGCAGGAAGGCGTGACTCATCATCACATCAGGCCCCTGACCGAGGGCGGCCCAGGGTGGGTGCCCTCAGCGAACAGCCTCCCTGAAGCAGCCGCGAATCTGAGCGGTCTTGACGGGTTCTGAGGAGGTTGATCCTCCAACTAGGCTCACATCCCGTAAGGAGGCGTTTCATGCGCATTTCTGAGCGGGAGCGGCGGCGTCGTCTGGGCGTGCGCCACAGCCTGGCGGCCAAGGCGGCGAGCCCGGAGGAGGCGACGGCCTCCGTAGTGGTGCTGCACGCGACCGACCCGGCGACCGTGTTCCTGTCGGCGGGCGCGCGGCTCACCGCCCCCGGCCCGGCGCCGGTCGAGCGGGCCCTGTACGAGGACCGCACGCTGGTGCGCATGCACGGGATGCGGCGCACGGTGTTCGTGGTCCCGGCCGCGCTGGTGCCCGTCGTGCACCACTCCTCCACGCTCGCGGTCGCCACGAGGGTGCGCAGGGCGCTGGTCAAGGAGCTCACCGCGGCCGGCGGCTGGGACGAGCCGTGGCTGGCGGAGGTGGAGTCGTCGGTGCTGCGCGTCCTGGCCGAGGAGGGCACGGCGACGGCGGCCCGGCTGGGGGTGCTGGAGCCGCGGCTGCGCGAGCAGTTCCGGGTGGCCGTGGGCAAGCCGTACGAGGCCGTGCACAGCGTCGGGCAGCGGCTGATCACGCTGATGGGCATGGAGGGCCGGCTCGTCCGGCAGGGCCGCCCGTCCGGCTCCTGGACGAGCACGCAGCACCTGTGGGCCGTCGCCCCGCCCATGGACGACCTGGCCGTCCCGCAGGCCCAGGCGGAGCTGGTACGCCGCTGGCTGGCCGCGTTCGGCCCCGGCACGGAGGCCGACGTCAAGTGGTGGACCGGCTGGACGCTGCGCGAGGTGCGCGCCGCGCTGGCCGCCGTCGGCGCGGTCGAGGTCGAGCTGGACGAGGGCCCCGGGTACGTCCTGCCCGGCGACCTGGACGAGACGCCCGAGCCCGAGCCGTGGGCGGCGCTGCTGCCCGCCCTCGACCCGACGCCGATGGGCTGGCAGGGCCGCGACTGGTACCTGCCGAAGGAGCACCGGGCCGAGCTGTTCGACCGCAGCGGCAACGTCGGCCCGACCGTGTGGTGGGACGGCCGGGTCGTCGGCGGCTGGGGGCAGCGTCCCGGCGGCGAGATCGTGTGGCGGGCGCTCACCGACGTGGGCTCCGACGCCGTGACCGCCGTGGAGGCCGAGATCGCCGGTCTGGCCTCCTGGCTCGGCGGCGCACGGATCACCCCTCGCTTCCGCACGCCCCTGGAGCGCGCCCTGTCGGAGTAGGCCGCCGCCGCCGAGGCGCGGCGCTGTCGGAGCGCCCTCTGGAGCGCGCCGTCGGCGTAGGCGGCGCGCCCGAGGGCGTCAGGCGACCAGGCGGATGAACTCCTCCAGCGAGTAACGCCCGTCCTGGTCGGTGTCGGCCTCCTGGCTCAGCGCGCCGAGGGCCTCGGCGGGCAGGTCGGGGAAGTGCCGCTTCAGCTCGGCCTCGCTGACGAAGCCGTCGCCGTCGGTGTCGATCTCGGCGAAGGTGCTTCTGAGCTGCGCCAGCCGCTCGCCGGGGAGTTCTGCCGACACGGGACCGCCTTTCAGTGCTGGATGCCACGTTCCGGACATTCACACCTTAGTGATGGATCTCCCTCTCCGCCGAGAGCCCGCGTTCGGCCGCCAGCCGCATGAGCCTGCGGTGGGCGTCGGCGCCCGCCCGCCCGGCCGCGTCGTGGGACGTCGTCCGCAGCTCGCCGTCCTCGACCACGGTCCGGCCGCCGACCAGGACGCGGGCCACCGGCGGCGGCGGCCCGAACACCAGCGCGCACACCGGGTCGGCCACGGCGGCGGTGAAGGGCCCGCCGGTCCGCCACAGGACGACGTCGGCCAGCTTGCCGGGCTCCAGCGAGCCGAGCTCGGCCTCGCGGCCCAGGTTGCGCGCCCCGCCGAGGGTGGCCAGCTCCAGCGCCTGACGGGCCGACAGCGCGCGGGGGCCGTACCTGGCCCGCTGGAACAGCAGGGCCTGCCGCATCTCCCCGGCCGGTGAGGTCAGCTCGGAGGAGGCGCTGCCGTCCACGCCGAGGCCGACGTTCGCGCCCCGGCGCAACATCTCCGACACCCGGGCGATGCCCGCGCCCAGGCGGCCGTTGGAGGAGGGACAGTGGGCCGCGCCCGTGCCGGTGCGGGCCAGCTTGGCGATGTCGGCGTCGCTGAGGTGCACGGCGTGCGCGAGCCACACGTCGGGCCCGAGCCAGCCGAGCTTGTCCATGTAGTCGACCGGACGCAGACCGAACTGCTCCATGCAGTGCTCGTCCTCGTCGAGGGTCTCGGCCAGGTGGGTGTGCAGGCGCACGCCCTTGTCCCTGGCCAGGGCGGCCGACTGGGTCATCAGCTCCGCGCTGGCCGAGAACGGCGAGCACGGCGCGACCGCGACCCGCACCATCGAGGACGGCGATGGGTCGTGGTGGGCGTCCACCGCCTCGGCGGTCGCGGCCAGGGCGTCGTCGAGCTCCTCGACCACCTCGTCCGGCGGCAGCCCGCCGTGCGACCGGCCGCGGTCCATCGAGCCGCGCGCCGGGTGGAAGCGGACGCCGATCTCCCGCGCGGCCTCGACCCCGGCCGCGAACAGGTCGCCCCTGCCCTTGGGGAAGACGTAGTGGTGGTCGCTGGAGGTGGTGCACCCGCCCGTCGCCAGCCAGCCGAGCCCGGCCGTGGCCGCGCCTCTGACGACCTCGGCGTCCATGGCGGCCCACACGTCGTAGAGAGCCACCAGCCACTCGAACAGGGTGGCGTCCTGGGCCAGCCCCTGCGAGGCCCACTGGTAGAGGTGGTGGTGGGTGTTGACCAGGCCGGGCGTGGCCAGGCAGCCGGAGCCGTCCACGCGCCGGGCGCCGGGGGTCGCGGGCGCGGGGCCGGGGCCGAGCGCGGCGATCCGGTCGCCCTCGACCACGATGTGGCCGGAGGGGATCTCGGGGCCGACGACGGGCGCGATGTGCGCGTTCTCGATCAGCAGGGTCATCGGGCCGCCTTCCGCGCGGCGGCCAGCCGTACCGCGTCGAGGATCTTCTCGTAGCCGGTGCAGCGGCACAGGTTCCCCGCCAGGGCCTCGCGGATCTCGGCGTCGGAGGGCCGGGGCACGCGTTCGACCAGGTCGTGGGCCTGTACGACGAGCCCGGGGGTGCAGAAGCCGCACTGCACGGCCCCGCACTCGACGAACGCCTCCTGCACCGGGTCGAGCCGGTCGCCCTCGGCCAGCCCCTCGACCGTGCGCACCCGCCGCCCCTCGGCCTGCCCGGCGGCGACCAGGCACGAGCAGACCGGCAGCCCGTCGAGATAGACCGTGCACGAGCCGCATTCGCCCTGCTCGCAGGCGTTCTTGGAGCCGGGGAGCCCGATCCGCTCGCGCAGGACGTACAGCAGGCTCTCCCCCTCCCAGATGTCGTCCACGCACTGGTCGCGGCCGTTGACGGTGACGTTGAGGCGCATCAGGCGGCCCTCCTCGCGAGGTGGTCGTTCCAGGCCCAGGTGAGCGTGCGCCGGGCCATCACGCCGACGGCGTGCACCCGGTAGGCGGCCGTGCCGCGCACGTCGTCGATCGGCGCGGCGGCGGCCGCGCACAGCTCGCCGAAGCGGGCCAGCAGCGCGGGGGCGAGCGGCGCGTCCCAGTCCAGCTCCGCGGCCAGCAGGGCCTCGGCCTCCAGGGCGCGGCGCGGCGTGGGCGCGGCCGAGCCGATCCCGGTGCCCACCCGCCGCTCGCCGGGGTGCAACGCGACCGCGAACGAGCACACCGCGATCACCATGGCGTTGCGCGTGCCGACCTTGGAGAAGTACTGGGGTCCCGGGGCGGGCCCGACGCGCACGGCCCTGATCAGCTCGTCCGGTTCCAGGGCGTTGCGCTTGACCCCGAGGTAGAACTCGTGCGCGGGGATCAGGCGGATGCCCCGGTCGCGCGACTCGGCCTCGACGACCGCGCCCGCCGCCAGCAGCGGCGGGTGGCTGTCGCCCGCGGGCGAGGCCGCGCCGAGGTTCCCGGCGACCGTGCCGCGGTTGCGGATCTGCGGCGAGCCGACCGTGCGCGCGGCCTGCGCGAGGCCCGGCAGCACCCCGTCCAGCTCGTCGACGACCGTCGCGTACGTCACCCCCGCCCCGATCCGGCAGACCCCGTCGGTCATGCCCCATTCGCGCAGCTCGGCCACCTGGTTGAGGTCGAGCAGCGCCTCCGGCCTGCGCACGTCGAAGTTGATCTCCACCATCACGTCCGTGCCGCCCTGGACGGGCAGCGCGCCGGGCCGGTCCGCCTTGGCGGCCAGCGCCTCAGCCCACGTGGTGGGCCGCAAGAAGTCCATCGTCCTCACTCCCAGGCGAATCCCGCGTCCGGCGCGTCCTCGCGCAGCACGCTGCCCTCGATCAGCCCGTAGGGGCGGTCGGCGGCGTAGAAGACCTCGTTCTCGTTGTCCAGGCCGAACGGCGACAGGTCGACCAGGAAGTGGTGCTTGTTCGGCAGCGCGAACCTGACCTCGCAGACCTGCGGGCAGGTCGTCAGCACCCGCTCGCCCATCGCGTAGAGGGTCTGCTGCAACGACAGGCTGTACGTCTGCGCGAACGCGTCCAGCAGGCCCTCGCGCACCCGCGCGTACGGCGGGCGCTCCCCCGTCCCGGTGTGCCGCCACTGCGCGGTGACCGCGGTGGCCAGGACGCGGTCGGTCGTCGGCTGGAGGGTGGTGTACTCGTCCACGAGGTAGCCGTGGAACTCCGAGCCGGTCGAGTTCAGCACGACCAGGTCCTTCAGGCCGGACACGACGGTGGTGCGGCCGTCCCGGTCGTGGTGGACGACGCACGTGCGCACCTCGCCGCCGTCGCGCACGAAGGAGTGCCGCGACCGGCCGGGGATGCGGTTCCAGGCGTACTCCTCGATCTCCACCCGCGCGTGGTGGATGGAGGCGTGCGCCGAGACGTAGTGGCGGGCCAGTAAGAGGGCGAAGTCCTCGATCTCGCCGACGCCGTGCTTCCTGGCGAAGGCGTAGACGGTGTTCTTCTGCGTGTCGGTGGGCAGGACGGCGGCGTTGTCGCCGTTCCTGTGCACCTGTTCCATGTCGCCCGACAGCGAGGAGCTGACGTTGACGTCCTTGATGTGGTGGACGTCTCCGTCCCTGACCACGTGGACGAGCCTGGTCTCCGCCTTGCCGTAGCGGTTGGGGCCGAGCTTGACGGTCATCTAGCTCCCTCGGTAGGTGGAGTAGGCGTACGGGCTGAGCAGCAGCGGCACGTGGTGGTGCGCGCCGGGGTCGGTGACGGTGAAGGCGATGACGACCTCGGGGTAGAAGGTGTCGGCCAGGTAGCCGCCGGTGTCGAAGACGACCCGGTGCACGCCCTCCTCGGTGACCCAGCCCGTGATCCGGCCGTCGGCGTCGGTGCTGCCCCGGGCGAGCACGCGGCCCTCGCGCTCCAGCCGGACGCGGACCCCGGCGGCCGGCCGGCCCGCGACCGCGTCCAGGACGTGTGTCGAGAAGCTCATCTCCCCTCCTCTTCCATGAGCTTCCCCAGCCGGAGCCGGGTGATCTTCGCCAGCTCGTCGCGGACGACGCCGCGCTCGCCCTCCTCGTCGTTGCCCAGCCGGGCGCGCAGCCGGGCCAGCAGCTCGGCCCCGCTCAGGCCGGTCGCGCACACCAGGTAGACGTGCCCGAAACGCTCCTCGTACGCACGGTTGCCCGCGGCCAGCGCGGCCCGCAGCTCCGACGCCTCCTCGGAGGTGTCCTCGTGCGCGCCCGCCTGCTCCTCGCGCGACCAGCGCGACTCCCGGCCGTCCCCGGACGGGCGTTCCCCGATCCGCGGGTGGGCCGCCAGCGCCTCCAGCACGTCGGGCCACTTCAGCTCGCGCACCGCGGTCTCGGCGGCCTCGGCGAGCCGTTCGCGGCCGGCGTAGGGCCTGCGGGCGGCGACCGCCGCGGCGAAGGCGCGGGAGGCGCAGCAGGCCAGCAGCTCGGCCTCCGCCTCCTCACGCGGCCGCCGGTTGAACCGGGCCAAGGAGTTGGGCATGTCAGCAGTACACACAGGGGCCTGCTCCCCGGTCCATCCGTGAGAACTCCCAAGTACGCAACGGGATGGCCAGGACTTTTCGTGTCATGCTCCAACCCGGCCCCGGCCGGGACGCCGCTGAGCTGCGCCTACACTGGGAGCCATCATGACCTTGACATCCCTGATCGGCGGGCACGTGTCCGTCACCGGCGGCCTGGCGACCGGCGGCCTGAAGTACATGGCCGAGATCGGCGCCGAGATGATCCAGGTGTTCGTCACCAACCCGCGCGGCTGGGCGCTCAACGACGGCAAACCCGCCGAGGACGCCAAGCTGGCCGAGTCCGGCGTCACCGCCTTCATCCACGTGCCGTACCTGGTGAACTTCGGCTCGCCCAACCCCGAGACGCTGGCCAACTCCATCGCGGTCGTCCGCCACGGGCTGCGGCGCGGGGTCGAGACCGGCGCCAAGGGCGTCGTCGTCCACACCGGCTCGGCCGTCACCCAGTCGCGCGACGACGCGCTGCGCCAGGTGCGCGAGACGCTGCTGCCGCTGCTCGACGAGGTCCCCGAGGGCGGCCCCGACCTGCTGCTGGAGCCCATGGCGGGCCAGGGCGCGATGCTCTGCGCGACCGTCCAGGACCTGGAGCCCTATCTCGCGGCGCTCGACTGGCACCCGCGGGCCTGCGTCTGCCTCGACACCTGCCACGCCTTCGCCGCCGGCCACGACCTGGCCGCCGAGGGCGGGGTGCGGGAGACGTTCGACGCGCTGCACGCCCTCGCGCCCGGCCGGCTCAAGCTCATCCACGCCAACGACTCGAAGGACGTGTGCGGGGCCAAGAAGGACCGTCACGAGAACATCGGCGCGGGCCACATCGGCGCGGAGCCGTTCGCCGAGATCATGCGGCATCCGGCGGTGGCGGGGGTGCCCCTCTGCATCGAGACGCCCGGCAAGGCCGACAGGCACCGCGAGGACATCGAGCTGCTGAAGAAGCTTCGCGACGAGGGCTGATCCGGCGTTCCCCCGGTGACGGGTGCCTGGTTCCTGATCGTGAGAGGGGCGCCTGCTTTCGCGATCCGGCCGCCCCCGAAGGCCGGATCGCGGGGCCGGGGTCCGTGGCCTCCGCAGGCGCCCCTTCACGTGATCGGCAGGCGGGCCCTACCCCCCGGTCAAGGGCCCGACAGCCGTGGTGACCTGGTTGGTCACCGGTGAAGCCGACGCATCAGGCCCTTGCTTGGGCCTCTCGGCCCGTCCCCCCCCGATGCGCCGGGTGGCTTCCGATGCCGAAACACTACGGTCGCGATCTTGTAGGAGACACCCCGTTCACGGTCAGCTCGTTGAACGGTCTGTAGTCATCGACATACGGAGGGTGTCCGCCCGGTGAACGGTCACCCACCGGCGACGAACGGTTGCTTCCTGGGTTCTCCACGGAGGCCGCGCGACGCGGCCGGGCCCTGCCCGCACCGCGTCCGACCCATGTGACCTGGGAAAACTTTTACCATCGGGCAGCCGCGACGGGCTCGGCGACCGGCCGTGGACCGGCCGCCGGCACGCCCTGCTTCACGCCCGCCCGTTCGTGCCGGGCGAGGGTCAGGAGAAGACGCCGCGATGCTGGCGGACGAGCTGCTCGCGCACCTGGCGGCTGTGACGCCGGCTGACCTGAAGCGTCTCGGTGCCGACGGTGAGCGTGACCCGGCCGCCCTCGAAACGCAGCTCGCTGACGTGCCGCGCCGAGACCAGCGTGCTGCGGTGGACGCGGATGAACCCCGCCTCCGACCAGCGGCGTTCGAGCGCGGCCAGCGACATGCGGACGAGGTAGCTGCCGTCGCCGGTGTGCAGCCGCACGTAGTCGCCCTTGGCCTCGGCGAACCAGACGGCCTGCTGCGGCACGAACCTGGTGCGGCCGCCCAGCTCGACCGGGATGACGTCGTCCTGGCTCGGCTCGGCGGGCGGCGCGGAGGCCGCCTCCAGCCGCCTGACGGCCTCCGACAGCCGCTCGGCCCGGACCGGCTTGAGCAGGTAGTCGACGGCCTCCAGCTCGAACGCCTGCACCGCGCACTCCTCGTGCGCCGTGACGAACACCAGCTTGGGCGGGCTGGGAAAGCCGCCGACCAGCCGGGCGAGGTCGAGCCCGCCGAGGCCCGGCATCCGGATGTCGAGGAAGATCCCGTCGAGCCGCTCGCCGCCGCCGATCATCTGCACCATGTCCTGCAGCGCGGTGACGCCGTCGGCCGCGGTCGCGACGTGTTCGATTCTGGTGTCCTGGCGCAGCAGATAGGCGAGTTCTTCAAGAGCGGGCACCTCGTCGTCGACTGCCAGGACCCTCAGCATGGCCTCCACGCTCCCGTATGAAAGCAAAGGTCAGCCGCGACACGCCAGCCCAGCGTAAGGAAAAGACTACAATGAGCTAAATTGCGTCTTCGGGACCCGCAGTCGCACCCTCGTGCCGGCGCCGAGCGCGGTCTCCACGACGAGGCCGTAGCCGTCGCCGTAGATCTGGCGCATGCGCAGGTCGACGTTGGCCAGGCCGATGCCGCCGCCCTCGCGGGCCGGTTCGCCGTCGAGCATGCGCCTGGCGCACTCGGGGTCCATGCCGGTGCCGTCGTCCTCGACGGTGATGTGGGCCTCGGGGCCGGCGTCGCGGACGACGACCCGCACCTCGCCGCCGCCGCGCCGGCCGCGCATGCCGTGCTTGATGGCGTTCTCCACCAGCGGCTGGAGGCACAGGAAGGGCACCGGCACCGGCAGCACCTCGGGCGCGACCTGCATGCTGAAGCGCAGTTTGTCGCCGAAGCGGGCGCGTTCCAGCAGCAGGTACCGGTCGACGCAGGTCAGCTCGTCGGCCAGGGTGGTGAAGTCGTGGGCCCTGCGCAGGGCGTAGCGGGAGAAGTCGGCGAAGTCGAGCAGCAGCTCGCGGGCGCGCTTGGGGTTCGTGCGGACGAACGAGGCGATCGTGGTCAGCGCGTTGTAGACGAAGTGGGGCGAGATCTGGGCGCGCAGCGCGCGCATCTCGGCCTCCAGCGCCCGCCGCCGCGAGGCGTCGAGGTCGGCCAGTTCGAGCTGCCCCGACACCCAGCGGCCCAGCTCGGTCACGGTACGCACGAGCGTCGCGCTGACCTCCTCGTCGAAGGCGGCCAGCGTGCCCACGACCGTGCCGTCGACGGTCAGCGGCACGACCACGGCCCCGTACGGCCGCCCGGCGAACACCTGCGCCCGCCCGGCGGCCAGGGTGGTGCGGGCGTAGGTGAGCACGTCGTCGGTGCACGGGCCGTCCCAGGCCAGCGCGGCGTCGATGGAGGTGATCGCGACCGCCCGGGTGCCGAGCAGCGTGTGCAGGTGGCGTACGGCCTTGCGCGCCGAGTCGCGGTCGAGCCCGGTACGCAGGGCGGGCGCGGCCAGCCCCGCGACGTGCAACGCGGTGAAGGTCGCCTCGTCCTTGCCGCCGCCTCCGGGAAGCGGCCGGCGGCGCGCCCTGGCACAGGCGTAGCCGAGGACGAAGGTCAGAAGGGAGAGCGCCACGCATGCGGTGGTCTGCATGCGCAAAACCGTAGCCAATAACCGGTCGTGTTCGGGTGGAAACCCGGAGTGAAGTCTAGGGTGGACCCTCGCCGGGTTCCTCCTGGTAGGAGTAACGCTGTTCGCGCCAGGGATCGGCCAGGTTGTGGTACCCGCGCTCCTCCCAGAAACCTCGCCGGTCCTCCAGGAGATATTCGATGGCCCGCACCCATTTGACGCTCTTCCAGGCGTACAGGTGGGGGACCACGATGCGTACGGGGTAACCGCGGTCGGGGCTGAGCGGCTTCTCGTCCAGCTCCGTGGCGAGCAGGGTGTCGGGGGCGGCGAAGTCGGACATGCGGAGGTTGGCGCTGTAGCCGTACTCGGCCCAGATCATGACGTGACGCACGCCGGGGTCGGGCGGCGCCAGCTCCATGATCGTGGCCGGGGTGACGCCCCGCCACTCGTTGGCCATGAGGGAGAACTTGGTCACGCAGTGGAAGTCGGCGATGCGCGTGTCCCGGGGCAGCTTCTCGAAGTCCGCCCAGGTCAGACAGTGCTCCTCGCCGGAGGCCGTGGCCCCGAAGACGCGGAAGTCCCAGCTGTCCGGCTTGAACGAGGGCACCCTGCCGTAGTGGATCACGGGGCGGCCGCGCGGGACGTACTGGCCTGGAGGCAGGCGCGACTCCTCCACGATCACTCCCCTCACCGATCTCGCGTCTTGGGCCATCCTGCCATCGGCCCGGCCGAGCCCCGCGCCCGGGGCTGGGGCCCGGCCTTGTCGTACTCAGGAGTAACCTGAGTACGACACCTCATGCGGCGGCCTGGCCTGCGGGATCACCATGAGCTCATGACCAAGCCCATCCGTACCACGCAGACCACCGCGTTCTACGTCCAGGCGATCCTGTCGTTCGCCGTCGCCGTGTCGTCCGTGGTGATCGCCCTGATCTACCTGCCGGCCTCCGGCTGGATCCGGGCCTTCCTCGCGCTCGGCCTGCTGTACGTGGTCACCTCCACGGTCAACCTGTGCAAGGTCGTCCGCGACCGGCAGGAGCTGGCGGAGGTCACCAACCGCGTGGACCAGGCCAGGCTGGACAAGCTGCTGGCCGAGCACGACCCGTTCAAGGTCGACGCGGCCTGACCTACAGCGTGTACTCCTGGATCGAGTCGGCGAGCTGCACGCACAGCTCCTCGGCGTCGAGCCGCTTCTCGATCTGCTTGAGGTCCTCGATCTTGGCCCGGGTCTCGGCGCGCTTGGGAGCCAGCAGGGAGCAGCAGTCCTCGTCGGGCAGCTCCGAGATCTCCAGCGTGCCGATGCGCCGGGCCTCGGCCATGATCTCGGTCTTGTCCCAGCCCACGAGCGGGCGCAGGATCGGCAGGTCGACCGCGTTGTCCTGGGCGGTGATGTTGGCCAGCGTCTGGGAGGAGACCTGGCCGAGCGCGTCGCCGGTGATCAGGGCGCCGGCGCGGATGCGGTGGGCGACCTCCTCGGCCGTCTTCAGCATGAGCCGCCGCTGGGCGATCACCGCCAGGCGGTCCTGGCCCGAGTTGCGGATCGACTGCTGCGCCTTGCCGAACGGCACCACCCACAGCCGCGACCTGCCCTGGAACCTGTCGAGCTTCCTGACCAGCGCGTACGCCTTGTAGATCGACTCGGAGGTGGTGAACGGGATGCCGGAGAAGTGCAGGAAGTCGACGTGGAGGCCGCGCTTCATCATCCGGTAGGCCGCCACCGGCGAGTCGATGCCGCCGGACATGAGCACCAGCGCCCGGCCGCTGCTGCCGACCGGCAGGCCGCCCTGGCCCGGGATGCCGTCGGTGAAGACGAACACCTCGTCCCTGTCGACCTCGATGTGCACGGTCAGCTCGGGGTTCTTCAGGTCGACGGGCAGGTGGTACTCGTCGTTGATCGCGCCGCCGACGAGCCGGTCGAGCTCGTTGGAGCGCAGCGGGAAGCGCTTGTCGCGGCGGCGGGAGCGCACGGCGAAGCGGGCCCCGCGGGCGACCTCCTCGCGGTCGCGGATCAGCTCCAGGGCGGCCTTGAGCACGCTGTCGGGGTCTTTGGCCACCCGCCAGGTCTGGTGGATCCACACCAGGCCGGGCACGTCGGCGACCCGCCGGGCCACCGCCTCGGCCTGCTCGACGCCCGAACCCTCGGGCAGGAAGATCGCGACGACGCCGTGGCGTCTGCGCACGTCCGTCTTGAGGCCGAGATCCTGGAGCGCGAAGCGGATGTTGTCGATCAGGCGACGCTCGAACAGCTCACGGTTCTTGCCCTTGAGGACGATCTCGCCCAGCTTGAGCAGAACGCATGGCTCGCCCAGGGCGGACATCGTCATGGTGGAACCTCCGGGGAAGACGGGGAAAGCGCGGCCGTAGGAAGGCAACGCCGCGACCCATCGAGTTTAGTCCGCGTCGAGGCCCTGCTCGATCGCATATCGGACCAGTTCCACCCGGTTGTGCAACTGGAGCTTGCTCAGCGTGTTCTGCACGTGGTTCTGGACCGTGCGGTGCGAGAGCACCAGGCGGTCGGCCACCTGCCGGTAGGTCAGGCCCTTGGCGACCAGCCTGAGCACCTCCGTCTCGCGCTCGGTCAGCCTCGGCCCGTCGTCGCCCGCGCGGCCGGCTGCGGCCGGACTCGCGGCCAGCCGCCGGTACTCCCCGAGGACCAGCCCGGCCAGGCCCGGCGTGAAGACGGCGTCGCCGTCGGCGGTGCGGCGGACGGCGTCGAGGAACTCCTCCCGGCTCGCCGACTTCACCAGATATCCGGACGCGCCGGCCTTGACCGCGGCCAGCACGTCGTCCTGCTCGGCGCTGGCCGACAACACCAGGACCTTCGGCGCCGGGTCGGCCCCGGCCAGGCCGGCGGCCACCTCGGCCCCGGACATGTCGGGCAGGTGCAGATCCAGCACCACGACCTCGGGACGTACGGCCCCGGCCGCCCGGATCGCCTGCCGCCCCTCCCCCACCACCGCCACGACGTCGTAGCCCGCCTCGGACAGATCCCTGGCCACGCCGTCGCGCCACATGGGATGGTCGTCCACGACCATGACCCGCACCATGACGCCACTCTAACCGGGGCCGCCCGCGCCTTTCCGCGTCCGCTCGGCGGGCAGGCTGATCTCGATCTCGGTCCCCGACCGCGCGGAGGTGACGGCGACCGTCCCGCCCAGGTCGGCGACGCGTCCGCGGATGGACTGGGCGACGCCCAGGCGGCCCTCGGCGGCGGCCCGCTCCAGGCGGCCCTCGGGGATGCCGGGCCCCTCGTCCCGGACGGTCACCATGACCACGTCGTCGCAGGACTCGGCGAACACCCAGGCCCGCGCGTCCAGGCCGCAGTGCCTGCGCACGTTGTCCAGGGCGGCCCCGACCGCGGCCGCCACGCCCTCGGCCGCCGGGGTGGGCAGGACGAGCGGCGTGGCCGGGGTGGAGACCGTCACCAGCGGCGAGCCGTGCCGAATGAGCAGGGAGCGCAGGTCGGTGGAGCCGGTCGGGGCCGGGCGGGCGGCGATGAGCTCGCGCAGCGCGGCCTCCTGCTCGCCGGCGAGGCGGCCCAGCTCGGCCGCCTCGCCGCCGATCTGCCGGCCGCGCCGCTGGACCAGGGCCAGCACCTGGAGGACGGAGTCGTGCAGGTCGCGGGCCAGCCGGTCGCGTTCGCGCTGGGCCGCCTCCATCTCGGCCGCGCGCTGCATGCGCTCCTCGGCCTCCTTGGCCAGCCGGGCCACGTGTCCGACCACCACTCCTGACAGGAACAGCAGGACGGCGCCGTTGATCATCACGGGCGCGTCCGGGGCGCGCACGCGCAGCCACAGGTCCGCGGCGGCGACGACGGCCGCCGCCACCGCGCCCGCGCGCCTGCCGCCGTACACGGCCCAGGCCAGGACGGGCGCCGCGATCCAGGTGGCGGGCACGGGCATGGTGCCCGCCGCGCCCTGCCGGGCGCCCTCGACGTACGGCGAGGCCAGCAGGCAGGCCAGGGCCACCAGCAGGTCGATGGCCGGCAGCGGCCATCCGCGCAGCCCCTCGACCGAGTACGCGTACGTGGCCCCGGCCGTCCACAGGGTCATCAGGGCGATCACCAGCCAGCCGATGACCGGCTCCTCATACCCGCGGTACTGGGCCATCAGCACGACGGCGTACAGCAGCGACGCGACGCGGAAGACCGCGATCGCCCGCCAGAAGGGCCCCTCGATGCTCATGAGACCTTTTCATGTTTCCGACACGGCGGTTGACAGATAGTTGCGTTATCCATGCGATAGGGACAGGGCGGATGACACAATCCGTGAACCCCTAATCACAAGGAATGTCGATATATGACCGCTGTTAATCATTTCACCCACGGACCGCTCACTCCGCTGCTCGCGTACCTGATGTCGTGCCTGGGTTCGATGCTCGGACTGCGGCTGACCGCCCAGGCCCACGCGAGCCGCGGCGCGTCGCGGATGCGCTGGCTGATCGGCGCGGCGATCTCCATAGGCGGCACCGGGATCTGGGTCATGCACTTCGTCGGCATGATGGGCTTCGCGGTGGAGGGCACGCAGATCAAGTACGACGTGCCGCTCACCGTCGCCTCGGCCGCCGTGGCCATCGTGGTGGTCGGCACCGGGCTGTTCCTGGTGTCCTACGGCCGTGGCCGGGCCCTGGCGCTGCTCGGCGGCGGCCTGCTCACCGGGCTCGGCGTGGCCAGCATGCACTACCTCGGCATGTACGCCATGAACATGAGCGCCCACGTCTCCTACGACCGCACGACCGTGGCCGCGTCCGTGGTCATCGCCGTCGTGGCCGCGACCGCCGCGCTCTGGTTCACCCTGCGGGTCAAGAGGACGGTCTGGATCACCGGCGCGGCGATGGTCATGGGCGTGGCCGTCTCGGGCATGCACTACACCGGCATGTACGCCATGCGGGTCTCCGTCGACGCCGAGCCCGGCATGGTCACCGGCGCCGACGCCCTGGACTTCCTCGTCCCCCTCATGACCGTGATCAGCCTGATCACGCTGACCATGCTGCTCATGGTGATCCTCGCGCCCTCGGAGGAGGAACTGCACGAGGACGCCGAGATGGTCGCCCGCCTGGAGCTGCGCCGGCGTACCGCCCAGCAGCAGCGCCTGGCCTACCCCGCGCCCCCGGCCGCCCCCCGCCCGCAGCAGCAGATGATGATGCGGACGCCCCGCCGCTGAGCCCGGACGCTCCCCGTGAACGCGGCGAGGGCGCGCCGGAGGTGGATCTCCCCGGCGCGCCCCGCGGTTGAGCTATCTCCTGGGTACGGCTTGCGGCGCGAAGTGGGCCGCCGACTCGCTGCGCCCCAAGCCGTACCCCGAGGGGGGTTGTAAGCGGTAACCCCGCTGTCCAGAAGGTACGGCCGGGCGCTTGCAAGCCGCTTTCACCCAGCCGAAGAACACCTCAGCCGAAGAAGACCTCGGCCTCGGAGTACCGGGACACCGGCACGGTCTTCAGCTCGGCCGTCGCCTCGTCGAGCCCGACCCGGACGATGTCGGTGCCGCGCAGGGCGACCATCTTGCCGTAGTCGCCCTCGTGCGCGGCGTCGATCGCCTGGAGGCCGAACCTGGTGGCCAGCACCCGGTCGTAGGCCGTCGGGGTGCCGCCGCGCTGGATGTGCCCGAGCACCGTCGTCCGGGCCTCCTTGCCGGTGCGCTTCTCGATCTCCTTGGCCAGCACCTCGCCGACGCCGCCGAGCCGGACGTGCCCGAACGCGTCGAGGGTGCCGGTCTGCAGCTCCATCTGGCCCTCGATCGGGTGGGCACCCTCGGCCACGACGATGATCGGCGAATAGCGGGTGCGGAAGCGGGACTCGACGTACTCGCAGACCCGGTCGATGTCGAAGGGCTTCTCGGGGATGAGGATCACGTTGGCGCCGCCGGCCATGCCCGCGTGCAGCGCGATCCAGCCCGCGTGACGGCCCATGACCTCGCAGATCAGCGCGCGGTGGTGGGACTCGGCGGTGGTGTGCAGCCGGTCGATGGCCTCCATCGCGATGTTGACCGCGGTGTCGAAGCCGAAGGTGTAGTCGGTGCCGGACAGGTCGTTGTCGATGGTCTTGGGCACGCCCACGACGTTCACGTCGCGGTCGTAGAGCTGCTTGGCCACGCCGAGCGTGTCCTCGCCGCCGATGGCGATCAGGGCGTCGACGCCGGTGGCGAGGAGGTTCTCCTTGATGCGGTCGACGCCGCCCTGGATCTTGATCGGGTTGGTCCGGGAGGATCCGAGAATGGTGCCGCCCCGCGGCAGGATGCCTCGTACGGCCTGGATGTCGAGCGGCATCGTGTCGCCTTCGAGGGGGCCGCGCCAGCCGTCGCGGAACCCCACGAACTCATGGCCGTACGCGCTCACCCCCTTACGCACCACGGCCCTGATGACGGCGTTGAGACCCGGACAGTCTCCGCCTCCGGTGAGCACTCCTATACGCATGGCGGGTTCCTCCCGATGGGGTTCACGAACCATTGCTCGGTGACAGCTCGCATTGTGCCTGCCGGGGCGCACAGTGGTCTAGACCAAACGCCAGGCGCAGATCATTTCCGAAGAGGAACCCCGTTCGTCAACCAAGGGTTGACGAATAGAGAACGTCAACCTATGGTTGACGCATGGATGGAACCGTACGTCTCGACGACCTCATCGCCGCCATCAAGAGCCGCCACCCGGACGGCGACACGCTCGGCCAGCTCACCGACGCCGTCACGCTCGGCGAGCACCTCGGCGAGGTGGCCGACCACCTGATCGGCCACTTCGTGGACAACGCCCGCCACTCCGGCGCCTCCTGGACCGACATCGGCCGCAGCATGGGCGTCACCAAACAGGCCGCGCAGAAGCGGTTCGTGGTCAAGGAGGGCAGCTCGCTCGCCGACGACCTGCGCAACTACGCCCGTTACACCGACAAGGCCCGGGTCGCGGTGGTCAAGTCGCAGGAGGAGGCGCGGCTGTCGGGGCACGACCACATCGAGGTCGGGCACCTGGTGCTCGGGCTGCTGCACGTGCCGGAGGCGCTGGCCGCCTCGACCATGGCCACCCTCGGCGCGTCCGCCGAGGCGGTCAGGGAGGCCGTCACGGCGGCCATGGGGCCGGGCGGCGGGCAGTCACCCGTCACCCTGCCGTTCGCCGCGCAGAGCGCCAAGGCGCTGGAGCTGACCCTGCGGGAGGCGCTGCGGCTCGGGCACAACTACGTCGGCACCGAGCACCTGCTGCTCGGCGTGCTCTCCCTGGAGGAGGGCCCGGTGGTGCAGGCCCTCGCCGACCTCGGCGTGCGCAAGGATGCGGCCGAGCAGGAGATCAGGAAGCGGCTGGAGGCGATCCTGCGCGAGCGCCGCTCCTAGCCTTCCTGGGGGCCTTCCCGGGGGCCTTCCCGGGGGCCTTCCTGGGGGCCTTCCTGGGGGCCTTCAGGGGTGCCTCCCGGGGCGTGCCGGCGGGTCTTGGAGGCGGCGGCGTTCCCCGTCGGCACCCCGTGCTCCTGAGGGGCCCGGGCGGGGTGGTGCGGAAGCACGGCGGCGCGTTCGCCGGCGGGGCCCGCCGCGAAGCGGGTCAGCACGTTCGCCGTCGCGCGGCGGGTGAAGGCGGCCGCGGACTCGGGGACGCCGTGACCGCACCGCTTGCCGCGCATCGCGCACACCCAGCGCATCGTGCCGGACGCGAACACCCCGGCCCCGCTCGGCGCGGTGTAGTACGTGCTCTGCGACGTCGTCGCCCGTCCCCCGCACGAGAACGACGAGTCGGCCAGCACCTCGACGCCCTTCGGCGAGCCGCGCGAGACCTTGTCGCTCTCCGGGCCGACCATGCCGGGGAAGCGCCGCCCCCGGGTGCCGGCGAAGATCCAGTGACCGGGCCTGGTGACCGTGTAGGCGCCCTGGGCGGGGAAGCAGTCGTACATCTGCCCCACCAGGGCGCTCTCCGGGCGGGAGTCCCGCCACAGCGGGCACAGCCGTTCCTTGTCGCAGGCGACCGTCCTGCCCTTGATCGCGATCCGCCAGTAGACGGCGTTCGCGCCGAGGAAGGCAAGGTTCGTCCCGCTGTCCCTGGCCCGGGTGACGGCCGTGCGCATCGCGGGCGACCAGTACTCGTCGTGGCCCAGCGAGAGCACGGCCTTGGCGCCGTCCAGCACGCCGGGGCCGAGGTCGAGGCTCGTGAGGTAGGCCAGGGGCACGCCGCTGCGCTCGGCCACGTCCAGCGCCGACTGCTCGAAGTCGAGGAACAGGCGGGCGCCGGCGCCGTCGTACGGGCGATCGAAGGTGACCTCGCGCGAGCGGTCGGCGAAGCCGCCGGGGCCGAGGTACAGGCTGCGCCCGCCCCACAGGTTGTACGCCTGCCAGGTGGTGACCGCGTTCACCACCACCACGCGGCCCCGGGTCGAGGCCGAGCGCACGGTGATCGGCACGTACCGCTGGGCGCCGGTCGAGGCGTCCAGCCTGATCAGGTACGCGCCCTCCGTCCAGCCTCGGGTGTCCACGGTGAGCGAGGGCTTCCAGTGCGCGGCGGTCACCATGCGGTCCACGGTCCTGGCCGGGGGCTGGCGTACGCCCTTGACCTGGGAGGACTCCCACACCTTCGCCGGGTGCGCACCCATCCTGAAGGCGGCGGCGGTGAAGCGCGGGGCGGTGGTGGAGACATGCAGGGCGAAGCGCTCGCCGGGCAGCACGCTCACATGGTCGGCGTAGCCCTCGATCTCGTGCTCGGCCCCGCGGGTGGTGATCCGCCACGACTCCCCCGCGTTCACCGGCGGCGGCGACGGGCGGCCCGGTTCCGAGGGCGTCGGCGCGGGCGGCGCGGGCGCCGCGGACGGCACCGGCCGCACGGGGGCGCCGCCGCACCCGGCGGCGGGCAGGACGGCGATCAGCAGGGCGAGGAGCGACAGGATCTTGCGCACCCGGCCATCGTGGTGGCCCGGCGGGGCGCCGGGCCACCACTTGGTCAACTTCTTACACGGGCCCGCCTCCCCGCACAGGCCGTGCCCTCCTAGGCGGGCAGCACGCAGGACGGGCTGGGCACCTCGTACGACCGCCCGGCCGGCTCGGGCACCCCGTCGTCCAGCGTGAACACGGTCACCTGGCCGGAGTTCTGGTTGGCGACGTACAGGCGGTCGCCCGCGATGGCGAAGTGCCGGGGCCAGTCGCCGCCCGAGGGCACCTCGGCCACCGGGGTCAGGTCGGCGGCGCGCAGCACCGAGACCGTGTCGGGCCCGCGGTTGGCGACGTAGACCAGGTCGCCGTCGAGCTGCAGGTGGGAGGGCGCGTTGTCGCCCCCGGCGCGCGAGGCGGGGACGACGGTGCGGCGCTCGCCCTCGACGAGGGTCACGGTGCCGTCCAGCTCGCCGGCCACGTACAGGCGGTCGCCGGCGAAGGCGAAGTGGCGGGGGCCGGTGCCGGGGGCCAAGGTGATCGGGTCGAGCGGGGAGCCGTCCAGGCGGTAGCGGCGAATCTCGTCGGTGCCCAGGTCGGAGACGTGCAGGACGTCCTCGTGGAAGACGCACATGTGGGCGTGCGGGCCGGCCTGGCGGTCGGGGTCGGGGCCCGAGCCCTCGTGCCTCAGGACGATCGGGTCGCCGGCGAAGGCCCCCCTCTCGTCCAGGTGGTGCAGGCCCGCGGTGCCGTCGCCGTAGTTGGCCACGGCCAGCAGGGTCCCCGAGGGGTGGACCGCCAGGTGGCAGGGGCTGTCGCCGTCGCTGGAGCGTTCGTCCAGCGGGGACAGGCCGCCGTCCATGGTGAAGGCGGTGAGCCAGCCGCGCCGCAACTCGCCCACCGCGTACAACACCGGCAGGGTGGGGTGCGCGGCCAGGAACGACGGCGAGGCCACGCGGGTCAGCTCGCCGTCCGCGGTCACGATGCCGGGGCCGTAGCCGCCTATGTACAGGTTCACAACGGGATCCTTCTTATGGTTGACTAGAGCAATGAATTCGTTGACGGAGGCAAGGGTTTCTGAGATCAGAGCCTTCAACCGGTTCTATACGAAAGTGATCGGCGTCCTCCAGGCAGGCATGCTCGACTCGCCCTACTCGCTGACGGAAGTCCGGGTGCTGTTCGAGCTGGCGCACGCCGAGAGCATGGAGACCGGCGAGCTGCGCGGCCTGCTCGACCTCGACGCGGGCTACCTGAGCCGGATCCTGGCCCGGTTCGAGGGCGACGGCCTGGTGTCGCGCGAGCGGTCGGCCGCCGACGCCCGCAAGCAGCTCGTACGGCTGACCGAGGCCGGCGCCGCGACCTTCGCCGGGCTCGACCGCCGATCGGCCGAGGAGATCGAGCGCCTGCTCGGCGGCCTGCCCGAGGAGGACCAGGCGCTGCTGGTCGGCGGCATGGCGACGATCAGGCGGCTGCTCGGCGAGCCCTCCGAGCGCTCGTACGTGATCAGGCCCCCGCGGACGGGCGACCTGGGCTGGGTCGCCTACCGGCACGGCGCCCTCTACAGCGAGGAGTACGGCTGGGGCACCGAGTTCGAGCAGCTCGTGGCCAGGATCGTGGGCGCCTACGACCCCGCCCGCGACGCCGGCTGGATCGCCGAGGTCGACGGCGAGCGCGCCGGATGCGTGTTCTGCGTGCACCAGGACGACACGACGGCCAAGCTGCGCATGTTGCTGGTCGAGCCGTCGGCGCGGGGGCTCGGGATCGGCCGGCGTCTGGTGGCCGAGTGCCTGCGCCACGCCAGGGCGCGCGGCTACCGGCGGATCACGTTGTGGACCCGCGACTGCCTGGTGAGCGCGCGGCGCATCTACCAGGCGGCCGGGTTCGAGCTGGAGTCGGCCGAACGGGGCGTGGAGAACGGCGCCGAGGTCACCGAGGAGATGTGGTCGCTCGATCTCACCGTGCCCGCCCGGCCCGGCCCCGTGGCCACCAGTTGAGCGGCCCGGCCAGGCGCATCAGGCTCGGCACCAGCACCGCCCTGATCACGGTGGCGTCCGCCAGCACCGCCACCGCCATGCCGACCCCGAGCATCTGCACGAACGCCACGCGCGCGGTGGCGTAGGCGGCGAAGGTGAGCGCCAGGATGCCGCCCGCCGCGGTGATCAGGGGCGCGCCGCGCCGCATGCCGGCGGCCACGGCCTCCACGGTGTCGCCCGTCCTGTCGTGCTCCTCCTTGATCCTGGACAGCAGGAAGACCTCGTAGTCCATCGACAGGCCGTAGGCGACGCAGAGCATGAGGATCGGGATGCTCGGGTCGAGCGTGCCGGTCGGGGTGAAGCCGAGCAGGCCCGACAGGTGGCCCTCCTGGAAGACCCAGACGACGGCGCCGAACATGACGCCGAGGCTGAGCACGTTCAGCAGGGTCGCCTTGAGCGGCAGGACCAGGCTGCCGGTCATCAGGAACAGCACGGCGAACGTGACGCCCAGCATGAGCGTGAGCACCAGCGGCAGGCGGTCCACGACCGAGGCGCGGTAGTCGGCCAGCTCGGCGGGATAGCCGCCGACCAGCACCTCGAACGGCGGCGGCACGGCCCGTACGGACTCCACCAGCCGGACGGGGTCACCGGCCAGCGCCTTCGCGGACGGCACCACCGACAGCCAGGCGCCCTCCCCGCGGAAGCGGGCCGGGTCGCCGTCGCCGACGCGCCGCCCCGCCACGTGAGCGCCGGCGGCGGAGTCGACCTGGGCGACCCCGGGAACCCGCGAGAGCCGCACCGCGTACGCCGAGACGTCGGCGGCCCGCGCCGCTCCCGTCGAGATGATCTGGATGGCGTCGGTCTCCTCCGCCGGGAAGGCCCGCCGGATGACCTCCTGGGTCTGCCGCGAGGACGCCTCCGGCGGCAGGATGCGGTCGTCGGCCGTACCGAAGCGCAGGCCGAGGAACGGCGAGGCGAGCACCAGCAGCAGCGCGGCCGCCAGACCGCCGGACAACACCGGCCGGCGCATGACCCGGGCGGCCAGGCCGTCCCAGAACCCGGACGGCCCGGCACGGCCTGGCCAGGACCCGGCGCCGGAAGCGCGCCGCCTCCCACGCCAGAGTCCCGCGCCGCGCCGCCGCGTCCGGGGCACCATCGTGCCGCCGATCGAGGCCAGCACGGCGGGCAGCACGACCACCGCCGCGAACAGGCCGCCGGCGACGACCGCGATGCCCGCGTAGGCGAAGGAACGCAGGAAGTCGAAGGGCAGCGCGAACAGCACGGCCAGCGAGGCGGCCACGGTGAGGCCGCTGAACAGCACGGTCCGCCCGGCGTGCTCGACGGCTCCGGCGACGGCCGCCGGGCGGTCGCGCCCCGCGGCGACCTCCTCGCGGAAACGCTGGACGACGAACAGGCAGTAGTCGATGCCGAGCCCGAGGCCCATGGCGAGGGTGAGGTTCAGGGCGAAGGTGGAGACGTCCGCGAACATCAGCACGCCGCGCAGCAGGGCCAGGCCGACCACCATGGCCGCCACCCCGGCCAGGATCGGCACCAGGGCGGCCGTCACGTGCCGCTGGTAGAGCCACAGCAGCACGAACGCCAGCGGGAAGACGACCAGCTCGGCCCGGACGAAGTCCTGCCTGGCCAGCGGCACGGTCTCGCGGAACACCTCCTCCCCTCCCCCGGCCCGTACCCGGAAGGGGCCCTGGTCGCCGACGATGCGCGGCACGAGCGCGGGCAGCACCCGCGTGCGCACGTGGTCGGCGTCGCCGGGGACGCGTACCACGATCAGCGCGTGCCTGCCGTCCTGGCTGCGCAGGGTGGCGGGCCTGCCCCTGGTCCAGTACGAGGACGACTCCGCGACGCCCGGCGCCCGGCCGATCCGCTCGGTGAGCGCGCGGCCCGCCGACTCGGCCGCGGCGTCGTCGACGGTGCCCGACCTGGTGGTGACCAGGAAGACCAGGTCGGGGCTGCCGGTGCCGAACCGCCGTGCGAGCTCGGCCTGGGCCCGGTCGGACGCCGAGCCGGGCGCCTCGAAGCGGGCCAGGGAGAGGCGGGAGACCGTGCCGGCGGCCAGGACGCCCGCGACGACCAGGACGAGTGCGGCCAGGGCCAGCACGACCCGGCGGCGACGGACGAGGAGGTGGCCCAGCCTGCGCAGCGGCGGCTCTGCGGCGGTGGCGCGCGGGCCCCGCGTGGTGACGTTCACGGCCACGGGGGCACCGCCCGCGCCGGGCCGGATGGGCAGGTTCGCATGGGGTCTCCCACTGGAAACTCGGTAAACTGCTCGTGTTTCGCTGTCGAACCCAGAAATACAAGTAAATGCTCGCATTTGTCAACGGAGTGGCCCATGCCTGAACGCACGGTCCGCAGGCAGGCGCGCGGCCTGAAGCGGATGGCCGAGATCCTCGACGCCGCGGAGTCGGTGATCGCCGAGATCGGCTATCCGGACCTGACGACGAACCAGGTCGCCGCGCGGGCCGGGCTCTCCCCCGGGTCGCTGTACCAGTTCTTCCGGAACAAGGAGGAGATCCTGGACGGCCTGGTGTCCCGGTACACCGACGACCGGGAGGAGTTCTGGGCGGCCCGGCTGGCGGGGGTCACCCCGGACGTCCCGCTGGAGGCCCTGGTGGGGCAGCTCGTGGACGAGAGCGTGGCGTTCAAGGCCGAGTCGCCGGCGTACTGGTCGCTGCTGTACGGGACGGCCACCGGCGACCGGCTCGCGGCGGCCTCGCAGCGCATGCACGCGGCGCTGGCCGAGCGGATCGCCGCGCTGCTGCGGCGGCGTTCGCCCGAGCTGCCGCAGGAGCGGGCGCGGCTCAACGCCACGATGGCGCTGGCCATGGTGAAGGCGGTGCTGCCCATGCTGGGGCCGGCGACGCCGGAGCACGGCGCGGAGCTCGTGGCCGAGCTGAAGCTGATGCTGGTCCGCTACCTGGCCTGAGCCGCGGACGTCCGGTCAGGGGCGGAAGGGGCCGCCGACCTCGAAGGTGTGGCCCTCGGTGCGGCCGCGCCTGGCCGAGAAGTAGAGCCGGTCGCCCCTCGGCGAGAACGCCAGCCCGGTGAGCTCGGCCCCGTCGTGCCCGGTGAGCCGCAGGAACGGCGTGACGGCCCGGTCGGGGGCGATGACGTCGATCTCCGTCGTCTCCCTGGCCACGTAGAGGTCGCCCGAGGGCGCGGCCGTGATCGCGCGCACGCCCTCGCACAGCCGGTCGAGCGTGGAGGTCTGCGCGTCGTAGGCCCACAGGCCGGTGTCGCCCTTGGTGGTGAAGTAGCAGACGCCGCCCGCGTAGTGGCAGCCGTCGCCGCCGTCGAAGTGGCGGGCGTCCTCGACCTGGTGGCGGGCCGCGGTGAGCAGCGCGGCCGGGGACGGCACCGGCCGCCATCCGCCCGACGCGCACAGCACCTCCAGCGTGCCCTCGGTCAGGTCGCCCCAGTCGCCGGGCCGGAACCGGTAGAAGCAGCCGTCCTGCTCGTCCTCGGTCATGTAGACGACGCGCCGCTCGGGGTCGCAGGCGGCGGCCTCGTGCCTGAAGCGGCCCATGGCCAGGCGGGGACGGGCGGCGCGGGCGCCGTAAGGGTCGCACTCGAAGACGCGGCCGCGGTCGCCGAGCTCGCACGACAGCCAGGTGTGCCACGGCGTGGCGCCGCCCGCGCAGTTGAGGTCGGTGCCGGACAGGATGCGGTAGGCGTCGGCGACCGTGCCGTCGGCCTGGAAGCGCACCGCGGAGGCGCCGCCGAGCAGGGGCAGCTCGGAATTGGACACGTAGATCCAGCCGGCGCCGTCGGGGAAACAGGCGCCGCCGTCGGGCGCCGCGTGCCAGGTGAGCCCGGCCACCTTGTCACCGGAGCGGGCCACGACCCGGCCGGTGAAGCCCGGCGGCAGCGCGAGCCCGTCGGCGGACGCCGGCGTGAGCGGCCCGTACGGGCTGATGCCGCCCTGCAAGAGCGGGCCCGTGCGGAGGAGAGTCTTGTGGGACATCGTGGGGCCTCCCTCTAGGTGCCACGCTAGTCGACCGCATCGACATGAATGGCAAGGACTCGCGACATCAAACTCTGCGCAAACCCCGCGCTCCGTCGCGGCGGGAGATCGTCGGCGGTCCCTGGACGATGCGTGACAGTCCGTACCCACTGCGCGGAAGATCGCCCACTTCCCCACCCGAACGCACAAAAGCCCGGACGCGCGAAGGCCCGGGCTCGTGCCCGGGCCTTCGGTCGCGCGGTCGGCCTGCGGTCAGCGCTGGGCCTGGAACATCCAGTGCTGCTTGTCGATGTCCTGCGTCACGGCGATGAGCAGGTCCTGGCTGACGGGGTCGGCCTCGTCGGTGGCGCGGATGCGCTCGTACATGCGCTTGCTGATGCCGTCGAGGATGTCGGTGACGGTCGCCACGACCTTGCCGTCCTCCAGCCAGCCGCGCTCGGGCTGCTGGAGCTGGGTGGACTTGGCGACGGTCGCCGATCGTCCGTCAGGGTTCACGCCAAGGGCGACGGCGCGTTCGGCGATGGTGTCCATATGGGTACGGGCCAGGTCGGTCAGCTCGTCAAGCTGGAGGTGAATCGGGCGGAAATGGGGGCCGACGAGGTTCCAGTGCGCCTGCTTGGCGATCAGCGACAGATCGATCAGATCGACGAGGGCGCCCTGCAGGGCCTCGGCGACAGTGTTCTTGGCGTCACCCGAGAGCGGACCGGTGATCGTAGCCATGTCGTATTTCCTCCCCTTCAGTAGTGCTTTTCCCCTTTTACAACGTCATTCGGGGCTCGATTCTTCCGATCTTTCCGTCATTGACAGTGCAATAGTGACAGTGTCATTGTGGAGGTATGAGCGACACCTGGACCATCGGCGAGCTGGCCGAGCACGCGGCGCACGCGCTGCGCGCCGGCGCGCAGCCGGTCAACGGCCGGGTCCGCGATGTGCCCGGGGAGCGCCTGATCAGGTGGTACACCACCATCGGCCTCGTGGACCCGCCCCTGACCCGGCGCGGCAGGATCGCCCGCTACGGCCGGCGGCACCTGCTGCAACTGGTGGCCGTCAAGCGCATGCAGGCCGCGGGGCACTCGATCGCGGAGATCCAGACGGCCCTGGCCGGGGCGACGAACACGACGCTGGCGACGGCCGCCGGCCTGACCGACGCGCCGCCCCCGGGCCCGGCGGTCCGGCGTCCCCCACCGGGCGGCCCGGACGGCGGCGGCGACGCGGGACGGGGGCGGTTCTGGGCCGACCGGCCGAGCCGTCCCGCCCCGGCCGCCGTCCAAGAACCGGGGGGCCCCGAAGCCGCGCCGCGACCGGCGGCCGGGGACACGGGCGGGCACGCCGCCGGAGGCGCGGTCTCGGGGATCGCGCTCGGCGACGGCGTGCGGGTCGTGTGGGACGGTGGGCGGCCTCCGTCCGAGGAGGACGTCCAGGCGGTGCTGGCGGCGGCGGGACCGCTGCTCGCGGTGCTCGTAGAGAGGAGACTGCTGTGAAGATCACTTCGCTGGAGCCCGCACGGTGCCTGCCGGTGCCGGACGCCGGGTTCGGCGCGCTGCTGACCGAGCGCGGCAACCTGCCGCTGGAGAGCGTGGACGTCCACGCCGACATCGCCGGGCTCATCGCCGGGGTCGAGGTCGAGCAGGGGTTCCACAACCCGTTCGACGTCACGCTGGAGGCGACCTACGTCTTCCCGCTGCCCGACCGGGCGGCGGTGACGGGGTTCAGGATGGAGGCCGACGACCGGGTCGTGGAGGGCGTGCTGAAGGAGCGCGGCCAGGCCAGGGCCGACTACGACCAGGCGTTGCGCGAGGGCAGGCGGGCGGCCATCGCCGAGGAGGACCGGCCCGACGTGTTCACGATCAGGGTGGGCAACATCCTGCCCGGCGAACGCGTCTCGGTCAGGCTGAGCATGAGCCAGCCCCTCCCCTACGAGGACGGCGCGGCGACGTTCCGCTTCCCGCTCGTCGTGGCCCCGCGGTACGTCCCGGGCACCCCGCTCGACGGCGACCCGGCGGGGGCCGGGGTCGCGCCGGACACCGACGCCGTGCCCGACGCGTCCAGGATCACGCCGCCGGTGCTGCTGCCCGGCTTCCCCAGCCCGGTGCGCCTCTCGCTCACCGCCCGCGTCGACGCCTCCGGCCTCGACCTGCGGGAGCTGGCCTCCAGCCTGCACGTGGTCGAGGAGGAGAACCACACCGTACGGCTGCGTCCGGGCGAGCGGCTCGACCGCGACTTCGTGCTGCGCCTGTCGTTCGAGGCGTCCACGTCGCTGCAGTTCGACGGCCGGGGGACGTTCGCGCTCACCGTCGTCCCGCCCGCGCTCCAGGCCGCCCGCGCGCCGCGGGACGTGGTGCTGCTGCTCGACCGTTCGGGCAGCATGGGCGGCTGGAAGATGGTCGCGGCGCGGCGGGCGGCGGCGCGCATCGTCGACACGCTGACCGCGCACGACCGCTTCGACGTGCTGACGTTCGACTCGGTGGTCGAGGCGGCGTTCGAGGGGCTGGTGGAGGCGTCCGACCGCAACCGGTACCGGGCGGTCGAGCACCTCGCGCGGGTCGACGCGCGCGGCGGCACCGAACTGCTCGAACCGCTGCGCCGCGCCATCGCGCTGCTCGGCGCGCCCGGCGACAGGGAGCGGGTGCTGGTGCTGGTCACCGACGGCCAGGTGGGCAACGAGGACCAGATCCTGGAGCAGACCGGCGGCGCGCTGTCGGCGATGCGGGTGCACACGGTCGGGATCGACCGGGCGGTGAACGCCGGGTTCCTCGGCAGGCTCGCCGGGCTGGGCGCGGGCCGGTGCGAGCTGGTGGAGTCCGAGGACCGGCTCGACGCGGCGATGGAGCAGATCCACCGCAGGATCGGCGCGCCGCTGGTGACGGACCTGTCCCTGAAGGGGCTGGAGACCGACCCGGACACCGTCACCCATCTCGGCTCGATCTTCCCGGGCGTGCCGCTCCGGGTGTACGGGCGGTGCCGCGAGGGCGCCGAGGCCGTCACCGTACGCGGGACGTCGGCCGCGGGGCCGTGGGAGGAGCGGGTCACGGGGGTGACCACGGACGGTCCCGCCCTCCGTGCCGTCTGGGCCCGCGCCCACCTGCGCGAGCTGGAGGACCGGTACGCCATGGGCGAGCACGGTCTGGAGTCGCGGATCGTGGGGGTCTCGCTGGAGAACGGCGTGCTGTGCAGGTTCACGGCGTACGTGGCGATCGACACCCGGCAGGTCGCGGAGGGCGGGCCCGAGCATCGGGTCATCCAGCCGGTCGAGCCGCCGAGCGGGTGGGAGCTGCCGCCGAACCCGTCCATGGGCGGAGGGTTCGTGGCGCAGGCCATGACGATGGCCCGTCCGGCCAGCGCTCCCCGCATGATGCCTCAGGGCTTCGCCCCGCCGGCCGGCGGCGGGCCCGCCGCCTCCTCGGCTGAGGCCCCCTTCCCGGCGCCGCCCTCGGCCGGCGGCCCCGCCGGTCCGCCGCCGCCCGCGCCGGGTTCCGGTGGGTCGGGGTTCGGGGGCTCGCCGAAGTTCGCGCCTCCGGTGTCACCGCGTCCGGCGCACCGGCTGGAGTCGGTCAGGCCGCAGCTGAAGGCCGAACTGGACCGGCTCACGGCGATGCGCGTACCGGACGCGCTGTACCTGGCCGACCTGGGCTCCCGACTGGCGGCGCTGGCGGCGTACCTGGGCGGGAACGAGGCTCTGACGGCGCTGGCCCGCGACCTGGAGGCGGCCGAGCGTCCGGGCACGGACCTCCGGGCCCTGCACGACCACGCCGTCGACCTCCTCACCGGCCTCACCGGCGGTGCCCCAGGGTCCGCCGACGACGCCGCCGGTCCCGCCCTTCCGGGGGACCCCGGCTCAGGAACGCGCCGCGGCCCCTTCTGGAAACGCCGCTGACACCTGTGGCAGCGCTGCGGAATCACGCGGCGCTGCCACGCGTGACGCCGGGCGGGCGGTGGAACAGCACCCCGGGAACACTCCTGGAGAATCACGAGAAGGCGACCGGCCATGCCGCACGGCATCCCTTTCAAAGCCGCCGTTCGCCCCGAACCCGGGAATCCAACAGTCTTTGCCGATTTCGACGAACAATCAGCCCGATAACGCGCGATCTCCGCGCAATGCGCCGCAGCGCACTCCCGCCCGCCGACCGGCCTCCCGTGACGCGGACGCCACCCGAATCCTCGCGCGAGCATTATGAATTTCACGCTGCGCGATATCTTCGCCGCGATATTCGGACGCCCCCAGGAAAAGGCGTGCCATTCTCGTGCGCCATCATCGCCCGCGGCCTCCTATTCTGGACGGGTGAGCACACTCGTCCTGGACGGCGGCCTGTCCACGCATCTGGAGTCGCTCGGCGCGGATCTGCGCGACGAGCTCTGGTCGGCGCGCCTGCTGCTGGAGCAGCCCGAGCTGATCAGGCGGGTGCACGCCGACTACTACGCGGCGGGCGCCGACGTGGCGACCACGGCGAGCTACCAGGCCACCATCCCCGGCTTCCAGCGGCGGGGGCTCGACCGGTCCGAGGCCGAGCGGCTGATCAGGCTGTCGGTCGAGCTGGCCGGGCAGGCCCGCGACGAGGCCGGTCACGGCCTGGTGGCGGCCTCGGTCGGCCCCTACGGCGCCTACCTGGCCAACGGCGCCGAGTACACCGGCGACTACGACCTCGACGAGGACGGCCTGCTGGCCTGGCACCGTCCGCGCTGGGAGATCCTGGCCGCCGCCGGCGCCGACCTGCTGGCCTGCGAGACCATCCCGTCCTACGCCGAGGCGCGCGCGCTGGCCAGGCTGCTGGCCGCCACGCCGGAGGTCAAGGCGTGGGTGAGCTTCTCCTGCCGCGACGCCGAGCACATCAACGACGGCACCCCGATCGACCGGGCCGCCGCGCTGTTCTCGGGCAACCCGCAGGTGGTGGCGGTGGGCGTCAACTGCACGGCGCCGCGGCACATCCCCGGCCTGGTCGCCCGCCTGTCCGGCGGCCTGCCCGTCGTGGTCTACCCCAACTCCGGCGAGACGTGGGACGCCGGGCGGCGCCGCTGGCTGGGCCTGTCCGACCCGGTGGAGTACGGCCTGGCCGCCAAGGAGTGGGAGCGCGCCGGGGCGTCGCTGATCGGCGGCTGCTGCCGTACGACCCCCGACCACATCAGGCAGATCCGCGCCCACCTGACCTGAGCGCCGCGGGGCCCTCGCGCACGCCACACCGAAGAGGGCGCACGCGAAGGCCGTGAGGCGGCCGGACGGGACGGTCTCTAGACGGTCACCGGGGCGGTGGTGCGGCGGCGGTCGAGGACGGTGTCGAGGGACAGGGCGCCGCCCCCGGTGAAGCCCACCGCCAGGCTCGCCGCCGCCAGGGCGAGGACGAACTCGTAACCCCCGTCGCCCGCGCCGAAGCCGTTGGCGCCGTGGACGAACACCACCGCGCCGATCATGTTCAGGGCCAGCAGCGTGCCCGCGACCGGCAGGGCGACGCCGAGGATCAGCGCGATGCCGCCGACCACCTCCAGCACGGCCACGGCGGGCGCGGCCAGCCCGGCCAGCGGGATGCCCGCGGACTCGAAGAACTTCGTGGTGCCCGCGATGCCCATGTCGGCGAACTTCTGGTAGCCGTGCACCAGGAAGATCACCCCGACGGCGATCCTGGCCAGCAGCAGAGCGATGGGACGCGCCCGGTCGATCATGGAACCTCCAGATGGAGTCGTTCAGATTTGAACAACCACTCTACCGATAGTTCAAAACTGAACAACAAGTACACTTGGGACGTGACGGACACCCGCTGGCTCGACGAGACGGAGATGGCCGCCTGGCGCGCCTTCCTGTCGGCCTCCCACCTGCTCGAACGGCGCATCGAGGAGCAGCTCAAGGCCGCGGCCGGGCTGACACACCCGCAGTACGAGATCCTGGCGCGGCTGTCGGACGCGCCCGGCCGTCAGATGCGCATGACCGAGCTGGCCCGGGGCGTGGTGGTGTCGAAGAGCGCGCTGACGTACCAGATCACCCAGTTGGAGAAGGCGGGGCTGGTGGAGCGCACCACCTGCCCCTCCGACGACCGCGGGGTGCTGGCCGTGCTCACCGAGGCGGGCGAGCGCTGCCTGGAACGCGTCGCGCCCGGCCACGTGGCGGTCGTGCGGGACTACCTGATCGACCGGCTCAGCAGCGCGGAACTGACCTCACTGACCAGCGCGATGACGAAGAGCGAACAGGCCCTCAGGACCTGACGGGAAAGCGGGCCCGCCTCTTAGGAGGCGGCCTTGGCGGCGGCGCGGGCGGCGCGTTCCATCTCGACCCTGGCACTGGCGGCGTACTTGTCGACGTACTCCTGGCCGGACAGCTCCATCAGCGCGTACATGATCTCGTCGGTGACCGCGCGCAGGACCAGCCGGTCGTCCTCCATGCCGTAGTAGCGGGAGAAGTCGAGCGGCTTGCCGAACCTGACGCCCGGACGGATGCCGAGCTTGGGGAACAGCCGCCCGGGCGGCATCATCTCGTAGGTGTTGACCATGGCCCACGGGATGACCGGCACGCGCGACTCCAGCGCGAGCCGGGCCACGCCGGTCTTGCCCTTGTACAGGCGGCCGTCGGGCGAACGCGTGCCCTCGGGGTAGATGCCCAGGATGTTGCCCTCGCGCAGGATGCGCAGGCCGGTGCGGAGCGCGGCCTCGCTGGCCTTGCCGCCGGAGCGGTCGATCGGCACGGTGCCGACGCCGCTGAAGAACAGCCGGGTGAAGAAGCCCTTGAGGCCGGTGCCGGTGAAGTAGTCGGCCTTGCCGAGCGAGATCACCTTGCGGCGGATCTGCAGCGGGCCGAAGAAGTGGTCGGCGAAGGAGAGATGGTTTCCGGCCAGGATCGCGGGCCCCTGCTTGGGTACGTTGTCGCCACCCTCCGTCCACGGACGGAAGAGCATGAGGATCGGCTTCAAGATGGCCTTGACCACCCAGTAGAACACCCGGCCACCTCTTCCGCAGGACATCATGATGGAGCAGAGTCATCTTCCCATCCCTGGCGAGATGCAACTACATCAGCTCTCGCACAATCACCCCGGAACGTGCGACGATCGGGCAGATCCGGGATGAAATTGCGTGGAGGAGCTGTTATGCCGCTCATGCCAGGCGCGGAGCCCTACCACCACCAAGCGGGTCAGGTCGGTGTGCTGCTCTGCCACGGGTTCACCGGCACGCCGCAGTCGTTGCGGCCGTGGGCCGAGTACCTGGCCGGTCACGGGGTCAGCGTGTCGCTCCCCCGCCAGCCGGGCCACGGCACCACGTGGCAGGAGATGAACCGCACCCGCTGGGAAGACTGGTACGCCGAGGTGGAGAAGGCGTTCGCCGACCTCCAGGGGCGTTGCGCGGAGGTGTTCGTGGCGGGCCTGTCGCTGGGCGGCTGCCTGGCGCTGCGGCTGGCCGAGGTGCACGGGGACGCGGTCGGGGGCGTGGTGGTGGTCAACCCGTCCATCGCCGTGGACGTGCCGCTGCTGAGGCTGGCGCCGCTGCTGAAGTGGTTCCTGCCGTCGGTGCCCGGTGTCGCCAACGACGTCAAGAAGCCCGGCGTGACCGAGCTGGCCTACGCCCGCACGCCCGTCAAGGCGGCCGCGTCGCTGCCGGGGCTGTGGTCGCTGGTGCGGGCCGACCTGGCGAAGGTCACCCAGCCGCTGCTGGTTTTCCACAGCCGCGACGACCACGTGGTGAAACCGACGAGTGTGGCGATCATTCGCCAGAAGGTCCCGCAGGCCACGATCGAGGAGCTTACCGATAGCTACCATGTTGCGACGCTTGACAACGATGCCGACAGGATCTTTGCCGGTAGCCTCGACTTCATCCGGACACATGCCTCGGTACCCTTGCAGAGGGACTGATCGCACCCAGGGGGAAGTCGCGATCGCTGCGGAGAGGCCCATCTAGGTGACGCCCCAGAGTGACGAGGACGAGGTCTGGCGGCAGATCGTCGCGTCCTTCAACGACACAGCCGAGCGCGACTCGGCCGACCAGCCATGGCCGGACAGCGAGAACGTGCCCGCCGAGCCCGCCCGCAGGGTGGTCAAACCCTCCGAGGAGCTCGAACTCGACCAGGACGAGCCCGACCGCGAGTCCGACCACGAACCCGACCACAACCGGGACGACGACGAGGACGAAGGGCACTTCGAGCCCCCGCCCCCGCCGCCGCTGCCCAAGCTCGACCTGCCCACCAAGCTGGCGTGGGTGGCCCTCTTCGGCGGGCCCGCCTACCTGCTGGTGGCCGCGATGGCGAGCTGGCAGATGGAGGGCTGGGCGCTGTTCACCGCGGTGGCGGCGTTCATCGGCGGGTTCGTGGCGCTGGTGGTGCGCATGGGCGACGGCCCGCCCAACGACTCCGGCTGGGACGACGGCGCCGTCCTGTAGGGCCGCCCTGTGGGGCGGCCCTAGCGACCCGGTCCGTTACGACTTGGCCGTGGTGGTGCGGGGGGCGAAGGACTCCACCACGTCGGAGTAGCGGTCGGCCGTGTCGACCGCGTGGCCGACCGCCCACAGCGCGCCCTTGCCGGCCAGGTAGGCCACCGCCTGGAGGCGCACGCTGTCGCGGCCCTTCTCGGCGGCGCCACGGATGATCTGGCAGGCGTCCTTCTCGCAGCGCATCACGAACGGCTGGGCCGCCTGCTCGGGGTCGTAGCCGGTCATCCAGTAGCGGCCCTTGCCGTCGCCGGTGACGCCGTAGAGGCGGGCGCCGGTGGCCGGGATCGCCAGGCGCTGCCAGCGCTTGCCGTTCCAGGTGAGCACGAGCGGCGAGATCTCGCCCGGGCCGTGGTAGACGCCGCCCACGGCCACCGCGCGCTTGGAGCTGTCGACCTGGATGTCGCGCAGGTAGCCGCCGGGGACTGCGGGCACGGACATCGACTTCCAGGCCCCGGACGTGTAGTGCATGATCAGCGGCGCGCCGCCGGTGTCGCCGACGGCGAAGCCCGAGGCGACCGCGTAGAGCGCGCCCTTCTCCTTGGTCTGCTGGACGGTCCAGCTGTTGCCCTGGCCGGTGAGGATGAGCCCGTACTTCTCCCGGCTGCCGACCGCGACCACCCGGCCCTGCTTGGCGTCGATGCCGCCCAGCCAGTCGCCGGCGTGCAGCCCCTGCGGCCGGACCCGGTCGAAGCCGGTGACGTCGCCGTGGGCCAGGTAGGGCAGGCCGTCGTGCCCGTCGCCGACCGCCCACACGTCGGAGGCGCCGGCGGCGGCCAGGCCGCGCAGGTTGCCGGCGGCGGTGGCGTCGCGCACGGCCACCTCGCTCCAGGCGGTGCCGTTCCAGTGGCGGATCGTGCCGCGGTTCTTCCAGACGTCCCAGATCTCCTGCTGGCCGACCGCCCACACGTCGCCCGGCGAGACGGCGAGCACGTCGGAGAGCGAGCCGTCCGCGTCGAGGCGCGCGCTCGTCGATTTCTGCCACGCCTCGGCGGCGGGACGGGGCTCGGCATGCGCGGCGGGCGTGACCTGCGGCAAGGCCACGGACGTCGCCAGAAGGACGGAGAGCGCACGCCGCTGAGAGCGACGGGTCATGAGCAAATGCTACGGGCTGCCCCGGGCGGCTCGCCCGTCAGAGTCCAACCTGCAACTCCGCGAGCACCGGCAGATGGTCGCTGGCCCCGGCCAGATCGGCGTTCCCGGCCGCCACTCCGCCGCAGGACAGGACGCTCGTCCCGCGCGCGGCGAACACCGCGTCGATGCGCTCGGCGGGCCGCGCGGCGGGGAAGGTCAGCCCGTCGCCCGAGGGCGCGACGGCGTGGCAGTCGGTGAGCCGGGCGGCCAGGAAACGCCAGGCCGGCTGGTGACGCCGCTCGTTGACGTCGGCGCCGACCACGATCGCGGCGTCGTGCGCGGCGGCCGCCCGTTCCATGAGGGACATGGCCTCGCCCGCGTGCCGCAGCCGGGCGGCGAGGTGGAGGTCGAGGTGGAGCGAGCCGACGGCCAGCCGCGCGCCGCCGATCTCGACGACGGCGACGGCGAGCACCCGCCGCTCCAGGCCGGGGAACGCCTTGAGCCGGTGGAGCCGCGCCTCCAGCACCCGGACCCGCGGCCCGGCCAGCACGCACACGCCGCCGGCGCGCCCCGGCGTGGCCACGCGCAGCCCGCCGGCCTCGGCCAGGGCCCGGCGCCTGGCCCGCCACCGGGCGAACCTGGGCGCCTCCTGGACGCAGACCAGGTCGGCCCGCATCGCGGCGAGCACCCGGCGCAACGCGGGCACGCTGTCACGCATGCTCCGCACGTTGTACGAGGCGACCCTGACCAGCACGCGCTAGCGCCGCCGGGCCAGGTCGGCGGCCCCGACCACACCCGCGGACGCGCCCAGCTCGGCCAGCCGGATCTCGGCGAGCGGCCGGTGGCCGTGGCCGGTGAGCTGCCTGGCGAACACCTCGCGGGCCTCGTCCAGGAACAGGTCGGCGGCCCGCGAGACGCCGCCGCCGACGATGAAGCAGCCGGGATCGAGCACGGCGGCCAGGTCGGCCATGCCCTGCCCGAGCCAGTCGGCCAGGCTGCGGAAGGCGGCCAGCGCGACCTTGTCGCCCAGCCGGGCGGCCTCGGTGACCTCCTCGCCCTCGATCCGGCCGCCGGACAGGCCGAGCAGGATCTCGGCGCGTTCGGGCTGCCGGGCCGCGATCTCCCTGGCCTCCTTGACCAGGGCCTGGCCGCTGGCGTACTGCTCCCAGCAGCCGAGGTTGCCGCAGCCGCACACCCGGCCCTCGGGCACGACCTGCATATGGCCGAGCTCGGCGCCCATGCCCCAGCGGCCGCGGTAGAGGGCGCCGTCGATGACGATGCCGCCGCCGATGCCGGTGCCGAGGGTCAGGCACACCACGTGGGACTGGCCGCGCCCGGCGCCGAACGTGGTCTCGCCCCAGGCCATGGCGTTGGCGTCGTTCTCGATCACGACGGGCAGGCCGACCAGGTCGCTGATCTTCTTCTGCAGCGGCTCCTCGCGCCAGGCGAGATTGGGGGCGAAACGCACGATCGAGCGGGTCTCGTCGACGAACCCGGCCGCGCCGACGCCGACCGCCTCGACGTCCCTGTCGCGTGACAGCTCGCGGACGACGTCCGCGACCGTCTCGGCGACCACGTCGGGCCGGTCGGCCGCGGTCGGCCTGAGGGTGTGTTCGACGATCTCGCCGTTGTCGTCGACCACGCCCGCGGCGACCTTGGTACCGCCGATGTCGACACCGATCGTGAGCATGCCGCGTGTCTCCCTATCCCAGATCTATGTGTTCCACGTCGCCGCGATCGCGGTCACGGGTGTCGCGCGGCCCGCGGGGGGCGGGCCTGCTCAGCGCGTCGAACGCCCCGCGCACCGCGGCGAACAGCTCGCCGCCCGCGGCCACCAGGTGGCCGGTCACGTCGGAGCCCGACTCCCGCTGGGCCGCGATCGCCCGGCACACCGGGCAGGCGCGGCAGATGTACTCGTCGTGGGGCTCGGACACCGCCTCGCTCCACACGTCCTTCTCCTTGCGCGCGCCGCCGCCCGTGAAGGAGTTGTAGACGGTCTTGCCGACCTGGCGCGTGGCGCGCCCCTGGATCGTGTCGAACAGCTTGCGGGCCTCGTCGGCGACGGTGCCGATGGGATCCCTGTCGTTGTTCTCGGTCATCTGGCCCTCCCTGAGTACGGTTCGCTCATCCTGCTCAACTCATTCGGAGGCGGATTCGCTCCCCACACTGAACCGTATTCTCAGGACGCCGTCGCGGAGCACGGCGGAGCCGATCCTCCTGCGGGCCAGCGCCGCCGGCAACGCCAGGATCCTGCGGTACGGACCGGCGGTGATGATGAGCTCGTCGCCCTTGCGGGCCAGGTCGACGTCGTCGCGGTCGGCGCCGGGCAGGGCGAGCGTCAGCTCGTCGGCGCTCAGCCGCAGCGGCGGCTCGACGGCGGGCGCCGCGAACGGGTCGGCCTCGCCGTAGACAGAGGCGCCCACCTCGGCCAGCGCGCGCCGGCCGACCGGCTCGGCGGGCAGGTACGGAATGGTGTGGATGGGCAGCGGCGCGAACGACTCCTCGGCCTCGGCCAGCAGCCGCGACTGGGCGTCCACCCACTTGCTCCGCCACTCGTCGGCGCCGCCGGCCGGGAAGACGCGGTTGGCGATGACCGCGTCGACGCGGTAGCCGTAGAGGTTGAGCGAGGTGAGGGTGCGCCTGGCCTCGGCGAGCACCACGGCCTCGGGGGTGAGCACGAGCCGCACGGACGCGCTGTCGCCGGTGAGCAGCTCGCGCACCTCCATCAGGCCGCGGTGGAAACGCTCGGCGGCGCTCATGACGTCCTCGCCGGGCGCGCTGACCCGGGCCACGCTGCGCATGAACGGCGAGACGACCTTGACGAGCTTGCGGCCGACCGGCATGAGCCTGGTGACGTGCCAGTCGAGCGCCTCGGGCAGGGCCAGCAGCCGCAGCGTCTCGGCGGTGGGGGCGCAGTCGATCACGATGACGTCCCAGGCGCCGTGGCGGGCGTGCTCGCGCAGTTCGAGGAGGGCGATGACCTCCTCGGCGCCGGGCAGCACGGTGATCTCCTCGGAGGTGATCTCGTCGAGGCCCAGCTCGGTGAGCACGCCCCTGGCGTAGTGCTGCAGCTCTCCCCAGTGGCGCTCCAGCGTCTTCTGCGTGTCGACCTGGTGCAGGTGGAGGCCCGGCGCGATCTCGCCGGGCTCGACGGCGAGCGCGTCGGCCAGCGAGTGGGCGGTGTCGGTGGAGACGATCAGCGTCTTGAGCCCGCGCTCGGCGGCCAGTGTGGCGGTCGCGGCGGCGGCGGTGGTCTTGCCCACGCCGCCCTTGCCGGTGAAGAGCAGGACCCGGGGGCTCACCGGGGACGGCCCTCTACGCGCTTCTTCAGGCCCTTGAGCGCGGTGTCCACGATCACCTTCTCGGCCTTGCGCTTGATCATCCCGATCATGGGCACCGTGAGGTCGACGGTGAGCTCGTACGTCACGTCGGTGCCTCTGCCCGTCTCGGCGAGCTGGTAACTTCCGCGCAGGTCGCCGACCATCTTGCCCGGCTCGACCACCTGCCAGCGCACGCCCTCGTCGCCTTCCCAGGTGTAGGCGAGGGTGTAGGTGTCGTTGATCACGCCCGCGTCGAGGACGAACCGCACCCGCTCGGCGCGCCCGTCGGGGCCCATGCCCACGACCTCGGCGCTCTTGATCGAACCTGCCCATTCCGGGTAGGCGGGGAAGTCGGCGATGACCGCCATGACCTCGGCGCGGGCGGCGCCGACGGTGGTGCTCGAAGTGGTGCGATCAGCCATGCGACCACCGTAATGCAGAATCCGCCCGTTGCGGCGGAGCGCCGGTCACCGGGCGCCTGGCTCACCATTCCAGGACGAACGGCTCACCCTTTCCACGGAAGTGGCCGACGTTCACGCACTCGGTGCGGCCGACGCGGGCGCGGCGGTGGAGGGGCTGGTGGACGTGGCCGAACAGGGCGTAGCGCGGCTGGGTGCGCCGGATCGCCTCCAGCGTGGCCTCGCTGCCGCGCTCGAACCGCCTGGCCACGACGTCGTAGAGCAGCTCGGGCAGGGCGGGCGGGATGTGGCAGCACAGCACGTCGACCTCGCCGATCGCCTCGACCTTGGCGGCGTACTCGTCGTCGCCGAGCTCGTACGGGGTGCGGTAGGGGGTCTTGAGGCCGCCGCCGACGAAGCCGAAGCGCAGGCCGCCGATCTCCACCACCTGGCCGTCGAGCACCTGATGACCCGGTTTGAGGTAGTCGGGCCACAGACGGGGAATGTCGACGTTGCCGTAGGTCAGGTAGGCGGGGGTGGGCATGGCGGCGAAGAGGGTGGCGTACTGGGCGCGGACGTTGCGCTCGATGTGCTCGCGGGGGTCGCCGTCGAGGGAGGCCCACAGGCGCGCCGACATGGCCCTGGCCTCGTCGAAGCGCTTGGCCGTGCGCAGGGCGATGAACTCGGCGGCCCGCTCCGCGCCGAACAGGTCGGCGAAGATGCCGTTGGAGTGGTCGTCGTAGTCGATGAAGAGGATCAGGTCGCCCAGGCACACCAGCGCGTCGGCGCCGTCGCCCGCCCGGGCCAGCGCGTCGGCCCTGCCGTGCACGTCACTCACCACGTGGACCCTCATGGGGAAATCCTAGGTGGGACGGCTGCTAGCGTGATGAACGCCCTTCATAACGCTCCCATGACGATGCTACCGACGCGTAACTTAAGGCGGTAACGTCCAGGCGGTCCCTGTAGAGGAGTTGAAAGTTCGTGCGCGAGTACAGCGTCCCCGTCCTGGTCGATGTGCCTGCCTCAGCGAGCCTGCCGGACACGGTCTTCGACCGGGCCGAGCGGGAGCCCGGCACCGTGATCATGCGCCGCAAGACCGACGACGGCTGGCCCGTGGTGACCGCGGGCGAGTTCCGCGACCAGGTGGTCGAGGTGGCCAGGGGTCTCATCGCGGCGGGGATCGAGCACGGCGACCGGGTCGCGCTGATGTCGCGCACGCGTTACGAGTGGACGCTGGTCGACTACGCCCTCTGGTCCGTGGGCGCGGTCACCGTGCCGATCTACGAGACCTCGTCGGTGGAGCAGGTCCGGTGGATCCTGGCCGACAGCGAGGCCAAGGCCGCCTTCGTCGAGCTCGACGCGCACGAGGAGACCGTCCGGGAGGCCGCGCCCGAGCTGAAGGCCGTCTGGCGGGTCGAGGGGCGGCTCGACGCCGAGGGCGTGCCCGACTCGGCCGTTGAGGAGCGCAGGAAGCGGGTCGTCGCCGCCGACCTGGCCACCGTCGTCTACACCTCGGGCACCACCGGCCGTCCCAAGGGCTGCCGGATCACCCACGACAACCTGCTGTTCACCGCGCTCAACGTGCTGCGCGGCCCGCTGGAGCCGCTGTTCAGCTCCAAGGACCCGGCGGCGCTGCTGTTCCTGCCGCTCGCGCACATCTTCGCGCGGATGATCCAGGTGGTGCTGGTCGAGGCCGGCGCGATCATGGCGCACACCCCGAACATGAAGAACGTCGCCCCCGACCTCCAGGACTTCAAGCCGACGTTCCTGCTGGGCGTGCCGCGCGTGTTCGAGAAGGTCTACAACGGCGCCGAGCAGAAGGCCGCCGCGGGCGGCAAGGGCAAGATCTTCGCCCGCGCCGTCGACGTGGCGGTGGCCTGGAGCAAGGCCGAGGCGTCCGGCGGCGCGCCGCTCGGCCTGCGCCTGCGCCACCTGCTGTTCGACCGGCTGGTCTACGCCAAGCTGCGCGCGGCCACCGGCGGCCGGCTGTCGGCCGCGGTCTCCGGCGGCTCGGCGCTCGGCGACCGTCTCGGCCACTTCTTCAGGGGCGTCGGCATCGAGGTCTTCGAGGGCTACGGCCTGACCGAGACCTCCGCCCCCGTCTCGGTCAACATGCCGGGCGCCAACAAGATCGGCACGGTCGGCAAGCCGCTGCCCGGTGTCTCGATCCGCATCGGCGACGACGGCGAGATCCTGGCCCGCGGCCGCAACGTCTTCCACGGCTACTGGAAGAACGACGCGGCCACCGCCGAGGCGGTCGACGCCGAGGGCTGGTACCACACAGGCGACGTGGGCGAGCTCGACGCCGACGGCTACCTGCGCATCACCGGCCGCAAGAAGGAGATCCTGGTGACGGCCGCGGGCAAGAACGTCGCCCCCGGCCCGCTGGAGGACGCGCTGCGCGCCCACCCGCTGGTCTCCCAGGCCATGATCGTCGGCGAGGGTCGTCCCTTCGTCGCCGCGCTGGTCACGCTCGACCCCGAGGCGACGCCCGCCGGCCGGAGCGTGGCCGAGCTGCGCGCCGACCCGGCGATCCTGGCGCAGGTCCAGGAGGCCGTCGACCGGGCCAACAGCACGGTGTCGAAGGCCGAGCAGATCAAGAAGTTCACGATCCTCGACGCCGACCTCACCGAGGAGAGCGGCCACCTGACGCCGACGCTGAAGGTCAAGCGCAACCTGGTGACGCGCGACTACGCCAAGGAGATCGACGAGCTCTACGGCCACTGAGCCGTCAGGCGGCCCCCACCAGCTCGCCGGCCCGCTCGGTCGCGGTCAGGATCGCGGCCAGGGCCTGGCGGGTGGCCTGGAGCTCGGCCAGCTGCTCGTCCAGGCCGGTGAGCCGGCCGCGCAGCTGGCCCAGGGTGCACGCGTCCAGCACGTCGCCGGAGCCGGAGGCGCACGGGAGCACGTCCTTGATGACCTTGGTCGGCAGGCCGGCGGCCAGGAGGGTGCGGATGCGGCGGACCACGACGGGCGCGTCCGTGCCGTAGCGCCGGTGACCGCCGTCGGCCCGGAACGAGGTCAGCAGGCCCTGCTCCTCGTAGTAACGCAGCAACCGGGGGCTGACCCCGGTCTCCGCCGAGAGAGCGCCGATCTTCACGTGATGCTCCTCACACCCGCTTGCATCTCACATCCATGTGAGCTTCTAGCGTGACGTCCATGAGAGAAATTCCTCGCGAAACTGTACAGACGTTCACCATTGGCGGAGACCTTGAGGTGCGCCGGATCGGTTACGGGTCGATGCGGCTGGCCGACGCCCCCGACCCTTCGCGCTCGGCCCTGGAGGCGCCCGTCTGGGAGGCGCCGGCGGACCGGGCGGGCGCCGTGGCCGTGTTGCGCCGGGCGGCCGAGCTGGGGGTGAACCTCTTCGACACCGCCGACTCCTACGCGCTCGGCGCCAACGAGGAGCTGATCGCCGAGGCGCTGCACCCGTACGGGGACGGCGTGGCGGTGGCCACCAAGATCGGCGTGCTGCGGCCCTCGCCCGCCGAGTGGGTGCCGCTCGGCCACCCGGCCTACCTGCGCCAGCAGGCCGAGCTGAGCCTGCGCCGGCTGCGGGTGGAGCGCATCGACCTGCTCCAGCTCCACCGCCTCGACCCCGCCTACCCGCTCGCCGACCAGATCGGCGCGCTCAAGCAGCTCAGGGACGAGGGCAAGGTCCGGCACATCGGCCTGTCGGAGGTGAGCGCCGAGGAGCTGCGCCAGGCGGCGGAGATCACACCGATCGCGGCCGTGCAGAACCTGTACAACCTGGCCACCCGGCAGCACGAGGACGTCGTGGACCACGCCGCCGCGCACGGCATCGCGTTCCTGCCCTTCTTCCCGATCGCGGCGGGCTCCCACGCCGGGCCCGGCACGCCGCTGGCGGCGGTGGCGGCCGAGATCGGCGTCACCCCGGCCCAGGCGTCGCTGGCCTGGCTGCTGCGCCGCTCCCCCACCGTGATCCCGATCCCGGGCACCTCCTCGATCGGCCACCTGGAGGAGAACGTGGCGGCGCTGTCGGTCAAGCTCTCCGACGAGCAGTACGACCGGCTGTCGGCGGCGGTCGCTTGAGGCCGCCGTCCGGAGGCGGGCCCGTCGCCGGATGACGGGCCCGCTACCCGGTGACGGGCGGCGCCTGTGCCAGGACGAGCCGACCCGCCCGCTCCGACAGCGCCTGTCTGGCCGCCTCCGGCAGGCCGGTGTCGGAGACGACCACGTCCGCCTCGTCGAGCCGGGCGATCGTGCTGATGCCGACGGTGCCCCACTTGGTGTGGTCGGCCAGCACCACGAGCCTGGAGGCCGCCTCGACCAGCGCCCGGTCGGTCTCGGACTCCATCATGTTGGGCGTGGTGAAGCCCGCCCTGGCGGTCATGCCGTGCACGCCCAGGAACAGCAGGTCCACGTTGAGCTGGCGGATCGCGGCGACCGCGACCGGGCCGACGAGCGCGTCCGAGGGGGTGCGCACGCCGCCGGTGAGCACGACCGTCTGGTCGGGGCGGCCGGCGTGCTGGAAGACGTCGGCGATCCGGACGGAGTTCGTCACGACGGTCAGCCCCGGGACCTGGCCCAGGTGGTGGGCGAGCGTCCAGGTGGTGGTGCCGGCCGACAGGGCCACGGCCGTGCCCGGACGTACGAGCGCGGCTGCGTGCCCGGCGATGGCCTGCTTCTCCTCCTCCTGCTGGACGGACTTGGCCGCGAAGCCGGGCTCGTTGGTGGAGCCGATGGTGGTCGCGCCGCCGTGCACCTTGGCCAGCAGGCCGCGCTCGGCCAGCAGTTCCAGGTCGCGCCGGATCGTGATGTCGGAGACGCCGAACGTGCGCACCAGGTCCACGACCCTGACGCCGCCGTTCTGCCGGACGAGGTCCAGGATCGCCTGCTGACGCTGCGGGGCGAGCATCGCATCACCAGATCCCAACAGGTTCCGACACCATCCCGTTCGCATCATGACATGACATCGACCTGCTGAATGCGTCGAAAACGTCATGAAACAGTGCGTTGACAGCCGTGACAGTTCGTCTTTCGATGAATGGGTGTGAGCGAACTCGGGGGAATCTGAAGGGTCCGGCAAGGAGGAACCACCATGGACCGACGTATGCCGATCTCCCGCCGCCGTCTACTCCTCGGAGCCGCCGCCTTCGGCGTGCCCGCCGTGCTCGCCGGCTGCGGGTCCGGCAGCCCCTCCACCGCGCCCGGCAGGTCGTCCGGCGGCGGGCTCGGCACGGTCACCATCGGCTCGAACGCCTCCGACGAGGTCCCCAAGAAGGCCCTGGAGACCGTGCTCAAGGGCTTCACCCAGGCCGTCCCGAAGGTCAACACGGTCGACCACAACACGTTCCAGGAGAACATCAACCGCTATCTCAAGGGCACGCCCGACGACGTGTTCACCTGGTTCGCCGGCTACCGGATGCAGTTCTTCGCCCAGCAGGGCCTGGCGACCGACATCTCCGACGTGTGGCAGGAGATCGGGGGCGACTACACGCAGGCGTTCAAGGACCAGTCGACCGGCATCGACGGCAAGCAGTACTTCGTGCCGTTCACCTACTATCCGTGGGCCGTCTTCTACCGCAAGAGCCTGTGGCGGGCCAAGGGGTACGAGCCGCCGAAAACCCTGGACGAGTTCACCGCCCTGGCCAGGAGGATGAAGGCCGACGGACTGGTGCCGATCGCGTTCGCCGACAAGGACGGCTGGCCGGCGATGGGCACGTTCGACATCCTGAACATGCGCACGAACGGCTACGACTTCCACATCTCGCTCATGGCCGGCAAGGAGTCGTGGACCGACCCCCGGGTCAAGCAGGTCTTCGACACCTGGCGGGGGCTGATGGAGTTCCACCAGCCGGCCGCCCTCGGGCGTACCTGGCAGGAGGCCGGGCAGTCGCTCGCGCAGAAGAAGACCGGCATGATCCTGCTCGGCATGTTCGTCGCCCAGCAGTTCCCCGAGGCCGACCGCGACGACCTCGACTTCTTCACCTTCCCCGAGATCAACCCCGCGTACGGCACCGACTCGATCGACGCCCCCATCGACGGCTACATGATCTCGGCCAAGGCCAGGAACGTGGACGGCGCCAAGGCCCTGCTCAGGCACCTGGCCAAGGGCTCCTCCCAGAACGAGGCGACCAAGCTCGACCCCGGCACGCTCGCCGCCAGCTCCAAGGCCGACACCGGCGGCTACAGCGCCCTGCAGAAGCGCGGCGCGGAGCTGGTCTCCCAGGCCACCCACCTGGCGCAGTTCCTCGACCGCGACACCCGGCCGGACTTCGCCTCGACCGTGATGATCCCCTCCCTCCAGGCGTTCGTCGGCAAGCCGGACGAGATCGACTCCCTGCTGGTGAGCATCGAGAAGCAGAAGGCCAACCTCTTCCGCTGATGACCGTCAAGACCCGTCGCTACTCCGCCCGCGACGTGACCGTCCTGGTCATCGGGCTGGGGATGGCCGTCATCGTCAACGTGGGCCTCATCTGGGGGCCCACGCTGGCCTCCGCCGCGCTGTCCGGCACCGACTGGAACGGCATCGGGCCGATCGAGTGGGTGGGCGGGCGCAACTACCACGACCTGGCCACCGCCTACCCGCCGTTCTGGTCGGCCGTGCGCAACAACGTGCTGTGGCTGGGCTTCCTGGGGCTGGTCGCGACGCCGTTCGGGCTGTTCTGCGCGGTGCTGCTGGACCGGCGGCTGCGGCTGTCGCGGGTCTACCAGAGCGCGCTGTACATGCCGGTCGTGCTGTCGCTGGCCGTGGTGGGCTTCATCGCACAGCTCGTCTACTCCTCCGACTACGGCGTGCTGAACGCGGTGACCGGCCTGACCGTGGACTGGCTGGGCGACCGTTCGATCAACATCTGGGTCGTGATGCTCGCGGCCGGCTGGCGGCACGTCGGGTACGTCATGATCATCTATCTGGCCGGGCTCAAGGCCGTGGACCCGGCGCTGAAGGAGGCCGCCGCCATCGACGGGGCCAGCGAGGCGCAGGCCTTCTTCCGCGTGGTGTTCCCGACGCTGCGGCCGGTCAACGTGATCGTGCTGGTCATCACCGTGATCGAGGCGCTGCGCGCGTTCGACATCGTCTACGCCGTCAACAAGGGCAGGAACGGCCTGGAGCTGCTGTCGGTGCTGGTCACCGAGAACATCGTGGGCGAGGCCAGCCGCATCGGCTTCGGCTCGGCCATCGCCGTGATCCTGCTGGCGACCTCGCTGGGGTTCATCGTCACGTACCTGTCGCAGCTGTTCAAGGAGGAGCGATGACGCTCACCGCGCCCGCCCCCGCTCCCCCGGCCCAGGGCCGGCGCGCGCCCGCGCGCCGGCCCGTGCGGCCGCTGCGGATCCTGCTGCACGCCTTCCTGGCGCTGGTGGCGCTGGGCTGGTTCCTGCCGCTGGCCCTGTCGCTCTACGCCTCGCTGCGGCCGTACGAGGAGACGGCCAGGCTGGGCTACTTCTCGCTGCCCGAGCATCTCACGCTGGACTACTACGCCAAGGCGTGGAGCCAGGCCGAGCTGCCCCACTACTACCTGAACACGCTGATCATCGTCGTCCCCGGGCTGCTGGTGACGCTGTTCCTCGCCTCGTTCACGGCGTTCGCCGTCGCGCGGGTGCGCGTCCCCGGGCGCAAGGTGCTGCTGATCGTGTTCACCGCCGGGAACCTGATGCCGCCGCAGGTGCTCATCACCCCGCTCTACACCCTCTACACGCTGGTGCCGCTGCCCGCCTGGCTGTCGGACTCCCAGTCGCTCTACGACTCCTACCTCGGGCTGATCCTCATCCACGTGGCGTTCCAGTTCGGCTTCTGCGTCTTCGTCATCGCCAACTTCATGCGGACGATCCCCGAGGAGATCACCGAGGCGGCCCTCGTGGACGGCGCGAGCGTGTGGAAGCGCTACTGGCGGCTCACGCTGCCGCTGTGCCGGCCGGTGCTGGCGGCGCTGGCCACCCTGGAGTTCACCTGGATGTACAACGACTTCCTGTGGGCGCTGGTGCTGATGTCCTCGGGCGACAAGCTGCCGGTGACCTCGGCGCTGAACAACCTGCGCGGCCAGTTCTTCACCGACTACAACCTGCTGGCGGCCGGGTCCGTGCTGGTGGCGCTGCCCACGCTGATCGTCTTCCAGCTCCTGCACAAGCAGTTCGTCGCCGGGCTCACGCTGGGTTCCACCAAGGGCTAGAGGAGGGCCCAGAGAAGGGCTCAGAGAAGGGCATGGAAGCGGGTGGCGACCTGGTCCCACGTCCACTCGCGGGTGATCCAGTCCCGGCCGCACGCGCCCATCTTGCGCGCCCGCGCCGGGTCGGCGAGCAGGTCGACGACGGCCTGGGCGACGTCCGCGACGTCCTCGCCGTCCACGACCAGGCCGGTCTCCCCCGGGCGTACGGCGTCCGGCGCGCCGCCGGAGTTGCCCGCGACCACCGGCAGGCCGGTCGCCGACGCCTCCAGGAAGACGATCCCGAGGCCCTCGACGTCCACGCCGTTCCAGCGGGTGCGGCAGGGCATGGCGAAGACGTCCGCCGCCGCGTAGTAGCCGGGCAGGCTCGCGGCGGGGACCGTACCGGTGAACCTGATCGACTCGCGGCCGCCCGCCATGCGCTCCAGCCGCGACCGGTACGGGCCGCCGCCCACCAGCAGCAGCACCGCGCCCGGCACCGCGCGCAGCACGCGGGGCCAGGCCCGGATGAGCTGGTCCTGGCCCTTGCGCGGGACCAGCCTGGACACGCAGGCGACCACCGGCCGGCCGTCGAGGCCCAGCGCCGCCTTGGCGGCCCTCGGGTGGAACTGGCCGGCGTCGACGCCGGGCGCCAGGCGTACGAGCTTGTGCGCGGGGATCGCCGCCGCCAGGCGCTCGCGCGTGTAGTCGCCCAGGTAGGTGACCACGTCGGCGTGCGCGCCGATCCTGCGCAGCACCGAACGGAAGCCCGGCGCGCCCGCCCACGACGCCTCGTGGCCGTGGGTGAGCATCACCACCCGCCGCGCGCCCGCCGCGCGCAGGCGCGGCGCGAGCAGGCCGAGCGGCGCGGCCGCGCCGAAGACCACGGTCTCGGCGCGGTGCTCGGCCACCAGCCCGGCCGCCGTGCGCGCGACGGCCGGAGTGGGCAGCATCAGCCGCGTCGGGTGCCGTACGACCCGGTACGGCTGACGCCGGTCGAACTCCTCGCACCCCGGCCAGGTGGGGGCGTAGACCGCCACACCCGGTGTGCGGAGCGCGAGTCCGTGCACGAACGACTGGATGCCGCCCGGTCTGGGCGGGAAGTCGTTCGTCACGAAGACCACGTTGGTCACGGTTCGGGGACGCCGTTCAGCTTCGCCCACGACCGGGCCAGGGCGATGCGCTCGGGGGTGGAGGGATGGGAGGCATAGAGCACATATTCCACCGCATCCGGCGACAAGTCGGAAATGTTGGTTATGGCCAGGCGTTTTTGCATCGCGACGAACGTGGCCGGGTCCCTGGTGAGGTCGAGGGCGTGCACGTCGGCCCGCGCCTCCACGTGCCGCGTGATCAGGTTCTGGGCCGGGTCGGTGACCATCGAGCCCAGGGTCATCAGGCCCATGAGCACGCCGATCGCCCGCGGGTCGGCGACCGAGGCGATCCCCGTACGCCGCCGCAGCGGGCCGACCAGCAGGAACAGGACGATCGTGCCCCACCCGGCCAGCAGGCCGCCGAGCAGGGTGCCGTCGAGCACGTCGGCGTGCTTGGCGTGGCCCAGCTCGTGCGCGACCACCAGCTCGACCTCCGACTCCGGCGCCTTCAGCAGCGTGTCGTAGACGACGATCCGGCGCGTGGCCCCGAAGCCCGACACGTACGCGTTGAGCGCCGTGGTGCGCCGCGAGGCGTCGGCGACCAGCACGTCCTTGACCGGGACGCCGTCCCGCTCGGCCATGGCCAGCAGGTCCGACCGCAGCGAGCCCGGCGGCATGGAGGTGAAGTCGTTGAACAGCGGCTCGAACACCACCGGGTAGACGTACGACACGCCCAGCGTGAGCGCGAACGCGCCCACGGCGGCCGGGATCCACCAGCGGCGCACCTTGCGCGCCAGCGCCACCAGGGCGAGCAGCATGACGGACAGCAGCACCACGCCGACGCCGGTGTTCTTGAGCCGGTCGACGGTCCAGCCCGCCCAGTCCTGGGTGGACAGGCCGTAGTCGCGCAGGATCGTCTCGAACCACATGCCGAGCGGCCACCGCAGCACCTCGGTGATCGCGGTGAGCACCACCACGCCGAGGACCACCCGCACCCACCACGGGCCCCTGAGCACCCCCAGCACCTTCGCCGCGAACGGCGTCAGGACCAGCAGCCCGGCGAACAGGACCGTGATGCCGAGCGAGATGTAGCCGGGCAGGGAGGTGGCGGCGTCGAACGCCTGCGCCCTGGCGATCTGGGCGGCGCTGAAGTCGCGGGCGGGGTCGGGGGTGACGGCGGGCGCGCCGGCGGCCAGGACCCGCCACGGGGTGGTGAACGCGGCCACGGCCAGGATCACGCCGCCGACCAGGGCCAGGGCGATGCCGGCGGCGCGCCTGGAGCGGGATTCGGCGCGTTGCCGTTCTCGGGCGATCAGGTGTTCCGCCGTTCCTACCAGGTCGCCGGGGCCGGGACGGGGGTCGGCGTCGTCGGGGGCGTCCTCGGGGGTGGTGGTGCTGTCCGACGGGTCGCCGGGGCGGCCCGCGCCGTCCTTTCCGCCTTTACCACCCTTGCCACGCTTGCCGCCCTTGCCGCCCTTGCCGTCGCCCCGGCCCTTGCCGGGCTTGCCCGGGGCGTCCGCGCTCTCGGCGGAGTTCTCGGCGGGGTTCTCGGCGTCCTTCGCGTGGGGGCGCTCGTCGGGGGTGGGGGGATGGAGGTGGCGGGGGTCCTCGGTGTCGGGGTCGGCGTCCGCGTCGGGGCGTTCGCCGGGGGTGGGGCCGGAGGTGTCCGGGTCGTCCGGGTCGTCGGGGTGACCTGGGGACTCAGGGGGTTCGGTGGTGCCGGAGGGTTCCGGCGGGCCGCCGTCGCCGGGGCGCCCGTCCTCGTCGTCCCTGATGGCCACACCGCCGCCGTGGCCCGCCGCGACCGCCGTACCGGGCTCGTCGGCCCCTCTGGCGACCGCTCCCGCGGGCTCGTCCCCCTCCCGGGGCGGGTCGTTCCGCTCGCTCATCTGCCTCCCCTTCACGCGAGCTGCTCTCGTACGTACTCGCGCCACCGTGCCGCCAGTGTCTCGGCGGTCAGCCCCACGGAGGCGAGCGCCTGATCGACGCCGGCCACGCGGGCATCACGGTAGAGCCGTACCAGGGTCCCGTCACCGAACCGGTCTGCGAGGAAGCGACACGCCATCCAGGCCTCCTGGTACGCCCGCGCGAGCCGTCCGGGGTCGGCTGCCGTGGGGGCGAAAGCCGCGGCTCCGGGCAACTCGCTCGGCAGCCGGCCGGCCCGTACTTCGGCGGCGAGTTCGGCGGCGGCCGTCCTGACGGGGAGTCCGGCGTCGCGGTAGGCCACGTAGTCGGCGAACCCCTCGTAGAGCCAGACGGGCAGCCGGTCGGTGCCCGCGGCGACGTGCGTGAGCTCGTGGGTGAGGACGACGTCGCGTCCGGTGGGGGTGAGCCGCGCGAAGGAGCCGGGGACGATGATCACCCTCGGGCCGTCGGCCACCGCGGCCAGCCCGTCCAGCGGGCCCGTGCCCGCCAGCCCCGCCGCCTCGGCGTCGGAGTCCGGTACGACGACCAGCGCGCGTACCGGCCGGCCGAGCAGCGCGGACACCCGCCGACCGGCGAGGTCGGCGCGCCGGGCGAGATCGGCGAGCACGCCGGGCTCGGCGCGATGCCCCACGACCACGGACCGTCCGCCGCGGACCACCTGACCGCCGCCGGCCCACAGATCGCGCGCCCCGGCGGGCAGGACGGCGCCGGGCGGCGCGTCGGCGACCACGAGAACCGCCGCCAGCAGCAGGACGGGCAGGAGCAGACGCGGACCGCGGAGGGACGGACGCACCTGCGAGGACACGGCCCGATGCTAGTCGGCCCGCGGCCCTCACGCCCCCTTCACGAGACCGGGCCCACGCCCTCTCCGCAAGGCGGGACCTGCGGTTCGCAACAGGAAGCCGGACATGCGACAGGCCCCGGCCCGGACCGGGGAGGGTCCGGGCGGGGCCTGTTGTCACGCGCCGGGACGCACCGCGCCGACGAACGACGACTTCCGCCATCCGCCCAGTTTGTCGATGCGCACCCGTTCGCCGGTCCTCGGCGAATGGATCATCTTGCCGTGGCCGACGTACATGCCGACGTGGCCCAGCCCGTTGAAGAACATCAGGTCGCCCGGCTTGAGCTTCCGCCAGGAGACCTTGTGCCGAATGCGGGCGAACTGGCTGCTCGTCACGCGCGGGAGTCGCACCCCGGCCTTCTTCCAGGCGTACTGGACGAGTCCGGAGCAGTCGAACGCACCAGGACCCGTGGCCCCGTACCGGTACGGGTCGCCGATCTGGTGCTTGGCGACGGCGACGGCCTTGTGGGCCCTCACCTTCTGCCTGGCGGCCTTCGCCGCCTTGGCCGACCTGGCGCTCTTCGCCGCCTTGGCCGACCTGGTGGTGGCCGTCTCGGCGGTGCTGGACACCGCGGTGAGCCTGACGGCCGATTCGCTCACCGTCTGCGCCCCGGCCGGCACGGCATGGAGAACCGCACCTCCGGCCGTCACGGTCATCGTGAGTGCGGCGCCCTTCAGGGCGAGACGGGACAGACGGGGGTTATGCAGGGAGGTAGACAGGATTTCTCCTTGTGTCTTCCACGAACGCCTACCGGGTTAGCTGACGGATTCGGGCCTGGAAGTCGCCCTACGGCGCTGAACGCGCCGATTCACCCCTGATCCCGGGGGATGACGGGATCTTTGGGTCCCCGGCTCCGTGCCTCCTGGCTGCACGGACTCGGCAGGTCGCCACTCGATTGATATGCCTGAATGGGGATATCGATGGCGACCGACGGATTTTTATGTGGTCCGCATCGGGGGTTCCGATGTCGATTCGCGGCTCGCATGGCTTGCCGACCGCGACGCCAGAAACTACGCCGAGGGGTCAAGAAAGTGCAAAGGGGGAGTCAGGTTGTAAAGATCAAATAAAGGCACGAGTAAGGGACGAAACCCCTGCTGGAGCCACAGGCTCCGTTACCTAAATGTGACCCTTCTCACACTTCCTGACGCAGGCGCTTGTCAGGGCCCTTTGACACCTTTTGTCCCCTTCGTCCCACCGGCGGGCCGAGCGGGCACGCCGGTGGTCCCTGCGGCCTGCGAGACGGGCGGCCGAGGGCGAGTGTCGGGAGGAGTTCCGGTGGACCGGAGGTCAGGGGCGGATGGCTCCGACCAGCGGGCGGCGGTAGTCCGAGAGCCGGACGACCTTCACGACGTCACCCGTCTGCGGCGCGTGGACGATCTTGCCCCCGCCCGCGTAGATGCTGACGTGCCCCAGCCCCTCGCTGAAGATGAGGTCCCCGGGCTGGAGGTCCTTGATGTCCACCTTGCGTCCGGAGCCCCAGGCCCACTGCTGCCACGTCGTACGCGGCAACGAGACGCCGGCCGCGCGCCACGCGGCCTGGGTCAGCCCTGAGCAGTCGTAGCCGCGCGGGCCCGTGCCCCCGAAGATGTACGGCTTGCCGACCTGGGCGAAGGCGAAGCGCAGAACGGCGGCCGCGTTGCCCGAGGCGGGACCGGTGTACTTGATGCCGGTGCTGTTGGGGTTGCCCGGGTTGTAGGCCCCCAGCTTGTCCAGGAGCTTCTTCTGCTCGCCGACCAGCTTCAGGACCTCGGCGCGCTCCTTCTGGACCGCGTCCCGCTCCTTGTCGGCGTCCGCCAGGGCGGTCTCGGCGTTGTCGCGCTCGACCTTGAGCCCCTTGTTCTCGCGGTCGAAGGCGGCCAGCTTCTCCAGCCGCTCGCGCGAGAGCTGCCCGGCCATGGCCATCCCGGCCAGCAGGTTCTCGGGGTCGTCCGCGCCCATCAAGCCCGGCAGGGACGCGACGTCCCCGCCCAGCTTGTACGAGTCCACCGCCGCCCTGATGATGTCGGCCCGCAGGTCGGCGACCGTCTGCAGCTTCTGCTTGTAGCGGTCGTTCAGCTTGGTGTAGGCGTTCTTGGCCTTCTTGTACTCCTCGGTCGCCGTGTTGTACCGGTCGACGACCTTGTCGGCCTTGTCGTTCAGCTTCTCCAGCTTGGCCTTGGCCTGCTTGAGAGTGGGCTTGGGATCAGCGAGCGCCGCACCCATCGGGACCGTCATCAGCCCGATCGCGAGACCCGCCGCCAACGTGACCCGGCCAAACCTCACAGCGTCGCCTCCCAGGGATTACACCTGGGGCGAAATAGTACAGAAGTGGCGAGTGGGGTCTCGCCAATAGTGCTAATTCGTAACTTATGCGCGGCCCAACCGGCGCAGCAGCAGACCCGACGGAACGGGTCTGGCGCCCATCCGGCGGACGGACTCGGCCACCTCCCGGTCGGAGGAGACGACGGCGATGGCCCGGCCGGGCGGCTCGGCGCGGACGAGCCGGCGGATGAGGTCGTCGGCGATCTCCCCCGGCGCGCTGAACAGCACCCGCACCCCGCGCGGCGCCACCACCTGCACGGGCGCGTTGAGCTCTGCACCGTCGAAGACCACCGTCACCTCGACGCGGGTCTGCGCGACCAGGCCGCCGAGGCCGGTCATCAGCCGGTTGCGCTGGTCGGCGAGGGTGAACGTGCCGTAGCCGGTCTTGGTGACGTTGTAGCCGTCGATGATCAGATGGACCTGCGGCAGCGCCAGGAGCTGGTCGAGGAGCTGCGGGTCGTCGTCGGCCAGAGCCCGCGCCGGCACGCCGCGCACCCCGGGACGCTCGCCGGTGCTGGCCGCGACCGAGTCGGCGGGCTTGCTGATCGTGGTGGGCAGCGCCAGCTCCCTGCGCAGCCCGGCCGAGGCGTCCTGGAGCGCGTCGAGCAGCACCCTGATGCGGGCGTCCTCGATGCTGCGGCCCTCGCGGGCGGCCCGGCGGGAGGCTTCGAGCTGCCTCTCCACGTCGGCCAGCCGCTCGCGCAGGCGGCGCAGCTCGGCCTCGCCCGCGTTGCCGGCGGTGGAGGCGGCGTGCCGGGCGTCGTCGGCGGCCTGCTCCATCTCCTCGGCCCTGCGGCCGGCGGCCTTGGCCCGCTCGCGGGCGTCGTGGAGCTTGCGCCGCAGGTCGGAGTTCTCGGCGCGGGCCGCCTTGATCTGCTCACGCAGCCGGTCGGCCTCCTCCTTGGCGGCGGTCTTCTGCGCGGCGAGCTGCTCGCGCAGCCGGGTCACCGCCTCCTCGCGCTCGGAGCCCTCGGCCGCCACGGCGGACTGCTCCAGGTCGGCGCGGGCGGTTTCGATCATCTCCGCCCAGCCGGGCGGCCTGGTGAGATAGGCTGCGGCCGCCACCAGCACGGGGTCGGCGGCGGGCGGCACGCTCCCCTCGGCCAGGGCGGCGACCAGCTCGGGCCATCCGGCGGCGACGGACTCGGCGACCAGTTCGCGGAACTTCTTGTCGTTCTCCAGTTGCGCGGCGATCGGCGCGCTGCCCAGCTTGGCGCGTTTGCGCGGGTCGAACTTGGCGATGCCGCGCAGCGGCGGCGGCACGGAGACCGCGGGCATGGTGCCGAGAACCTGCGCCGCCAGGTCGACGACGTTGAGGCGCACCTGCTCGGGAAGCGGGCGAGACAGGCCTTCACCCGCTGAACTCATCCCACTTGTCCCTTCGTGACATGCCCTTTCAGACAAGGGTACGGCTCTTGCGTACCTGACCGTAACGGTCCCTTGAACCTAGACAAGCGCTTGGTAGGGGGTATACGACTGAGCCGGGGCAGCCGTGCGGCGTGGAGGTGAGCGGTGACGGAACAGATGCGCACGTCCACGCGTGACCTGGAGGAACTGCGCGAGCGCGCGTCCGGCTGGCTGCGCGGCCGGGTCGGCGGGGACGCCGCGGTCTCGGAGCTCTCGCGCCCTTCCGGCAACGGCATGTCGAGCGAGACGCTGTTCTTCACCGCCACGTGGGGCGAGGAGACCCGGCGGTGCGTGGCCAGGCTCGCACCTGCGAAGGAAGCCGTTCCGGTGTTCCCCTCCTACGATCTGCGCGCCCAGTTCGAGATCATGCGACTGGCCAGGGAGAAAGCTGGAATCCCAGCGCCCAGGCCGCTCTGGTTCGAGCCCGACCCGGCGCCGCTCGGGACGCCGTTCTTCGTCATGGAGCAGGCCGAGGGGGACGTGCCGCCCGATGTCATGCCGTACACGTTCGGGGGCTGGCTGCACGACGCCTCCCCCGGCGACCGGCGCCGGTTGCAGGACGCGAGCGTCGGGCTCATGGCCGCGCTGCACGAGACGCCGTGCACGGGCGAGGACGTCGCGGTGCTCGGCCCGCTCGCCCCCGGCGGCAGGGACGGCCTGCGCGCCCACGTCGAGGCCCAACGTGCCTACTACCGGTGGGCGCACGGCGAGCGGCCGATCCCCGTGCTGGAGCGGGCCTTCGACTGGCTGGCCTCACACTGGCCGGACGACCCCGGCCCCGACGTCCTGACCTGGGGAGACGCCAGGATCGGCAACATCATGTACCGGGACTTCACGCCGGTGGCGGTGCTCGACTGGGAGATGGCCGCCGTGGGCCCGCGCGAGCTGGACGTCTCCTGGATGATCTTCCTGCACCGCTTCTTCCAGGACCTGTCGGTCACGATGGGCCTGCCCGGCATGCCGGACTTCATGCACCGCGCCGACGTATGCCAGAAATATTGCGAAATAACTGGCTACGAGCCCCGAGACCTCGACTTCTACGAAATGTACGCCGCCCTCCGCCACGGCATCATCATGGCCAGGGTGTGGCAGCGCCGGATCCACTTCGGCGAGCAGCCCATGCCGGACGACCCCGACGACCTGGTGCTCCACCGGGCCGCCATCGAGGAGCTGCTCACCCGCTAGCGTCGTAGACCAGCAGCGCGACCTGCACCCGGTTGTTCAGGTCGAGCTTGGTCAGGATGCGCGAGACGTGCGCCTTGACCGTGGGCACGCTCATGAACAGCTCGCGCCCGATCTCGGCGTTCGACCTGCCCTGCCCCACCGCCAGCGCCACCTCGCGCTCCCGCTCGCTCAGCCGCCCGAGCAGCCCCCGCGCCCGCTCGGTACGGTCGCGCCCGCCCCCGTCGGACACGTGCGCGATGAGCTGCCGCGTCACCGCCGGCGACAGGATCGGCTCGCCCGCGGCCACCCTCCTGATGGCGTCGACCAGATCGCCGGGCGGGATGTCCTTCAGCAGGAACCCGGCCGCCCCCGCGCGCAGCGCCCGCACGACCTGGGCGTCGGCGTGGAACGTGGTCAGCACCACGACCTCGGGCGGCGAGGCGGTGCGGCGCAGCGCCTCGGTCGCGGTGAGCCCGTCGACGCCCGGCATGCGGATGTCCATCAGGACGACGTGCGGCCGGTGCTCGGCCACCCGCGGTGGCACCTCGGCCCCGTCGGCCGCCTCGCCCACGATCTCGATGTCGGCGGCCCCGCCGAGGATCATCGACAGCCCGGCCCGCACCATCGCGTCGTCGTCCACGATCAGCACCTTGATCGGCGCGTCCATCAGCCCTCCGTCGTTCAACCCCGGTCCCCGTCCTTCTCGTGCGGCCACGGCAGCCAGGCGTGGACGCGGAACTCGCCGTCCGTCACGCCGTGCTCCAGCCGTCCGCCTGCCAGCTCGGCCCGTTCGGTCAGCCCGATGAGTCCGGCGCCCGCGCCCGGCATGCGCGGCCCGTGCCGCGTCCACACCGGGTTGCGCACCTCCGTCGAGACGCCCTCGCCCCGCTCCCCCGCCACGGCCACCGCCACCGGCGCGCCGCCCGCGTGCTTGCGCGCGTTGGTGAGCGCCTCCTGCACGATGCGGTAGACGTTGCGGCCCAGCCCCTCGGGGACGCCGTCCGCGGCGCCCAGGTCGAAGCGTACGTCCATGCCCGCCTGGCGGCACTCCTCGACCAGCGCGGGCAGGTCGGCCAGCGTCGGCTGCGGCCGGTCGGGCACCGGGTCGGCGGCGCCGGGCGGGGTGTGGCGCAGCACGCCGATCACCTCGCGCAGGTCCTGGAGCGCCAGGTGGGCGTTGCTCCTGATCGCGCCCGCCGCCCTGGCGACCTCCTCGGCGGGCGCGTCCGGCCGGAACTCCAGCGCCCCGGCGTGCAGGCTGAGCATCGAGATGCGGTGGGCCAGCACGTCGTGCATCTCGCGGGCGATGCGCTCGCGTTCGAGCCGTTTGGCGTCCTCGGCGGCGGTCTCGGCCCGCTGCCGCAGCGACCAGACGAGCTGCCGCCTGGCCCGGATGACGATGCCCCAGCCGTACACGGCCACCACGATCGTCACCCCGAACGCCGCCCCCCACAGCGGCGTCAGGTCCTCCTGGGGCCGCAGCAGCACGTACGGGGCCAGAGTGACCAGCGACAGCAGCGCGACCGGCCCGGACACCTTGAACGGCCGGTGCACCGCCACGGTGAACAGCGCCACCAGCGAGGCCCCGCCGACCAGCTCCAGATAGGACGACAGCAGGGTCGTCACCAGCGCGAACGCCACCGGCCAGCGCCGCCGCAGCCACACCCCCGCGCACGCCAGCGCCCCCACGATCTGCTCGACGGCCAGCAGCGGCTCGGGCTCGTTCCGGATCTCCTCCAGGCTGATGAACGTCAGGCCGCAGGCCAGCAGGAACAGCGCGATGTCGGAGACCCAGTCGAGGGTCGAGCGCCGCACCCGCCGCCCGCGGCCGTCGCCGAGCAGCGTGGACGGCAACGCCCACCGGTATTCCAGGGCCGGATCGCCCTCCCCCCGCAGCTCTCTCACATTCGTCGAGGTTATGCCCTGCCGAGGACCGCCCGACAGCGACCAAAGTCGATGTCGCCGCAGACCGATGGCCGAGGCGGGCGGGCCGCCCCGGCGGCGAGGGTGGAGGCATGAAAGCGGTGGTGGAGGTCTTCGGCTGGCTGCTGGTCCTGCAGGGGATCGGCGGCCTGCTCAACACCCTGTTCGGCTGGTGGGGATGGGCGCACGGCCTGCTCGTGGTCAACGTGCTGCCGTTCCTCGACGGTTACGAGATCTTCGCGGCCGTCGTGATCGGGGTGCTCGGGTTCGCGCTGCTCGCGGTGGCCGGCTCTGTGGCCAGGGCGTCGGGCCGGACGGAGGAGGGACGATGAGCGGGACCGTGTTGCGTCCGCCGCGGCACCGGCCCGACCGCAGGGCGGTGGCGTGGTGGACGGTGCAGTGGCTCGTCCTCATGGTCCCGGTGGCGGCCGCGGCCGTGGGCGCGTACGTGGCGTTCACGCCCCGTACGCCGGGGCTGGGGGCGGCGGCGGGGGCGTTCGCGGTGGCGTGCCTGCTGGTGGCGCTCGTCGAGCCGCGGGCGGCCTACCAGGTGCAGCGGTGGGAGGTCACCGACGAGGCGGTCTACGTCCGCCAGGGGTGGCTGACGCACACGTGGAAGGTGGCGCCGATGTCCAGGATCCAGCGGGTCGACACCGAGCGGGGGCCGGTGCAGCGGCTGTTCGGGCTGGCCGACGTCACGGTGACCACCGCCTCCTCCGCCGGGGCGGTCAAGATCACGGCGCTGGACCACGCGCTCGCCGCGGAGCTGGCCGAAGTGCTCACCGCGCGCACCCAGGCGACGCCCGGGGACGCGACGTGACCGGCTGGCAGCGGCTGTCGCGCCGGAGCCTGTGGAACGCGGCGGCCAGGTCGCTCGCACTGGTCGCGGGCGCGGCGGCCGGGCTGGCGCGGTTCCTGGTGGGCCAGGACTGGGGCCTGGGCGGCGTCGTCGCCGCGTGCGCGGGGGCCGCCGTGCTGATCGTGGCCGGGGCGGTGGCCTACGAGGAGGCCCGGCTGCGTACGACGTCCTGGCGGCTCACCGCCGACCGGCTCGAACTGCGCTCGGGCGTGACCGTCCGGCAGCACCGCTCGATCCCGCTGGACCGGGTGCGCAGCGTGGACCTGCGGGCCGACCCGGTACGCCGGGCGTTCGGCCTGACCGTGGTCAAGGTGGGCACCGGCGAGCACGCGGCCGAGGGCTCCGAGCTGGCGCTGGACGCCCTGGACCGGCACTCGGCCGAGATGCTGCGCCGTACGCTGCTGCGCCAGGACGCGCCCGCGCCCGCGGACGGCCCCCTGGCCGAGCTGCGCTGGTCCTGGATCCGGTACGCGCCCCTGTCGATCTGGACGTTCACCGGCGCCGCGGTGGTCCTGGGCGCGGCCTACAAGGCGCTCGGCGCCGTCGGGCTCAAGGACTTCTCCGACCGGGCGGCGACCGGCCTGTGGGACTGGGTGAGCACGCAGCCCTGGCTCGCGGTCCCGCTGCTCCTGGCGCTCAACGCGGCCGTCGGCGCGCTCGGCGCGTTCCTGCTGTACGCCGAGTCCTGGGGCCGCTACCGCCTGGACCGCGAGCCCGGCCGGCTCAGGCTGCGCCGGGGGCTGCTGACCACGCGCTCGCTGACCCTGGAGGAACGGCGGCTGCGCGGCGTCGAGATCAGCGAACCGCTGCTGCTGCGGCTGGGCGGCGGCGCCCGCGTCAAGGCCGTCACGACCGGGCTGGCCAAGAAGGACGACGAGACCGAGGACGTGGCCGCGCTCACGCCCCCGCTCCCCCGCGCCGAGGCGACCCGCATCGCCGCCGCCCTCACAGGCCCGCCCACCGGCTCCGTCATGGGCGGGCCGCTCGTCCCGCACCCGGCGGCGGCCGGGCGGCGGCGGGTGGTGCGGGCGCTGGCGACGACGGTCGTGCTGGCGGCGTGCGCCGGGCTCGCCTGGTGGCTGCTGCCCGCGTCGTGGCCGCGCGGGTGGCTCTGGGCGGCGCCCGTCCTGGCGCTCCCGGCGGGGTTGTGGCTGGCCGCCGAGAGCCGTCGCGGTCTCGGGCACGCGCTGGGCCGGCGGCACCTGGTCACGCGCCGCGGCGCGCTCGTCCGCCGTACGGTGGCGCTGGACCGGGCCGGCATCACCGGCTGGACGTTCCGCCAGTCGTTCTTCCAGCGGCGCTCGGGCCTGCTGACCGTCTCGGCCTGCACGGCCGCGGGCGGTGGCCACTACGAGATCCTGGACGTGGGCCGCGGCGCCGGGCTCGACCTGGCGGCACACGCGGTGCCGGGCCTGCTGGAGCCGTTCCTGATCCGCGAGCCGGGTGGCGAGCGGCAGGCCGCGTGATCCACCACGGCTGCCCATGCCCCTGTAGCGGACAAGCGTGATCGCGCGGCCCGGCGGCTTGCTGATCAACAACGCTATTTGTCCCGCTTGCAACCGAGTTGCAGCCCTGTTAACTGTTGACGCGGATCTCCTGTCAGAGAGCCGGTCCCCGCGCGGCACGCGAGGACCGGCGGCGTCGCGCCGCGCGCGGGCTCAGCTTCCGACCGGCTGCTTGACCAGTTCGGCCAGGTACGCCCGGGCCAGGGTGAGCGCCCCCTCCTGCGCTTCCTTCTGCGGCATGAGCTTGACCTTGGGCGAGTTCGCCGGCTCGCTCTCGGGCCGTTCGGCGCCGGAGTAGTCGACCCTGACCACCAGCGCGCCGGTACGGGCGATCACCGTGCCGCTGGAGGCCGACACGTCGCCCTGCCTGGTCTGCACGAACTGGCTGTACGCCTGCTCGCCGAGCCCTTCGAGGTCGCGCACCTCGCCCCAGGTGATGCCGCCGATGGTCGACTTCTCGGTGTTCTTGTCGCCGCCGCGCTCGCCGGCGTAGTACGCCTTGGCCGCGCTCGGGTCGATCGCGCCCGCCCGGTTGGTGAAGCGGTGGGTGCTGATCAGCATGCTGCGGATCTTGACGTTCCCGGCCGTGCCCGGCAGGTCGAGGTTGAGCCAGCGGCACTCGGTCTCGTCGTCGTTGCCCGACTCGGTGGCGCGCGCCCTCGTCGTCGGCTTCGGCACCAGGCGGGTGGCGGCCTCCGTGACGGCCTGGCAGGCGGGTGGGAAGGCGGCCAGGACCGTGGGCGACGGCGTCGGGCGGGCGGTCGGGCTCTGGGTGACCTGGGCCTGGTCGGGCTTGGCCAGCACGCCGGGGTGCTGCGCCTGCCAGGCGGCCACCCCCTTGGCGAAGTACCCGATCAGGCCGCTGACCTCGCGGATCGCGTTGTCCTCCGTGATGGACCTGGTGCTCTCGTTGGACAGGATCCGCGCGTCCTTGCGCTGCTGCCCGGCCTGGAACTTGACCTCGATCGTCATGTCCCCGACCTGGGCGTGGGCCTTGCCGAAGGAGTACCACAACAGCTTGCCGTCGCGCCGCCAGGTGTACTGGGCGAAGGCGCCCTCGCCCACGCCGGTCACGTCCTTGACCGGGGAGACGTACTCCTTCTCGTCGGGGTCGAGCGAGGGCTTGGCGGTGGCGCCGTACTTGGCGCCCCGGTAGTCCATCTCGTACGAGCTCTGGGCCATCGAGCGGCCGGTCTTGGCCCCCTCGCCCTTGTGCTGGTCGATCTTGACGTCGATCTCCCTGCTGCGCCAGAACTCGCCGAACGAGATGCGCTGGTTCTGCCAGTTGCAGGCGAAGGTGACCGTGTAGTCGGAGTCCCTGGACGACTTGGCCACCGTCGCGCCGGGCGCCAGCCGTTCCGCCTCGTCCTGGGGCAGCATCGAGCACACGTCCGGGCCCGTCGCGGCGGCGGCCGGGACCGCGGAGTGCGCCGCCGACGAGGACGAGGAGGACGACGACGGCCCGGCCGCCGTCCCCCCGGAGCCCCTGTCGGAGATCAGGAGGTAGGCCCCCACGCCGCCCGCGGCCACGACCACCACGAGGGCCGCGGCGAGCACGGGCGTCAACCACGCCGGCCGGCGTCCGGGCGGACCAGTGGGCGGGCCGGGCGGCCTCCCCATCGGCCCGGTGGGCGGCAGCGCCGGCGGCGCCCACTGCGGCTCCTGCGGCGGCCCCCACTGCGAACCCCACTGCGAACCCTGCTGCGAACCCTGCGGCGGCCCGGACGGCGGCTCGAACCGCCGGCCCGGCACCGGATGAGGGGTGGTCGGCGGCTCGTACTCGCTACCGGGATTCACTGGCACTCCTGAGCTTGCCCTGACTTGCGGGGACACATGGTGATAACGCCCGTGCGGTGCGCTGGACGGTCATCGCGGCAGCGCCCCGGAGACAAGCCGGGCGACCCGCAGCGCCGTCTCCTTGTCGACCGGCGCCTTGACCGACACCTCGTCGCGGTGCCAGACCACCTCGCCGAGCAGGTTGCTGGAACGGAAGAGCACGGTGCTGTCGAACCGGCCGACCGCGCTGGAGGACATCAACAGCTCGAACCGGTGCTGCACGAACGCCGCCTCCCCCACCCCCGCGACGTCGCCGACCTCGCCGACGGCCACCCGCGCCCGGGTGCCCTCGGCCGCGCTCCTGGTGCCCTTCTCGCTGGTGAACCGGCGCAACGCCACCTGAGGCCCGCCGAGGCCGCCGTCGGGCCTCTCGATCCAGGTGCGGACGGTGATCCGCCGGCCCTGCCGCTCCTCCAGGCCGGCGACCCACTGGCACTCGCCGTCCCGCGTGGCGCTGCGCCGGGCCGCGCCCCGCATCAGCTCGGCGGCCTGGGCGTCGCTGAGCAGGCGGCAGGGGTCGGGGGCGGCGGCGTAGCGGCCGGTCTCGGGTTGCGCCGCGCCGACGGCGTACCAGCCGCCCGCGCCCAGCACCGCGACGCCGGACGCGACCGCCACCGGCAGCAGCCACCGCCGCCGGCGCACGGGGATCGGACCCGAGCGCACCGGCGCGCCGCTGAGCACCTCCCGGACCTGGGCCGCCGTGGGACGGGCGGCGGGCTCCTTGGCCAGCATCGCCATGAGCAGCCCGCCGAACTCGCGGCCCGCCCGCGCGGGGAAGGGCGGCTCGTGCAGCAGCACCGCCGCCGCGACCGCCGCGGGAAACTGCCGCTCGAACGGCGCCCGCCCCTCCACGGCGGTGTACAGGCTCGCGCCCAGCGACCACAGGTCGGACGCCGGGCCCGGCGCCTGCTCGTTGAGCCGCTCGGGAGCCATGTAACCGGGCGAGCCGCTGCCGACACCCCCGTCGCCCTGGCCGTCCATGGGGACGGCGATGCCGAAGTCGGTCAGCATGGCCGAGCCGTCGGCGTCGAGCAGGATGTTGGCCGGCTTGACGTCATGGTGGAGGATGCCGTGGGTGTGCGCGACCTCCAGCGCCGACAGCACCTGGAGCCCGATGCGGGCCGCGTACGGCGGCGGCAGCGGGCCGTTCTCCTTGATCACCTTGTCCAGGGACCGGCCGGTGACCAGGTCCATGATGATCCACGGCTGGTCGCCGTCGAGCACCACGTCGTGCACGAGCACGATGGCCGGGTCGCGCAGGCGTCCGGCCGACCTGGCCTCGTGGATGGCGCGGCCGGCGAACTCGGCCCGCTGGTGGGGGCTGAGCCCCGGCGGCACCCGCACCTGCTTGACGGCGACCTCGCGGTCGAGCGTCTCGTCCAGCGCCCGCCACACCGTGCCCGCGCCGCCCTGCCCGAGCTGCTCGACCAGCCGGTACCGGCCGGCCAGCAGGTAGTGGTCACCTCGCACGGCGCAACGCCTGCTCGCTCGCCCTGGCCGCCTTGATCGCCGCCTGCCGGACGTCCTCGTCGGTCGGCTTGTCGCCCAGGGTGGCGTACTCGACGGCCACCACCAGGTTGGCGATCCGGTAGTAGACGTGGGCGGAGTGGACGCGGCCCGTCCTGCCCTTCAGCTCGAACGCGAACGCCTCCTCGCCCAGCCCCTTCAGATCGTGGACGGGGGTGCGCGTGGAGCGCATGTCGGTCTTGACGCCGATCTCGGGCCAGGTCCAGTCGACCTGGTCGTACTTGGCCCAGTAGCGCTTCTGGTTCTGGAACAGGGTGCGGGCGGTGTCGGCGGTCATCGACCACGGATCGACGGTGTCGGAGTCCTTCTGCACCTGCAGGCCCACCCCGGTGCCCGCGACCGGCCAGCCGCACTCCGGGCCCACCTCATCGCCGTCCGGCTGAGCCTTGGGCGGGCTCTGGGTGCGCAGCAGGCCGCCGACGTCCTGCGGGGTCAGCAGGGTGCACACGTCCAACGGCACGGTGAACGCGGTCGGCGTCCCGCCGCCGACGTCGTCGCGCAGCAGGAAGAAGCCGGTGGCCGCGGCGGCGACGACGAGCACGGCCCCGGCCGCGCTCCACACCAGCAGCGGCCGGCCACGCCGGCCGACCCGGCGGGGAGCGGTCGCCTGCTCACCGGCCGCCGGGACCGGCGGCTGACCGCCCGCGGCCACCTGCCTGAGCGCGTGCACGACGTTGCGCGCATCGGGACGGGCGCCCGGGTGACGCGCCATCATGGCGGCCAGCAGCGGCCCGAGCGGACCCGGCGCGACCGGCACCGGCTGCGTCACGGTCGCCCTGACCCGCTCGGCGACCGAGCCCTGGTAGGCGTTGCCGCCGGTCACCGCGGCGAACAGGGTCGCGCCGAGCGACCACAGGTCGCTGGCCGGGCCGCCGGGCTCGCCCTCCAGCCGCTCGGGCGCGATGAACCCGGGCGAGCCGATCATCAGCCCCTGCTCGGTGAGCGTGGCCTGCCCCTCCTGCCGGGCGATGCCGAAGTCGGTCAGCACCACCCTGCCGCTGTCGGTCAGGTACACGTTGCCCGGCTTCACGTCGCGGTGCTGCAACCCCTGGGCGTGGGCGGCCAGCAACGCCTCCAGGACGTCGGCGCCGACGCGGGCGGCGTACTCGGGAGGCATGGGCCCGAACTCGCGGACGGTCTCGGCCAGCGTACGGCCCCGCAGCAGCTCCATGACCAGCCACGGCCGCTCGTGCTCGACGATGACGTCGTGCAGCGCCACGATGCCGGGATGGCGCAGCCGGGCGGTGGCCTGCGCCTCGCGGACGGCCCTGGTGACCGCGTGGGCGCGCTCCTTGGGCGGGATGCCCTCGGGCAGCGTGAGCTCCTTGACCGCGACCTCGCGGTCGAGCATCTCGTCCTTGGCCAGCCACACCTTCCCCATGCCGCCGGCGCCGAGTGGGCGCAGCAGGGCGTAGCGGCCGGCAAGTCTTCCCGCGGACATAAAGGGAAGGGTAACTAAGGATCAAGAAAGATGGTTATTCGAGCACATTTCCCGTTCGCCTCCTTCGCCCTTCCCGCCCACCCCTCACCGCGTCCCCACCTGCCACTCCGGCGCGCTCCGACACGCCTTCCGGCGTGGTCCGCCGGAGTAACTGTCGGACCCCCTCTCTATGGTCTTGGAACGTGGACGCGGTACAAGGCACCCTCGACGAGCTAGGCACCCCCCTCAGCGACGTCACGTTCGTCGTGTTCGACCTGGAGACCACCGGCGGCTCGCCGGCCGAAGACTCGATCACCGAGATCGGCGCGGTCAAGGTGCGGGCGGGTGAGGTGCTGGGCGAGTTCTCCACCCTGGTCGACCCCGGCGGGCCGATCCCGCCGTTCATCTCGGTGCTGACCGGCATCACCGACGCCATGGTGATGGCCGCCCCGCGCATCGAGGCGGTGCTGCCGAGCTTCCTGGAGTTCATCAGGGGCTCCACGCTGGTGGCCCACAACGCGAGCTTCGACACCCGCTTCGTCAAGGCCGCCTGCGCCGCCCACGGCTATCCCCCGCCGGCCAACCCGGTCGTCGACACCGTCGACCTGGCCCGGCGGGTGCTGACCCGCGACGAGACGCCCAACGCCAAGCTGTCCACCCTCGCCCGGTTCTTCCGCAGCCCCACCGAGCCGTGCCACCGCGCCCTCCAGGACGCCAGGGCCACCGTCGACGTGCTCCACGGGCTGATCGAGCGGGCCGGCTCCTTCCAGGTCCACACGCTCGAAGAGCTGAAGTCGTTCGTCCGCGCCCCCACGCCCGAGCAGCAGCGCAAGCGCCACCTGGCCGAGTCCGTCCCGCACGCGCCGGGCGTCTACTTCTTCGAGGACGAACGCGGCGAGGTGCTCTACATCGGCAAGAGCACCAACCTGCGCAACCGCGTGCGCTCCTACTTCACGGCCGCCGAGACCCGCCCGCGCATCCGCGAGATGATCGGCATCGCCGAGCGCGTGCGCCACGTCGTCTGCGCGACCGCGCTGGAAGCCGAGGTCAGAGAGCTGCGGCTGATCGGCGGCGCCAAGCCGCGCTACAACCGCCGCTCGCGCTTCCCGGAGAAGATGGTCTGGCTCAAGCTCACCGCCGGCCCCTTCCCCCGCCTGTCGATCGTGCGCGAGCTGAAGGACGACGACGCCACCTACCTCGGCCCGTTCAGCAGCACCCGCCTGGCCGACGAGGCCCGCATCGCCCTGCACGAGGCCGTGCCGCTGCGCCAGTGCACCCAGCCGATCAGCCTGCGCACCCGCCGGGCCGCCTGCGTCCTGCACGAGATGGGCCGCTGCGGCGCGCCCTGCGCGGGCAACGAGAGCCCCGAGGAATACTCCGTGCACGTCGAGAGCGCGCGCCGGGCCATGACCTCCGACGCCTCGCTCGTCTTCACGGCCGTGTCGGCCCGCATGGAGCGCCTGTCGGTCGAGCAGCGCTACGAGGAGGCCTCCGTCGACCGCGACCGGCTGGCCGCGTTCGTCCGGGCGGCGGCCCGCATGCAGCGCCTGACCGCCGTCACCCGCCTCCCCGAGCTGGTGGCCGCCAGCCCGGCCTTCGACGGCGGCTGGGACATCCACGTGGTCCGCTACGGCCGCCTGGCCGCGGCGGGCGTGATGCCGAAGGGCGCCCATCCCACGCCCTTCGTCGCCTCGCTCAAGGCGATGGCGGAGGCCGTCATCCCGGGCCCCGGCCCGGTCCACGCGGCCAGCGCCGAGGAGACCGAGTGCATTCTCCGCTGGCTGGAGTCGCCGGGCGTGCGGCTGGTCGAGGTCGACGGCGTGTGGTCGATGCCCGCCCGGGGCGCGGCCCGCCACAAGGCCCGCATCGATCTGGCCTATCGCGGCCTTGATCAGCGTCGCGACCGCGAGGGACGGCCTTTGCGATGACCGGATACAGTTAATGCATGGTCACGGCAATTGTCCACATCAAGGCCGAGGTAGACCGGATCCCGGAGGTCGCCCAGACGATCGCCGAGATCGACGGGGTCAGCGAGGTCTACTCCATCACCGGCGAATGGGATCTGCTCGCCATGGTCAGGGTCGCCCGTTACGAGGAGGTGGCCGAGGTCATCCCCGGGCGGGTCAACAAGGTCGACGGCGTCGAGCACACCGAGACCCACATCGCCTTCCGCACCTACTCCAAGCACGACCTCGACGCCGCCTTCTCGATCGGCTTCACCGAGACCGACTGACCCCGCTCCCCCGCCACCCTCGCGTCCGTTCCCGGGCCCGGCCGTCCCCCGGCCGGGCCCGAGGCGTTTCCCGGCCCGAACGGACGGCCGCCGCCCCGTGACGCCTCCGGCCCACCCCCTCAGGCCGCGGGCCGGGAGCAGGAACCTGCCCGTCCTCCCCGCGGCCGGCCCGGAACGCGAAACGGCCCGGACGGGTCATCCCGTCCGGGCCGATCATGCACGTACACCCCTAGTGGGTGAGGCTCCGGTCGTCGCCGGAACCGATGGCGGCGTGCTCGCCGTGCTCCTCGTGGTGCCCGTCGTCGAGCGGGATCTTCTCCCCGCCGTACGCCTGGGACATCTTGCCGCGAAGCCTGCCGAGCGGGCCGCGCATGCCCTTGGGCGGGATGCCGGAGGCGTCCTCGTCCACGGGCAGGGCCGGCACCGCCTCCTTGCCCCGCAGGTGGGCCTCGATGTCGTCGGACGGCGGCGTGTGCACCTCGATGAACTCGCCGTGCGGCAGCCGCTTGATGACACCCGACTCCACACCGTGCCCGATGACCGCGGCGTCGCTGCGCTGCAGGCCGAGGCACATGCGGTAGGTGATCAGGTAGGCCAGCGCCGGCGCGACGAAGACCAGCACCCGGCCGATGTACGTCGTCCAGTTGAGGCTGACGTGGAAGTTGGCCGAGATCTCGTCGTTGGCGCCGAGCAGCCACAGCACACCGTAGAACGTCATCGCCGAGATGCCGATCGAGGTGCGGTGGGGGTTGTTGCGCGGACGGTCGGCGACGTGGTGCTCGCGGTGGTCGCCGGTCACCCACCGTTCGATGAACGGGTAGAGCGCGAGACCGGTCATGATGATGCCCATCGGCACCAGCGCCGGGATGATCACGCTCAGCGGCAGGGTGCCCGCGTGGGCCGTGCCGAACAGGTTCCACTCCCACGGCGGCATGAGCCGCAGCGAGCCTTCGAGGAAGCCCATGTACCAGTCGGGCTGCGAACCGGCGGACACGTCCGCCGGTGTGTACGGCCCGAACAGCCAGATCGGGTTGATCTGCGCGAACGTCGCGAGACCCGACACCACGGCGAGCGTGAACAGGAAGTAGGCGCCCGCCTTGGCCATGAAGGCCGGGTAGAACGGCGCGCCCACCACGTTCTTGTTGGTACGCCCCTTGCCCGGCATCTGCGTGTGCTTCTGCACCCACATAAGCACCATGTGAGCCGAGACCAGCGCCAGCAGGATGCCCGGGATGAGCAGGATGTGCAGCGAGTAGAACCGGGATACGACGTCGCCGCCCGGATACTCCCCGCCGAACAGGAAGAACGTGATGTACGTGCCCACCAGCGGCAGCGAGATCGCCACACCCTCGGTGATCCGCAGACCGGCGCCGGAGAGCAGGTCGTCGGGGAGGGAGTAGCCGGTCAGGCCCTCGGCCAGCGCCAGGGTCAGCAGCAGCACGCCGATGATCCAGTTGAGCTCGCGCGGCTTGCGGTAGGCGCCGGTGAAGAACACCCGGAGCATGTGGACCGTCATGCCGGCCACGAAGAGGAGGGCCGCCCAGTGGTGCATCTGCCTCATCAGCAGACCACCCCGGACGTCGAAGCTGATCTCCAGCGACGACGCGTAGGCCTCCGACATCATGACGCCCTTGAGCGGCGCGTACGAGCCGTCATAGGCGACCTCGCCCATGCTCGGCTTGAACCACAGCGTCAGGAACGTACCGGTCAGCAGCAGGATGATGAACGAGTAGAGCGCGATCTCACCCAGCAGGAACGACCAGTGGTCGGGGAAGATCTTGCGCAGGTTGCGCTTGAGGAAGTTGGCCCCGCCCAGACGCTCGTCGAGGAAGTTCGACGGCCCGGCGATGGCCTTCGGTACGGCGTTCATGTCGCTCATGCCTGGCCTCCCTTCTCCCTGGCCTCGGCCTCGGCGTCGCCGCGTTCCCAGTAGCTGGGACCGACGGGTACGTCGAAGTCACCCTTGGCGATCAGATAGCCCTCGCCGTCGACCGTGATGGGCAGCTGGGGCAGCGGCCTGGCGGCCGGACCGAAGATGACCTTCGCGCCGTCGGCCGCGTCGAACGTCGACTGGTGGCACGGGCACAGGATGTGGTGGGTGGTCTGCTCGTAGAGCGCCGCCGGGCAGCCGACGTGCGTGCAGATCTTGGAGTAGGCGACGATGCCGTCGTGCGTCCAGTTCTGCCTGACGCCGCTCTTGAGCTCCTCCGGACGGAACTTGATCAGGATCAGCGTGGCCTTGGCGAGCGCGTTGAGGTCGTGCTGGTAGCCCTCGGGCACCACGGACAGGATGCCGCCGGGCGAGTTGAAGTCGGCCGCGCGGATCGGCTGGCCGGTGCCCTCGACGACCAGGCGCAGCGGCTTGCCCTCCTTGGTCTTCTCACCCCAGACGGTGTGGCGCAGCAGCTTGTTGAACTTCGCCGCGGGCATCTTGGAGTTGTCGAGGTCGCGCAGCAGCACCAGCGGCACCAGGCCGAGCGGCGCGGCGGCCAGCAGCAGCGTGCGGCGCATCAGCTTGCGCTTGACGAACCCGCTCTCGTTGGCGCCCTGCAGGAACGTCTCGGAGACGACCTCGCGGTCGTCCTCGTCCGAGGCCATCGAGTGGCGCTCCTGGACCAGCGCGTACTTCGGCATGATCTGGCGGACCCAGACCACGATGCCGACCGCGAGGCCGAGGACGGCGAGGGTCAGCGTGCCGCCGAGGGCGAGGTTGGAGACGCCCGTCGCCTCCGGGCTGCCCACCTGGAACACCACGTAGGAGATGAGGAAGGCGATCCCGGCCAGGAACGTGATCGCGAAGCAGAGCGCCACGATCTTCTCGGCCTTGCCGGCCTTGGTCTCGTCCTGCAGCGTCACGCCCGGGACGTCGCGGTCCGCGACCTCTTCGGTCTCAGCGGCGCCCAGCATCGACGTGCCGGCCGCGGGAGTGCCGATGACGCGCTTGGGCACGCGTTCGTCCGGCTGCTCGATCTCGTGCTCGTTGTCTGTCATGACTTCTGTCGCTTCTTCGCGGTGATCCAGATGGCGGCGAGGGCGAGCGCGGCGATGCCCGCCACGAACGCTACGAGACCTTCGGTGACCGGGCCGATGCGCCCGAGGCCGAACCCTCCGGGGTCCTTCTGCTCACGGACCTGGGTGATGTACGCGATCATGCTGCGCTTCTCTTCAGGCGTGATCGTCGAGTCGTTGAAGACCGGCATCGCCTGCGGGCCGGTGACCATCGCCTCGTAGATCTGCGTCGGCGACGACTCGTTCAGGTTGGGCGCGTACTTGCCCTGCGTCAGGGCACCGCCGGCGCCCGCCCAGTTGTGGCACTGGATGCAGTTGGCCCGGAACAGCTCGCCGCCCTTGCCGGCGTCGCCGAGCTTCGGGTCGACCTGCTCCTTGCCCGGCACCTGCGGGCCGCCACCCAGCGACTGCACGTAGGCGGCGATCTGCCGGGTCGACTCCTCGTTGACCCACGGCGCCGGACGCTTGCGGGGCGCCTGCGGGCCGGGGTTGGCGGCGGGCATGCGGCCGGTGCTCATCTGGAAGTCGACCGCCGCGGCGCCGACGCCGACGAGCGTGGGGGCGGTGTTGGTGCCCTCCGCGTTCATGCCGTGGCAGCTTGAGCAGTGGGCCACGAACAGGCTCTTGCCCTCGGCCACGTCGTCGACCTTGCCTGCCGCCAGCGCCGCGTCCGCAGGCTTGCCCGCCTGGACAAAGGCGGCGTATACCATCCCGACCAGCGCCAACGCCAAAATCAGGACGGCGTATCTCGCGAGGGGATGCCGCCGCCAAGCGGTGATCCTAGTCACAGAGATCCCGTTCCTTAACGAATGATGTAGATGGTCGCGAAAAGACCGATCCAGACGACGTCTACGAAGTGCCAGTAGTAGGACACGACGATCGCGCTGGTGGCCTGCTCATGCGTAAAGCGCTTCGCGGCGTACGTGCGTCCCAGCATGAACAGGAACGCGATCAGGCCACCGGTCACGTGCAGGCCGTGGAAGCCCGTCGTCAGGTAGAACACCGAGGTGTAGGCGTTAGCGGACAGGGTCGCGCCCTCTGACGCCAGCTCGCCGTACTCGTACAGCTGACCGGCGACGAAGACCGCGCCCATCAGGAAGCTGACGAAGTACCAGAAGCGGAGCTTGCCGACCTGCCCCTTCTCCGCGGCCCACACGCCAAGCTGGCACGTCACACTCGACAGGACCAGGATGATCGTGTTGACCGTCGCGAACGGGATGTTCAGGTGAGCGCCTTCTGCCTCAATGCCTGCAGGAAGGAAGGCAGGGCCCCACTCGATGCCCTTCCCCTCGCTCACCGACCGGATGGTGAAGTACATCGCGAACAGCGCCGCGAAGAACATGAGCTCAGAGGACAGCCAGACGATCGTCCCGACACTGACCAGGTTCGGCCGTCGGTACGACTGTGCTGTCGTCGTCGAAGTTATTGCGGATGCTGTCGCCACGGGCAGCATTATTGCGGCTCCGGTGTTCGGTCCGGCCAACGACCCCCCGTTAGGAGGAACAAACCGGCCATCAACCTGGGATAATTGGGACAAAACGCCTGTCAGACCCGGTGGCCTGGGATTGCATCCCGACGCAACGGTACGATCCAGGTGACCATACAGCTTCGAGCGATAGTGAGCGCGAAAGTGACGTCCTCTGGGAGCACCGACGACACGATGAGGGTCCTCGTCTACAGCGACGACGCCACCACCCGGGCCGAGGTCCGCCAGGCGATCGGCCGGCGGCCGGCGGCCGATGTGCCCCTCGTCGAGATCATCGAGTGCGCCACCGAGCCCAAGGTCCACCAGTGGCTCGGCTCCGGCGAGATCGACGTGGCGGTCCTCGACGGCGAGACCCAGCCCGCCGGCGGCATGGGCGTCTCCCGTCAGGCCAAGGACGAGGTCTACGACTGCCCGCCCGTCTGCCTGATCATCGCCAGGCGCGACGACCGCTGGCTGGCCGACTGGTCCAAGGCCGACGCCGTCGTGCCGCAGCCCATCGAGCCCATGGTCCTGGCCGACACCGTGGCCGACCTGATGCGCCGCCGTTCCGCCACCCGACTCAACGCGAAGTAGGTGCTCATGGACTCCCGGACGACCTGGCCCGCCCTGTTCTCCGCGCTCCTTTCCGGCGAGCATCTGACGGCCGACGAAGCGGCCTGGGCGATGCGGGAGATCTTCTCAGGCAATGCCACCTCCGCCCAGATCGCGGGCTTCGCGCTGGCCCTGCGCGCCAAGGGCGAGACGGTGGCCGAGGTGGTGGGCCTGGCCCGGACGATGCTGGAGTTCTCCACCCCGCTGACGGTCGAGGGGCCCGTCCTCGACGTCGTGGGCACGGGCGGCGACCGCGCCCACACCGTCAACGTCTCCACGATGGCCGCCATCGTGGCCGCCGCGGCCGGCGCCCGGGTCGTCAAGCACGGCAACCGGTCGGCGTCCTCCCTGTGCGGCGCCGCCGACGTCCTGGAGCACATGGGCATCAGGCTCGACCTGACGCCGGAGCAGACCGCGCGGGTGGCGCGCGAGGCGGGCATCGCCTTCTGCTTCGCCCCCGTCTACCACCCGGCGCTGCGCTTCGCCGGGCCGGCGCGCAAGGAGATCGGCGTCCCGACGGTCTTCAACTTCCTGGGCCCGCTGACCAACCCGGCCCGGCCCAGCGCCCAGGCCATCGGCGTCTACGACGCCCGGATGCTGCCCGTCATCGCCGGGGTCTTCGCCGAGCGCGGCGTGTCGGCGCTGGTGTTCCGCGGCGACGACGGGCTCGACGAGCTGACCATCACCGGCACCTCCACGGTGTGGGTGGTCCGCGACGGCACGGCCACCGAGGCCAGGTTCGACCCCGCGGTGCTGGGCATCCCCAGGGCCGACGCGGGCGCGCTGCGCGGTGGCGACGTGCAGTTCAACGCCCAGGCCGTGCACGACCTGCTGGGCGGCAAGCAGGGGCCGGTGCGCGACGCCGTCCTGCTCAACGCCGCCGCCGCACTGGTCGCCCACGACGGCGCCGGCGACGACCTCGACTCGGCGATGCTCAAGGGCTACGAGCGCGCCAGGCAGGCCGTCGACTCCGGCCTGGCCTCCGACACGCTGCGCCGCTGGGTCGAGGTCAGCAGCTCCTACCGCCCGTCGTGACCGTGAGCGCGCCCCTGAGGCGCGCTCACGTCTTCTGGCGGTACCGTGGCACGAAAGCCCTGGCAGCGCCTTCACGGCCTGCTCAGGGCCGTGCGGCGGTCACCCGGTCAGAAGGTGATGCTCGGGCCGTCCTTGAGCGTGCTCCACTTGAGCCATTCCTTCCAGTTCTCCTGCCAGTGTCCCCACCCGTTGGTGGGCTCCAGCTTCCGCGGCGACCCCGTGATGATGATCGGGTCCCCGATCAGGGTGTTCTTGATGAACCAGGCCGCGTCCTCCGGGCTGACGTTCACGCAGCCGTGGCTGACGTTGGAGTTGCCCTGCGAGCCGACCGACCAGGGCGCGCTGTGCACGTACTCGCCGCTGTTGGAGATGCGCACGGTGTTGTAGACGGTGAGCTGGTAGTAGCCGGACTGGCCCGGGCCGATGCCGGGCGAGGTCATGACGGTCACCGGCTCCCTCGACATCGCCAGGTGCACGCCCGAGGTGGTGTAGTACTTCCACTGGCCGCCCTGTCCGGCGCTCATCGGCATGGTGCGGATGCGCTTGCCGTCGCGACGGACCGTCAGCACGTGCTCGTCGGTGGTGCCCTTGGTGATCTGGGCACGGCCGATCTTGAAGTCGAGGGTGACGTCGCGCTTGCCGTACAGGCCCGGGCCGCCGCGCACCCCGGCCAGCTTCGCCTCCAGGCGGACCTTCGTGTACGCCGGCCAGTAGTCCTCCGGCCGGAAGTCCACGTGGCTGTCGTCGAACCAGTGCCAGGCCCCCTCCACCGGCTTGGAGCTGCGGATGGTGAGGTTGCGCTCGACGGCCACCCGGTCGCTCACGGGCTTGTCGAAGGCGATCATGACGGGCATGCCGATGCCGACCGTCAGCCCGGTGTCGTCCCTGTTGGGGGTGACCGTCTGGATGTCGAACGTCTTGTCGCCCTTGACCGTGGTGAACGTGCTGGAGGTCTCGCTCTGCTTGCCCGAGGCGTCCACGCTGACGACGGTGACCGTGTAGCCGGCGCTGGGCCGGGCGGTGGCCGTGCTGCGCCAGCGGGTGCCATCGCCGCTCAGGACGCCCTTGAGCCGCCCGGCCTTGCCGCCGTCCACCCGGACGCTCTTGATCGTGCCGCCGTGGGCGGAGACCACCACGGCCTGGTCGGTGGCCACGTTCACGGCCTTGTCCTGCGGCGTGATCGCCACCGCCGGCTGCCGCGCGACGGCGGCCAGTTCCTTCGTCTCGTTGGCCTCGCCGCTCAGCGAGCACGCCGTGAGCAGGGCCAAGGCCAACAAGCCTGCCGATCCGTTCGCCAAGCGCCTCACGAGTGCCCCCCTCGCCCAAGATCCAACCTTCTCCTCCCTTATTACCCTGAGTGATCTATTCACGACATCCGCCACCTGGTAAAGAACACGAAAAAGCGGGCGTCCTCCCCTATGGGAGAGACGCCCGCTTCGAGGTGCTAGGGGTTTCTCAGTGCGAGAAGTTGCCCCGGTAGTACTGGAACACGAACCCGATCATGGCCATGATGATCAGGAACACGCCGATCAGGAACATCCAGAACCCGATCACGAACCCGGCGAAGGCGAAGGCCGCCGCCAGGCACAGGAACAGCGGCCACCAGCTGCTCGGGCTGAAGAAGCCGATCTCGCCCGCGCCGTCGCTGATGTCGGCCTGCTTGTCGTCCTCCGGCTGGGCACCGATGCGCCGCGCGGTGAACATCAGGTAGTAGCCCACCATGAAGGCGAAGCCGACCGAGATCGCCATGGCGGTGGTGCCGACGGGCTCACCGTGACCGGTCGCGGCCTTCGTCCAGAACCAGTAGCCGACGTCGACACCGGCGAAGAACAGGCCGCACAGCAGGAACAGCCAACCCTGGACCTTCATCAGGCCTCCACCTCCTGGGCGGACTTGGCGGACATGTGCGGGTAGTGCAGGTCGAACGCCGGGCGCTCGGACCGGATCCGCGGCAGCGAGGTGAAGTTGTGCCGCGGCGGCGGGCAGGAGGTCGCCCATTCGAGCGAGCCGCCGTAGCCCCAGGGGTCGTCGACGGTGACCTTGGGCGCCGAACGCCAGGTCTTCCAGACGTTGTAGAAGAACGGCAGCGTCGAGGCGCCCAGGATGAACGCGCCGACCGACGAGATCATGTTCAGGTCGGTGAAGCCGTCGGCCGCGCTGTAGTCGGCGTAACGCCGCGGGAAACCGATCATGCCCAGCCAGTGCTGGACGAGGAAGGTGGTGTGGAAGCCGATGAACAGCAACCAGAAGTGCACCTTGCCCAGCTTGTCGTCGAGCATCTTGCCGGTGAACTTGGGCCACCAGAAGTAGAAGCCGGCGAACATGGCGAACACGACCGTGCCGAAAACCACGTAGTGGAAGTGGGCGACGACGAAGTAGGTGTCGCTGATCTGGAAGTCGAGCGGCGGCGAGGCCAGGATGACGCCGGTCAGGCCGCCGAGCAGGAACGTGATCAGGAAGCCGACCGAGAACAACATCGGCGACTCGAACGACAGGTGACCCCGCCACATCGTGCCGATCCAGTTGAAGAACTTCACGCCCGTCGGCACCGCGATGAGGAACGTCATGAACGAGAAGAACGGCAGCAGGACCTGCCCGGTCGGGAACATGTGGTGCGCCCAGACCGTGATGGACAGACCGGCGATCGCGATGGTGGCGCCGACCAGGCCGATGTAGCCGAAGATCGGCTTACGGCTGAAGACCGGCAGGACCTCGGTCACGATGCCGAAGAACGGCAGCGCGATGATGTACACCTCGGGATGGCCGAAGAACCAGAACAGGTGCTGCCACAGGATAGGCCCGCCGTTGGCCGGGTCGAAGATGTGCGTGCCCAGCTTCCGGTCGGCCTCCAGGGCCAGCAGCGCGGCGGCCAGCACGGGGAAGGCCATCAGCACGAGCATGCTGGTCAGCAGGACGTTCCAGGTGAAGATCGGCATGCGGAACATGGTCATGCCGGGGGCGCGCATGCAGATGATCGTGGTGATGAAGTTCACCGAGCCGAGGATCGTGCCGAGGCCCGACAGGGCCAGGCCCATGATCCACAGGTCGCCGCCGATGCCGGGCGAGTGGATCGCGTTCGACAGCGGCGTGTAGGCGAACCAGCCGAAGGAGGCCGCGCCGCCCGGCGTGAGGAAGCCGGACACGGCGATGATGCTGCCGAACAGGTAGAGCCAGTAGCTGACCATGTTCAGACGCGGGAAGGCCACGTCGGGGGCGCCGATCTGGAGCGGCATCAGCTCGTTGGCGAAGCCGGCGAACAGCGGCGTCGCGAACATCAGCAGCATGATCGTGCCGTGCATGGTGAACAGCTGGTTGAACTGCTCGTTGCTGGTGATCTGCAGCCCCGGCTGCGCCAGCTCGGCCCTCATGATCAGCGCCATGACGCCGCCGATCAGGAAGAAGGCGAACGACGTGATCAGGTACAGGTGTCCGATGATCTTGTGATCAGTCGAGGACAGCCACTTGGCGATGATCTGGCCCTTGGTGACGGGCCGGACCGGTGCGCGAAGCGGTTCTTGGATGGCGGTCACTGGGCACTTCCAGCCTGGGTCGCGATGTACTTGTCGAACTCAGCCTGCTTGACGAGCTTCACCTTGAACAACATCCGGCTGTGGTCGACACCGCACAGCTCGGCGCACCGGCCGGCGTAGATGCCCGCGCGGTCGTCGCCGAGGGTCTTGATCTCGAACTTGCGCCCGGGGTTGCCCTCCGGGATGCCGGGGATGATGTCCCGCTTGAACAGGAACTCGGGCACCCAGAACGAGTGGATCACGTCATCGGTCGACAGGTCGAACTCGACCTTGGTGTTGGTCGGCAGGATCAGCTCGGGGCCGTTGCGGTAGTCGCTCACCGGCATGCCGGGCACGGGCTGCAACGTCTTGCCGTTGTAGGTCGTGGTGAAGCGCCAGCTCCACTGGTACGCCTCGACCTTGACCTTGACGGGCGCGTCGCCTGCGACGTCCGTGAGGACCTTGCTGTCGCGGGCGGTGAAGAAGAAGAACACCGACACCATGACGAGCGGGACCACCGTGTAGAGGATCTCGATCGGCAGGTTGTAGCGCACCTGGGGCGGCAGCTCGGCCTTCCCCTTGCGCTTGCGGTGGAAGATCGCGGCCCAGACGATCAGGACGATGACGACGACGCCCGTGGCGAGTGCGGCGATCCAGGCCCCGTTCCACAGATGCTGAACGACCTTGGCCTGCTCGGTCACGCCCTCGGGCAGCAGGCCGTTGGACCAGTCGAACTTGGGAACGTCATTAGCACACGCCGTAGCAGTGGCCAGCAGCAACGCCAAAGCGGCGGCGCGCGGCACCCTGCGCCGGGCCAACGAACGCCGCGTCGTACGGCGAGTCGGACTCACGGATCGCCTACCCCACAGATGAAGCCCAAGAGTCTTTCCCTTGGGTGCTCGTATTTCCAAATGCACAGCTGATTGCAGACACATTAGCGTGCAGGTGTCCCGCCCTACCGCGCGACCCCTCGATGGCGCCGCAAGTGGGACGATGTGTCTCGTGGCGTATTTCGACGCGGCCTCGAGCGAGCCGCTGCACCCTCAGGCACGCGAGGCGCTGCTGGCGGCGATCGACGTCGGCTGGGCCGACCCCGCGAGACTGTACACCCAGGCCCGCCGCGCTCACCTGCTGCTGGAGCAGGCCCGCACGGAGGTGGCCGAGGCGCTCGGCGCGCGCCCCGACGAGGTGTCGTTCACCTCGTCCGGCACGCAGGCCGCGCATCTCGGCGTGCTCGGCACCCTACACGGCAGGCGCAGGGTCGGGCGTCATCTGGTCACGGGTGCGGTCGAGCACTCCAGCGTGCTGCACGCGGCCGGCGTGCACGAACGCGACGGCGGCACGGTCGAGACCGTGGGCGTGAATCTCGAAGGCCGGGTCGACCTCGACGCGTTCGCGCGCGCGGTCGCGGCTCCCGGCACCGCGCTGGCCTGCCTGCAGACGGCCAACCACGAGGTCGGCACGGTGCAGCCGGTCGCCGAGGCCGCCGCCGCGTGCCGGGCCCACGGGGTGCCGCTGCTGGTCGACGCGGCCCAGACCGCGGGCCGCATGCCGATCCCGCCCGGCTGGTCGGTGCTGACCGCGAGCGCCCACAAGTGGGGCGGTCCGGCCGGGGTGGGCGTGCTGGCGGTGCGCAAGGGCACCCGTTTCCGCTCGTTCCTGCCCGAGGACGAGCGGGAGCGGCGGCGGGTGCCGGGGTTCGAGAACGTGCCGGGCATCGTGGCCGCGGCGGCGGCGCTGCGGGCGATGAGCGCCGAGGCGGCCCAGGAGCAGGCGCGGCTGTCCACGCTCGTCGCCAGGATCAGGGAGACCGTCCCGAAGATCGTGCCGGACGTCGAGGTGATCGGCGACCCGGTCGGCCGGGCGCCCCACATCGTGACCTTCTCCTGCCTCTATGTCGACGGCGAGGCGTTGCTCACCGAGCTGGACAAGGCCGGATTCGCCGTATCGTCCGGAAGCTCGTGCACCGCTAGTACGCTTCGTCCATCGCACGTCCTCGAAGCGATGGGCGTGCTGACGCACGGGAACGTCCGGGTGTCGCTGCCCAGGGGCACGTCCGCCGCCGAGGTCGACCGGTTCCTGGCCGTGCTGCCCGAGCTGGTACGCCGCATCCGGCACGACGCAGGAGTCGCATGACCGAGGTAACTCAGCCGTCATTGACGATCGACGCGCTCGGGAAGAAGTGCCCGATCCCGATCATCATGCTCGCCGAGCAGATCAACCACGTGCCGCTCAACGCCGTGGTGGCGGTGCTGGCCGACGATCCGGCGGCCTACACCGACGTGCCGGCGTGGTGCCGGCTGAAGTCCCACCGCCATGTGGCCTCGTACGAGCTGCCCGAGGGCGGCTGGGCCATCCACGTGATGCGCAACTACTGATGGTTTGTGGGTAGGGCCCTCCCCTGAGGGCACTTCGACCATTCGGGGGAGACATGGCCAAGGCGAACGAGACCGCCCGCGACGTGATGAGCACGGGCGCGGAGTGCATCGCCGCGCACGAGACGCTCGACCGGGCGGCGCAGATGATGCGCCACAGCAACGTGGGCGCGCTGCCCGTGTGCGGGCCCGACGACCGGGTGACGGGCATCATCACCGACCGCGACATCGTGATCAAGTGCGTCGCGGCCGGTCACGACCCGGCGCAGGTGACGGCGGGCGAGCTGGCGACCGGCCTGGTCTGGGTCCCGGCGGACGCCACCGTGCAGGAGGCGCTGACGCGCATGGAGGAGAACCAGATCAAGCGGCTGCCCGTGCTGGAGGGCGACCGCATCGTCGGCATGATCAGCGAGGCCGACCTCGCCCGCTGCCTGCCCGACGACCAGCTCGCCGAGTTCGTGCACCGGGTGTACGCCAGCCGCTGACGTCGGCGCGGGATCGCCCCGCCACGCCGTACGGCGGGCGGGGCGTACGGCTGTCAGGGGTGGTAGCAGCGCACGTGGTCGGCGATCTCGGCCGCGGCCTCGGCGCCGTAGGCGGCCGAGAAGCGCTCCAGGAAGACCTTCTGCCCCAGCTCGTACTCCTGGCCGCCGACGCGCTCCAGCACGTGCGTGGCCGTGAGGTTGCCGATCTGGCCGCAGCGCTCCAGCGGCAGGCCCCAGGCCAGGCCGGACAGGAAGCCGGCGCGGAAGGCGTCGCCGACGCCCGTGGGGTCGGCCTTGCCCCGCTCGGGGGCCGGGGCGACCTGGATGGAGGGCTCGCCCTTGCGGTCGATGACCGCGCCCTTGGGGCCGAGCGTGGTGATCCGGACGCCGACCCGGTCGAGGATCTCCTCGTCGGACCAGCCGGTCTTCTGCTCGATGAGCCCCTTCTCGTAGTCGTTGGAGAACAGGTACGCGGCGCCGTCGACGAGCTGCCTGATCTGCTCGTCCGCCATGCGGGCGAGCTGCTGGGAGATGTCGGCGGCGAAGGGGATGCCGCGCTGGCGGCACTCGTCGGTGTGCCGCAGCATCGCGTCGGGGTCGTTGGGGCTGATCAGCACCAGGTCGAGCCCGCCGAGCCGGGTGGCGACCGGCTGCAGCTCGATCAGCCGCGCCTCGGCCATCGCCCCGGTGTAGAAGGAGGCGATCTGGTTGTGGTGCTCGTCGGTGGTGCACAGGAAACGCGCGGTGTGCTGCGTCTCGGAGATGTGCACGGACTCGCAGTCGACGCCGTGGCGCTCCAGCCAGGAGCGGTAGTCGGCGAAGTCGTTGCCGACGGCGCCCACCAGGATCGGCTTGAGGCCGAGGCAGCCCATGCCGAAGGCGATGTTGGCCGCGCAACCGCCACGACGGATCTGAAGGTCGTCGACCAGGAACGAGAGCGACACCCGGTCGAGTTGCTCGGCGATGAGCTGGTCGCCGAAGCTTCCTGGGAACGTCATCAGGTGGTCAGTCGCGATGGAGCCGGTTACGGCGATGCGCACGGGATTCTTCTTCCTCGTTGTCAGCAGGCCAATGAGCCCCCCGAGAATACGCGAAGGTCCCGCTCGCACAAAGGCGGGCGGGACCCCACGGACCGAAGCCGTGACCCCTTAGTTGAACGAGTCGCCACAGGCACAGGAGCCGGTGGCGTTGGGGTTGTCGATGGTGAAGCCCTGCTTCTCGATCGTGTCGACGAAGTCGATGCTGGCGCCCAGCAGGTACGGGGCGCTCATGCGGTCGGTGACCACACTGACGCCGCCGAAGTCCGTCACCACGTCACCGTCCATGGAACGGTCGTCGAAGAAAAGCTGGTAGCGCAGGCCGGAGCAACCACCCGGCTGCACGGCGACCCTCAGCTGCAGACCCTCCTCGCCCTGCTGCTCCAGCAGGCTCTTGACCTTCGCGGCGGCCGCGTCAGTCAGGATCAGGCCCTGCGTCGTGGTCTCGCTGCTCTCAACCGTCATCTGCTGACTCCCTAACCCGGCTGTCTGATTCCGACGTCCTACTGATGACGCTACCAACACCTCGCCCATGCCACACATTCCCGGGTCCCCTACCCCCGGAATAACCACATTCGTCCGTGTGTCATAGTGAGTATCGTCAAATCGACGATAAGGGGGTATGGCGATGGCCACCCAGACCGGTCTGCCGCTCTTCGTCCTCGGGCAGGGCGCCGATCCGCACAGCGAGAAGGGCGTCGAGTGTCCCGGCGAGCTGCCGCCCGCGTCCGACCCTGACCTGGTCGAGCGCGCCCGCAAGGCCAAGGAGGCGCTGGGCGACCGCCTGTTCGTGCTGGGCCACCACTACCAGCGCGACGAGGTCATCCAGTTCGCCGACGTGACGGGCGACTCCTTCAAGCTCGCCCAGCAGGCCGCCGCGCGGCCCGAGGCGGAGTTCATCGTCTTCTGCGGCGTGCACTTCATGGCCGAGTCCGCCGACATCCTGACCGGCGACGCCCAGAAAGTGGTGCTGCCCGACCTCGCCGCCGGGTGCTCCATGGCCGACATGGCCACGTTCGACCAGGTGGAGGAGTGCTGGGAGGCGCTTGAGGACGCCGGTCTGGCCGGCGAGGTGGTCCCCGTCACGTACATGAACTCCAGCGCCGACATCAAGGCGTTCTGCGGGCGCAACGGCGGCGTGGTGTGCACCTCCTCCAACGCCAAGAGGGCCCTCGACTGGGCGTTCGAGCAGGGCCGCAAGGTCCTGTTCCTGCCCGACCAGCACCTCGGGCGCAACACGGCGGTCCTGGAGATGGGCATGTCGCTGGAGGACTGCGTGGTCTGGAACCCCCACCGCCCCGGCGGCGGGCTGACCCGCGAGCAGCTCGACCGGGCGCGGATGATCCTGTGGAAGGGCCACTGCTCGGTGCACGGCCGCTTCACGGCCGAGTCCGTCGACGACGTGCGCGCGCGCATCCCCGGCGTGAACGTGCTCGTCCACCCCGAGTGCCGGCACGAGGTGGTGCTCAAGGCCGACCACGTGGGCTCGACCGAGCACATCATCAAGACCCTCCAGGCCGCTCCCGCCGGTTCGAGCTGGGCCATCGGCACCGAGCTGAACCTGGTCAAGCGGCTGGCCACCATGTTCCCCGACAAGAACGTCTCGTTCCTGGACCGCACGGTCTGCTACTGCTCCACCATGAACCGGATCGACCTGCCGCACCTGGTGTGGGCCCTGGAGTCGCTCGTCCTGGGCGACGTCGTCAACCGGATCACGGTGGACGAGGACACCGCCCACTGGGCCAGGGTCGCCCTGGACCGCATGCTGGCCCTCCCGTAACGCCCTCCCCTCGCGGGGAGGGACCCGGCCCGTGGCGAGGAGCGCCCGCCCTCGCCGCGGGCCGGCGTGCTCATGCCGCCGTCAGGCGAAGTCGTAGCCGACGCGGACGTTCACCGTCAGGGTCTGGCGGCCCGGGCTGACCGAGGAGCCGGCGTCGGCCGCCGCGGCCATCGCGAACAGCGGCTGGGGGCCGCCTCCCCGGACCTCCTCGGAGATCGACACGACCGGCCCGAGCGGGCGTCCGGCCAGCTCGGCGTACTGGGCGGCCTTGGCCGCGGCGTCCCTGAAGGCGCCGGTCCTGGCCTCGCCGAGGACGGCCGCCGGGTCGGACAGCTCGAAGGTCACGCCGTTGAGCCGGGCCTCCTCGCCCACGCCGGCGACCGTGTCGATGACGGCGTCGGCCCGCGACAGGTCCCTGACGACCACCTCGACGCCCTGGGCCGCCCGGTAGGCGGAGACCTTCGGGTAGACCTCGTACTCGGGGCCGAGTGAGAGCTCGACCGTGCGCACGTCGTGGGCCGCGATCCCGGCCCCGGCCAGCGCGTCGGCCAGCCGGGCCGCGGCGGCCCTGACCGCCGTGAACGCCTCGGACGCCGACGACCTGCGCACCTCGACGCCCGCCAGCAACCGCAGGACGTCGGGCGCGGCATGCACGCTGCCCTCACCGACGACGGAGATGTCCACGCCTGCCCCCCTCGACTGGGTTCGCCTCGATCCTACGGGCGTGTCCTGCCCCCGCCTACGGCCGTGTCACACGGCGTCCACGATCGACCCAGGATCGTCCAGCTCGATCCGGCGCCCCGAGCCGGGCAGCAGGACGAGCTTGGCGTCGAGGTAGCCCGCCAGGCGCTCCTGGCGGGCGTCCCGGGCGCCGGCGCCGAGTACGGTGACCGGGATGTCGGGAAAAGGGTGACCGGCCCTGATGCTGCGGAGGTCGGCGGCCATGTCGCGGCGGGCCAGCCACTCCCCCGCCACCGCCGCGGGCACCTTGCCCATGCGGTACACGCCGAACGGGTCGCCCGTGCCCGTGACCAGGCGGTGCGCCGGCGGTCCGGCCAGCCGGGCCAGCACGTTCGCGCCCCACGTGCCGCCCAGCGCGGGCAGCCACGCGCCCAGGACGGCGGCGAGCGCGAGCGGCCGGCGTCCGGGCGGCGGGCTCGGGTCCACCAGGACGAGCTTGGCCACGCACAACGGGTGCAGCCGGGCGAAGGCCTCGGCGTGCCAGCAGGACAGGCCGTGCGCCACCAGGGTGACCTGGGACGGGTGCGAGGGGGCCAGCGCGGCCAGCCGGGCCACCTCGGCGTACAGGGTGGGCCGGTCGGTCGCCGGCGGGCTGAGCCCGAGCCCCGGCCGGTCGAAGCGCACGACCCGGTGGCAGGCGGCCAGCCCGGCGGCCACGGCGTCCCAGTGGAACCAGGCGCCGCCGAGGCCCGCCGTGATGAGCACGCCGGGGCCCGCGCCCTGGTCGACGACGTGCGGGGGGCCGCAGTGGGCCTCCTCGCCGTCGTGGACGAGCAGCCTGAGCGCCACGTACACCACCCAGACGGCGATCATCGTGAGCTGGATCCGGTGCGCGACGCCGGCGAGCCGCCCGGCGGCCAGGGCGACCAGCATGAGCCCGGTGGCTCCCGCGCTCAGGCCGGTGAACAGCCACGACACCCATGAGCGCCAGCGCGCCGACAGCAGCGCCATGGCGGTCAGCACGGCCGTCATGGCCAGCGCGCCGGCCACCATGTGGAGCCGGTGGGCGATCCCGTCGCCGACGCAGGTGGGGTCGCTGAGCACGGCGCAGTCGAGCGGGATCAGGCCGGAGACGACCGTCAGCAGCCCGAACGCGGCCAGCGCGAGCCAGCCCGCCCACTCGCGCGCCACCCTCGGCAGCGTCGCCACGGCCGCCAGGCAGGCCAGCCCGGACAGCACGTCGCTGACCCGGAACAGGCGCGTCCAGGGCTGGTCGCGGGCGGCCAGCTCGCTGACGTAACCGTCGGTCCTGTCCACGGCGGGCGTGGTGAACTGGCCGGTGATCCACGCGCTGTACAGCACGGCCGCCACGATGAGCGCCGATGCCGCGGCGATGAACAACCTTCGCTCCACGTGATGATTACATCACCAGCCGTGGTCAAAGGCCCGGAGCACCCCATACCGGGAACCATCGGCTGAGGTCGGCCTCCAGTGGCAGCTCGCCCTCCAGAGCCCCTCGGACCTGCAGTTCGAGGGCGTTGTCACGCCTGTTCCCGGGCAGCGGCGCGAACGGGTAGAACGTGCCGCGCTTGTACAGGTACACGACCGCCAGCCGCTTCCCGCCGGGATCGGCGAACGACACCAGCGAGCACAGCAACGAGGGCCCGAACCCGGCCGACTCCAGCGAGGAGTTGACCGCGTGCAGCTCGGTGACCAGGTCGCCGACGGCGTCCGGCGTGCGGCGGACCAGCAGCCAGGTGTAGCCGTAGCCGTCGTCGGACTCCTCGACGCGCCCGCCGAGCAGCGCCTTGACGTCGCTCTCCAGCGTGGCGAACGCGCCGCCCTCCGCGGCCCTGAACGACACCGAGCCGAGACCGGTGGGGACGAGACCGGTCGCGGCCTGGAGCGTCACGGCCGCGGACGGCAGCGCGAACAGCGCGTCGAGGTTGGGCTTGACCGGCTTGGACCGGCCCAGCAGCGAGTCGAGCCAGCCCATGCGGCCTCAGCCCCTTCCGAGCTGCTTGGAGATGGACGCGAGGAGTTCCAGCCGGCGTTCCAGCGGCGGGTGCGTCGAGAACAGGTTCGCCAGCGTCTCCCCCCTGGCCAGAGCCGGGGCGAAGTAGAAGGCGTTGAACGGCGCCGCCTCGCGCAGGTCGGTCGTCGGGATGCGCGCCATGTCGCCGGTGACCTTGGTCAACGCGCTGGCCAGGGCCGATGGACGCTGCGTGAGCAGGGCTCCGGCCCGGTCGGCGGCCAGCTCGCGATAGCGCGACAGGGCTCTGGTGAGCAGGAAGCTGACGGCGTACACGACGATCGAGACGAGCATGATGATCAGCCCGACCGGTATGCCGCCCTGGCCGTTGTCCCGCCGCCCGCCGAAGCCGGCGTACAGGGCGAACCTCGTCATGAGCCCCGCGACGATGCCCAGGAACGAGGCGATCGTCATGACGGCGACGTCGCGGTGGGCGACGTGCGACAGCTCGTGGGCCAGGACGCCTTCGAGCTCCTGCGGCTCCAAGCGGCGCAGGATGCCCGTCGTCACGCAGACGACGGCCCGCTTCTGGTTGCGGCCGGTGGCGAAGGCGTTGGGGACGTCGGAGTCGGCGATCGCCACCCGTGGCTTGGGCATGTCGGCCAGCGCGCACAGCCGGTCGATCAGGCCGTGGAGCTCGGGGGCCTCCTGTGGGGAGACCTCCCGTCCGTGCATCGCGAACAGGGCGATGCGGTCGGACAGGAAGTACTGCACCAGCAGCAGCCCCCCGGCGAGCACCAGCACGGTCAGGGCGCGCACGCCGAGGGCGATCAGCACCCCGACGAACACCACGTACAGCAGCCCCAGCAGGAACATCGTCACGACCATGCGGCGGGTCAGGCCGCTGTCGGACGCGAACCGCGTGCTCACGGGGATCAGCCCGGAATGAGGCCTTGGTCGCCCAGCATCTCCCGGACCTCCTCGATCGAGGCGTCCGCGGGGGGAAGGATCAGCTCTGACGGCTCAAGGCTGTCGTCGGGAAGCGCCTTGCCCACATGGCGCACCTTGTCGAGCAACGCGTGCAGCTTGACGCGGAAGGCCTTCTCGTCACCGGTCTCGATGGCGGCCTCAAGCTCGCTGTCGAGCTCGTTGAGCACCGTGATGTCGTCCGGCGAGATCTCGACCTGGCCCTCGCCCATGATTCTGACGATCATGCGTTCTCCCCGGGCTGACGCAGCTGCTGGGTGTGACCCTGCTGCGGCTGGGCCTGCTGCTGGGGCTGCCCCTGCTCGATGGCGCTCTTGGGCGCCGGGCCCTGGCCCAGCTCGGACTTCATCCGGGCCAGCTCCAGCTCGACGTCCATGCCGCCGCCCATGCGGTCGAGCTCGGCCTGGATGTCGTCGCCGCGGGTGCCGCTGAAGTCGTCGAGCGCGCCGCTGGCCAGCAGCTCGTCGATCGCGCCCGCGCGGGCCTGCATCTGCGCCGTCTTGTCCTCGGCGCGCTGGATCGCCAGGCCGACGTCGCCCATCTCCTCCGAGATGCCGGAGAACGCCTCGTTGATGCGCGTCTGGGCCTCGGCGGCGGTGTAGGTCGCCTTGATCGTCTCCTTCTTCGTGCGGAAGGAGTCGACCTTGGCCTGCAGCCGCTGGGAAGCCGTGGTCAGCTTCTCCTCCTCGGCCTGCAGGTTGTCGTGCTGGACCTTGAGGTCGGCCATCTGCCCCTGCAGATTGGACCGCCGCTGCAGGGCCTCACGCGCGAGGTCCTCGCGCCCGACGGACAGCGCCTTGCGGCCCTGGTCCTCGTAGCGCCTGGCCTGGGCCTCCAGGCCGTTGATCTGCAGTTCTACCCGCTTGCGCGAGGTGGCCACGTCGGCCACCCCTCGACGCACCTTCTGCAGCAACTCGAGCTGCCGCTGATAGGAGTAGTCAAGCGTCTCGCGCGGATCCTCCATCTTGTCCAGGGCCTTGTTGGCCTTGGACTTGAAGATCATCGAAAGTCTCTTCATCACGCTCATGCGCGTCGGCCGTCCCCTTCTAGGTCGTGCTGGTGTTCACCCAATGCAGCGCAGCCGCCTTGGGATTACCCTACGCATAACGCACGGGGGCGTCACTAAGTTGCAGTCCAGGTAGGGTTGACGTGTGTTGCGACGCCGATCCCAAACCTCCGTGGACGACACCCCCGTCCCCGTTGACGATCCTAAGCCCCAGGGTAAAGGTCGTCCCACACCCAAGCGCCGGGATGCCGAGGGCAGACGACGCCAGCCGGTCTCCGCGCCGAAGGACCGCAAGGAGGCCTATCGGCAGATGCGGACCAAGCAGGCCGCCGAGCGCGACCGGGCCCGCAAGGGCATGCTCGCAGGTGACGAGCGTTTTCTTCCCGTTCGCGACAAGGGTCCGGCGCGCAAGTTCGCGCGCGACTGGGTCGACTCGCGGCGCCTGCCGAGCCAGTACTTCCTGCCGTTCTCGCTACTGATCCTGCTGGCGACCTGGGTGCCGTGGCCGATCGAGGTCCGCGCGAAGGTGCTCAACATCGTGATCGCGGTCGGCTGGCCGATCATGATGGTCGGCGTCCTGTTCACCTCCGTCTACGTGGCGTGGAAGGTGAAGAAGGAGGTCGCGGCCAAGCTTCCCAACGAGAGCGTCAAGGGCGTCGGCTTCTACGCGGCGATGCGGGCTTTGCAGATCCGCAAGCTGCGGTTCCCGCCGCCCACGGTGCTTCCGGGCGGCAAGCCCGCACCGCCCAAGAAGTAGCCCTGTTTTCCCGATTTTTCGGGAAAATGGCCTATCGGCGACGCCCGCGTGCCCATCACCGTCCGGTGGTGGGCACTCGTGCTTCCCCCTCACCACTTTCCGGCCCCGCCTTCCGGCCCGCCTTCAGCGTGCCGGTTTCCAGCGCAGGTGGCCGCGGGTGACGACCGGGCGGCGGCCGTCGATCGTCCCGCCGCGTTCGAGGGCGTCGGCGACGGTCCGCAGCAGCGTGTACGACGACCGCAGCCGCCTGCTCGTGGCCCCGGACACCGTCCCGTCGGCGGAGCTGACGGTGGCGTACTCGGTGGCGTACGCCGTGACGCCGTCGGAGGCGGTGTAGGACAGGAACGGGATCAGCAGGCCGTCCCAGGTGCCGGCCGGCCGGCGGGCGCACATCTCGCGCCAGGCGTCCCTGATGCCGCGGACGGTGAGCTGCTGGCGCGCCCCGGGGCGGAAGCCCAGCACGCCGGCCCCGCGCGCGCCGTTGTGACGCAGCAGGGAGGCGCGCAGGGCGTCCGGGAAGTCCACGCCCATCTGCGACTCGGCCACGGCGATCGTGCGCGCCCTGACCGGGCCGCCGAGCGTGCGGTAGGTGCGGGGGGCGTTGCGCCTGAGCCAGCGTTCGATGCGCCGCCACTGGCCGTCCACGGCCCGCTTGACGTCGGGCGCGACCCTGCGGGGGTCGATCGGGCGGCGCCGGGGCGCGCAGTTGGGGGCCTGGGCGGCGGACGCGGCCGGAGTCGGCTCGCCGGTCGCCACAGGGTCGGCCGGAGGCTCCACGGGCGTCGCGTTCCCGGTGTGGACCGGGAACGGCTCCTGCTGCTCGGTGACGGCGCGCACGAGGGCCGGGGCGCCGCGCTGCACCGACGTACCCATCAGGGCGAACCCCAGCGTCAGGGCCACGACGACCGCGATGACCAGCCACGACAGGACCGTTCCCGCACCTCGGGCCCGCCGTACGGGCGCGGGGACGGACGGCGGCGGCTCGGCCCGCGACAGACGGGCACGGCGGCGCAACCGCACCGCGAGGGCGATCAGGACGGCCGCGGTGAGAGCCTGGCGGACGAGCTTGAGCACGTCGCGCACCCTATCCCGAAACGAATCGGCTCATGTGACGCTCTAAGGTCGAATGTATGGAATTCCGACACCTCGGCCGCAGCGGTCTCCTGGTCAGCGAGATCAGCTACGGCAACTGGCTCACCCACGGCTCCCAGGTCGAGGAGGACGCCGCCAAGCTGTGCGTGCAGGCGGCGCTCGACGAGGGCATCACCACCTTCGACACCGCGGACGTCTACGCGGGGACGAAAGCCGAGGAGGTGCTCGGCCGGGCGCTCAAGGGCGTCCGCAGGGAGTCGCTGGAGATCTTCACCAAGGTCTACTGGCCCACCGGCCCCGGCAAGAACGACCGCGGGCTGTCCCGCAAGCACATCACCGAGTCGATCAACGCCTCGCTGCGCCGCCTCCAGACCGACTACGTCGACCTGTACCAGGCCCACCGCTTCGACAACGAGACGCCCCTTGAGGAGACGCTCAAGACGTTCGACGACCTCGTACGGCAGGGCAAGGTGCTCTACGTCGGCGTCAGCGAGTGGACGGCCGAGCAGATCGGCCGGGCGCTGAAGATCGCCGACGAGATGGGCTTCGACCGGATCGTGTCGAACCAGCCCCAGTACTCGATGTTGTGGCGGGTCATCGAGTCGGAGGTCGTGCCGCTGAGCGAGCGTGAGGGCGTCGGCCAGATCGTCTGGTCGCCGATCGCGCAGGGCGTGCTCACCGGCAAGTACCTGCCCGGCCAGCAGCCGCCGCAGGGCTCGCGGGCGACCGACGCGAGCGGCAGCGCCATGATCGCGCGTTACCTGAACGACGACGTGCTCACCCGCGTGCAGGAGCTCAAGCCGATCGCCGACGACCTCGGCCTGACCATGGCCCAGCTGGCCGTCGCCTGGGTGCTGCAGAACCCGAACGTCTCCAGCGCCATCGTCGGCGCCACCCGCCCCGAGCAGGTGCGCGACAACGTCAAGGCGGCCGGCGTCAAGCTGGAGGTCGAGGTGCTCAAGCGCATCGACGACGTGCTCGGCACGGTCGTGGAGCGCGACCCGGCCAAGACGGTGAGCCCGGCCACCCGTCCTTGACCCGAGGTGACGAGAACCCCTTGAGCCGCGATGCGCTCAAGGGGTTCTTCCTTTTCCCGGATCACTCCGGACGCAATGACATCCCGGTGTATTCGACGCGGTCCTCGTCGAGCAGCGCGACCTGCTCGACTCCGGATTCGAGCAGGTCGCGCCAGTTCTCCCCGAGCCAGGACTCCGCATCGGCCTGACTCGGAAAAATCTCTCGCGGCAAAGGGCGGTCCGTCACCTCACCACCATTTGCATCTTCATAACGCCACCGCCATGTCATGCCATACGCTCCTTCTCCGCGGGTTCGCCGGCGCTTTCCCTCCGACGGCACTGGAACCCTACTCCCGAGCTCGGAAGTCCATCGAGGCCGCGCGCGTGCCGTGTCGCGGCGGGGCCGGCGGGGTCGTCCTGGGGGTGGCCGTCCGGCTCGTCGTCGTGTGCGGCCTGGCGGGCGGTTCTTGTCCGGGCGCGTAGCCTCTGGGCGGTGAAGCTTCTTCTCTCCGGGACCGCAGGTGAGGCGGGATGGCCCGCGGACGGGTGCGCGTGCGCCTCCTGCGCCCGGCTCCCCCGCCATGGTCGCCGCCCCTTCGACCTGGTCGTGGACGACGTGGCCCGTTTCCCCTTCACCGGCGACGGCGCGTTCGGCGACGGGCTCGGGCTGGCGGGGGCCGGGGCCGAAGCCGTCCTGTGCCTGCCGCCGGGCCGCGAGCCCCCCGCCGACGGTCCCGCGCGGTACGACGTCGTCGTGCTCGACCTGCTCGACCGCCCGCAGCGGCTCGGCGAGCTGCGCCGGGCCGGGCTGGCCGACGACCGCACCACGGTGGTGGCCGCGTGGCTGGACCACCGGATCAGGTCGGAGGAGGAGCTGGCCAGGCGGCTGCGGCTGTGGGGGGCGGTGGCCGTGCCGGACGGGACGGTCCTGGAGAGCGGCCGGACGGTACGCGGGACGCCGCCGCGCCGGGCGTTGCTGCTCGGCGGGTCCAGGTCGGGCAAGTCGGCCGAGGCGGAGCTGCGGCTGGCGGCCGAGCCGTACGTCACCTACGTCGCCACCGGCGGCGACGGCGCGGCGGACGGCGAGTGGGCGGCGCGGGTGCGGGCGCACAAGGAACGGCGGCCCGCGCACTGGGACACGGTCGAGACCACGGACCTGGCGGGTGTCATCGGCGCGGCGAGCACGCCCTTGCTGATCGACGGGCTGGGCACGTGGCTGGCGGCGGTGTTCGACGAGCACGGGGCATGGGACGGCGACCGCGCGCCGGTCGAGCGGCGCTGCGCGGAGCTCGTCGCGGCGTGGCGGGGCACGCCGGTGCCGCTCGTGGCGGTCTCGGACGAGGTGGGGATGGGCGTGGTGCCCGCCACGTCCGCCGGACGGGCCTTCAGGGACGCGCTCGGCAGGCTCAACGAACGGCTCGCCGCCGAGTCCGAGTACGTCGCCCTGGTGGTCGCCGGACGCCCCCTGGAGCTCTGACCCCGCGAGCGGGAGTCCACGACCTCCGGAAGAAGGGCCTTACGGGCGGACGGCTCTGGCGTACCAGCGGCCGTCGAGGCGGTCCACCTGCAGCGGCCGGCCGAAGCAGTCGGACAGGTTGCCGGCCGTGAGCACCTCCGACACCGGCCCCGCGGCCAGCAGCCGCGAGTCGCGCATGAGCAGCGCGTGCGTGGTGGTCGCGGGCACCTCCTCCAGGTGGTGGGTCACCGTGACCGTGGTCAGGACGGGCCGGGTGGCGGCCAGGTGCTCGACCGCGGTGATGAGGTCCTCGCGCGCCGGCAGGTCGAGCCCGGCGAACGGCTCGTCGAGCAGCAGCACGGCGGGCTCGGCCATGAGCGCCCTGGCCACCCTGACCCGGGCCCGCTCCCCTTGCGAGCACACCCGGAACGGCCGCTCGGCCAGGTCCTTGCAGCCCAGGTCGGCCAGCAGGCGGCCGGCGCGTTCGCGCTCGGCGTCGCCGTACTTGTCCCACAGCGGGACGCTGGTGCCGGTGTGGCCGGTCAGGACAACCGTGTGGGCGGTGGCGCCCTCCTGCTCCATCAGTTCCTCGTCGACCAGCCGCTGGCTCGCCGCGACCAGGCCGATGTGGCGGCGCAGCTCCCGCAGGTCGATCCGGCCGAGCCGGTGGCCGAGCACGCTGACCGTGCCCTCGCTCGGGTGGCGGACCGCTCCGGCCAGGGAGAGCAGGGTGGTCTTGCCCGCGCCGTTGGGGCCGAGGATCACCCAGTGGTCGCCGTACTCCACCTGCCAGTCGATGGCGTCGAGCAGCGTTTTGCCGACAACCCGGACAGCTACACCTTCGAGTTCAAGCACGTGCATTCCCGCCACATTAGTCGGCCCTAGGATCGGTCGTTATGCGGCTTGCTGAGCTGCCCCATGGGCTGCGCCTCGCGATCGGCACGCTCAGCGCCGTTCCCGTGCGGGTCGAACGGGTCGATCGGGAGGTCGCCGGGTGGGCCATGGTGGCGGCTCCGGCGGTCGGGCTGGGGCTCGGCGCGGTGGCGGGCCTGGCGCTGCTGCTTCCTGGGCCGCCGCTGCTGGGCGCGGGGCTCGCGCTCGCGCTGCTGGCCGCGCTCACCCGCGGGCTGCACCTGGACGGGCTGGCCGACCTCGCCGACGGCCTGGGCAGCGGCAAGCCCGCCGACGCGGCCCTCGACATCATGAAAAAGTCGGACATCGGGCCGTTCGGGGTGATGACGCTGGTCCTGACGCTGCTCGTCCAGGCGGCGGCGCTGACCGGGGCCGGTTACGCCGCCCTGGTGACCGCCTGCGTGGCCGGGCGGCTGGCGCTCGCCTGGGCCTGCCGGGCGAGCGTGCCCGCCGCCCGTCCGGGCGGGCTCGGGGCGATGGTGGCGGGCACCGTGAGCGCTCCGGCGGCGTGGCTCGCCACGCTGGCCGCCCTCGCGGTGAGCGCCGGGCTGGGGCTGGCGGCCGGGACGTGGGCGCCGCCGTTCGCGCTGGCGGCCGGGCTCGGGGCGGCGCTGCTGCTGCTCCGGCACGCCCGGCGGCGGCTCGGCGGCGTCACCGGCGACGTGCTCGGCGCGCTGGTGGAGACCGGTACGGCGGCCGCGCTCGTGGTGTGCGCGATCCTGGGCTGACCCAGCGGCTCGCCCACGCGGCCACGGAGGACGGGGTACGGGTCAGGCGACCGGCTGCGGGGCGCGGGTCCGGAGGGTGCGGAGGAGGATCACGCAGAGCAGGGCGAGCGGGACCCACCCGACCAGCCCGGTGAGCCCGGACACCGCCGTGTCGGGCGGGGCCGCGGCGTCCCCGAGCAGCAGCACGGCCGGAAGGACCGCGTTCAGCGAGCCGTGCGCGACCACGCAGGGCCACACGCTGCCCGTACGCAGCCGCAGCCAGCCCACCGCGATCCCGGCCAGCACGCAGAAGCCGATGAACTGCAGCGCCGCCCACGACCCGAGGCTCGGGTAGTTGTAGCCGAGCAGGGTGAGCGGGGCGTGCCACAGCCCCCAGATCGCGCCGGACAGCGCCAGGCCGCCGATCGCCCCGTACGTGGACGACAGCCGCGGCAGCAGCCAGCCGCGCCAGCCCCACTCCTCGCCCAGCGCCGGGATGGCGTTGAGCACCGGGCCCGCCAGCACGCCGATGGCGATCTGCAGGTAGAGGGCCGGGCCCGGGTCGGCCGGCGGCCGCACGCCCGCGGCTTCGAGCGTGGCCCGGTAGAGGCTGAACCGGTCGAGGTCGAGCGGGAACAGCCCGACCGCGGTACTGAGCCCGGCGCAGACGGCGATCAGCAGCGGCACGCCCAGCCAGGCGGCGAGCACGTACCGGCCGGTGCGGCCCTTGCTCTCCCCCAGCGTCAGGCCGGTCTCGGCGGCCCACCGCCGCCAGGGCGCGCGGGACAGCGCCCACACGCCGAGCACCCCGGCGGTGGGGGTGAACATCATGACGGCGGCCAGCCCCTTGGCCGCGGGCGAGGCGAGACCGGCGCCGAGCCAGATGGGCAGCGCCACCAGCCAGGACAGCCCGAACGCGAGGACGAGGAAGACGGCGAGCTGCTTTCTCATGACCGGACACGCTCCGCGACGAGGGCGTTGATGAGGGACGCGCCGCTCTCGGCGTCGTCGATGCTGATCGCCAGCCGGCCGCCGGAGCGGTAGCCGACGACCAGGCACTCGCCGCCGCGCAGCATGATGGTGGCCATGCCCGGGATGCCGCGGAAGCCCCAGCCGCCGACCTCGCTCGGCCTGCGGACCTCCGTCCAGGCCCGGTCGATCTTCGACAGCGGGATCCTGCGCGCCGGGAAGCCGAGCGGGCCGAAGCCGATGACGAGCGCGTCGCCGCCGACCCGTACGGTCAGGCCGGCGGTCGCCAGCCCGACGACCATCGCGATCACGGCCCCGGGCAGGGCCGAGGCCAGCGTCGCGGCCGAGACCGCGCCGGCCAGGCGCAGCCCGCAGAGCACCGCGACGGCCGCCGCGGCCACGAGCGCCAGCGCGACCAGCCACGGGTTGACCAGACGGCTGACCCAGACCGTGCGCCGGCCGGGCCGCAGGCGCATCGCCGGGGGCGGCTGCACGGCCTGGACGGGGTCGGGCGCGCCCCTGCCGAGGTAGCCCGCGAGCACGCCCACGCCGAGCGACCCGACGACGACCAGCGGGACCTGCCAGCCGGAGAGGCTCGCGGCCGTCCAGTCGGGCACGTCGAGGTTGGCCGACAGGGTGAAGGCCTGGGTGCCGAGCACCAGGACCCCGCCGCCGAACAGCCCGCCCCACCACAGCGCCCGCCCGTTCCTGTGCCGCAGCGCCCAGCCGCGCGCGGCGACGGCCAGCAGCGCGACCCACACCAGGGTCCACACCGCGGCCACCGTCAGCACGTGGGCCTGGAAGGAGGCCGAGTTGTCGACGCCTCCCGCGTTCCAGTGGGTGGCCAGCGGTTCGGGCAGCCGGTCGCGCAGCGCCATCGGGCCAAGGACCAGGGCGGCGGTGACGGCCGCGCCCCACGCCGCGGCGGCGACTCGTGGGTTCATGGCAGATCCTCCAGGATGGTGATGAGGTCCTCACGGCGGTAGCCGTGCCTCTCGGCCTCCTCCAGCAGCTCGCGGGCCCGCTGCACGAGCAGCGCGCGCCCGTCGGCCCGGCCCGCGACGCTGACCCCGCGCCCCCGCCTGAACTCCAGCAGCCCCTCGTCGCGCAGGTCGCGCAGCGCGCGCAGCACGGTGTTGGGGTTGATGCCGAGCACCCTGGCGAGGTCGCGGGCCGGCGGAAGGCGGTCACCGGGCGCGTAGGAGCCCTCGCCGATGGCACGGCGGATGGCGCCGGACACCTGTTCGTGGAGGGGCCGTGCGTCGTTGAGATCGAGCGCGAGCAACATGATGCTAATGACACTAGCACCAAGAAACGGAATGCGCGCGACCAGCATTTGTAGGATGAACCCCTGTTTGTGAGTACGCAGAAACCGTGGATAGCATCGGTTTACGTGACCACTGTGCGGCTGAACTCAGCAGACCCAGTCTCTGTCGACACCGATGCCCTGATCGTCGGCTTCCGGCCCGGCCAGAACGGCCCCCGCCCGGCCACGGGCGCTGAGTCCCTCGACGCGGCCTTCGGCGGCAACCTCTCCGCCTCCCTCAGCTCCCTCGGCTTCTCCGGCAAACCCGGAGAGGTCGCCAAGCTGCCCACCTTCGGCAACGTCACGGCCCCGGTGCTCGTCGCCGTCGGCCTGGGCGAGTCGTCCGACCACGAGTCCCTTCGCCGCGCGGCCGGAGCCGCCGTCCGGTCGCTGGCCGGCACCGCGCGCGCCGCGCTGGCCCTGCCCGCCGACGACGACGCCCAGGCCGAGGCCGTCGCGCTGGGCGCGCTGCTCGGCGCGTACGGCTTCGACCGCTACCGCACGGGCGAGGGCCAGAAGGCGCCCGTCGCCGAGATCACCGTCCTGTCCGGGCAGGCCGAGTCCGTCGCCGAGCGGGCCGGGGTGCTGGCCGAGTCGGTCGCGCTGGTCCGCGACCTGGTCAACACGCCGCCGTCCGACCTGTGGCCGGCCAAGTTCGCCGAGCTCGCCGAGCAGGAGGGCGCCAAGGCCGGGCTGACCGTCGAGGTGCTCGACGAGAAGCAGCTCAAGGACGGCGGCTACGGCGGCCTGGTCGGCGTCGGCCAGGGCTCGGTCAACCCGCCGCGCCTGGTCCGCGTCGCCTACAGCCACCCCGACGCCGCCAAGACGCTGGCGTTCGTGGGCAAGGGCATCACGTTCGACTCCGGCGGCCTGTCGCTCAAGCCGTCGGCCGCCATGGACTGGATGAAGTCCGACATGGGCGGCGCGGGCGCCGTGCTCGGCGCGCTGATCGGCATCGCCAGGCTCGGCCTGCCGGTCAACGCCGTCGGCTACCTCTGCCTGGCCGAGAACATGCCGAGCGGCACCGCCCAGCGTCCCTCCGACGTCATCCACAGCTACAGCGGCAAGACGGTCGAGGTGCTCGACACCGACGCCGAGGGCCGTCTGGTGCTCATGGACGGCATCGCGCGCGCCGCCGAGGACTCCCCCGACCTGATCGTCGACATCGCCACGCTGACCGGCGCCCAGATCGTCGCGCTCGGCTGGCGCACCGCGGGCGTCATGGCCAACGACGACGCCGTCAGGGAGCTGGTCGTCGAGGCCGCCACCGCCGCCGGCGAGGGCGCCTGGGGCATGCCGCTGCCGGAGGAGCTGCGCAAGGGCCTCGACTCGCCGATCGCCGACATCGCCAACCTCCACCCCGAGCGCTTCGGCGGCATGCTCACCGCGGGCATCTTCCTCAAGGAGTTCGTGCCCGACGGGGTTCGCTGGGCGCACCTCGACATCGCCGGACCCGCCTACAACAAGGGCGAGCCGTACGGCTACACCCCCAAGGGCGGCACCGGCGCGATCACCCGCACCCTCATCGGACTCGCAGAGCGGCACGCGAGCATCTGAAACAAATGAAAAGATGACGGCATCACGAACACCCCGACAAGGAGCCTTCCTGTGGCCTATGACATCGTCGTCCTAGGTGGCGGCAGCGGCGGTTACGCCTGCGCGCTCCGGGCGGCCGAGCTGGGCAAGTCGGTCGTCCTCATCGAAAAGGACAAGATCGGCGGCACCTGCCTCCACAGGGGATGCATCCCCACGAAGGCCCTGCTGCACTCCGCCGAGGTCGCCGACGAGACCCGCGAGAGCGCGTCCTTCGGCGTCAAGGCGAGCTTCGAGGGCATCGACGTCCAGGGCGTGCACGCGTTCAAGGACAAGATCGTCACGCGTGCCTGGAAGGGCGTCCAGGGCCTGCTCAAGGGCGCGGGCGTGACGGTGGTCGAGGGCGAGGGCCGTCTGGTGGGCCCGCGCAGCGTGCAGGTGGGCTCGGAGGTCTACGAGGGCGCCAACCTCGTGCTGGCCACCGGCTCGGCCCCCCGCACGCTGCCCGGCCTGGAGATCGACGGCGAGCGGATCATCACCAGCGAGCACACCCTGAAGATGGACCGCGTGCCGTCGTCGGTGATCGTCCTGGGCGGCGGCGTGATCGGCGTCGAGCTGGCCAGCGTCTACCGCTCGTTCGGCGCCGAGGTCACGATCGTCGAGGCGCTGCCGCACCTGCTGCCGACCGAGGAGGAGTCCAGCTCCAAGCTGCTGGAGCGGGCCTTCCGCCGCCGCGGCATCAAGTACGAGCTGGGCGTCTTCTTCGACTCCGCCAAGACCACCGAGACGGGCGTCGTCGTCACCCTGGCCAACGGCAAGACCCTCGACGCCGAGCTCCTGCTCGTCGCGGTCGGCCGCGGCGCGGTGTCGTCCGGCATGGGCTTCGAGGAGCAGGGCGTGACCGTCGAGCGCGGCGCGGTCGTGGTCGACGAGCACTGCCAGACCTCCGTCCCGGGCGTCTACGCCATCGGCGACCTGATCCCCACGCTGCAACTGGCCCACGCCGGGTTCGCCGAGGGCATCCTGGTGGCCGAGCACATCGCCGGCCTCAACCCGCCGCCGATCGACTACGCGGGCGTGCCCCGCATCACCTACTCCGACCCCGAGGTCGCCTCGGTCGGCATCACGTCGGCGCAGGCCGCCGAGCGCGGCATCGAGATCGTCGAGCAGGTCTACGACCTGGCGGGCAACCCCAAGAGCCAGATCCTCGGCACCTCCGGGGCGGTGAAGGTGATCGCCCAGAAGGACGGGCCGGTCGTCGGCGTCCACATGGTGGGCCGGCGCATCGGCGAGCTCGTCACGGAAGGCCAGCTGATCTACAACTGGGAGGCGCTGCCCGCAGAGGTCGCCCAGCTCATCCATGCACATCCGACCCAGTCCGAGGCAGTCGGTGAGGCGATGCTGGCCCTGGCCGGCAAGCCGTTGCACGTACACAACTAGTCCAGCCCTCGAGATCAGAACGCGAGAGAAGAATAACGATGCCGGTCTCCGTACAGATGCCCCAGCTCGGCGAGAGCGTGACCGAGGGCACGGTAACCCGTTGGCTGAAGAAGGAGGGCGAGCGCGTCGAGGCCGACGAGCCGCTCCTCGAGGTCTCGACCGACAAGGTCGACACCGAGATCCCGTCGCCTTCCGCGGGTGTGCTCACCAAGATCGTCGTGGCTGAGGACGAGACGGTCGAGGTCGGCGCCGAGCTCGCCATCATCGACGAGAACGCCCAGCCGGGCGCCGCCGCCCCCGCCCCGCAGGCCGCTCCCGAGCCGGAGCCCGAGCCCGAGCCCGCCCCGGCTCCCCCGGCCTCCTCCATCCCGCAGCCGGCCCCGGCTCAGCCCGCTCCCCAGCAGGCCGCCCCGGCCCCGGCCCCGGCCCCCGCCCCGCAGGCTCCGGCCCCGCAGGCTCCGGCTCCGCAGCAGGCGCCGGTCGCGGCCGAGCCCACGCCGCTGCCGTCCTCGGGCGACAGCCCCTACGTGACGCCGCTGGTGCGCAAGCTCGCCAACGAGCACGGCGTCAACCTCGACGCGATCAGCGGCACCGGCGTCGGCGGCCGCATCCGCAAGCAGGACGTGCTGGAGGCCGCCAAGTCCCAGCGCGAGAAGGCCGCCGCCCTGGCCGCGGCTCCGGCAGCCCAGCCGGCCGCCGCAGCGCCGGCCCCGGCCGCCGCCCAGGCCCCGGTCGCCGCCGCGCCGGAGCCGGTCGAGGTCGACACGACGCTGCGCGGCCGTACCGAGAAGATGACGCGGCTGCGTCAGACCATCGCCAAGCGCATGGTCGAGTCGCTGCAGACCGCGGCGCAGCTCACGTCGGTCGTCGAGGTCGACGTCACGAAGATCGCCCAGCTCCGGGCGCGGGCGAAGGACGACTTCTTCCGTCGCGAGGGCGTGAAGCTGACCTTCACCCCGTTCTTCGCGATGGCCACCGTCGAGGCGCTCAAGCAGCACCCGAAGCTCAACGCCACGATCAACAACGAGACCAACGAGGTCACGTACTTCGACGTGGAGAACCTGGGCATGGCGGTCGACACCGAGCGCGGCCTGCTCGCGGCGGTCGTCAAGAACGCCGGCGACCTCAACCTCGCCGGCATCGCCCGCAAGGTCACCGACCTGGCCGAGCGCACCCGCAACAACCAGGTGACGCCCGACGAGATCACCGGCGGCACGTTCACGCTGACCAACACCGGCAGCCGTGGCGCGCTGTTCGACACGCCGATCCTCAACCAGCCGCAGGTGGGCATGCTCGGCACCGGCGCGGTCGTCAAGCGGCCCGTCGTGCTCGACACGCCCGAGGGCGAGGTCATCGCGGTGCGGTCGATGGTCTACCTGGCGCTCACCTACGACCACCGCCTGGTCGACGGCGCCGACGCCGCCCGCTTCCTGACGACGATCAAGCGTCGCCTGGAGGAGGGCCGCTTCGAGGCCCAGCTCGGGCTCGCGTAGTCATCGCGTCTGACAGGCCGGGCGGCTCCTGCGGGGGGCCGCCCGGCCTTTGGCGTACTGTGGGGCCATGGCGATCATCGTGACCGGCGCGTCGGGCCTGCTCGGTACGGCGCTGGTCGGGGCGCTGCGGGACGAGGGGCAGGAGGTCGTCCGGCTGGTCCGGCGGGAGCCGGCGGGGCCGGGAGAGGCCTTCTGGGACCCGTCGGCGGGGGTGATCGACCGGGCCGCGCTCGAAGGGGCCGAGGGCGTGGTGCACCTGGCCGGAGCCTCGGTCGGCGACCGGCGCTGGACCACCGCCTACAAGCGGGAGCTGGTGCGCAGCCGCGTCGAGGGCACCCGGCTGCTGGTCGACGCCCTGCGCGCGCTCGGCAGCCCGCCCCCGGTGCTGCTGTCGGCCTCCGGGGTCGACTTCTACGGCGACACCGGCAGCCGCGAGATCGACGAGAGCCAGGGCAGGGGCAAGGGGTTCCTGGCCGAGCTGTGCGAGCGCTGGGAGCGGGAGGCCGGGCGGGCCGCCGAGGCCGGCTGCCGGGTCGCCCTGCTGCGTACGGCGATGGTGCTGAGCCCGCACGGCGGGGCGCTCGGGCGCATGTTGCCGATCTTCCGGATCGGGCTGGGCGCGCCGCTGGGGACGGGCCGGCAGTACTGGTCGTGGATCTCGCAGGACGATTGGGTGGCCGCCGCCCTACATATCCTGAAAAATCGGGAAATCGGGGGTCCGGTGAATCTTGGGGCGCCTTCTCCGGTCACCAACGAAGAATTCACTCGGACTCTGGGTAAATGCCTGCGTAAAGGCACTGTCCCCATGCCCGTGCCGGCGTTCGCGCTGTCCATCGGGGTGGGCGAATTCGCTCGCGCGGGGCTGCTGCCGAGCCATCGGATGATTCCGCGGAAACTGCTTGACAGCGGCTACGGCTTCACGCATACCCGTCTCGACGAGGCGCTGCGCGCCGTACTGTAGGGTGCCGTTCGTCCTTCAGCACGCAGGAGATCCGACATGAGCAGGTCAGGGCAGTCGCACATTCTGGCGATCGGGGGCGGGTCGTTCCGCCCGAGCGAGCGTCACAACTTCATCGAGGCGAGCGGTTTGCTGCGGTACGGCCTCGACCTGACCGGCCAGGACCGCCCCAAGCTCGGCCTGGTCGCCACCGCGGTCGGCGACTCCTCCGACTGGCTGCTGAAGATGTACGGCGCCTTCTCCGGCTGGGACGTCGAGCTGAGCCACCTGACCGTCTTCCCCATGCCCAACGTCGAGGACGCGCGGTCGTGGGCGCTCGAACAGGACATGATCTACGTCAGCGGCGGCAGCGTGGCCAACCTGATGGCGTTGTGGCGGCTGCACGGCCTCGACGAGGTCTTCGAGGAGGCCTGGCGGGCGGGCGTGGTGCTGTCCGGGCAGAGCGCGGGCGCGCTGTGCTGGCACGTGGGCGGCAACACCGACTCCTTCGGCCCGGCGCTGCGTCCGTGGGCCGACGGGCTCGGGCTGCTGCCGTACTCGTGCGGGGTCCACTACAACGCCGAGCCGCAGCGCCGCCCGCTGCTGCAGGAGTCGGTCGCCTCGGGCGAGCTGCCCGGCGGGTACGCCGCCGACGAGGGCGTGGCCCTGCACTACGTGGGCACCGAGTTCATCCAGGCGGTCACCGTCGACCCGCGCGCCTACGCGTACCGGCTGGAGTACGACGGCTCCAACGGCGTCAAGGAGTTCAGGATCGAGCCACGCCTGTTGACCTCCTGATTACCCTGACAGGGTGAGGGAACGGCACAATAGGCTCATGCGCCCCATCCACGGGGACGATCCCCACGCGCTGGCCGTCGTCCGCCTTGGTGTGGACGTCCCCTACGAGCAAGCCTGGTCGTTGCAGCGCTGGATGCACGGCAAGCGGGTCGCCGGTGAGCTGGGCGACGCCGTCCTGATCCTGGAGCACGCGCCCGTCTACACCGCGGGCAGGCGCACCCTGCCCGGCGACCGTCCCGACGACGGCACCCCCGTCGTCGACGTCGACCGGGGCGGCCGGGTCACCTGGCACGGCCCCGGTCAGCTCGTCGCCTACCCCATCGTCGCCGTGACCGACGTGACCCGTTACGTCTGTGCCCTTGAGGAGACGATGATCCAGGTGTGCGCCGACTTCGGCGTCACCGGGCGGCGGGTGCCGGGGCGTCCGGGGGTGTGGGCGGCCGGCGACGCCGCCCTGGGGCTGCCCGACCGGCAGCTCGGCGCGGTCGGCATCCGCGTCGCGCGCGGCGTGACCATGCACGGGTTCGCGCTCAACTGCGCCAACGACCCCCGGTGGTTCAACCGGATCACGCCGTGCGGGCTGGCCGACGCGGGGGTCTCCTCGCTGTCGGCGGAGACCGGCCGCCGGATCGTGGTCGAGGAGGTCGTCCCGATCGCCGAGAAGCGGCTGGCCGAGGCGCTCTGCAGGGAGCCGTTCGACCTGCACGAGGAGGATCTGCTGCGCAGGTGACCGAATCGGCATCGAAACAGCGGTCGAATGTGGATCTTTCCGGCTTAGTATCGCCCGTGTGAAGCGATCTGCCGCTCTCGTCCTCGCGCTCCTGGTTCACCTGCTCACGCTGGCCTTCCTCGCGCTGGGCGCGTGGGTCGTGCTGACGAATCTCGGCTCCCTCGTCGCGTGGCTGGTCGGCGGCGTGAGCCTGGCCGTGGGATGGGCGCTGCGACCGCGCCTTCCCCGGCTGCCGGCCGACGCCGAGGTGCTCGACCGCGCCGCTGCCGGTGAGCTGTACGCCCTGGCCGACCGCGTGGCCGACCGGGCCCGCGTCAAGAGGCCGCGCAAGATCGCGGTCCGGGACCTGGCCACCGAGACGGTCTACGACCATGTGGGCCTGCCGCGCACGCCGGTGCTGGTCGTCGGGCTGCCGTTGTGGCTGGCCCTGCCCCCGCGGCAACGGGTGGCGCTGCTGGCCACCGCGTACGCGCGCACGCCGGTCGGCGAGGAGCTGATCGTGGACGGCGCGCTGTACACGCTGGCCGCCTGGCACGACGCGCTGCTCGGGTCGAGCGCCCCGCTGAAGGTCAGGGAGGAGGCCCAGGCCGCGATCGCCAGGTCCTCGCTGGGCCCGATCGACCAGACCGGCACGACGTACGAGGCGGTGGGGGCCATCGGCCGGCTGATCGGGCGGGTGCTGGGCGGCCCGGTGCTGCTGGTGGAGTACGCGCTGACGGGGCTGGCCCGCGCCGGGCGTCCCCGTACCGAGGAGCGGCGGGAGGCGATCGCGCGGCGGGTCGTGTCCGAGCACGAGCTGGCCGAGCTGCGCGACCTGGCCGCCGGCGGCTACCTGGCGCCGATGCAGGCCGCGGCGCTGCGCGGCGAGAGCGTCACGGCGATCCGGCAGGGCGCGCTGACCCGCCACCAGCTCACCGACGACGGCGTGCTCACCTCGGCGCCGCACTCGGAGCTGCTGGGCACCGCCGGGTCCGCGCTGATCGACAAGGAGCTGACGCGCCACTACACCAGGGCGATCCGTGGCTTCGGCCTGATCACCTGACCCTCGACCGGTCCGGTTCGGCGGCGGACGTAAGCTGGACGGGTGACCGTTGCTCCTGATGGCAGAAAGCTCCTCCGCCTGGAGGTGCGTAACGCCGAGACCCCTATCGAGCGCAAGCCCCCGTGGATCAAGACCAAGCTGAAGACGGGCCCCGAATACACCGAGCTGAAATCGCTCGTGCGCCGGGAGGGCCTGCACACGGTCTGTGAAGAGGCGGGCTGTCCCAACATCTACGAGTGCTGGGAAGATCGCGAGGCGACCTTCCTCATCGGCGGCGACCAGTGCACGCGCCGGTGCGACTTCTGCCAGATCGACACGGGCAAGCCCAAGGAATACGACCGCGACGAGCCGCGCCGGGTCGCCGAGTCCGTCCAGCAGATGGGCCTGCGCTACGCGACCGTGACCGGCGTGGCCCGCGACGACCTGCCCGACGGCGGCGCCTGGCTCTACGCCGAGACCGCGCGGCAGATCCACACCCTGCTGCCCGGCTGCGGCGTCGAGCTGCTGGTGCCCGACTTCAACGGCAACCGCGACCAGCTGGAGGAGGTCTTCTCCAGCAAGCCCGAGGTGTTCGCCCACAACGTGGAGACGGTGCCGCGCATCTTCAAGCGCATCCGCCCGGCCTTCCGCTACGAGCGCTCGCTCGGGGTGATCACGACGGCCCGCGAGGCCGGGCTGGTCACCAAGTCCAACCTGATCCTGGGCATGGGCGAGACCCGCGAAGAGGTCGTCGAGGCGATGCGCGACCTGCACGCCGCCGGTACCGACCTGCTGACGATCACTCAATACCTGCGTCCCACGCCGCGCCACCACCCGGTGGAGCGCTGGGTCAAGCCGGAGGAGTTCGTCGAGCTGCAGGCCGAGGCCGAGGCGATCGGGTTCGCCGGCGTGCTGTCCGGCCCGCTGGTGCGCTCGTCCTACCGCGCGGGCAGGCTCTACCAGCAGGCCATCGCGGCCCGTCAGACCACCTGATCCACGCCGCGAGCGGAGCCCCGGGCGGTTTGCCCGGGGCTTTTCGCGTCCCTAGCATGGCAGGGCGGCCGAGGAAGGGGCGAGGCGATGGCGACCGTGATCCGCACGAGCGATCTGCCCGCGCGCAGCCGCCACGACGCCTGGCGCGGCATCGTCTGCGACACGCTCGGCCCGCTCGACCTGCGCATCGACTCCGGCGCGCCGCTGCGGGGCGAGATCGAGCTGGGGCAATTAGGCCCGGTGGGCGTGGGCCGGGTGCGCACGTCCACGCCGCACAGCGTCCACCGCACCGCGCGGCTGATCCACCGTGACAACCCCGAGCTCTACCGGGCCGTGCTGGCCGTCTCTGGCAACCCGGTGTTGCGCCAGGACGGCCGCGAGATCCGTTTGGGCAAGGGCGAGTTCGCCGTCTACGACTTCACCCGGCCCTACGAGGTGGCCTACGACTCGGCCGTGCAGCTCGCGGTGTTCAGCTTCCCGCACGAGCTGCTGCCGCTGCCGTACGACGACATGGCCCGGCTGACCGCGGTGCCCGTCTCGGCGCGTGACGGCGCCGGCGCGCTGGCCGTGCCGCTGCTGCGCCGGGTCACCCAGGACTACGACGACTACACCCCGGCCAGCGCGGCCAGGCTGGCGACGGTGGTGATGGACCTGGTCACCACGGCCCTGGCCGAGCGCGCGGAGCGGGCCGACGCGGTGCCCGAGGACGCCCGCCGCCGCGCGCTGCTGGTGCGCGTGCGCGCCTTCATCGACCAGCGTCTGGGGTGGCCCGACCTCGACCCGGCCATGGTGGCCGAGGCGCACCACGTCTCGGTGCGTCACCTGCACCGGCTGTTCCAGTCCGAGAACACGACGGTGGCCGCCTGGATCAGGCACCGGCGGCTGGAGCGCTGTCGCGCCGACCTGCTCGCCGCCCGCCACGTGCCGGTGAGCGAGGTCGGGGCCCGGTGGGGGCTGCCCGACTCGGCGCACTTCAGCAGGCTGTTCAAGCGGGCGTACGGGATGCCGCCCGCCGAGTTCCGGCGCGCCGATCCCGTGCGCTGATCGTCAACTTCCCTGGCGCTGGGATCCAAGACGCGCGGGGGCGCGGTGAGCAGACTGAGGGTGTCGCAAAACACCTCAGAACGCTAAGGACCACGACATGCAGCTCTTCCTCAACCTGCCGGTGAAGGACCTGGACCGGTCGCAGAAGTTCTTCACCGAGCTCGGCTTCACCATGTACGGCATGGCCGAGGGCATGGCCTCGATCCTGATCAACGAGCAGACGCAGGTGATGCTGCTCACCGAGCCGACGTTCGCCACGTACGTCAGCAAGGAGATCGCCGACGCCGCCACCAGCACCGAGGCCATCGTGGTGCTCGGCATGGAGAACCCGGCCCAGGTGGACGAACTGGTGGACAAGGCGCTCGCGCTCGGCGCCACCCCGGCCGGCGTGCCGCAGGAGGCCGGGTTCCGCTACCAGCGCGGCTTCGCCGACCTCGACGGGCACCACTGGGAGGCGCTGTGCCTGGTCCAGCCCGCGTGAGCGGCCGGGTCACCTCGGCGGACGGCACCGTCCTCGCCTTCGACGGCTACGGCGCCGGGCCGGCGGTCGTGCTGGTCAACGGCGCGTTCGGCGACCGGTCGCACCCGACACTGGCGGGCGTGGCCGCCGCCCTGTCGCCCTGGTTCAGGGTCCTCGACTACGACCGCAGGGGCCGGGGCGGCAGCGGCGACACCCGTCCGTACGCGGTCGAGCGGGAGATCGAGGACCTGGCGGCGGTGATCGGCGCGGCGGGCGGGACGGCCATGGTGTTCGGGGGCTCGTCCGGCGCGGCGCTCGTGCTGGAGGCCGCCGCGCGGGGCCTCGGGATCACCCGGGTGGCGGTGTGGGAGCCGCCCTACCACGTGGACGACGACGCTCCCCCGCTGCCGGACGACTTCGCCGCGCAGCTTGAGTCGCTGGTCGACGCCGGCCGGTGGGAGGAGGCGGTCGAGCGGTTCATGGTGGAGGCGGCCGAGGTGCCGGCCGAGGCCGTGGCCGCGATGCGGGCCGACGCGTCGTGGGCGCACCTCAAGGGCGTGGCCCGCACGCTGGTCTACGAGGCCGCCGTCCTCGGGCCGGGCAACCGGCTGCCGGCCGCCGCGCTGGCCGCGATCGCGCAGCCGCTGCTCGTCCTGAGCGGCGAGCGCAGCCCCCGGTGGATGGCGGCCGCGGCGCGGGCGGTCGCGGCGGCCGTGCCGGAGGCGCGGCACCGGGTGCTGGAGGATCAGGCCCACGCCGTGACGCCGGAGGCGCTGGTGCCCGAGTTGCTGGAGTTCTTCGCCCGATGACAGGCTTTGCGTAACGTAAAGGTCACAAACCTATCGAGTACTCGGTTTCCTGGGAAACACTGATGCCGTGGAACTCGACGAACTGATCGACCGGCTCGACCTCCCCACCAAGATCCGCCTGCTCACCGGCGCCGGCATGTGGTCCCTTCCGGCGATCCCCGAGATCGGCCTGGACCGGCTCGTGATGAGCGACGGCCCGATCGGCGTCCGCGGCGAGCAGTGGACCTCCGCCGACCCGTCGATCGCGCTGCCGAGCCCGACCGCGCTCGCGGCCACCTGGGACGTGGGCCTCGTCCGGCGGGCCGGCGCGCTGCTGGCCCAGGAGGCCCGGCGCAAGGGCGTGCACGTGCTGCTCGCGCCCACGATCAACCTGCACCGCTCCCCGCTGGGCGGCCGGCACTTCGAGTGCTTCTCGGAGGACCCGTACCTGACGGGCGAGATCGGCGCGGCCTACGTCGAGGGCGTGCAGGAGGGCGGCGTGGCCACCACGCCCAAGCACTTCGTGGCCAACGACTTCGAGACCGACCGCTTCACCGTGAACGTCGAGGTCGGCGAGAAGGCGTTGCGCGAGGTCTACCTGCAGCCGTTCGAGCGGGTCGTGCGGGCCGGCGCCTGGGGGCTGATGACGGCTTACAACTCGGTGAACGGCACCACCATGACCGAGCACTCCGACCTGGTCAACGGCGTGCTCAAGGACGAGTGGGGGTTCGACGGGCTCGTCGTGTCCGACTGGACGGCCGTGCGCAGCACCGAGGCCGCCGCCCTGGGCGGGACCGACGTGGCCATGCCCGGACCGTTCGGCCCTTGGGGGGAGAAGCTGGAGGCCGCCGTACGGGAGGGGCGGGTGCCCGAGTCGGTGATCGACGACAAGGTGCGGCGCATCCTGCGGCTCGCCCGGCGCACCGGCGCGCTCGGCGGCGGCGACCGGCCCGAGCCCGGCGTGATCGACGGCGTCGCGCTGGCCCGCGAGGTGGCCGTGCGCGGGTTCACGCTGCTCACCAACGACGGCGTGCTGCCGCTGCGGGACGTGCGCACGCTGGCGCTCATCGGCTCGGCCGCGGACGAGGCCCGGGTCATGGGCGGCGGCAGCGCCCAGATCTTCCCCGACCGGGTCGTCTCCCCGCTGGCGGGGCTGGGCGCGCTGGAGGGCGTCGAGGTCCGCCACGCCGTCGGGACCGACCCGCGCATCCGGCTGGCCCCGCTGGCCTGCCCGGTCGTGGCGCAGTTCCTCGACGGCGACGGCGGCCTGCTGGCCGAGCATCCGCTGGCGGCGGCCGAGGCGCGGTGGATCGGCCAGTTGCCGCCGGACGTGGACGGCGAGCGGCTCGGGGCGGTACGGCTGCGGGCGGCGTACACGCCGGGCAGGTCGGGCCGGCACGAGCTGTCGGTGGCGGGCGTGGGCCACTTCACCGTCACGGTGAACGGCGAGACCGTCTTCGACGCGGCGATCGAGCTGGAGGGCGGCGATCCGGCGGCCGCGTTCCTGGCGCCGCCGGAGCGGCGGTTCGCCGTCGAGATGGCCGCGGGCGAGCCGTACGAGCTGAGCGTGACGCATCCGGCGGGGGCCTTCGGGGGCATGGCGTTCGTGGCGTACACGCTGGGCCACGCCGACCCGGCGCCGGGCCCGGACGAGCTGATCGCCGAGGCCGTGCGGCTGGCGGCGGACAGTGACGTGGCGGTGGTCGTGGCCTCGACGACGCCCGAGGTCGAGAGCGAGGGCTTCGACCGCACGGACCTCGCGCTCCCCGGCCGCCAGGACGAGCTGATCCGCGCCGTGGCCGCGGCCAACCCGCGCACGGTGGTCGTGGTCAACGCGGGCTCACCGGTGGAGATGCCATGGGCGGACGAGGTCGCGGCCGTGCTGCTGACCTGGTTCCCCGGGCAGGAGGCCGGGTCGGCGCTGGCCGACGTGCTGTCCGGCCACGCCGAGCCCGGCGGACGCCTGCCCACCACGTGGCCGCGGACGCTCCAGGACGCCCCCGTCACCGACGTCACCCCCGTGGACGGCGCTGTGGCCTACGACGAGGGCACGTCCATCGGGTACCGGGCCTGGGAGCGGTCAGGGCGGGTTCCGGCCTTCTGGTTCGGCCACGGGCTCGGCTACACGACCTGGAGCTACGACTCGATCGCCGCCGAGGGCGGCACCGTGACCGTCGCGCTGACCAACACCGGCGACCGCTTCGGCCGCGAGGTCGTGCAGATCTATCTCGGCCAGGGCGCCGAACGCCGTCTGGCCGGGTTCGACGTGGTCGAGGCCGGGCCGGGAGAGACCGTGATCACGACCGTCTTCCTGCCCGAACGCGCCTTCCAGGTGTGGCGGGACGGCTGGCGCACGGTCGAGGGCGAGTACACGCTCCAGGCGTCGCACCACGTCGCGGACCCCAGGCTGTCGATCACGGTGAAGATCTAGCGACAAAGGCCGGTCGCGTTTTCCATAGTGCACCAGTTGGTTTGTATCCTTCTGAGCATGGCAAAGTCCGAGGATCCAGAGAAGCCGGGGCGCATCAAGCAGCTCCGCATGATCGCGCAGATCATCAAGCAGGCCAATCCCAAGGGGATGCCCATCGTCTTCCTCTCGGCGGTGGGCACGCTGGCTGTGGTCGTCGTGATCGGCCTGGTCACGGACTACCTGTGGTATTCGGTGTTCATCGGCGTCCTGGCCGCGCTCACCGTCGGGCTGGTCGTCTTCGGCCAGCTCGCCCAGAAGGCCCAGTACTCGATCCTGCACGGCCAGACCGGCGCCGCCGCCGCGGTGCTGCAGGGCATGCGGGGCAACTGGCAGGTCACCCCGGCCATCGCCGTCAACCGTGACCAGGACCTGGTCCACCTCGTCGTCGGCTTCCCGGGGGTCGTGCTGGTCTCCGAGGGCCCCGGCAACCGGGTGGCCAAGATGCTCGCGGCCGAGAAGAAGCGGGTCGCGCGCGTGGTGCTGGGCGTCGAGATCTACGACATCCAGTGCGGCGACGGCGAGGGCCAGGTGCCGATCGCCAAGCTCCAGCGGCACATCATGAAGCTGCCGCGCAACCTGAAGAAGCCCTCGGTCAACGAGGTCAAGGACCGGCTGCGCTCGCTGCCGAAGAACCTGCCGATGCCGAAGGGCCCGATGCCCAAGGGGGCCCGCATGCCGCGCGGCCCGAAGATGCGCTAGTGCTGTCGGTCTCCTCGCGGGCCAACCGCCTCTGGTGGGACGGCAACGCCGACGACTACCAGGTCGAGCACGGCGGCTTCCTGCGGGACACCGGGTTCGTCTGGTGTCCCGAGGGCGTCGACGAGGCCGACGCGCACCTCCTGGGCGAGGTGCGCGGCCGGCACGTGCTGGAGATCGGCTGCGGCGCGGCGCAGTGCGCGCGGTGGCTGGTGACGCAGGGGGCACGGGTGGCCGCCTTCGACATCTCCCACCGGCAGTTGCGCCACTCCCAGCGCATCGACCTCGACACCGGCCTGCGCGTCCCCGTGGCCCAGGCCGACGCCGAGTCGCTGCCGTTCGCGTCCGGCGCCTTCGACCTGGCGTGCTCGGCGTACGGGGCGCTGCCGTTCGTGGCCGACCCGCTGGCGGTCTTCCGCGAGGTGCGCAGGGTGCTGAGGCCGGGCGGCCGGTTCGTGTTCTCGGTGAGCCACCCGATCCGGTGGGCCTTCCCCGACGACCCCGGCCCGCGCGGGCTCACCTCCGACCGCTCCTACTTCGACCGCTCGCCCTACGTCGAGCGGGACGACGACGGCTCCGCCTCCTACGTCGAGCACCACCGCACGATGGGCGACTGGATCGGCCTGCTGGCCGCCTCCGGGCTGACCCTCACCGGCCTGCTGGAGCCGGAGTGGCCGCAGGGTCACGAGCGGGCGTGGGGCGGCTGGAGCCCGCTGCGCGGCCGTCACCTGCCCGGCACGGCCATCTTCACGTGCGCGAATACCTAGCCGCCATCGCGGCGAAGACCTCCTTGGGCTCCCAGCGGGTCTCGTCGAGCATCCTGACCACGCCGTAGGAGCCGAGGTCGTCGGCGCCGCGCCGGTGGTAGGCGGCGAAGGTGAACCAGAAGGCGGCGTCCAGGCCCTCGGCCTCGAAGACGTCGAGCAGCTCGGTCAGGTAGCGGACCTGCTCGCCCTCGTCCGGGACGGCCCCCTCGGGCACCATGTACGCCGAGCCGCCGCGCTCCCCCGCGCCCTTGTAGGCGCAGGTGCCGAACTCGGTGGCGGCCACCGGCTTGCCGTGGGTGAAGTGGGCGCGCAGCTCCGCGGGGTAGTCCGCGGCGTTGTAGGCGGCGCGGTAGGCGTCGACGCCGACGATGTCGAACGGCGTCCAGTCGATCAGCTCCCAGGGGCCCGACGCGTACGTGAGCCGGCCGCCGAACCCGGCCCTGACCGTCGCGGCGGCCTCGGCCAGGAAGGCGTTGAAGCGGGGCACGATCTCGGCCAGCGACTGCCACCAGGCGAGGTCGGCCGTCGTCATGGCCGCCAGGCGCTCGCCGTACGTGGCCCCGGGGATGAAGCCGTGGCAGAAGGCGCTGGTCTCGCACCCGGCGACCAGCACGACCTCCGCGCCGCCGCGGCGCAGGTCCTCGGCGCGGGCCGCGCAGTCGGCGTAGAGGGCGACGGCCTCCTCCGGGGTGGCGTCGACGGGGAAGGGCGCGAACCACACCTCCAGGCCGGCCGCCGCCGCCCGCTCGGCCGCGACGGACAGCCGTTCGGGGTCGCCGCCGGACACGCGGACGGCCGTGCAGTGGAGCTCGTCGGCGATCACCCGCATCTCGCGGGCGACGACGTCGGGGTCGAGGGTGCGACGGGTGAGCTGGGGGCCGTTCAAGAACCCGGTGTCATAGTTAATCCCTTTTTTCATGATTTTCCCCTTTTAGTGGATGAAAAGCCGTGTTCGAGGAGGTCGAAGGCCGTCTCGACGTCACCGGCCAGCAGCCGGCCCGCCTCCTCCAGCGAGGCCCCCGAGACGAGCCGGTGGAAGAACGCCTCCTGCAACGTGGTGATCGCGCCGGTGATCTGGGCCGCCATGAGCCGGGCGGTCAGGTCGTCCGCGGGCGCGCCCGCCGCCTCGGCCAGCGCCGCGGCCAGCTCGTACCGCTCCCCCGCGTGCACCTGCTGGACGGCGGCCAGCAGCGCCGGGGTGGCCGCGATCACCCGGACCCGGGTCAGCAGCCCCTCCACGTCGACCTCCCCGGCGCCCCGGGCGGCCATCGACCGGTAGTGCTCGCGCAGCGCGCCGAGCGGCGAGCGGCCCGGCCCGCGGCCCGCCACGATCGCGGCCGGGTCCTCCGACACGCCGTCGAGCGCCAGGCACTCCTTGCTGGGGAAGTACGCGAACAGCGTGACCTTCGCGACCCCGGCCGCCTCGGCGATCTCGTTGACCGTCACCGCGTCGTAGCCGCGCTCGGCGAACAGCCGCAGAGCCGTCTCCGTGATGCGCCGCCGGGTCTGCTCCTTCTTGCGCTCCCTGAGCCCCGCCATCATGGGACCACCATAACCATACCCGGTACGTTTTCCAACCCGGTATGGTTTCTACTCCGCGGTGCTCATCGGCGCGCGGGCGGCCAGACCGGCGGTGGCGGCCAGCATGGCGGCGCTGAGCGTGAAGACGCCGAGCACGCCGGTCGCGCCCGCCACCACGCCCGCCAGGGCCGGCACCAGCACCTGGCCCAGCCGGTTGCCGGTCAGGCGCAGCGCGAGCGCCGTGCCGCGCTCGCCCGCCCGCGCGCGTCCGGCCACCCACGACAACGTCAGCGGCTGGCCCAGCCCCAGCGCGAGCCCCATCAGCGCGACGACCGGCACCGCGGCGGCCGGCCCGCACAGGGGCAGCGCGGCGACGGTGACCGCGGCCACGACGGTGCTGGTCACCAGGACGGCGCGGCGGCCGTACCGCAGGACCAGGCGTTCCATGGCGAGCCTGCTCGCCATGGTGGCGGCGGCCCGCAGCGCCAGCAGCGCGCCGACCGCGACCACCCCGGCGCCGCGGCTCTCCCCCCAGGCCGGCAGGTACGCCAGCACCAGGTCGAGCGTGGACACGGTGGCCAGGCTCGTCATCAGGGCCTGCCACATGCCCTCCTGGCCGAGCGTGCCCCGCAGCGGGAAGCGCCGGACGGCGGCCCGCCCCCGAGCCGGGCCGGGACCGCCGGTGCGCAGGCTCGCCAGCCCCGCCACCAGCCCGAACCCGGCCGCCACGGCGAGGGCGGGCCCCACCTGGGCCGCGCCCCCGGAAGCGGTGCCGCCCGCCACCAGGGCCGCGGCGGACGGCCCGGCGAGCTGGCCGAGCGAGGTGAAGACGGTGAAGCGCGCATAGGCGCGGTCGTGGCCTCCGGCGGCGACCCGGTTGGCGATGACGGCCTGCTGGGCGACGACGGACAGCAGGTGCCCGAGCCCGAACACCGCGTTGAGCAGCACCAGCGCCCACAGCGAACGGGCCACGGCCAGCGCCAGGGCGCTGCCGGTGATCAGCGCGGCGCCCAGCAGGGCCGCGCCGCGCTCGCCGGAGGCGTCCACCCAGCGCCCCACGGAGACGGCCGCGAAGAGCGGGAGCAGCGAGAAACCGGCGGTGACGAGCCCGATGCCGAGGTTGCCGGCGCCGATCTCGATGGCCCGGTAGCTCACCATCGGACGGGCCGCGAACGTCGCCGCCTGCACGCACACCGCCGCCACCATGAGCGGGCCGAACCACCGGCCCGCCCCGGAGGTCGTCACATCCGGACGACCACGGTGTTGGACACCCGGTCGTGCACCCCGCGGTGGTCGCGGTCCCAGATCAGGGCCGGCAGGGCCAGGCCCAGCAGCACGGTGCGCACCAGCACGGGCAGCAGGCGCGGTGCGCCGCCGTCCATGGCGGCGACGCGGATGCCGGCCAGCCGGTGGCCGAACGTCTGGCCCATGAAGCCGACGAGCAGCAGGTATTGCAGCGCGAACACCGCCACGGGCGCCCACGGGGACTCGGCCGGGTTCATCCTGAGCAGCAGCTGCACGACGAACCAGGTGCAGATCATCCAGTCGATCGCGAGCGCGGCGATCCTGCGCCCCCACCCGGCGACCGATCCGCTGCCCTCCTCGGGCAGCCCGAGACGCTCACCCGGGTATCCGAGGTCGATCCCGGCGGACCGGACGCCGCCCAGCCAGGTCTGCGTCCACCGAGGCTCATTGCTGCTCATGCCTTCAACGGTATCCGGCCCCCGGGCCGGTCGGCGTCGTGACCCAACCGCGCCCTGCCCCCGCCATCATGGTCGCCATGCCACACGGGGATGACCTTGACGCGCGCTTCAACGAGGTGGTCGCGCAGATCGACGAGGGCGAGCGCCGCAGGATGCGCTCGTCGGCCGCCAGGCAGGCCAGGGAGGCCGGGGCGGGCGCCCCGCCACAACGCGCGCCACGCCCGCCGCGGCCGGAGCGCTTACCCGCCGGCCCCGGTTCGCGCAGGCTCGGACGCATGTCGGTCGCGCTGATCGTGCTGGGCGTGGTCGTGAGCGCCGCGGGCCTCATGATCATCTATCGCCCCGGCCGGCTCGGCGCGAACCCGGGCCTGGAGGGCCTGCCGGTCCTCGCGAATCCCGCACGGACCGACAACCCCTTCGCCGGCTCGCCCGCCGAGCGCTACGCCGACGGCGCCGCGGGCTTCGTGATGCCGGAGGCCAAGGCGCTGGGCGGCCTGTCGAAGGCGGACGTGGCCAAGGGGCTGAAACGCACCCGCGCCCTGCTCGCGGCGGCCCTCCTCGACCGCGAGACACTGCTGGGAGGCAGGCCCAAGGCGTTCGCCGGGCTGCTCGACCCCGACCAGCGCGAGTGGTTCTACGAGGAGCTGGGCGGCAAGAAGTACGACAGCCGCGACCTGGTCAACAGCTTCGCCCCCGGCAGCGCCGAGCCGGTCGGCGACGTGATCAAGGTCAACGGCACCGCCCGCCTGGGCACCTTCCGGGAGGACGGCCTGCGCGGCGTCAAGGTCGCGGTGAACTACCTGGCCGTCTACGCCGTGCGCCGTCCCGGCGAGCCGTCCACCACCATGCGGCTGGTCTCGCACCTCACCGGCGAGGTGCGGTTGTACCGCGCGGAGGGCCGGACGGCCGCGTACGTGGAGTGGGGCATGAGTCACACCCCGGCCAGGTGCGGCACCAAAGACGGCTTCGTCCATCCCGTCTACGACGACGACCCGCCCGGTTCCGTCGCGCCGAGCGGCCCGGCCACCGACCCCTACGAACTGGAGGAACGATCGGTTTCCGACGGGGGCTGCGACACGTCCGAGGAGACGTGACCCTGCGTAACACATGCGAAACAATCGAGACACCGTACGGAAACGGCCGCGACCTAGCGTCGGCATGATGGCCAGTCCCTCAGGGAGGTTCGAGAGTGTTCAACTCCGCCGACGACGTCCTGAAGTTCATCAGTGACGAAGGGGTGCAGTTCGTCGATGTCAGGTTCACCGACCTGCCGGGGACGACGCACCACTTCACCTTCCCGGTTGAGAACTTCGGCGCGAACGTCTTCACCGACGGGCTCATGTTCGACGGCTCGTCCATCCGCGGCTTCCAGGCGATCCACGAGTCGGACATGCTGCTGCTGCCCGACCCGTCCAGCGCGGTGCTCGACCCGTTCCGCCAGCACAAGACGCTCAACCTCAACTTCTTCGTGCACGACCCGCTGACCGGCGAGGCCTACAGCCGCGACCCGCGCAACGTGGCGCGCAAGGCCGAGGAATACCTCAAGGGCACCGGCATCGCCGACACCGCCTACTTCGGCCCGGAGGCCGAGTTCTACATCTTCGACGACGTGCGCTTCGAGACGAAGGCGAACGCCGGCTACTACTACATCGACTCCATCGAGGGCGCCTGGAACACCGGCAAGCGGGCCGAGGGCGGCAACCTGGGCTACAAGCCGCGCTACAAGGGCGGCTACTTCCCGGTCCCGCCGATGGACCATTTCACCGACCTGCGCTCGGAGATGGTGCGCAACCTCATCGAGTGCGGCATCGACGTCGAGATGCAGCACCACGAGGTCGGCACGGCGGGCCAGGCCGAGATCGACTTCAAGTTCGGCACGCTGCTCAAGACGGCCGACAACCTGATGCTCTACAAGTACGTCATCAAGAGCACCGCCCTGGAGTACGGCCACACCGTCACGTTCATGCCCAAGCCGATCTTCGGTGACAACGGCTCCGGCATGCACTGCCACCAGTCGCTGTGGAAGGACGGCTCGCCGCTGTTCTACGACGAGGTCGGCTACGCGGGCCTGTCCGACACCGCCCGCTACTACATCGGCGGCCTGCTGCGGCACGCGCCGTCGCTGCTCGCCTTCACCAACCCGACGGTCAACTCCTACCACCGCCTGGTCCCGGGCTACGAGGCGCCGGTCAACCTGGTCTACTCCCAGCGCAACCGCTCGGCCTGCGTGCGCATCCCGATCACGGGGTCCAACCCGAAGGCCAAGCGCATCGAGTTCCGCGTGCCCGACCCGTCGTGCAACCCGTACTTCGCCTTCGCGGCGATGCTGATGGCGGGGATCGACGGTATCCGCAACAAGATCGAGCCGCCGGAGCCGGTCGACAAGGACCTCTACGAGCTGCCGCCGGAGGAGGCCCGCCAGGTTCCGCAGGTGCCCGGCTCGCTGCCCGAGGTGCTCGCCGCGCTGGAGGCCGACCACGACTACCTGCTCGAAGGCGGCGTGTTCACGCCCGACCTGATCGAGACGTGGGTGTCGTACAAGCGGGAGAACGAGGTCGACCCGATCCGCCTGCGGCCGCACCCGCACGAGTTCGAGCTGTACTACGACGTGTGACGTCGAAGGCTTGACGGAGACGGCCCGGCCGCGATCGTTCGCGACGCCGGGCCGTTCCGTGTGCGGGGGCCGGGGCGGCGCCAGGAGGGCTCTGGCGGCCGTCCCCGAACGCGGTTACCTTGATCCCAGATCACGCAACCGGCCATCGGCCGAACGCGCCCGAACGGTCTGGAGGACCGTCATGAGGATCACACGAGGGGTGTTAGCCGCGGTGCTGGCCGCCGGCGCGCTCTGTCTCGGTTCCACCCCGGCTCACGCCATTCCGCCGCCTCCGCCCGGCGGCGACCTCCTCGTCGTCTTCGCCTACTTCAGCGGCGACCAGCTCGTCGGCCAGCGCTGGTTCGGCTGCGGCCAGCCCGCCGGTGAGTGGGGCATCCTGTCGGGCACCCAGAAGGTCTACTTCACGCCCTGCTGATCCGGGGAGACCGCCCGTGGCCGGCGGTGGTCAGAAGTCGAAGCGCGGCGCCGACGGCGTGAGGATCTCCGACTTCGGCGACACCGGCCACAGGGCGGTCAGCTCGTCGTAGAGGGCCGCGGCCAGGCGTTCGACGTCGGCGCGGGCCGTCTCGTGCAGGGCCTCGGCCACGATGAGCACGTCGGTGGTGGTGTCGCCGACCGCCGACAGGCCGCTCTGCCGGTTGGTCCAGCGGCGCGCGTGCGCCCGGCCGTCCGCGTCAGCGAAGATCACTTCTCCGGGCGCCGGCTGTTCCGTCTCGCCGGAGAAGGTCTGGTACGTCTCCTCGCCCGTGGCGTACCGCACCTCCACGAAGCCGGAGATCCGGGAGACGTCGAACACCGCCACCGGGACGGCGAAGGCGATCGAGACCGCGTTGCACAGGTCGATCAGGGGATGCAGGCGCGGCAGGGCGCCCTCCTTCCTGAAGCGGCGCAGCAGCGACTCCGACGCGCACCGGTACTGCGTCGGCTTGAGCCCCATCCGCGTGAACGCCCGCCGCCACGCCTGGATCTCGGGCAGCTCGCTCTCGGGGCCGGCCCGCCGCGCGGCCAGGTCGCAGTAGCGGGCCACCTGGTCGTCGACGCGGGCGGCGGCGTCGACCCCCTCCACGTGGAGCGCGAAGGGCACCAGGTCGGGGAAGTCCCGCCAGATGTCGTCGGAATGCTGGAAACGCACTGTCACCTCACTGTCACCTCGCAGGTCGTCACGCTGGTGCGCCTCACGATACTGCGGCGGCCTCCCGTCGCCCGTTCGCGGCGTGCCGGGCGCGGGCGGCGGCCAGGGCATAGCAGGCGAACGCCAGCGCCGTCACGACGGCCGCGACGAGCAGGGGCCGTCCGACGACGCCCAGCACCGCGACGCCGAGGGTGGCGCCGACCTGGCGGGAGGCGTTCAGCACGCCGCCCGCGGTGCCCGCCGTGCCCGCGGGGGCGGCGTTCACCATGCCCGCCATCAGCGCCGGGAGCACGAACGACAGCCCGAACCCCATGACCACCAGCCAGGGCCACAACACGTCGGTGAGCGCGACTCCGGCCAGGCCGGTCGCGAGGAGGGCGAGGCCGCCCAGGATCGGCGGACGCGGGCCGTGGCGGGCCACCAGGCGGCCGGTGAGCAGCGGGTTGACCGTCATGGGCAGCGTGAGCGGCAGGAAGGCGAGCCCGGCGGCGACCGGGGACAGGTGGCGGGTGTCCTGGAGGAGGAGGGTGAGCACGAACAGCGCGCCGGAGAAGGCGAAGTTGGCGGCCGTACCGGCCAGCAGCTCGGGCCAGGTGGCGGCGAGCAGGCCGCCGGGCAGGGCGGGGGCGTGGCTGCGGCGCTCCACCAGCACCAGGGCCACCAGGACGGCCACGGCCAGCGCGGCGGCGAGCGCGGAGGAGTCGATCAGGGCTTCGGCGACCAGGCCGAGCAGCACGCAGGCCAACGCCTGGACCTGCCAGTCGATCCGGCGGGAGCCGCGCGGCGAGGCGACGCCGCGCATGATCAGCAGGCTGGTCACGGCGAAGGGCACGTTGACCAGGAAGACGGCGCGCCAGCCGGACAGGCCGACCAGGAGACCGCCGAGCAGGGGACCGGCGGCGAGCGCCGAGCCGGTGATCGCCGCCCACAGGCCGGTGGCGCGGGCGCGGACGGCGGGCGCCGGGTACATCTCGGCGAGCAGGCCGAGCGAGCCGCCCGTGCACAGCGCCGCGGCCACCCCGAGCAGGGCGCGCAGCGCGACCAGCACGCCCAGGTCCGGCGCCGCCGCGCTGAGCAGCGACAGCACGCCGAACAGCGCCACCCCGGCCTTGAAGACGCGGGCCGCGCCGAACCGGTCGGCCACCGCGCCCCCGGTGAGCAGCGACGCGGCGAAGGCGACGGTGTAGGCGTTGACCGCCCACTGCTGCCCGGCCAGCGAGCCGCCGAGCGAGGCGCGCAGGTCCGGCAGCGCGATCGTCAGCACGGTCGTGTCGAGGATCACCAGGAAGTAGGCGAGGGAGAAGCCGAACATTCGCATGCCCACAGCCTGCTGAAACGCGACTTCTCCCCTCAACAGGCGCCGCCGCACGGGGCATTCGGGAAAACCTTATGCTGCTTTATATGGACTTGCGGCAGTTGAGGGGCTTCGTCGCGGTGGCGGGCGCGGGCACCGTCACCGGGGCGGCGAACACGCTCGGCCTGGCCCCCGCGTCGGTGTCGGAGCAGGTGCGCAGGCTGGAGGACAGCCTCGGCGTGGCGCTGTTCGAGCGCACACCGCAGGGCATGCGGCTGACCGACGCCGGCGCCACCCTGCTCGGCCGCGCGCAGGGCCTGCTCGACCACGCCGAGGAGGTGCGCCGCGCGGTCACCGGCCGGCGCCGCCGGGTGCGCGTCGGCGCGCTGGAGATGCTGGCCGCCGCCCGGCTGCCCTCCGTGCTGCGCCGCCTGTCCGAACGCCGCCCCGACCTGGACGTGGACGTACGCTCCCTGATGCGGCGCGACCTGCTGGCCCAGGTGGCCTCCGGCGACCTGGACGCGGCGCTGCTGCTGGACCTCGGCCCCCGGATCGGCGGCCTCGGGTTCACCCCGCCGCCCGGCATGGACTTCCTCGACGTCGGCGAGGTCGCGCTGTCGCTGGTCGCCGCGCCCGACGGCGAGCGCGAGCCGCTGCTGGTGAGCCCGCCCGGCTGCTCGATCCGGCTCGCGGCCGACCAGACGTTCGGCCCGGCCGTGCCGCGCCGGGAGCTGACCAGCATCGCCACCGCCCGCGAGTGGGCCAGGCAGGGCTTCGGGCAGGCGCTGCTGCCCGACTTCGCCCTGGGCTCCGACCTCGACTCCGGCGCGCTGGTCGAGCTCGACTGCCGGGCGCCCGCGCTGGCCCTGCGCCTGGTCTGGCTGCGCGGCCGCGAGGAGTCCCTGCGCGACGTGCTGTACGCCATGAGCGCCTGACCCGTCGCTCCCCTCACTGGTCCTTGCGCCGGGACCTGATGCCGGTGATGCGGCGGAACACGTCCCACCAGAAGGGGGCGCCGAACAACAGGGCCACGTACGTCAGCAGGAAGCCGGGCCAGTGGCTGGGGGTGGTGAGCCGGTTCCACCAGGCGGCGCCGTTCCAGTGGAGCGTGGGGTCGCCCTCGGCCGGGATGGCGATGCTGACCAGCGCGTGCTGGAGCATCTGGACCATCGCGGGCTCGCTGAGCGTCTCGGTGATGCACGGCACCGGGTCGGACCGGCCGCACCGGGCCTTGAGCTCGTCGTACGCCGCCGGGCCCGCCTCGGCCACGGCGGTCACCGAGGCGCGGAAGGCGTTGTCGCGCAGCAGCGTCTTGCCGTACTCCAGGCCGTCCATGGTGAACAGCAGGGTCACCAGGAGGCCGAGGACGGCCACCACCCACTTGACGTAGCGCTTGTACAACATCGACAGGCGTTCCATCTCGCCGTCGAACCAGGTCTCGACGCCCTGCCTGAACCGGTCGAGGTCGCGCTGCGCGGTCTCCCAGACGCCGCGCAGGTGGCCGTACAGGGGGCTGCCCATCTCCTTGAGCTTGGCCAGGAGGCCCTCGACGCCCTCGGGCTCGGCGGCCGCCATCTCCATCAGGGCGACGGCGAAGCGCCCCGGCGGGATGTTCGCGATGCTCGTACGGCCCTTGGTCGGATGGTCGATCTCCTGGACGCGCTCGTACAGCAGCTTGATCATGGCGTCCTGCGCCTTGGGCTCGGCGACCGGCAGCGTGCCGGGCTCGGCGGGCGCGGGCTGGTCGCTGTGGGCCGGCCGGGGATCGCGGGTGAACGGCAGTGCGGCGAACACGTCGCGCAGCTTGGCGGGCAGCCACGACCTGCCCTGCGCGTCGGCGCCGTCGAGGGTGTCCCTGAGGTAGGCCCACAGGAACTTGCTGCGGATGGCGAGCAGGCGCACGAACGCCTCGTTGACCCCGCTCACCAGCAGCGAAAGCAGCAGGAACGACACCACCAGGCCGAGGGCCAGGTCCACGTAAACGGATAACACCTGCGCCTTGATACACCCCGGCGAGGACCGGGATCAACCCCCGTAGAAGACGCGGTCCACGACCCGGCGGGCGCGGCGGGTGACGCGGCGGTAGTCGTCGAGGAAGTCCTCCGAGCCGTCCGGCGGGTAGCCGAGCGTACGGGCGATGAGCCTGCGCTCCCCCGCGTCGGCCGGCACGCTGTCGCCGGGCCTGCCCCTGACCAGCATGATCGCGTCGCGGACGCGCGAGGCGAAGCGCCACGCCTCGGCCAGCACCAGCTCGTCGGCCGGGTCGAGCAGCCCCTCGGCCGCCGCCGCGCGCAGCGCCCCGATCGTCCGGGTGGTGCGCAGGGCCGGCACGCCGCCCGCGTGGCAGAGCTGGAGGAGCTGGGCCACCCACTCCACGTCCGACAACCCGCCGGGGCCGAGCTTGGTGTGCAGGGCGGGGTCGGCGCCGCGCGGCAGCCGTTCGGCCTCCATGCGCGCCTTGAGCCGCCTGATCTCCCTGATCGCGTCCTCGCGCAACCCCTCGGACGGGTAGCGCAGCTCGTCGATCATGGAGATGAACGCGTCGCCGAGCGCGGCGTCGCCGGCCGAGAAGCGGGCACGCAGCAGCGCCTGCGCCTCCCACGGCGCCGACCAGCGGGCGTAGTAGGCGCGGTAGGAGGCCAGCGTGCGCACCAGCGGCCCCTGGCGGCCCTCCGGACGCAGGTCGGGGTCGATGAGCAGCGGCGGGTCGGGGGCGGGCAGCGACAGCAGCCGGCGCAGCTCGTTGGCCACGGCGAAGGCGGCGTCGGTGGCCTCCCGCTCCTCGACGCCGGGCAGCGGCGAGTGCACGAACATCACGTCGGCGTCGCTGGCGTACGAGCACTCCATGCCGCCGAGCCGGCCCATGGCGATGACCGCGAACCGGGTCACGTCCGGGGCCTTGGCCAGCGCGGCGTCGAGCGCGGCCTGCAGGGTCACGTCGTTGAGCGACGACAGCGCCGTGCCGACGGTCTCGATGTCGAGGAGCTGCGAGATGTCGGCGACGGCGGTGCGGAACAGCTCCCTGCGGCGCAGCCCCCGCACGGCCGCCACCGCCGTCTCCGGCTCTCCTGCGTGCCGGGACACCGCCGCCGACGCCTCGCCGCGCAGCGCCCCGGGCGGCCGGACGGCCAGCTCCTGGTCGGAGCCGAGCATCGCGACCGCGTCGGGGGCGTGCATGAGCAGGCCGGTGGCGTAGCGGCCGGTGCCGAGCACCCGCGCCATCCGCGCGGCCACCGCGGTCTCGTCGCGCAGCAGCCGCAGGTACCACGGGGTGCTGCCGAGCTTGTCGCTGACCTGCCGGAAGCCGAGCAGCGCCGCGTCGGGGTCGGGCGTGTCGGCGAACCAGCCGAGCATGACGGGCAGCAGCGTGCGCTGGATGGCCGCGCGCCTGGACACGCCCGTGGACAGCGCCGCGATGTGCCGCAGCGCGCCGTTGGGATCGACGTAGCCCAGCGCCTCCAGCCGGGCCGCCGCCGCGGCCGTGGACAGCCGCGCCTCCGACTCAGGCAGCCGGGCCACGGCCTGGAGCAGCGGCCGGTAGAACAGCTTCTCGTGCAGCCGCCGCGCCTCCATGGCGTGCCGCCGCCACCGGGCGGTGAACTCCCCCACCGGGTCGGTCTGCATGCCCAGCGCGCGGCCGAGCCTGCGCAGGTCGGCCTCGTCGGTGGGCAGCAGGTGCGTACGCCGCAGCCGGTGGAGCTGCAACAGGTGCTCGACCTGGCGCAGGAACGTGTACGCCTCGGCGAGGCCGCGTGAGTCGTCGCGGCCCACGTAGCCGCCGCGGGAGAGCGCGGCCAGGGCCGGGAGGGTCGCCCGGCGGCGCAGCAGCGGGTCGAGCCTGCCGTGCACGAGTTGCAGCAGCTGGACGGCGAACTCGATGTCGCGCAGCCCGCCGGGCCCCAGCTTGAGCTGCCGCTCCCCCTCGGCGCGCACGTGCGACTCGACGCGCCGGCGCATGGCCTGCACGTCCTCCACGAAGTGCTCGCGGGTGGCGGCCGTCCAGACGAGGTCGTTGACCGCCTGGACGTAGGACTCGCCGAGCTCCGGGTCGCCCGCCACCGGCCTGGCCTTGAGCAGCGCCTGGAACTCCCAGGTCTTGGCCCAGCGGCGGTAGTAGGCCAGGTGGCTGCCCAGGGTGCGGACCAGCGGGCCGGACCGGCCCTCGGGGCGCAGGCCGGCGTCGACCTCCCACAGCGGGCCCTCCTGGGTGGCCGCCGTGCAGGCCCGCATCATGGCCTGGGCCAGCCTGGTGGCCGAGCGCAGCGCCTTGGTCTCGTCGGCGCCCTCGCGCGGCTCGGCGACGAAGACGACGTCGACGTCGCTGATGTAGTTGAGCTCCCGGGCGCCGCACTTGCCCATGCCGATGACCGCCAGGCGCGCCTCGGAGTCGTCGACCTCGGCGCGGGCGACCGCCAGGGCCGCCTCCAGCGCCGCGGCGGCCAGGTCGGACAGCTCGGCCATGACCTCGGCGAGCGTGGCCTGGCCGGTGAGGTCGCGGGCGGCCAGGTGCATGAGGCGGCCCCGGTAGGCCACCCGCAGCGCCACCAGCGGGTTGGGGCCGTCGGCGCGCGGCTCGGGCTCGTCGGGCTCGGCGCCGACGGCGCGCAGCAGCGCGGCCCGCGCCTCGCCCAGGTCGGGTTCGGCCAGCAGGGCCGTCTGGCCGGGGTGGCGCACCAGGTGCTCGCCGAGCGCGGCGCTGACGCCGAGGACGGCGAACAGGCGCGCCCTGAGCCGGTCGTCGGCGCGCACGGCGTCGAGGACGGCGGGCTCGCGCTCGGCCAGGCGGGTCAGCGAGACCAGGGCCAGGTCGGGATCGGCCACGGCGACCAGGAACACCAGAAGGTCGTCGAGGTCGGCCGGGGTGCGGTCGAGGAGCTGGGCGGCCCTGGCCCCGTCGGCGAAGCCGAGCTTGGCGAGGCGTGCGGCGGTCGATTCGATCCTGGGCACCTGCTCATCTTGACAGGTGGCGGCCCGGAAGCCGTAGAGTGCAACGCAACGTAGCGTTGTGTTTTGTCGGAGAGGTGATGACATGAGCCGGATGTCCGCGGCGGTGACCTGGGGGATGCTGGCGGCCTGGGCCGTGCACGACGCGGAGGAGCTGGCGACCATGGCCGGATGGGCGCGGCGGGCCCGTCCCCGGCTGGAGCGGCTGTACCCGGGGGTGCCGTGGGAGCGGCTGGAGGTGTCGCAGGCGCGGGTGAACGTGGCGATCGGGCTGATGGGCGGCGTGGTGGCGGGGGCCGCTGCGCTCGGGGCGCGCAGCGGGGGCCGCAGCCCGGCGTTCCAGGCGGTGCTGGCGGGGTTCGGGCTGCACGGGGTCGTCCACGTGGCGCAGGCCGTCGCCACGCGGGGGTACACGCCGGGGGTGGTGACGGCGCCGCTGGTGGTGATCCCGTTCTCGGCCTGGGCGTGGCGGCGGTTGCGGCGGGCGGGGGTGGTGGCGGCGCCGGGGCGGTCTGCCGCGTACGGGCTCGCGGCGCTGCCGCTGACGGCGGGGGGCGTGCACGCGGTCGCCCACCTGCTCACCCGCCGCCACGACCGGGCCGCCGAGTCCTCGCCCACTGAGTCCTCGCCCACGGACGGTCTCGGCCGCGACCGCTGGTTCTGACCCGCACCGGCGGCTCGCCCCCGGCCCGAGCCGCGCCGGGCGGCCAGGCCGCGTGGGGGGCTCCAGGGTGGGGGCGGTGGGTCCCGGGGTGGCTGTCAGGCCGGGCGGGAGGCTTCGACCACCTGGGCGAACGCCTGCGCGACCGGTCGCCAGGTCGCGACGAGGGCGGGCTCGGCGGCCTTGACGGCGGCGTTCAGGTCCTCGGCCGACTCCAGGTCCGACTCCGCCGTCCAGGCGGTGAAGATCTCCGGGGTGGCCTCGGGGTGGAACTGCAACGCCCAGGCGCGCTCGCCGACCCGGTAGGCCTGGTTCGGGTACTGGGCGCCGGTCATCAGCGGCACCGCGCCCGCGGGCAGCCGCGTCATGGCGTCCTGGTGGTACTGGACGGCGGTGGCCCTGGCCGGGACGCCGGACAGCAGCGGGTCGGAGGCGGCGGCGGGCAGCGCGACCACCTCGCACGCCCCCACCTCCAGGCCGTTCCCGCCGCGCTCGACCGTGCCGCCGAGTGCCATGGTGAGAAGCTGCGCGCCGAGGCAGATGCCGAGCGTGGGGGCGCCCTCGTCCACGGCGCGGCGCAGGAGGGCGCGGGTGGCGGGCTGCCAGGGGCTGCGCTCGTCCTCCCAGGCGGCCGCGGCGCCGCCGAGCACGATCAAGCCGTCGGCGGCCCGTGCGGGGACCGGGTCGCCGAGGTAGGGGCGGACGACGTCGCAGGTGGGGCCGAGCCAGTCCGCCAGGTGGCCGAGCCCGGCGCCGGCCTCGTGCTCGATCACGGTGATGCGCATATCGGGTAATTTATCCGCCTTTTTTCGTAAAGCGGCTATCCGTCCGTTGCCGGGGCAGCCGCGGGCGGTGGGTGCCCGGCGCCGGGCGGGTCCCTAGGATCCGGCTATGAGATTCGACGAAGTGGACGGGCTGCGCGTCGCCACGTTCGGCACCGGCCCCCGCAAGGTCATCGCGGTCCACGGCATCAGCGCCTCGCTCATGGCCTGGGGCGCGGTCGGGCGGCGGCTGCCCGAGGAGTGGTCACTGATCGCGATGGACCTGCGCGGCCGCGGGCACAGCGCCTCCCTGCCCGGCCCGTACGGGCTGCCCCGGCACGCCGAGGACGTCCTGCGCGTCGCCGAGCACGTCGGCGCGGGCCCGGACGCGGTGCTGGCCGGCCACTCGATGGGCGCGTACGTGGCCGTGCTGGCCGGGGCCGCCCGCGACTTCGCCCGGGTCGTCCTGGTGGACGGCGGCCTCCCGCTCCCGCTGCCCGAGGGCGTCGACCCCGACGCCGCCCTGGAGGCCACGCTCGGGCCCGCGCTCGCCCGCCTGCGCCGGACGTTCGCCTCCCCCCAGGAGTACGTGGACTTCTTCAAGGCCCATCCGGCCTTCGCCGCCCACTGGAGCCCGGACGTCGAGGCGTACGTGCGCTACGACCTCACCGGCCCCGAGGGCGCGATGCGCTCACGGGCCGTCGGCGAGGCCGTGATGGCGGACGGGCGCTGGATGCGCACCGAGACGGCCGAGATCGGCGCCGCGCTGACCGCGATCAAGGCGCCGCTGCACCTGCTCAGGGCGCCGCGCGGCCTGCTCGACCAGGACACCGGCATGCTGCCCGACGAGGTCGCCCGGACGTGGACGGCCCGCGTGCCCGGCCTGCGCGACGAGCTGGTGCCCGACTGCAACCACTACACGATCCTGTTCGACGCGGAGCCGGTGACGACCGTCCTGGCCCGGATCACCGGGTCCTGACCGCTGCGGCGAGCCGTCCGTCTTCGCCTCGGACGAGAAACGGCCCCCCGAGGCGAGCTCGGAGGGCCGTCGTCGGCACAGGTCAGCGTGGAGCGATCCACGTGGCGCGGGCGGCGGCCACCAGGGTGCCGTCGCCCTCGTAGATGCCGCTCTCGCCGTACATCTTGCGGCCCTCGCGGCCGGTCGGACGGGCCACGACGGAGTAGCGGCCACCCGGCAGCACCGGGCCGTTGATCTGCACGACCAGACGGCCGAGCAGGGCCGACTCACCGGGGCCGAAGTGCGCCCAGCCGGTGATGCAGTCGAGCACCGCGCCCACGATCGAGGCGGGGACGCCGTCCTCGCCGCTCACCGTGAACGGCACCCGCCACCCGGCGGCCACCAGGTCGGAGCCCTCCACCGGGCCGGGGAAGATGCGCAGGCCGTCGCCCGGCTCGCGCAGGCCGCAGGCGAAGCACTCGGCGAACGGGTGGGCCTTCAGGCCGACGAACCCGGCCTCGGCGCGGGCGGCGTCGGTGAACGGCACGAAGCCGGGCCCGGTCAGGGTCTCGGCGACGGGGATGGCCTCGACCAGGACTTTGTCGCCGTCGGACAGCGAGACGCTGTTGGCGACGTGCTCAAGGCGCAGCTCGGTCTCCAGGGGCGTGGGCGCGTGCAGCGTGACCTCGACCGCTGATCGGCCGCCGTTCAGCGCCTCTGCCATGGTGCCCGCGATCCAGCCGCCGTTGGCGACTCCCACCGGGCCCCGGAAACGCTCGGGAACGGTCAACACGGTCTGCAGGGCAGCCGTCGTCATGCCACACCCTCCAATATCGCCCCACCAGGCGAGAAGTCCGGAAATATCGTAAAGAGTAGGCCGATTTTACTGGACTCCCGGATTACCACGATGTTGGGGGTCCCTGAGCGCCGACCGACTCATGCCATAACGCCACAGGCGTGGCCGAAACTTCCCCGGCTACCCCCGCCATCCCCACCCAGGGTCGGCGCCGTCCATGGCACGGATGTGACTCGGGGGTGAGGAACAACGAAAATCGGCCCCAACCCGGAGTCGGATGCGTATCCGGGGTGAGGCCGATCAAGGCGTCGGCAGTACCTTATCCCGTGATTTCCCCGCCCCGAGCCCATTCCCGGTGAATCCCGTCGGACCGTTCCGGCCGCTGTGCCCGCCCACCGCCCACCCACCGCCCACCCACTGCCCGCCCCCGCGCCCTATGCTGGCGCGACAGGGGTCGAAGCGAACCGATCGGGCGGGGTGGGTCTGTGCAGCGGGCGACGTTACGTTTTCCGCCCGGGTCGCTGGTCGTGCTGACCGGGCTGCCCGGCGCCGGCAAGACCACGCTGCTGCGCCGCCTCTACGGCCTTCACGGCTCCGAGAGCGCGCCCGTCGTCGCCGACGCGGTCGTGGTGATCGACTCGGGGCAGTCGCGGCTCCACTGGGCCGGCCGCATCACCTGGGCTCCCCGGCCGGTCCGCCGCGCGGTGGTGTTCGCCACCCACGTGAGCCGGGTCAGCCAGGCGCTGGCCAAGGGGCAGGCGGTCCTCGCGCACAACCGGGGCTGCGCCGCGTACGTGCTGAAGGGGTTCGCCTGGCTGGCCCGCAGGCAGCGGGCGAGCTTCCACCTGCTGCTGCTCGACGCGCCTCCGGCGGCGGCGGTCGCCGGCCAGCACGCCAGGGGACGGGTGGTCGCGCCCCGCACGTTCGCCCGCCACCGCCGCAACTGGGACAGCCTGCTGGCCCGGGTGGCCGGCGGCGACCCGGCCCCGGCCGTCAGCGCGCACGTCGTCACCCGCGCCGAGGCCGACCTGCTGGAGCACATCGTCTTCGACAGCGCCGACCGCGCCCCCGCCGACTGACGACGACGTCCCGCCGAGGGGACACCGCGGAGACGCCAAGGGGACACCGAGGGGACATCGAGGGAGGACCCGCCATGAAGCAGTACCTGCTGACCCTGTTCGAGCCCGACGGCCCGCCGCCCGAGCCCGAGGTCCTGGAGCCGATCATGCGCGACATCGGCGCGGTCGAGTCGGAGATGCGCGCGGCCGGGGTGTGGGTCTTCTCCGGCGGCCTGGCACCGGCGGAGCAGGCGTCGGTGGTCCGGATGCGCGCCGGCGAGACGTTCACCACCGACGGCCCCTACACCGAGGGCAAGGAGCACGTCGGCGGGTTCACCGTCATCCGGGCGCCCGACCTGGACGGCGCGCTGGAGTGGGGGCGCCGGCTCGCGCGCGCCGTGGGCGTGCTCCCGGTCGAGGTGCGCGAGTTCAAGGGCTGAGCCAGGGTCTCCCCCGGCCGGCCTCACAGCACCGGCAGGTAGCGGCCCAGCTCGAACTCGGTGACCGTACGGCGGTATTCGCGCCACTCGGCCCGCTTGTTGCGCAGGAAGAAGTCGAAGACGTGCTCGCCCAGCGTCTCGGCGACCAGCTCGCTGCGCTCCATGACGGCGATGGCCTCGTCGAGCGAGCCGGGCAGCGGCTGGATGCCCAGCGCCCGGCGCTCGGCGCTGGTCAGGGTCCAGACGTTGTCCTCGGCGGCCGGGGGCAGCTCGTAGCTCTCCTCGATGCCCTTGAGCCCGGCGGCCAGCACCAGCGCGAAGGCCAGGTACGGGTTGCACGCCGAGTCGAGCGACCGGAACTCGATGCGGGTCGAGCCGCCCTTGTGCGGCTTGTACATGGGCACCCGGACCAGCGCCGAGCGGTTGTTGTGCCCCCAGCACACGTAGGAGGGCGCCTCGCCGCCCTGCCCCGCGATGGCCTCGGCGCCGCCCCACAGCCGCTTGTAGGAGTTGACCCACTGGTTGGTGATGGCGGTGATCTCGGCGGCGTGCCGCAGCAGGCCGGCGATGAACGAGCGGCCGATCTTCGACAGCCGGTAGTCGGTGCCGGCCTCGTGGAAGGCGTTGCGGTCGCCCTCGAACAGCGACATGTGCGTGTGCATGCCCGAGCCCGGGTGCTCGGTGAACGGCTTGGGCATGAACGAGGCCCAGATGCCCTGCTCCAGGGCCACCTCCTTCATGATCAGCCGGAACGTCATGATGTTGTCGGCCGTGGTGAGCGCGTCGGCGTAGCGCAGGTCGATCTCCTGCTGGCCGGGGGCGCCCTCGTGGTGGCTGAACTCGACGGAGATGCCCATCGACTCCAGCATCATGATCGCCTGGCGCCGGAAGTCGTGGCCGGAGCTGTGGGGCGTGTGGTCGAAGTAGCCGCCGGAGTCGATCGGCTCGGGCTTCTGACCGGCCTCGGGACGGTTCTTCAGCAGGAAGAACTCGATCTCGGGGTGGGTGTAGAAGGTGAAGCCCATGTCGGCGCACTTGGCGAGCGTGCGCTTGAGCACCCAGCGCGGGTCGGCGTGCGAGGGGGTGCCGTCGGGCATGAGGATGTCGCAGAAGATGCGCGCCGCGCCCGGCGTCTCGCTGCGCCAGGGCAGGATCTGGAACGTGGAGGGGTCGGGCTTGGCCAGCATGTCGGACTCGTAGACGCGGGCGAAGCCCTCGATCGCCGAGCCGTCGAAGCCGATGCCCTCGGCGAAGGCGCCTTCCAGCTCGGCGGGCGCGATCGCGACGGACTTGAGGAAGCCGAGGACGTCGGTGAACCAGAGCCGGATGAACCGGATGTCGCGTTCCTCTAGCGTGCGGAGCACGAACTCCTGCTGGCGGTCCAAGGTGTCCCCTCGTTGAAGACAGTGCGGGTCTTCTACCAGCATGCCGTGCCCGTGTTTCGCACACGTTACAGGGGGTGCCGGTGCGAGCCTCACTGACAAAGGGGCCGCCCAGATCTACTGTGATCACGCAGTGAGTCTCGGGGGAGGCATTGGTGGCTATCGACCTGCTCAATCACAAGCTCGATCGGGCGTTCGACCACATCGACGCGAACGGCAACGGCGTCGTCGAGCGGGAGGACCTGCTGGGGCTGGGCGCGCGCCTGCTGGTGGGTTTCGGGGAGTCCCCCACCTCGGTCACCGGCAACCGGCTCGTCGACAGCTTCGACGGCATCTGGTCGACGTTGTCACGGGCGCTCGACCGCGACGGCGACTCCGGCATCGCCCGCACCGACTTCCGCGGCGGGATGACGGCCGCGTTCGTCACGGGCGACCGCTACAAGCCGGTGTTCCGGCCGGCGACGCTGGCCGTGGCCCAGCTCTGCGACGGCGACGGCGACGGCCTGATCGGGCCGGGCGAGTTCCGTACGATGCTGAGCGCGTTCGGCACCGCCTACGACGACGTGGACGAGGCCTTCGACCGGCTCGACCGCGAGGGCAGAGGCGCGCTCACCGTCGAGGGGCTGGTCCTCGCGGCCGAGGACTACTACCGCAGCTCAGACCCGAACGCCGCGGGCAACTGGCTCTTCGGACCGCTGTGAACACCGCCGTGAGCACCACCGTGTTCGCCACGGTGCGCACCGCGCTCCGCTCGGTCCTGCACTGGAAGCCGATGCTGCCGCTGCCGCGCAAGGGCGGCTCGCCCGCGCTGGCGCTGCTGCCGCTGGTCGAGCGGGTGCCGGCGATGGGGGCGCCCTGCCGGATGCACCCCGCCGTGTACGCCATCGAGGCCGCGGTCATCGACTGGGCCAGGCGGACGGGCCTGCGCGCCGACGCCGGGGTGGGCTTCCACCGGATGGCCGGGCGCGCCTTCGCCGAGTTCGACGCGGCCGCCGCCGCGCTGTTCGCGCAATGGCTGACCTGGCTGTTCCACCTCGACGACGAGCTGGACGAGGGGTCGTGCACGCTGGACATCTTCGGCGGCATGCTCCAGGGCGCGTCCCGGCACCCGCTGGAGGCGGCCTTCGCCGACCTGTGGCGGGTGACCAGCGCGCGGATGAGCGACCACTGGCGGGCCAGGTTCGCGGTCAACCTGCGACGCCAGGCGGACGCGTGCCGCACCGAGGCCGACAACCGGGCCGCCGGGCGCATGCCGACGCTGGAGGAGTACCCGGCGCTGCGCAGGGGGACGGTCGGCCCCTACCTGTACGACCTGGTCGAGCCATGCCTGCGGGTCGAGGTGCCGGCCTGGATGGTCGAGTGCGAGCCGTGGCGCGAGCTGGTGGACGCCTGCAACGACGTCACGGCCTGGTGCAACGACGTGGCCTCGCGGCCCAAGGAGCGCGGCGACGTGCACAACCTGGTCGTGCTGGCGGTCCGGCAGCTCGGGCTGGGCGAGCGCGAGGCCGTCGCGTGGGTGCTCGACCGGATCGTCGGACGATGTCAGGACATGAACCGGGCGGCCCGGCGGCTGCCGCTGGACGACCTGCCGCCCAAGGTGGCCAGGGACGTCAGCAAGGTCGCCTGCGCCTACCTGGCCGCGCCCCGCGCCCACCTGGACTGGCTGCTGGAGACGTCCCGGTACACGTGAGCCGACCAGGAGCCGATCAGGGTGAGGCTGCGGCGAGCATGTCGCCCGCCGCCGTCCGGCGGTAGACGACCTGCTTGCCGAGGCGCAGGCCCACCGTCAGCCCGCCGTCGCTGAGCACCCCGAGGTGCTGGCTGACCGCGCCCGGGGTGAGCGACATCCGGGCGGCCAGCGCCGAGGTGGTGCTCGGCTCGGCCAGCGCGAGCAGGATCTGCGCCCGGCTGCGCCCGATGAGCGCGGCCAGCGCGCCGGGGGCGGGCGGCGGGCCCTGCTCCCACAACGTGCCCACGCCGAGCACCGGGTAGACGAGCATCGACTGGTACGGAGCCGACATCACGGCCACCGACGGCCAGTAGAACGCGCTCGGCACCAGCAGCAGCCCGTCGCCGTGCAGGCCGCCCGCATGGCACCACGGCCGGTCGATGAGCAGCTGCTCCCCCGTCCACTCCACGGCGGGGCCGAGCCCGGCGAACAGCTCCCTGGCCCCGCCCTGGGCGAGCTGGCGGGAGCGGCGCAGCACGTCGCGTTCGAGCAGCCCGTAGACGCGCGGCCAGAACTCCTCGAAGCACTCCCGCCAGTACGTCTCCAGCGCGTCGGCCACCCGGGCCACGCCCGCCGCCGGGTCGGCCGTGAACCGGTCGAGCAGCGCCCGGTCGGTGCCGGCGATGGTCGCGACCTCCGAGCGGGCGCGTTCGGGGGGCGTGCCGCGGACCAGCGCCAGCTCGGCCGCGAAATCGGGCAGCGGCGTCTCCGGGGGCGGGGTGATGAAGTCGGCCAGGTAGCCGGACGGCGGCACCAGCGCGAACAGCTCGTCCAGGTCGAGCCGGGCCAGCCGGGGACGCACGGCCTTGATCCACGGCAGGTGGATCGACTGCCTGGAGGGGTCCTGGAGGGTGCGCAGGCTCGCGACCAGCTCCCACATGGGCGAGAACGCGAACCGGATGCGTGCGACGTCCTCCGGCTTCAGGACCCAGGTGACGGCCATGCTTTTAGTGTGCACTAAATCGTTGGCGCGTCGAGCGCGGGGACCTGACCCTGTACCCGTGTCTAGCACTGTCGCTGAGAAGCCTTCCTTCCTCCGTTCCCAGATCGGCGGACTGCCGCGCCCCTTCTGGGCCCTGTGGAGCGGCACCCTGGTCAACCGTCTGGGCACCCTCGTCATGCCGTTCACCGGCGTCTACCTGACCCACTCGCGCGGCATGTCGGTGACCGCCGTGGGCCTGGTCATGGGCGTCTACGGCGCGGGCTCGCTGCTGTCGCAGATCCTCGCGGGCGTGCTCACCGACCGCGTCGGCCGCCGGGTCACGCTGTCGGGCGGCATGCTGGCCACCGCCGCCACCATGCTGGCGCTGGGCTACAGCAGCTCGCTGCCGGCGATCGTCGCGTCCATGTTCGTGCTCGGGCTGGTGATCGACATCTACCGGCCGGCGTCCAGCGCCCTGGTGGCCGACCTGGTGTCCCCGGCGGAGCGGGCCCGCGCGTACGGGCTGCTGTTCTGGGCGATCAACCTGGGGTACGCGGTCGGCATGACGGCAGGTGGCTGGCTGGCGAGCGTCGGGTTCCTCTGGCTGTTCTGGATCGACGCGGTCTCCTGCCTGGTCTTCGCCGCGCTGGTGTGGCGGGCGGTGCCCGAGACCAGGCCGCAGGCGCGTGAGTCGTCCGGCGGGTTCGGCGTCGTGCTGCGCGACCGGGTGATGGTCGCCTTCACGCTGGTGGTGCTCGGCAACGCGCTGGTCTACCTGCAGACCGTGACCATGCTGCCGGTCGCGATGACGTCGGTGGTGAAGCTGACGCCGGCGCAGTTCGGCCTGGCCATGGCCCTGAACGGGGTGCTCATCGTCGTCGTGCAGCCGCTGGTCTCCGGCTGGCTCGGACGCAGGGACGCCTCCCGCACGTTCGCGCTCGGCCTGGCGGTCATGGGGGCCGGGTTCGCGATGACGGCCTTCGTCACCACCACGTTCTGGCTGGCCGTCACGATCGGGGTGTGGACCGTGGGCGAGATCATCACCGCGGGCATCTCCGGGACGATCGTGGCCGCGCTGGCCCCCGAGCACCTGCGGGGGCGGTACTCGGGGCTGTTCGGGTTCGCCTGGTCGCTGGCCTCGGTGCTGGCGCCACTGATGGGCGGGCCGCTGCTCGCGGCCGGGTCGCAGACGTTGTGGTTCAGCGTGGGCGGCGTCGCGCTGGTCTCGGCGGCGGGCATGCTGGCCCTCGGCCCGGCGATCCGGCGGCGGGCGGCGGCCTGAGGTCGCGGGCGGCGGTCCACGGAATCCGCCGCCGTTGAGAGAATTTTGATCGGATGTTGGCTGATTCCCGATAATTTCCTGCCGATCACGGAAGGAAATGGTGGGATGCGCCACGCAGGATGGGCGCGCCGGGCGTGCACGAGGCTGGCCACGCCCCGCGTCGCGATCGGGATCGCCACGTTCGCCGTCGTGCTGGAGCTGGCCGACATCTGGGTGACCGCGCAGTTGCCGCCGTCGCCGTACACGCCGCTGCCGTTCGCGCCCGAGGACATGGCGGGCACGGCGTTCCCCGTCTTCGGCGCGATCCTCGTGCACAGCAGGCCGCGGCTGGTCATCGGCTGGCTGCTGTGCCTCGGCGGGACGAGCGCGGCGGCCAACATCCTGTCGGCCAACCTCTACCAGCTGCTCGACGGCGGGCCGGGCCCGCGCTGGCCGATCGTCAACCTGACCTGGAACGTCTGCGAGCTGACCCTCGGCGTCCTGCTGCCCCTGCTGTACCCGGTGGGCAGGCTGCCGTCGCGGCGCTGGCGGCCGGTGATCGCGCTGGCCGTGGCCGGGCAGGCGCTGGACTGGGCCGGGCTGCTGGCCGACCGGCCCGGACTGCGGGAGGCCGGGCACGCCACGCTCTCGGCGAGCATGGTGCTGGCCTTCGCCTCGCTGGTCGTGCGTTTCCGGCGCGGCGACGCGGTCGAGCGGCGGCAGCTCCTGTGGCTGCTGGTGGCGCTGCCCGGCCTGCTGGTGCCGTGGATGCTCGGCGCGGACGTCTGGTGGGTGGCCTCGCTGGCCATCCCGCTGATCCCGGCGGCCATCGCCGTGGCGGTGCTGCGCTACCGGCTGTTCGGCATCGACACGCTGATCAGCAGGGCGCTGGTGGGCACCGGCCTGGCCATCGTGATCACCCTCGTGTACGTCGCGGTCAGCGCGGCCCTCAGCGTGTTCCTGTCGGAGGTGGACCGGATCGCCGGCATCCCCGCGGCCCTGTTCGCCGGGGCGTTCTTCCAGCCGATGCGCCGCGGCCTGCAACGCGGCGTGGACCGCCTGCTGTACGGCAGCACCGGCGTGCCCGGCACGCTGGCCCGGCGGCTGCGGCACCGGCTCCAGCACACCGACCCCGTGCACGGCCTGCTGGCCACGCTCGACGTGCTGCGCGAGGGCCTGTCGGTGACCGGCGTCGCGGTCGAGGCCGACGGCGCGGTCACCACGTCCGGCGTGGTGGGCGCGGCGGCCAGGACCGTCCCGCTGGTGTGGCACGGCGAACCGGTCGGGCTGCTGCTGATCGGGCCGACGGACCGGCGCAGGTTCCCCGCGGCCCACGACGAGCGGGTGATCGCCACGATCACGCCGTACATCGCCGACGCCGCGCACGCCGTACGGCTGACGGCGGCGCTGCAACGCTCACGCGAGCGCATCCTGACCGCGCGGGAGGAGGAACGGCGGCGGCTGCGCCGCGACCTGCACGACGGGCTCGGCCAGTCGCTCAGCGGCATGGCCATGTCGATCAACGCCGCCCGGCTGACCATGCACAGCGCTCCCGAGCAGGCCGACCGGCTGCTGGCCGGGCTGCGCGCCGGCATGGACGCCGTGACCGGCGACATCAGGCAGCTCGTCTACGGCCTGCGCCCGCCCGCCCTGGACGAGCTGGGCCTGGCCGGCGCGATCGAGGACCTGGCCGGGACGCCGGTCGGGACGTCGGGCGAGCTGACCGGCCTGCCCGCCGCGGTCGAGGTCGCGGCCTACCGCATCGTGCAGGAGGCGCTCACCAACGCGCGCAAGCACGCCCGCGCCTCGCGGATCACGGTGACGTTGCGCCGCGACGACCGCCTGCGCGTCACGGTCGCCGACGACGGGATCGGCCTGCCGCCGGACGCGCGGCCCGGCGTCGGGCTGGGCTCGATGCGCGAACGGGCGGCCGAACTCGGGGGCACCTGCGTCGTACGAACGGGACCGGGAGGTGGCACGGTTGTCCACGCCGAACTCCCCCTGTGACAATTCGCCATATCCCCGGACGTGTTATCCCTCTACGCTTACCCCTGACATGCTGACATTCACCGCACTGGGACCGTTCCACGCCTGGAGCGACGGCGTCCCCCTCGACCTCGGCGGCCAACGGCAGCGGGCGGTGCTCGCCCGTCTGCTCGTGGCGGGCGGCCGGGCCGTGCCCGTGCACACGCTCATCGACGAGCTGTGGCCGGGCGATCCGCCCGCGCAGGCCCTGTCCACCATCCAGGGCTACGTCTCGCGGCTGCGGCGCGCGCTGGAGCCCGGCCGCGCGCCGCGCGAGGAGGCCGAGGTGCTGGTCTCGGCCGCGCCCGGCTACGCGCTGCGGGCCGCGACCGAGCAGGTCGACTCGTGGCGGTTCGAGAGCCTGGTGAAGACCGAGGGCCCACCTCCGCAGGTGTGGGCCGCCATGGAGAGCGCGCTGGGGCTGTGGCGCGGGCCGGCGCTGGCCGAGTTCGCCGAGCTGACCTGGGCGGCGACCGAGGCGGGCAGGCTGGAGGAGCTGCGGCTGATCGCCGTCGAGCGGCGCGCCGACGCCGGGCTCACGCTGGGCCGGGCCACCTCCCTGGTGGCCGACCTGGAGGCGCACGCCTCGGCCCACCCGCTGCGCGAGGAGGCGTGGCGGCTGCTGGCCCTCGCCCTGTACCGGATGGGCCGCCAGGGTGACGCGCTGGCCGCGCTGCGCCGGGCCCGCGCGGTGTGGCGGGACGAGCTGGGGCTCGACCTGTCGGCCGGGCTGCGCCGGCTGGAGGCCGACATGCTGGCCCAGCGGCTGGAGGAGCCGCCGCCCCCGCCGTCCGCCGCCCCCGCCCCGGCCGCCGCCGGGGAGCGGGTGCTGCGCGTGCTTGTGGCCGACGACCAGGCGCTCGTACGGGCGGGGCTGCGCGCCATGCTCGACAGCGAGGACGGCGTGGCGCTGGCCGGCGAGGCGGCCAACGGCGAGGAGGCCATCGCGGGCGTACGCGAGCACCGTCCGGACGTCGTGCTGCTCGACATCCAGATGCCGCACCTGGACGGCCTGGCCGCCGCCCGCCGCATCCTGGCCGGGGAACGCCCGCCCAAGGTCGTCATGATGACCACGTTCGGCAGCGACGAGAACCTGTACGCGGCGCTGCGCGCGGGCGTCAGCGGCTTCGTGCTGAAGACCTCGGCCCCCGAGCAGTTCCTGGCCGCGATCAGGGCCGCCGCCGTCGGGGACGCGCTCATCGACCCGGCGGTCACCACCCGGCTGATCTCGGCGTTCGCCGGCCGCACCGACCCGGCCTCGCCGCCGGCGCTGGCCGGACTCTCCGACGCCCGGCTCGACGTGCTCAAACTCGTCGCACGCGGGCTGACGAACCGGCAGATCGGCCAGACGCTGGCGCTGCCCGAGGAGGAGGTGTCGGTGCTGGTGAAGTCGCTGCTGGACCACCTGGGGCTGTTCGACCGGGCGCAGCTCGTCATGGCGGCCTACGAGTCCGGTCTGGTCACTCCAGGGGACAAGGGACACTTTTCGTCGCTTTGACGATAAAAATCGGGTCGTACTAGGCTAATGACGTGGCACAACTGCGCATAGCCCTGGCACAGACGAACCCGACCGTCGGCGACCTGGCCGCCAACGCCGAGCGGCTGGTCGCGTGGACCCGTGACGCCGCCGAGCGCGGCGCTCACCTGGTCGTCTTCACCGAGATGTTCCTCACCGGCTACCCCGTCGAGGACCTGGTGCTGCGCACGTCCTTCGTGGACGCGAGCATCAGGACCCTGGAGGAGGTGGCGCGCAGGCTCGACCGCGAGGGACTGGGCGACCTCCCTGTGGTCGTCGGCTACGTCGACCGCGCCGGTCTGGCGCCCCGGGTGGGCCAGCCCAAGGGCGCGCCGCTGGACGCGGCCGCGCTGCTGCACAAGGGCGAGGTCGTCGTCCGCACGGCCAAGCACCACCTGCCCAACTACGGCGTGTTCGACGAGTACCGCTACTTCGTGCGCGGCGACCGGCTGCCGATCGTCCGGCTGCACGGCGTGGACGTGGCGATCGCGGTCTGCGAGGACCTCTGGCAGGAGGGCGGGCCGGTGTCCGTCGTCGGCCAGGCGGGCGCCGGGCTGCTGGTCGTGCCGAACGCCTCGCCGTACGAGAAGGAGAAGGACGACGTACGGCTGGAGCTGGTCGCCCACAGGGCGCGCGAGGCCGGCTGCGCGCTCGCCTACGTCAACCAGGTCGGCGGGCAGGACGAGCTGGTCTTCGACGGCGACTCGATCATCGTGGACGCCTCGGGCGAGCTGGTGGCGCGGGCCGGCCAGTTCCGCGAGGAGCTGCTGGTCGCCGACCTCGACCTGCCGGTCTCCGACGCCGAGCCCGGCACGTTCCCCCACGACGCGCTCGACGGCACCACGATCACCGTCGAGCGCCGGGTCCTGTCGCAGGAGCCCGTCGAGCCCTACCCGGCGCAGCCCGCCCCCGTCGCCGAGCGGCTCGACCTGCACGCCGAGGTGTACTCGGCCCTGGTGCTGGCGGTACGCGACTACGTGGCCAAGAACGGCTTCCAGTCGGTCATCCTGGGCCTGTCGGGCGGCATCGACTCGGCCCTGACGGCGGCCATCGCCTCCGACGCGATCGGCCCGTCCCGGGTGAACGTCGTGCTCATGCCCTCGCGCCACTCCTCCGACCACTCGCTGGCCGACGCCGAGGACCTGGTGGCCAGGCAGGGCATCAACTCCAGGATCGCGCCGATCGCCGAGATCGTCACGGCCTTCGAGAAGGAGATCGAGCTGTCCGGCCTGGCCGCGGAGAACCTCCAGGCCAGGGTGCGCGGCATGATCCTCATGGGCCTGTCGAACCAGAACGGCCACCTGGTGCTCACCACCGGGAACAAGAGCGAGCTGGCCACCGGCTACTCCACCCTCTACGGCGACTCCGCCGGCGGCTTCGCCCCGATCAAGGACGTGCCCAAGACGATGGTGTGGGAGCTGTCCAGGTGGCGCAACGCGCACACCTGCGAGGGCTTCCTCATGTCCGTCGAGCGGCCGATCCCGGAGAACTCGATCACCAAGGAGCCCAGCGCCGAGCTGCGCCCCGACCAGCGCGACACCGACTCGCTGCCGCCGTACGAGGTGCTGGACCGGCTGCTGGACGACTATGTGGAGAAGGACATGGGCTCGCAGGAGCTCATCGCGGCCGGGCACGACCCCGCGCTGGTCACGCGGGTGATCCGGCTGGTGGACCTGGCGGAGTACAAGCGCCGCCAGTACCCGCCGGGCCCCAAGATCACGCCGAAGAACTTCGGCCGCGACCGCCGCCTCCCCATCACCAACCGCTGGCGCGAGACGACCTGACCCGTCCGGCCGCCCCTCTCATCGCGAGGGGGGCGGGTCGCGCCTGGCGGTGGGATTGTCGGTGGCGGCTGGCAGGGTGGGGCCGTGGCACAACCGCTGAAAGACCTGATCAACGCCCGGTCCGTGTCGGTGCTCGCCGACGGCCTGGCCGCCGTGTGGCCCTCGTTCCCGCAGGCCCGGTTCACCGAGCGCGCCCTGGCCGGGCTCGCCCCGCTGGAGCTGAAGGACCGCGTCAGGCACGTCTCCGCCGCCCTCCACGACGCCTTCCAGCATGCCCTCCCGATGCCCTACCCCCAGGCCGCCGAGCTGGTGCGGGCCTGCGCCGCGCGCGGGGAGCTCGACCTGTGGAGCGGCTGGCCGGTCACCGACCACACCGCCGTCCACGGGCTCGACCATCTGGAGGCGGCGATGGCCACGCTGGCGGCGCTCACGCCGTACTCGACGGGCGAGTTCGCCGTACGCCCCCTTCTCGACCGCCACCGCGACGACGCCCTCAAGATCATGTACGGCTGGGCGGAGTCCCCCGACGAGCACCTGCGCCGCCTGGCCTCGGAAGGCACCCGGCCGCGCCTGCCGTGGGCCTCCCGGGTCGGCTGGCTGATGACGCCCGGCCCCACCCTGCCCCTGCTCGACCTGCTGCGCGACGACCCGAGCGAATACGTCCGCCGCTCGGTCGCCAACCACGTCAACGACCTGGCCAAGGACCACCCCGACACGGCGCTCGCGGTGCTGGCCCGCTGGCGCGCGGGCGGCGGCTCGCACGTCGAGCGGGTCGTGCGCCACGCGGCCCGCGGGCTGCTGCGTGCCGGGCACCCCGAGGCGCTGGAGCTGCTGGGCGCCACCCCGGGCAACGGCTCGGCGCGGGCCCTCGTCCTGGAGGCCGACACGGTCGCCGTCGGTGGCAGGCTGACGTTCACCGTCACGGTCACGGCGGGCGCGCCGGGCCCGCTGCTGCTCAAGTACGCCGTCCGCCGGGCGGGCTCGCGTCGCGTCTTCCACCTGGGCGAGCGCGTGGCCGCCGCCGAGGGGGCGGCGTTCACGCTGCGCAAGAGCCATTCCTTCCGCCCGGTCACCACCCGCAACGAGCCGCCCGGGCCACGCGAGCTCGACGTCATCGTCAACGGCCGGGTGGCGGCCACCGTGCCCTTCACCCTGACCGCCGCCCCCGGCGGGGTCACCTCGCCGATCGGGTAGCGGACCACCGGTACGAAGACCGGAGACCCCGGACGTCTCAGCGCCTGACGCGGTCTCCGGCCAGTCCGAGCAGGACCGTGTCGACCACGCGTTCGGCCAGGTCGGCCGGGAGGTCTCCGGCCGGCCCCCACTTCGACTGCCATATCATCGTGCCGGAGAACAGGGCCATCGCCAGCTCGACGTCGAGGTCGGGCCTGAGCTCGCCGGTGGCGACGCCGCGCTCGATCACCGAGCGCAGTGCCTGCCTGCGCGGCTCGACGGCCCGCTTCACGAAGCGTTCCATCAGTCGCGGATAACGATCGGCCTCGCTCATCGCGATGTTCATCACGCAGCGGGTGCGGGCCTGGCCCGCCTCCCTGCGCATCGCGTCGAGCAGGGAGATCAGGTCGTCGCGCACGGAGGTGCCGGACAGCGGCGGGAGCGGCGCCTTCAGCGTGGAGAGCGCGTCGACGACCAGGTCCTCCTTGTTGGACCAGCGCCGGTAGATGGTGGTCTTCCCGACGCCCGCCCTCGACGCGATGGCCTCGATCGACAGCTCCGACACCCCCATGCCCTCACCGATCAGGTCGAGGGTCGCGTCGATGATCGCCTTCTCGGCCTTCTCGCTGCGCGGACGGCCCGCCGGGCGGGCAGTCCCTGAATCCTGGATCGTCATCGCGGCCTCACACTACCGCTGGTTCCTTCTGTTCCGCCTGCTGGACCGGGCGCGCCTTGCCCGGCATCCACTTGGCCACCACCGCGACGCCCACCAGGGCGATCACGGCCGAGACCATCGCCGTGACGTGCATGCCGTCGACGAACGCGGTGAAGGCGGGCTTGATCAGCGCCTGGCCGTGCTCGCCGAGCTGCCTGGCGAAGGCCATCGTCGCCATGATGGACTCACCGGCGGCGTGCGGGGCGCCGGCCGGCAGCGCCGAGGCGATCTCGCCGCGGTAGCTGCTCGACAGGACCGAGCCGAGCACGGCCACGCCGAGCGCGCCGGCGACCTGGCGGACGGTGTTGCTCATGGCCGAGCCGACACCGGCCTTCTCCCTGGGCAGCGCCTCCATGATGGCGGTGGTCGCGGGCGGCATGATGTTCGCCATCGCCGCTCCCTGGACGAAGAAGATGATCTCGATCAGCACCACGGGCGTGTCCACGTCCATCAGGGCGTAGCTGCCCAGCGCGGCGGTCACCACGAGCATGCTGACCGTGGCCGACAGCTTGGCGCCGAAGAGCTGGTGCACCCGCTGGCTGAGCGGCGCGAAGATGAGCTGCGCGGCGGCGAACGGGATCATCAGGGCCCCCGCCTGGATCGGGCTGAAGCCCAGCACGATCTGCAGGTAGAAGGTCAGGAAGAACATCCCGCCCATCATCGCGAAGAAGACGATGCCCATCATGCCGATGGCCGAGCTGAACCGTACGTTGCTGAAGTTGCGCACGTCGAACACCGGGTTGTCGATGCGCCGCTCCCACCACACGAACACGCCCAGCACGACCAGGCCGAGCAGCGTCGGGACGATCACTTCCGCGCTCGCCAGGGTGCCCAGGTCGCCGCCGCGGATGATGCCGTAGACGAGCGCCACCAGACCGATGATCGACAGCACCACGCCCACCGGGTCGAGCTTGGACGGCTTCGGGTCACGCGACTCGGGCACGACGACGCCGATGAGGATCATGCTGATCACCACGATCGGCACGTTGACCAGGAAGACCGAGCCCCACCAGAAGTGCTCGATGAGCAGGCCGCCGGTGATCGGGCCGATCGCCACGGCGAGCCCCACGCCACCGGCCCAGATGCCGATCGCCTTGCCACGCTCACCGGGCGGGAACACGTTGGAGATGATCGCCAGCGTGGCCGGCATGATCGCCGCGCCGCCGATGCCCATCGCCGCCCGCGCGAAGATCAGCTGCATCGGGTCCTGGGAGTAGGCACTGGCCAGCGAGGCCAGGCCGAACAGCGCCATGCCGATGAACAACATGCGCTTGCGACCGGTACGGTCGCCGATCACGCCGAAGGTGAACAACAGCCCGGCGAACACCAGCGTGTAGGAGTTGATCGCCCACTCCAGCTGGCCCTGCGTCGCGCCCAATCCGACACGGGGGTCGGCGATGGTCTTCATCGCCACGTTGAGGATCGTGTTGTCCAGCACGACCGCCAGGAGGCTGAACACCAGCACTCCCAGGATCCCCCACCTGCGTGGATGCCCTGCGTTCGGGTCCATGGAAATCGTCCTTAATTTCGATACGCCTGAGTTTCGCAACGACACCGTATCGCAAGAGATTCCGATACGCAACGGTCCCGTTTCGTAACTTCCGCCTGACGGAGGGAGTGCGCGGAGGGAAACAGCGGGGAAACCCCGATGCACCCCGTGCACAGGCCCTCGCGAACCTTGCTGACAGACCCCGCGAACGGCCGCCGCGGGCACTGCTGACCAGACCCGCCGGCCTCAGGCCGACAGGCTCGAACCCCCCGGGTCAGCTCTTGGTCACCGCCGGAGGCACGGCGTGCTCCTCGACCGGGGCCGGCAGGACCGCGACCGGCGGACGCCGCCGCCACATCGGCAGCGCGACCACCACCATGACCACCCCGACCAGCCCCGCCACCACGAACGCCCACGTGGGCCCGCTGCCGTCGATGATCGCCCCCGCGATGGGCGAGGACGCGGCCCCGCCGATGAGCAGGGCGGTGCCGTGGAGGCCCATCGCCTCGCCCCTGGCCGCGGCGGGCACCCAGCGGCTGAGCACGTCGACCGTGGACGACAGGGCCGGGGCGCACAGCAGGCCGGCCGGCAGCATCGCCAGGATCAGCCACCGCCAGTCGGCCCCGGCCAGGCCCACGGGGATGGTCAGCAGGCCCATGCCCGCGATGAGCACCAGGGGCGAGAAACCACGCGACAGCCCGCCGTAGACGAAGCCGCCGACCAGCGAGTAGAGGCACCAGATCGCCACGGCGAGGCCGACCCACTGCGTCTCGCCCGCGGTGTTGATGGTGGCCACCAGCCCCAGCTCGGTCGCGGTGAGGATGAACGTGGCCGCCGCCGTCGTGCCGAGCAGCGCGACGAACCCCGGCGTGAGCCACTGCCGGCGCGGCACCTTCACCACCGGCTCCTCCAGCTCGACCGCCGACCGGGTGGGCGGGTTGAAGACGATCAGGCCGATGCCCGCCGCCGTGATGCCGACGCCGATGACGACGAGCGTGGTCGTGCTGCCCAGCGTGGTGATGCCGGCCGCGGCGAGCGCGGGACCGGTCATGTACGACAGCTCGACCAGCATCGAGTCGAGCGTGAACCCGGTGCGCCGCTGCTCCGGCGGGACCAGCGCGGCCAGCGACTGCCGGGTCAGGCTGAACACCGGCAGGTTGAGCAGGCCCGCGACCGCCGCCGCGACGGCCAGCGCGGGCAGCGGCAGCGCCCAGGCGCACGACCAGAACACCGCCTGGGCCAGGGTGGTGACGACGAGCACGGGACGCACCCCGTGGCGGTCGACGAACCGGCCCGACAACGGCGAGCCGATCGCCATGCCGACCGTGCTGGCCATCGTCACCACGCCCGCCTCGACGTAGCCCAGGCGCAGCCCGAAGACCACGTGCAGGGTGAGCGCCATCCCCATGGCGGTGGCCGGGACGCGCGCGAGCATCCCCACCAGGAGCAGGGTGCGGACGCCTGGGAGCCGGAAGAGCCGGCGGTATTGGTCGAGAGCCATGGTGTGTCGTTTACCTCCGCGTCGATTGTGTCAAGAGGCACCGACAGTTTCGCCACTGGATTTCCCTCCATGACATCATCGAAGGAGTCCGGGGACGTCACTGGGACGCCTCGAGACGTTTCTGGAGGTGTCCATGTCTTCGACCACGCTGTACGGCGGCGCATCAGGGCGCAGGGTCACCGTCCGCGACCTCGCGGCGGCCAAGGAGCGCGGGGAGCGGTGGCCCATGGTCACCGCCTACGACGCCATGACGGCCAGGGTGTTCGACCAGGCGGGCGTGCCCGTCCTGCTGGTCGGCGACTCCGCGGCCATGGTCGTCTACGGCTTCGACTCCACTCTGCCGGTCACCCTCGACCACCTCGTCCCGCTCACCGCGGCCGTGGTGCGGGGGTCGTCGCGGGCGCTCGTGGTGGCCGACCTGCCGTTCGGGTCGTACCAGGGGTCGCCGCAGCAGGCGCTGGAGTCGGCGGCCAGGTTCATGAAGGAGGCGGGGGCGCACGCGGTCAAGCTGGAGGGCGGGCGGCGGGTGCTGCCGCAGGTCGAGGCGCTGGTCTCGGCGGGCGTGCCGGTCATGGCCCACCTCGGGCTCACGCCGCAGTCGGTCAACGCGTTCGGCGGCTACCGGGTGCAGGGGCGCGGCCAGTCGGGCGACGAGCTGATGGCCGACGCCAAGGACCTGGAGCGGGCGGGGGCGTTCGCGGTGGTGCTGGAGTGCGTGCCGGCCGATCTGGCGCATCGGGTGACCACGTCGCTGTCGGTCCCCACGGTCGGCATCGGGGCCGGGCCGTCCACGGACGCGCAGGTGCTGGTGTGGCAGGACCTGATGGGGCTGACGCCGCGTCCGGCCAAGTTCGTCAAGCAGTACTCCGACCTGGCCTCGGAGATGGACCGCGCGGTGCGGGCCTTCGCCGACGAGGTGACCTCGGGCGCCTTCCCGGCACCCGAGCACACCTACAGCTGACCCCGGGACCGATTCACCCCGCCGCGCCGAAGAGCGTGGCGGGGTCGGTGTTGGAGCCGCAGACCACGACGGCCACCCGCTCCCCCTCCGACGGCCGGTAGGCGCCCGACAGCAGCGCCGCGTACGCCGCCGCGCCGGCGGGCTCGGCCACCAGCCGGTGCCGCTCCCACAACGTCCGGCGGGCCGCGACGATCGCGTCGTCCTCCACCAGGACGCTCTCCACACCGCTCCCCGACAGCACCTCGTACGCCAGCGCGCCGAGCTGCGTGGCGCCGAGCGCGTCGGCCGCCACGCCCCCCACCTGCACCGGCACCGGACGGCCCGCGCGCAGGGCCTCGTGCAGCGTCGGGATGGCGTACGGCTCCACCGCCACGATCCGCGGCGCGTCACCCCCGGCGCGGGCCCCCAGGGTGATCCCGCCCGCGAGCCCGCCGCCGCCCACGGCCACCACCACCGTGTCCACGCCCCCGGTCTGCTCCATGATCTCCAGCCCGGTCGTGCCCTGCCCGGCCAGCACCTCGGGCTGGTCGTAGGCGTGCACGGGCAGCGCGCCCGTCTCGGCGGCGCGCTTGGCGGCGGCGTCCGCGGCCTCGGAGTAGATGGCCCCGGTCTGCGTGGTGTGCGCGCCGAGCGCCTTGAGCCCGGCCACCTTGACCGGGCTCGTCACCTCCGGGACGAAGATCTCGGCCCGCACGCCCAGCGCCTTGGCGGCGTGGGCGACGGCCAGCCCGTGGTTGCCGCCGCTGGCGGCGATGACCCCGGCGGCGGGCAGCGCGCCGGCCGACAGGATGCGGTTGAACGCCCCCCGCACCTTGAAGGACCCGGAGTGCTGCAGCAGTTCCAGCTTCAGGAACAGGCCCGGCGAGATCTCCAGGACGGGCGTGCGCAGCACGTGCCCTTCGATCCGGCGGGCCGCGTCGAGGACGTCCTGATATGTGACGGCGGTCACGGTTCTCCCTTGGTCGTACGCCCGCGGTCGGCGAGCATGATCCGACGCTATCCGAGCGCCTGTGCCACGTCCGCCCAGAGGTCCTCGGGATGCTCGATGCCCACGGCGATGCGCACCATGCCCTCGCCCACCCCGTGCCTGGCCAGCTCCTCGGCGCCGAGCGAGCGGTGTGAGGTGGTGGCGGGGTGCATGACGCGGGTCTCGACGCCGCCGAGCGAGGGCGCGAGCTGCGCCAGCCGTACGGACTTCATGAACGCCTCCCCCGCCGCCCGCCCGCCGGTCAGGTCGAAGGAGAACACGCCGCCGAAGGCCGGCAGCAGCTTGCCGGCGAGCTCGTACGACGGATGCGAGGGCAGCCCCGGCCAGTGGACGGCCGCCACGGCGGGGTGCTCGGCGAGCCGGCGGGCCAGGAGGTCGGCGTTGGCGCAGTGGCGCTCCATGCGCAGCGGCAGCGTCTGGAGCCCGCGCAGCGTCAGCCACGCCGTGAACGGCTCGGCCGCGGCCCCCAGCTCGGTGGAGAAGTGCCAGACCTTCCCGTGCAGACCGGGGTCGGCGAAGACCGCGATGCCGCCGATCACGTCGCTGTGCCCCGACAGGTACTTGGTGGTGGAGTGCACGACGACGTCGGCGCCGTGCTCCAGGGGACGGCAGAGCACGGGCGTGGCGAAGGTGTTGTCCACCACCGACAGGATGCCCAGCTCACGGGCCGTGGCGCACATCGCGGGCAGGTCGGCCACCAGCGCCATCGGGTTGCTGATGGTCTCCAGGTAGACCAGCCGCGTCCCGGGCCGCACGGCGGCGCGCAGCGCGTCGGGGTCGTTCTCGGGCACATGGGTGACGGTCATGCCGAACCTGGCGACCAGGTCGTTGAGCATCGTGGCGGTGCCGCCGTACAGGGAACGCTGGGCGATCAGGTGGTCGCCGGGCTTGAGCAGGGCGAGCAGGACGGTGTTGATCGCGCCCATGCCGGAGGCCGCGGCCAGCGCAGCGGCGCCGCCCTCCAGCCCGGACACCGCCAGCTCCAGCGCGCGCACGGTCGGGTTGGTGTAGCGGCCGTAGACGAAGGCGCCGTCGGGGCTGCCCATGGCCGCGCCCATGACCTCCGGGTCGTCGAAGGCGAATCCGGCGCTCTGGTAGAGGGGCATGCCGAGCGGCCGGCTGCCCTCGACCGCGGGCTGAGGCAGGTGTACGGCACGCGTTTCAGGGCGAAAATCACTCATGTCATCAAATATCCCCCGCATTGGTCTCCAACAGCAGAGCCAATACGGAAGAATTGGTCCATGAATAGAGCCAATCCCGATGACCTCGTCCACCTGCTGGGCCGGTGGGCCTCCGGACGCGGGCCGCTCTACCTGCTGCTCACCGCCCGGCTGCGGGCGCTCATCGACGACGGCGTGCTCCCGCCCGGCCAGTCGCTGCCGCCCGACCGGGTGCTGGCCGCCCGGCTCGCGGTCGGCCGCGGCACGGTCGTCGCCGCCTACGACCTGCTCCAGCAGGAGGGCCGGGTGACGCGCCGCCAGGGCAGCGGCACCCGCGTCGCGTCGGGCGACCCGCCGGCCGCCAGGACCGCCGAGGGCGTGGCGGCCAACCCGCTGATGCTGCACCTCCTGCACGCGCCCGACGGCGTCCGGCTGCTGACCTGCGCGGCGCCGGACGACCCGCCCCAGGCGCTGTTCGAGGCGTACCAGGAGGCGGGGGCGCGGGTGGCGGGCCTGCGCGACCTGGGCTACCAGCCGGCCGGCGACCCCTCGCTCCGGGAGGCGCTGGCGGCCTACTACAGCGCGCGCGGCCTGCGCACCACGGCGGACCAGATCATGGTGACGACGGGCGCGCAGCAGGCGCTCACGCTGCTGGCCGGGCTGCTGGTCGCGCCGGGCGACACCGTGCTGACCGAGTCGCCGACGTACCCGGGGGCGCTGGAGGCGTTCCGGCACGCGGGGGCCGTCGTCAAGCCCGGCGGCCTGGACGACGACCGGGCGTCGCGGGCGGTGCGCGAGCGGCCGGCGCTGGTCTACTGCGTGCCCACCGCGCGCAACCCCGACGGCGCGATCATGGACGACGCGGCCCGCAGGCGGCTGGCCGCCCTGGCCGCCGAGCACGGCGTGCCGCTGATCGACGACGAGGTCTGCGCCGAGCTGTGCTTCTCGGGCGGGACGCCCCCGCCGGTGGCCGTGTTCGGCGGGGGCGAGCACGTGGTCACCGTCGGCTCGCTGAGCAAGCTGGTCTGGGGCGGGCTGCGAGTGGGCTGGATCCGCGCGGCGGCGCCGCTGGTCTCGCGGCTGGCCAGGCTGCGGGCCGTGCACGATCTCGGCGGCGAGGTCTTCAGCCAGCTCGCCGCCGTCGCGCTGCTGCGCCGCCTCGACGAGGTGCGCGAGGCCCGCGTACGCGCCCTGCGCCGGCGGCACGACCACCTGTGCGCCGAACTGCGCGCCCGCCTGCCGTCCTGGACGTTCGAGCCCGCCCGCGGCGGCCAGACCGTCTGGGCGCGACTGCCGCGCGGCGACGCCGGCTCCTTCGCCCAGGTCGCCCTCCGGCACGGCGTCGCGGTGCCGCCGGGCGGCTCCTTCGACCCGCTGGGCGGCCACGCCGACCACCTGCGCCTGCACTTCCTGTTCCCCGAGGAGGAGCTGTCGCGGGCGGTGATCGACCTCGCGGCGGCCTGGGCGGCCTACGACGGCACCGGGAAACCCGTCTCCCGGCACGCCCTCGTCGTCTGACAGGGTGGGGGCCATGGAAACGACCTTCGTACTGGTGCACAGTCCGTCCGTCGGGCCCTCGACGTGGGCTCCGGTGGCCGAGGCTTTGGGGCGGCGCGGCCGGGCGGCCGTCGTCCCCGACCTGACCGGCGTGTCCGCCGGCGGGGCGCCGTACTGGCCGCGCGTGGTCGCGGCGGTGCGCGCGGCCGTCCCCTCCGAGGGGCCGCTCGTGCTGGTGGCGCACAGCAACGCCGGGTTCTTCGTGCCGGTGATCAAGGAGGGGCTGGGCGACCAGGTGGTGGCCTGCGTGTTCGCCGACGCGCACGTGCCGCCGCCTCAGGGGCTGGTCAGGACCGCCGAGGAGGGGTTCCTGCCGTTCCTGCGCGGCCTGGCGGGCCCCGACGGCGTGCTGCCGCGCTGGACCGACTGGTGGGACGAGGAGGACATCGTGGCCATGCTCCCCGACCCGGCCCAGCGGGTGCTGGTGGCGGGCGAGCAGCCGCGGCTGCCCCTCGACTACTACACGCAGCCCGTCCCCGTGCCCGCGGGCTGGGACGCGGTCAGGTGCTCGTGCCTGTGGTTCGGGCCGCCGTACGAGCAGGTGGCCGAGGACGCGGCCGGGCGCGGCTGGCCGGTGACCCGGCTGCCCGGCCTCCACCTGCACCAGGTGATCGACCCCGAGGGCGTCACGGACGCGCTGCTGAAGCTCTCCAGGAAGTCGTGAATTCTTCACTGTCGGCCCCCTGACCCGTCCGGCCATAGTCGGACACATGATCGAGGTGAACGAGCTCAGGAAGAACCACGGGACGTTCGAGGCGGTGAAGGGGATCTCGTTCCGGGTGGGCGAGGGCGAGATCTTCGCCCTCCTCGGCAGGAACGGCGCGGGCAAGACCACCACGGTCGAGGTGCTGGCCGGCTTCCAGCGGCCGGACGGCGGCACCGTACGGGTGGCCGGCCTCGACCCCTGGTCCGACCGCGCGGCCGTACGGCAGCGCGTCGGCGTCATGCTCCAGGAGGCCGGGTTCTTCCCCGACCTGACGGTGGCCCGGACGGTCGCGGTGTGGCGCGACTTCACCCCCGCGCCGCGTCCGGCCGGGGAGGCGCTCGACCTGGCCGGCCTGACGGACAAGGCCGGGACCAGGGTGCGCCAGCTGTCCGGCGGCGAGAAGCGCCGGCTCGACCTGGCGCTGGCCCTGCTCGGCCGCCCCGACGTGCTGTTCCTCGACGAGCCCACGACCGGCATGGACCCCGAGGCCCGCGCGAACACGTGGGAGGTCGTGTCCGGCCTGGCCGCGCGCGGCACCACGATCCTGCTCACCACCCACTACCTGGAGGAGGCCCAGCGCCTGGCCTCGTCCATGGCGATCCTGGACCGGGGCGGGATCGTCGCGGCCGGCGGGATGGCCGAGACGCTGGCCGCGCAGGGCGGACGGGTGACGTTCCGGCTGCCCGCCGGGGTCGCCGCGGACGACCTGCCGCTGCCGGTCACGCTGGACGGCGGCACCGCCGTCTGCCGGGCCGAGGACCCCGACCTGGCCGCGCAGACGCTGCTGACGTGGGCGGCAGGGCGCGGGCTGCGGCTGACCGGCCTGGAGGTCCGCGCGGCCACCCTCGAAGACCTCTTCCTCGACCTGCCCAGGAGCGCCCGATGAGCCTGACCGCCACCTACCGTCTCGGCACCCGCCTGTTCTGGCGCGACAGGGCCATGCTGGTCGCCTCGGTGATCACCCCGGTCGGGCTGACCGTCGGCATGCCCGCCCTGATGCGCCAGGTCACCTCGGGCGGGGTCCCGTTCGCCACTGCGGCGTTCCAGAGCTCGCTGGCGATCGTGCTGGCGCTGACCGCGTTCATGAACATCGCGGTGGCCCTGACCAACCGGCGCGACCAGCTCGTGCTCAAGCGGCTGCGGGCCGGGCTGCTGACCGACGCGCAGATCCTGGCCGGCCAGGTCGCGAGCACGGCCACGCAGACCTTCCTGGTGATCGTGCTGTGCGCGGTGGCCGTGCGGTTCGCGGCCGGGGTGCCGCTGCCGGACGACCCGCTGCTGTTCGCCGCCATGACGGCCGCGGGCTCGGCCGTCATGGCGCTGCTGGGGACGGCGTACACGGCGGTGATCCCGCGCAGCGAGCTGGCCGGGGCGTTCACCATGCCGGTGTTCCTGGTCGCCGCGGTGTCGGCGGGCGCGATGGGGCCGATCCCGCTGCCCTCGTGGCTGATCCCGGTGCTGGACCTGCTGCCCACCTCGGCCGTGGTGCACGCGGTGAGGACCGGGGAGGCGCTCGTGCCGGCGCTCGTCCTGGCCGGTTGGGCGGTGATCGGCGCCGGCGCGATCCGGCTGTGGTTCCGCTGGGAACCGCGCCGGTCCTGACTCGGCCATAATCGCAGCTGTGGTGGTCTCGTCCTCTGCGCAGAGGCTCGCGCGCGTGCTCATCACGGGCGTCTCGGTCGTCTACTCGCTCATCGGGCTGGTCTACTTCATGGGCGGCCCGGCGATCGGGCTGCTCGCGGCGGCCGTGATGGTCGCCGTCGTCTCCACCCACTACGTCAACATGCGGGCCGCCCTGCGCGGCGGGCGCCCGCCCCTGTTCCCCGCCACGCTGGCGCTCCAGGCCGTCGTCACCTACGCGGGCGACCACCTGCTGCCGAGCGGGTGGTCGTCGATCGCCGCCCCGCTGCTGGCCGGGACCCTGCTGGTGTTCCTCGCGCTGCGCTGGGCCGTGCCGCTGGTCGTCCTCATGATGGTGTACGAGGGCGCCACCATGTGGATCGGCCCCTATTACGCCGTGATCACCCTGTTCTACGTGATCGCCATCCCCATCACCGGCTCGATGATCTACGTCCTGGTGCGGCTCGTCCGCGTCGCCGCCGACCTGGAGGAGGCCAGAGCCGAGCTGGCCGACGCGGCCGTGCTCAAGGAACGCCTGCGCATCTCCCGTGACCTGCACGACGGCCTCGGCCGCAGCCTCACCGCCATCGCGCTCAAGGGCGACCTGGCCGCCCGCCTGATGGACCGCGATCCCGCCTCCGCCCGCGGCGAGGTGGGCGAGCTGGTACGCGTCGCCCGCGAGGCCGCCCAGGACGTCCGCCACGTGGCCCGCGGCTACCGCGCGATGTCGCTGACCGGCGAGACCCACCGCGCGGCCGCGCTGCTGGAGTCGTCGGGCGTGAGCTGCCAGGCGCACCTGGCCGAGGTGACGCTGCCCCGGCGGGCCGAGGAGGCGCTGGCCTGGGGGGTGCGCGAGGCGGTCACCAACGTCCTGCGCCACAGCAGGGCCACCACCTGCACGATCACCACGTCGCTGCGGGAGGGCACGGTCCGCCTGGAGGTGGCCAACGACGGCGCGCCGGGCGCGACGGCCGAGCCGGGCGCCGGCCTGACGGGCCTGGCCGAACGGGCCTCCCAGGCGGGCGGCACCTGCACGGCCGTCCCCACGGACGGCGGCGGCTTCCTGCTGACCATGGAGGTTCCGGCGTGATCCGGATGCCGCTGACGGCGCTGCCGGGCATCGAGGCTCCGGCGTGATCCGGGTGCTGCTGGCCGAGGACATGCACATGATCCGCGCCGCGCTCACCGCCCTGCTCCGGCTGGAGCCGGACATCGAGGTCGTGGCGGAGGTCGTCCGCGGCGACGAGATCGTGCCGGTGGCGCTCGACGTCCGGCCCGACGTGGCGGTCGTGGACATCGACCTGCCGGTCACCGACGGCATCACCGCCGCCGCCGAGCTGCGCGAACGGCTGCCGTCCTGCCGGATCCTGGTGCTCACGGCCATGGGGCAGCCCGGCCACCTGCGCCGGGCGCTGGCCGCGGGCATCGAGGCGTTCCTGGTCAAGGACGCGCCGGGCGAGCGCCTGGCCGAGGCCATCAGGCGCACCGCGGCCGGGCTGCGCGTGCTGGAGAGCGAGCTGGTCTCCTCGGCCATGGAGTACGGCGAGAGCCCGCTCACCCCCCGCGAGACCACCGTACTGAGGCAGGCGGCCAGGGGCGCGACCGCCGAGGAGATCGCCGCCCGCCTGCACCTGTCCCCCGGCACGGTGCGCAACTACCTGACCGCGGCGATCACCAAGACGGGCGCCCGCAACAAGATCGACGCCGTCCGCGTCGCCGAGGACGCGGGCTGGCTCTAGACGTCGGTGACCCGCAGCCCGGCGTGGGCCTTGTAGCGGCGGTTGATCGAGATGAGGTTGGCGGTCAGCGCCTCGACCTGGTGGGCGTTGCGCAGCCGGCCGCCGTAGACGCCGCGCACCCCCGGGATCAGCTCGGCCAGCGCCTGCACGGTGTCGGTGGCCTCGCGGTCGTCACCGAGCACCAGCACGTCGAGGTCGACCTTCTCCACGGCCGGGTCCATCAGCAGCACGGCCGACACGTGGTGGAAGGCCGCCACGACCCGGCTCTCGGTCAGCACCGCCGCGGCCTGCTGGGCGGCGCTGCCCTCCTCCACCGGCAGCGCGTAGGCGCCCTGCTTGTCGAAGCCGAGCGGGTTGACGCAGTCGACCACGATCTTCCCGGCCAGCTCGGCGCGCAGCGACTCCAGCAGCGCCTTGTGCCCCTCGTACGGCACCGCCACGATCACCACGTCGGCCTCGGCCGCCACGTCGGCGTTGGCCCCGCCCCGCGCGCCGGAGCCGATCGAGCCGGCCGCCTCCTGGGCCCGCTCGGCACTGCGCGAGCCGATCAGCACGGTGTGCCCCGCCAGCGCGAACCGCCGCGCCAGCCCCTTCCCCTGGTCACCGGTGCCGCCGAGGATCGCGATGGAAAGCCCGTTCACATCTGTCATGGCTCAGATCATGCCAGCCCCGGCCTTCCGTACGGCGGGCCGGGGCGGGCACCCGCGGCGAATCAGCCACTTCGTCCGCGCTCCTCGTCGCTCCTCGTGCACCATGGAGGCATGGACTCAGGTTCGGTGGCATTCCTGCGCGAGCTCCTGGCCACGACGGGCTGGCTCGAACGCACCCGCGAGCTCGGCCTGGCCCTGCGCACCACCCGCTCACCCGGCGGCCTGCTGCTCGTGGGCCCTCCGGACGACGAGCCCTGGCACGTCACCGCCCACCTCAGCGACGAGGCGAAGTTCTCCGGCCTGCCGCAGCTCTCCCCCACCCTGATCCGCTGGTCGCCGCCCGCCGACGCCCCCGCCCACCTGCGCGTCGGCCTCGACCGCCTGGAGCGGGCGGGCCGCGGCGAGACCCTGTTCGTGCTGTCGGAGCAGGCGGCGCCCGTCCCGCTGCTGGAACGCGTGGACGACGCCCGCCGCACGGGGGCGACCATCCTGGCGATCGAGGGCGCCGACTCCGAGCTGAGCGGGCTGGCCCACGACGCGATCGCCGTGCCGTCCACCGGGCTGATCACCTTCGACGGCGCCCAGCACCTGGTCAGCGCGGCGGCCGGGGAGATCGAGCGGCGCGCTGGGCTGCGCGAGCGCCTGGCCCGCCTGCTGGAGAAGGTCAGCGGCCCCCGCCTGTCGGAATAGGCACGTCGGGGTCAGGGCTGGGCGGCGGAGCCCGGGGCCGCAGAGGTCAGGGGTGGGCGGCGAGGCGGGGGCCCAGGGCCGCCCGCAGGCTCTCGGTGGCCTCCTCGATCGCGCCGATCACCACCGCCTGCACCGGGTCCGGCTCGCCCGACCGCGTCCTGCTCACCCGCGTGACCGCGTCCAGCCGGCGCGCCCCCACCTCCCGCACCTCGCTCACCCGCACCCCGCCCTCCGGCACGTCGAGCAGGGCGAGCGCGGGCACGATCGCCACCCCGTGCCGGCGGCCACCAGCGCGAGCACCGGCGCGAAGTCGGTGACGACGTGCGTCTTGCGCGGCTCGACCCCGTGGATCCCGGCCAGCCGGTCGAGCGCCTGCCCGCACGCCTGGTCCGGCTCGCCGGCCACCCAGGGCAGGCGCATCAGGTCGGCCGTCGACTCCGGCTCGGGCCAGTCCGGCGGCAGCACGACCCGGAACTCGTCCACGTGCAGCGGCCGGACGGTCAGCGACGGCTGCGCGGGGACCGGCAGGCTCATGTCCTGCTCGGTGATGAGCAGGTCCACCGCGCCGAGGCGCAGTTCCTGGAGCGCGGGTTGCCCGTAGACCTCGTGGATGACCGGCGTGATCCGGGGATGGCGCTCGGCCAGGGCGCGCATCGCGGGCACCAGCATGTGCTTGATGGCCGTGGGGAAGGCGGCGATCCGCACCGGCCCGGCCAGGCGTTCGGTGAACCTGGTCAGCTCCTTCCTGGCCTCGCTGAGCTCCTCCTCCACCCGCTCGGCGTATCCGGCCAGGACGCGGCCCGCCGGGGTGAGCGAGACACGGCGCTGGGAGCGGTCGATGAGCGCCAGCCCGACCTCGCGTTCGAGCTGGGCGAGCTGCTGGGAGACCGCGGAGGGGGTCAGGTACAGGGCCTCGGCCGCGCGCATCACGCCGCCGCGCCGGGCGACCTCGTGCAGGACACGCAGGCGCCGAGGATCAATATCCATGCAGGTCAGCTTACGTCCACCTTTAGCTTTCTTTATTTGTGCTTTACGCCCAAAAATCCAGACAATATCGGCCATGGATCTCCTCCTCGACGCCGTCGGCTGGGCCGGAGCCGCCCTGCTGCTGGCCGGGTACGCCCTGGTATCGTCCGCACGGCTGTCCGGCGACGGCGCGACGTACCAGCTGATCAACCTTCTCGGGGCGCTCGGGCTCATGGTCAACAGCGCCTACAACGCCGCCTGGCCCTCCACCGGGCTGAATCTTGTCTGGGCCGCCATCGGGACGGTCGCCCTCGTCAAACTCGCCCGGGTGGGAGCCGCCAAATGATCGTCGAACTCAGCCACCGCATCACCGAGGGCATGACCACCTATCCCGGCGTTCCGGGGCCGACGCTGGGCACGCACCTGAGCAGGGAGGACTCACGCGAGGTGTACGCCCCGGGCACCGAGTTCGAGATCGGCGTCATCACGCTGGCCGCCAACACCGGCACCTACCTCGACACGCCGCACCACCGCTACGCGGGCGGCCAGGACCTGTCGCAGGTGCCGTTGAGCAGGCTGGCCGACCTGCCCGGCCTGCTGGTGCCCGCCGCGGGAGGAGGCCGGGAGGTGGTGCTCGACACCGCGTTCGACGTACGCGGCCGGGCCGTGCTGATCCACACGGGCTGGGACCGCCACTTCGGCACGGACGCCTACGTCCGCGACCACCCGTACCTGGCGCCGGAGTCGGCGGCCTGGCTGGCCGAGCAGGGAGCGGCACTGGTCGGCATCGACTCGCTCAACATCGACGACACCCCGCCGCACGGCGAACGCCCCGCACACACGATCCTGCTGGGAGCGGGGATCCCGCTGGTCGAACACCTGACGGGCCTGTCGGCGCTGCCCGCGGAGGGTTTCAGGTTCCATGCCGCGCCCCCGATGATCGCGGGCATGGGCACCTTCCCGGTACGCGCCTACGCCGTGGTGCCGTAGGCGGGCGTCACTCGTCCTCCTGCTCGGCTTCGTCCCACGCCTTGTTGCGGTCGGCGGCGCGCTGCAACGCGCCCGCCGCCTCCTGCTCCGAGGCGTAGGGACCCATCCGGTCCTTGTTGGGGCAGCCCTGCTCGGGCTCGACCCGCATGTGCTTGAGACAGAACCACCACTGGCCTTCGCTCACGGGGTCAATTCTGCCCCGTAGACTCGTGTTTCATGACGACACTGCTCCAGCCCGGGCGAGTCTCGCCCGTCCGGAAGGTCCCCGCCCACATCGAGCGGCCGGAGTACGTCGGCAAGAAGCGCCCCACGACCGGCGAGTCCGACGTGAAGACCCCCGAGATCATCGAGCGCATGCGGGTGGCCGGCCGCATCGCCGCGCAGGCCCTGGAGGAGGTCGGCCGGCACATCGCCCCCGGCGTCACCACCGACGAGCTCGACCGCATCGGCCACGAGTTCCTGATCGACCACGGCGCCTACCCCAGCACGCTGGGCTACAAGGGCTACCCGAAGTCGCTGTGCACCTCGATCAACGAGGTCATCTGCCACGGCATCCCCGACGACACCGTGCTGCGCGACGGCGACATCGTCAACGTCGACATCACCGCCTACATCGGCGGCGTCCACGGCGACACCGACGCCACCTACCTGGTGGGCGAGGTCGACGAGGAGTCACGCCTGCTGGTCGAGCGCACCCGCGAGGCGATGATGCGGGCCATCAGGGCGGTCGCCCCCGGCCGCCAGCTCAACGTCGTCGGCCGCGTCATCGAGGCGTACGCCAAGCGCTTCGGCTACGGCGTCGTGCGCGACTTCACCGGCCACGGCATCGGCACGAGCTTCCACTCCGGCCTCATGGTCCCCCACTACGACGACCCGTCGCTGCGGGTGGAGCTGGTGCCGGGCATGACGTTCACCATCGAGCCGATGCTCACGCTGGGCACGATCGACTACGACATCTGGCCCGACAAGTGGACCGCGGTGACCAAGGACCGCAAGCGCACGGCCCAGTTCGAGCACACCATCATGGTCACCGAGACGGGCAGCGAGATCCTGACCCTGCCCTGACCTGCCCTGACCTGCCTGGACGGCTCCCGCCGGTCAGGGCCGCCGGGGGATCGCCCCGCTCACCGTCGTGCCCTCGCCGGGCACGGCGTTGACCGACAGGCTGCCGCCGAGCTCGGCGAACGCGGCCCGCATCCGGGCGATCCCGCGCCCCGCGCCGCCCTCGGGAAAGCCCTGGCCGTCGTCGCTGACGGTCAGGCGCAGGCCGCTCGGGCCCGTGGTCACCGCCACCGCGACCGTGCGGGCCCGGCTGTGGCGCTCGACGTTGGACAACGCCTCCCGCATCGTCTCCATGACGCCGGACGACACCCGCGACGGCACGTCCGTCCCGGGCAGCGCCCAGGTCTCGACGGCGATCCCGGTCCGCTCCGACCACTGCGCCAGAAGGCTTTCGAGCGCCTCGGCCAGGCTCTGCCCCCCGCGCATGCGTGTCTCTTCCGCCAATGGTTTCGCCTTCCTCGGCACCCCGGGCCCGCGCCGGTCCCCACTCCGGCGCCCCGCACGCGTCGCGCAATCCCCCCTCAAGGCTGCGCACGCTAGCTGATGAGGTTATGCCCATCTCCCCTGTGAGACAGGCTACCTGGCGGTCCTGAGACCCGTGGTGGGAGGATAGGGTGCCGTGGCCGAACCGCTACTCGCCCTTGTCAGCGCGGTTGAGGCGGGCGAGATAGGCGTTGTAGGAGTCGAGTTCGGTGTCGCCCGCGCCGCCCCGGTCGGCCTTGCGGTCGGTGCGCCGGGCCTGCCGCTCGTCGTCGCGGTACCACTGCGCGGCGATGGCCAGCAGCACGAGCAACGTCGGGATCTCGCCGAAGCCCCACGCGATGGCCCCGCCGTCCTGCTGGGTCTGCAGGAGGTTGTCGCCCCACGTACGGCCGAGCTGCTCGTACCAGCCGGAGGCGATCACCGAGCCGGTCATCATCAGCGCGACGCCGAAGAAGGCGTGGAAGGGCATGGTGACGAAGAGCATCAGCAGCCGGCCGACGTACGGGAGCCTGCTCGGCCCCGGGTCGACGCCGATGATCACCCAGAAGAACAGGGAGCCGCTGAGCAGGAAGTGGAGCGTCATCCAGATGTGCCCCAGATGCTCTTGCATGGCCGACTCGAACAGCGGCGTGAAGTAGAGGGCGTACGTGGAGGCGACGAAGATGGCCGTCGCCACGACCGGATGGGACAGGACCTTGACCACCCGGCTGTGCAGGATGGTCGTGATCCACTCCCGGGGCCCCCTGTCGCCCCGCTTGGCCGCCGGCTTGATCGCCCGCAGCGCCAGCGTGACCGGGCCGCCGAGGACCAGGAAGATCGGCACGATCATGGAGAGCGTCATGTGCTCGATCATGTGGACGTCGAACAGGACCTTGGCGTAGCGGGCCAGGCCGCTCTGCGTGGCGAACACCAGCAGCGCGATGCCGATGAACCAGGCGGCCGTGCGCCCCCACGGCCAGGAGTCTCCCCGCCGCATCAGCCGGTAGACGCCGGCGCCGTAGAGCCCGGCGAGCACGGCGGCCACCGCCGCGAAGAACAGGTCGAACCACCACAGCGAGAACACGTTCGCGAGCGTGAGCTCCGGCGGGAGGGGGAAGCCGAGCAGATCGAAGGCCCGGTCGGCGGGCACGCTGAACTCGGGGGGCGGCGTGCGCGACAGCGCGACGGCCAGCCCGACGGTGGCCAGCATGAGCAGCGTCTCGCCGCCGGCCAGCCGGGTGAACGCCCTGGGCCGGCCGGCCTCCAGGTCGACGAGCGTGCGCTGCCGGTGCCAGTAGCCGACGTAGCCGAGCAGCACGAAGGCGACGATCTTGGCGAGGGCCAGCAGGCCGTACTGGGTGGTCCACAAGTCGGACACCGCGCCGAGCCGGGCGACCAGGCTGAACACGCCGGACAGGCCGACCGCGACGAAGCACCACAGCGCCATCGCGGAGAACCGGGCGGCGGCCACGGTGAGCTGCGGCTGCCCGCGCACCGCGTGCGCGGCCAGCACGACCAGGCCGCCCACCCACAGGGCGAGCGCGAGCAGGTGCAGCGACACCGCCGAGGTGGCCAGGTCGTGGTTGGGCGAGGAGGAGGTGTGGCCGGTCAGCGGCGCAGGCAACATCGTCACCAGCGCGAACACCAGCAGGCCGGCCGCGGCCCCGGCGGTGATCGCGCCGCGCGAGAACAGCGCGATGGCCACCCCGAACAGCACCACCAGCGTGAGCGCCACGCCCTGGGTGGTCTGGGTGGCGGTGCTGGTCAGGTATTCCCTGTTGAGGATCTGCGGGACCGTACGGCCCCAGGAGTCGGCCGTGGAGAACACGATGGCCAGGAACGCCGACCCGGCCCAGGCGAGCGCCGTCCAGGACGCGGCCTTGACGTAGAGGAGGCCCGGCTTGCCGAGCATGCCCTTGTCGTTGGGCAGCAGCAGGGCGGCCGTCAGCAGCAGGCCGACGGTGAGCACGCCGGTGACGTCCATCAGCAGCTTGGACAGCGGCAGGCCCCATCTGACCACCGCCCCGGCGTCGGGCAGCCCGGGGATGATCCGGGGGAAGGCCCGGCCTCCGGCGATCATGCCGATCACCAGGGCGGCGACCGCGGCGACCGCACCCGCGAGCGCGAGACGCGCCGTTCTGCTCATGGCTTCTTCTTCCGCGCGCTGAACAGGAACCCGATGCCGATGCCGACCAGTGCGCCGATCACAATGACCAGCCAGGTCGGGAAGCCGCCCTGCTGCGTGGCCGCCGCCTGGTCGGCCTCGGCCGCCGGTGCGGCCGCCGCGGCGGTGGAGGGCGCGGGGGCGGCGGTGGAGGGCGCGGCCGTACTCGAATCGGTGCTCGAATCGGTGGCCGACGCGCTCGGGGAGGGCGCCGGGGCCCCCTCGACCGTGAAGGGGATCTCGCCCTCCAGCGGGTGCCCGTCGGAGGAGACGACCCGGTAGGCGATGGTGTACTTCCCGTCCGGCAGCGGCCCCTTGACCGCCTGCCGCACCACCGCGCCGTCGAGCTCCGGCTTGCCCTCCTGGAAGACGGCCTCGCCCGCGCCCCGGACGATGACGAACGGCATGCGCACCTTGGCGGTGAACTCCAGCCTGACCTCGTCGAGAGCCTCGACCTTGGCGCCCTTGGCCGGGTCGCTGGTCTTGAGTGAGTCGTGGGCCAGCGCCGGCGTGGCGGTGCCGAGCACGAACAGGGCGGCGAGAATCGCGGTGAGTGCCGCGAGCGGGGAACTCTTCATGGCATCACCAAGGCTACCGACGCCACCGCCCGGTCCTGACCTCGCTATAGACCCGCGCAGGCGAGTGCCCGCTGGTAGGCGTCGACGGCGCCGTCGGAGTCGCCCAGTTTCTCCATCGTCTCGGCGGTGGCGTACCAGGTGGAGGCCGACCGGCGCGACTCGGGCAACGGCGCCAGCGACTCCCGTACGGAGGACAGGTGCCGTTCGGCCTGGTCCATCCGGCCGACCGAGCCGTAGACCCAGCCGAGCAGGAGGTCCGCCTCGGCCCTGAGCGCCATGCCGGTGTTGGGCAGCAGCGCCCGGCCCCTGCTCGCGTGCTCCACGGAGTCGCCGAGGTCGCCGGTCACGCACTCGGCACGGGCCAGCTCCACGAGGACCCGCGCCCGTTCGACGGTGCTGGTGGCGGTCTGCTCGAACTCCACGACCGCTCCGCGCAGCACGTCGCGCACGGCCGCGGCCTCTTCGGGACGGGCCAGCAGCCGCTTGCGGGCCAGCGCGAGCCGCATCCTGGCGACGCTGCCCGGCTGCCCGGTCTCCAGCTGCACGGCCATGGCCCGCTCGGCGAAGGACAGCGCCTCCTCGGCGTGCCCGGTGGCGGAGGCGGTGTTGGAGGCCTGCCAGTTGGCCGCCACGACGGAGCGGGGGGTGCCGAGGGCGTCGGCGGCGTTGAGCAGCTCCGCGGCGAACTGCCGGGCGCGCAGCAGGTCGCCGCGCTCCCGGTACGCCGCGAGCAACCCGGCGCCCAGCTCGACCAGCAGATCGTTCCACGCGGGCCGGGTGCTGCTGCTCAGCATCTGCTCGGCGACCTCGACCGCCTCGGTGAGCCGCTCGCTCTCCCGGTAGGCCCGGCACAGGCTCGTGGCGATCTCGATGCGGCGGTCGGAGGACACCTCCTCCTCCGACAGCCGGAGCAGGATGGCGATCGCGCCGTCGAAGTCGCCGCTGGCGTGGGTGGCGAACGCGAGCCCGAACTCGGTCTCTTGACGGAGGGCCGTCAAGCCTGTCAGGTTGTTGTTCGCCAGCAGCTCGGTGTAGCGGGTGCGGGCCTCGGAGATCTCACCGTTCTCCAGCGCCAGGCGCGCGTAGCCGAGGGCCAGCTCGATGTCCTCCATCTGCTCGGCGGTCACGCCGTTGATCAGATAGGACAGCGAGCAGTCCAGTTTCTGCGCCAGCAGCTCCAGGACCGCAGGGGTCGGGGTACGCTTGCCACTCTCGATCAAGGAGACGTAGCTGTCCGACAACTCTGGGTGCGCCAACTGGGCCTGGGACAGGCCACGTTGCCGCCGAACGGTCTTGATGCGGAGTCCGACCAGGTCAGAAGTGGTCACAGTCGTTGCTCCCTGAGAGGATGAGGTCCGAGCAACCCCACATAGGCGAGGGAGAACCCCCCATGCGCATGCGTATTGCCCTGTCGGCGCTAGTCACCGTGGTTGTCGCCTTGGTGACTGTTGGAGGCAATGTTACGGCCGCACAGGCTTCGACGTCTGCCCTCACTTCGTTCCAGGACGACCAGGACTGCTGCTGACACAATCCGCAAGAGGGGGTACAGGGTACGTCTGGGCTCAGAACCGCACCTGGCCCGTAGGCGTGTACTCACCGGCAAACAGGGGGCAACCCGGCCCCCGAAACTCCTGGATGTGCCCCCTCTTCCGGCATCTGGCGGCGAGCCTACCGGACGCCGTCTACATTTGATCTACAGTCGCCCATCCGCTTTACCGCCCGTCAAATGTGATTACGCTGCCCTGTTAAGGGGGGCGTGGGGCCCAAGCGGGGAGGACGCGTGAGCGACGACATCTACATTCGCCTTCTCGGCACCGTGCGCGCCGAACGCGCGTTCCAGCCCCTCGATCTCGGCCCGGCCCGGCAGCGCGCCGCCCTGGCCGTCCTCGCCTCGGCCGCCGCCCGGCCCGTCCCGATGAGGCGGCTCGTCGACGAGGTGTGGGGCGACGAACCGCCGCGCAACGCCGAGCAGAGCGTCTACACCTATGTCGCCGGCCTGCGCCGCGCCTTCGAGCCCGACCGCGGGCGGCGGGCACCGTCGCGGCTGCTGGCGGGCACCGACGCGGGATACGTCTTCGACATCAAGCCCGGACAGGTCGACTCCCTCCGCTTCGCCGCGCGGCTCGACGACGCCCTGCTGTGCCGGCGCGACGGCGACGACCGCCGGGCGGTGCAGATCCTGGACGAGGCCCTGGCGATGTGGCGCGGCACCGCGCTGAGCGGCCTGACCGGCCCGTTCGCCGAGCGGGAGCGCTCCCGCTTGGAGCTGTTACGCCTGACCGCGCTGGAGCAGCGCTACGAGAGCCTGTTACATCTGGGCCGCCACCACGAGATCACCGACGACCTGCGCGACCTGACCGTCCGCCATCCGTTACGCGAACGCGCCCGCGAGCTGCTCATGCTGGCCCTCTACCGGTCGGGCCGTCAGGCCGAGGCGCTGGAGGTCTACGACGAGGGCCGGGTCCTGCTCCTGGAGGAGCTGGGCCTGACGCCGGGCGAGGGGTTACGCAAGTGTCACCAACTGGTGCTGCGCGGGGAGTCCTGGCCCTGGCCCGGTGACGGCGTGCCGCACCAGCTCCCGCGCCACCTGGCCGGGTTCGTGGGCCGCTCGCGCGAGCTGGAGGAGCTGGAGAGGCGGCTGGCCCCGGGCGAAGGGCGTCCGCCGACGCCGCTGGTGATCGTCTCAGGGCCGCCGGGCGTCGGGAAGTCGGCGCTGGCCGCCCAGGCCGCCCACCTGGTGCAGGACCGTTTCCCCGACGGCCAGCTGTTCGTCAACTGCCGCGGCGCGACGCCGGAGCTGCCCGCGCTGACCGCGCTCGACGTGCTCGGCCGGTTCCTGCGGGGGCTGGGGGTGGCGGCCGACGCCGTACCCGCCGACCTGGACGAGGCGGCGGCGATGTGGCGCAGCCTCCTGCACGGCCGCCGGATCCTCGTCCTGCTGGACGACGCCGCCGACCTGGCGCAGATCCGCCCGCTGCTGTCCACCCCCTTCGGCACCGCGCTGCTGGTGACCGGCCGCGAGAGCATGACCTGGGGCGAGGACTCCTACCAGCTCGAACTCGGCCGGATGTCCCAGGCCGAGTCGGCCGCGATGCTGGCCGGGCTGGCCGGCGAGGAGCGCGTGCGGGCCGGCGCGGACGACACCGCCGAGCTCGTACGGCTCTGCGAGGGCCTGCCGCTGGCGCTGCGCATCGCGGGGGCCCGCCTGGCCAGCCGCCCCGACTGGACCGTCGCCACGATGGCCGGCCGGCTGGGCGACGAACGGCGGCGGCTGCACGAGCTCGTGGCCGGCGACCTGGCCGTCCGCGCCGGTCTGGCGGCGAGCCTCACCGCGCTCGAACGCAGCCCGCGCCCCCTCGACCGGCTGGCCGCCCGCACGCTGTCCCTGCTGGGCCTGCTGCACGTGCCGGAGATCACCGCCGAGGCCGCCGCCGCGCTGCTCGACGCCGATCCCGCCGACGCCGACCTGGCCCTGGAGCGGCTGACCGACGCGCACCTGCTGGACCGTCCCCGGCCGGGCCACTACCAGCTCCACGACCTCGTCCGCCTGTTCGCGGGCGAGCTGCGTCCCCCCGACTCCAAGAAGCCGGTGCTGCGGGCGGTCGCGTACTACGCGGCCTCCGCCCGGCTGGCCGGCAGTGTCATGGACCCGCACCGCGTGCTGCGCGGCCCGGCTCCCGAGGCGGCCGCGCACCTGGTCGCCGGTCAGGAGGAGGCGACGGCCTGGTTGCAGGAGGAGGAGGGCGTGCTGGAGGCCGCGGCCCGCCAGGCGCTCGCCGCCCAGGACGACGACATCGCCGCGATGGGGGTCGCGCTCACCCTCGCCCTGGAATGGCCCTGCCAGCGGAGCTTTCGGACGCGGGAGATGATCGAGCTCAGCTCGGCGGCGCTGGAGGTGTGCGAACGGCTCGGCGACCTGGAGGGCATGATGCACACCCGGGGCCTGCTCGCCAACACCCTGCGCATGCGGGGGCGGCACGAGGAGGCCGTCGAGCACCTGCGGGCCGAACTGGCCCTGGCCAGACGGCTCGGCGACGCCTTCTCCGAGCAGCGCGCGCTGGGCAACCTCGCCAACACGTACGTCAACGACGGCCAGTACGAGCAGGCGATCGTCCTGGCCGAACAGCAGCTCGCGATCGCCGACCTCATCGGCGCGCGGGTGGGCGCCCGGTACGCCATGCTCGTCATCGGCGAGGCCCACCAGGCCCGCGGCCGGGCGGAGGAGGCCCACAAGATCCTCACCCAGGCTTTGGCCGAGGCCGAAGAGGTGGGCGACCGGACGCACCAGGCGCAGCTGCGCGCGGTCCTCGGCGGGGTGCACCTCGGCCGGGGCGAGCCGGAGCACGCCCTGCCCCACTACCTCATCGCCCTGGAGCTGATCGAGCGGGCCGGCTACCGGGTGGGACGGCTGCGCGACCTGGTCGGGCTGTCGCGCACGTACCGGGCCATGGGCGAGCTCGACCTGGCGCTGGCCCACGTCACCGAGGCGGTGGCCGGGGCCGACGGGCTGGCGGAGTGGGAGACGGAGGCCAGGGAAGAGCAGGCCGCCGTGCACGAGGCCCTCGCGAGGTGCCGATGACCGACGGCATCGGCATCCGCCTGCTCGGCCCGGTGACCGCTGTGCTCGACGGCGAGCAGGCCGACCTCGGGCCCGCGCGGCAGCGCGCGGTCCTCGCGATGCTGGCCTCTCCCCCGGGCCGGGTCGTCACGATGAGGCAGTTCCTGGAGGGCCTGTGGGGCGAGCGTCCGCCCGCCAGCGCCGAGCAGAGCGTCTACACGTACGTGGCGGGGCTGCGGCGGGCGCTGGAACCGGGGCGCGAGCCCGGCCGGCGTTCGACGGTCCTCGTCGGGGAGTCCGGCGGATACCGGCTCCTGCTCTCTCCGCGCCAGGTGGACTCCTGCCTGTTCACAGAGCTGCTGGACGAGGCGCGCCTCCTCGGCGACACCCGCGGCGAGGACGCCCTGCGCGTGCTGGACCAGGCGCTGGCCCTGTGGCACGGCGTGGCCCTGAGCGGCCTGGCCGGTCCCTTCGCCGAGGCCGAGCGCGCCCGGCTGGAGGAGCTGTCCCTGAGCGCCTCCGAGGCCCGCGCCGAGACCCTGCTCCGGCTCGCGCGGCACCGCGAGGCCGTCGTCGGTCTACGAGAGCTGGTCGCACGTCATCCGCTGCGGGAGCACCTGCACGAACTGCTCGTCCTGGCGCTGCACGGCGCCGACCGCCAGGCGGACGCGCTGCTGGCCTACGAGAGGGCCAGGCGCACCCTGGACGAAGAGCTCGGCGTCCTGCCCGGCGAAGGTCTGCGCGCGGCGCACAGGCTGGTCCTGTCCGGCGGCGACGAGGAGCCCCCGTCCGCCCGTCCCGCCGTGCCCCGGCAGTTGCCGCGCGATCTCATCGGGTTCGTCGGCCGGTCCCAGGAGGTGGCCCGGCTGAGGTCGCTGCTGGCGCCGCAGGACGGGCCGCCCCATCCCGTCGTCGCCGTCTCCGGGCCGCCGGGGGTGGGCAAGTCGGCGCTCGCCGTGCACGTGGGGCATATGGTCGAGGACCGGTTCCCGGACGGGCAGCTCGCCATCGGCCTGCGCGGCGGCACGCCGGGCGTCGCGCCGATGCCGGCGCACGAGATCGCCGCACGGCTGCTGCGCGGGATCGGCGCCTCGAACGCGGACATCCCCGTCGACGTGGACGAGGCGGCGGCGATGTGGCGCAGCAGGCTGCACGGCAGGAAGCTGCTGGTGCTCCTGGACGACGCGGCCGGCCTGGCGCAGATCAGGCCGTTCCTCGGCACGCCGCTGGGCGTGACGGTGCTCGTGACCAGCAGGGAGTCCTTCACGGCGGGCGACGACTGCGTGCAGCTGCGGCTCCGTCCGCTGCCCGGGCCCGAGGCCGCGGCCATGCTGTCCACCCTGGCCGGCGACGAGCGGGTGTCGGCCGACGCCGGCCACACCGCCGCCCTGGTGGGCCTGTGCGACGGCCTCCCGCTCGCGCTGCGGATCGCGGGCGCGCGCCTGGCCGACCACCCCGAGTGGACCGTGGGCACGCTGGCCTCGCGGCTGACGGACGAACGCGACCGGCTGCGTGAGCTGACCGCCGGCGACCTGGCCGTCCGTTCCAGCCTCAGCGGCAGCCACACCGGGCTGGCGACGAGCCCGCGTCCCCTCGACCGGCTGGCCGCGGACGCCCTGCCGCTGCTGAGCCTGCTGAACGTGCCGGACGTCACCCTGGAGGTGGCGGCGACGCTGCTCGGCACAGCGGTGGAGGAGGCGCGGCGGGCGCTCGACCGGCTGGCCGACGCGCACCTGGTCGAGGAGTCCGAACCGGGCCGGTACCAGTTGCACGACCTCGTCAGGCTCTTCGCCGGCGAGCTGCGCCCCGAGGACTGGAAACCGCCCGTCATGCGGGCGCTGGCCTACTTCGCCGCGTCCGCGCGGCTGGCCAGCGTCGTCGTCGACCCGCATCGGGTGCAGCTCGCCCGGCACGTGGACGGCCCGGCGCACGAGTTCTCGACCGCCGAGGAGGCGCAGGGCTGGTTGCTCCAGGAGGCGCACGTCCTGAACGCGGCGGCCGTCCAGGCGCTGGGCTCGGCCGACGACGAGATCGCGGAGCTGGGCGTGACGCTGGCCTTCGCGCTCCTGTGGCACCAGCAGCGGGTCCACGACGGCCACGACATGCTCACGCTCAACACCATGGCGCTGCGGGTGTGCGAACGGCTGGGCGACGACGCCGGCGCGCAGATCGCCCACGGCCACGTCGCCAACGGGCTGCGTCTGACGGGGCGTCCTGAGGAGGGGATCCCCCACCTGGAGGCCGAGCTGGCCATCGCGACGCGGCTCGGCGACGGCTTCGGGCAGATGCGGGTGCTGGGGAACCTGTCGAACGCCTACGTCGCCAAGCAGCTCTACGAACAGGCGTTGCCCCACGCAGAACAGCAGCTCGCGGTCGCCACGAGCATCGGCTCCCCGGTCGGCGTCCGCTTCGCCTGCCTCATGCTCGGGACGATCCATCAGGGCATGGGCCACCCCGCGCGGGCGCGGGACCCTCTGGAGCGGGCCCTGGCCGCGGCGCGCGAGAGCGGCGACACGACGCATGAGGCTCACGCGCGGGCCATCCTCTCGCAGGTCGTGCTCGACCTGGGCGACCCCGAGCTCTCTCTCGAGCACATGAGCGGGGCGATGAAGCTGCTCGAAAGGACCGGGTACCGGTTCATGGTCGAACGTTTCATCACCATGTCGAGGGCCTGCAGGATGCTCGGCCGGCTGGAGGAGGCGCTGTCCCACGCGACCGGCGCGGTGGCCGACGCGGACTCCTGGGGCAACACCCTGTGGCAGCGGCAGGCCGAGGCCGAGCTGGCGGCCGTGCGGGAGGCGATGGGCGCGGCGGAGCGGGAGGCGTGAGGTCAGCGGGGTGGGGTGGTGTCGCGCAGGGCGAGGAAGAAGTCGACGCGGTCGGACATCGCCGACAGGTCCCTGCCGGTCAGCTCCTCGATCCTGCGGACGCGGTACCGGACCGTGTTGACGTGCACGTGGAGCCGTTCGGCGCAGGCGTTCCAGGAGCCCGAGCAGTCGAGGAAGACGTCGAGCGTGCGTACGAGGCAGGACTGGTGGCGGCGGTCGTAGGCCAGCAGCGGGGACAGCAGCCGGTCGGCGAAGGAGCGGCGCACGTCGCCGGGCACGGTGGCCAGGAGCAGCGCGTGGGTGTAGATCTCGTCGCTGGTGACCACGCCGCCGTCGCGGGCCTCGGCCAGCCGCATGGCGTGCCCGGCCTCCTCCACGCCGCCCTTGAGCGCGGCGGCGCCGGTCAGCGCGCCGCTCAGGCCGACGCTCAGGCGGGTGCCGGGCAGCGCGGCCAGCACGGCGGCCCCGGCCCGTAACCGCGTGGCCAGCTCCCCGGCGGTCCTGCCCCGCAACGCCACCACGGCCACCGCCCCACCGTCGGCCCCCGCGTCACCGCTGCCCGCCGGCACACCCGCGGCGGGGGCGGCCACGGTTTCGCGGGCGAGCAGTTCCTCCACGATCCGGCCGCCGAGCACCGCCGGGGACGGGCCGCGGGCCGCCCCCGGGCGCGGCGCGGTGGCGCTGACCACCGCGTACGGCTCGTCCGCGCCGATCCCGCAGGTGCGCAGCCGGGCGTTGAGCTCGGCCACGTCGGACTCGGCCAGGGCGGCCGCCACGAGCTGCCCGGCCAGGCGGCGCTCGACCCGGCGGCCCTCCTCCAGGCGGCCGCGTTCGAGGGCCACGCAGGCGGCCAGCTCGTAGCCGAGGTCGGCGCGGCCGAGCAGGTCGCCGTCGCAGGCCAGGACCCAGCCGGCCGCCCGGTGCCCGCGGCCGACGGCGAAGAGCGTCGCGCCGCCGGCGAACGCGGGCAGCCGGGACGCGGCCAGGTACGCCCTGGCCAGCCCCACGGGATCGGCGGCCGTACCGACGACCACCTCGCCGGACGCGGACAGGACGGCGCCGGTGACGCCCAGCTCGGCGGCGGTCAGCTCGAACAGCCCGCGCAGGTCGGCGCCCTCGGCCAGAGCCGCCACGAGCCTGCGGTGGCGTCCGAGTGCGTCGCGGGCGTCGCCGGACAACCGGGGCGCGACCAGCTCGGCCAGCGTACGGAAGGAGACCTCGACCGGCACCTCGACCAGCGGCAACCCGGCCCGCCGGCAGGCCGTGACCAGGTCGGCGGGCACGTGCCCGAGCCGGGCCGCGCCCGCGCCCAGGGCGGACACCCCGGCCTCGACCAGGGCGGCCACGAAGCGGGCGGAGTCGGCGGCGGTGTCGCGCCACATCAGCCCGGTCAGCACCAGCTCGCCGCCGGACAGGTAGCGCCCCGGCTCGGGCAGGTCGGTGATGTGAACCATGCCGAACTCGCGCTCCGGGTCGCCGGACAGCAGCCTCAGACCCAGCTCGTCGATCGCCAGCAGGTCACTGATGCGCACTTGGAGGAATATACAAGGCCGTTGTGTCAAGGGATGACCGGGATTTCACGTCATGGGCATAGGAGGGCGGGCCTGGCCGGTGCTCTACTCGGAGGATGACGGAGACGGTCCACTCCACCAGGTCCGAAGGCGTCGGCGGGTCCGAGGGGGTCGGCACGAGCGCGCGGCGGCCGGACGCGGCGCTGAAGGTGACCGGCGAGTTCGCCTACTCCTCCGACCTGTGGCTCGACGGCATGGTGTGGGGCGTGACGCTGCGCAGCCCGCACCCCTCGGCCTGGATCCGCTCGATCGACGTGGGCCCGGCGCTGCGGATCCCCGGCGTGCTGGCCGTCCTGACGCACGAGGACGTGCCCGGCGAGAAGTTCTACGGGCTCGACCACAAGGACCAGCCCGTGCTGGCCATCGACCAGGTCCGGCACCAGGGCGAGCCCGTGGCGCTGGTGGCCGCCGAGCATCCGGAGACCGCGCGCAGGGCGGCAGAGGCCATCGTCGTCGCCTATGAGCCGCGCTCGGCGGTGACCGACCCGCGCGAGTCCCGCGAGTACGTCAGACGCCAGCCGGTGCGCAAGGGCGACACGTTCGAGGCGGAGGTCGTCGTCACCGGCGAGTACGAGGTCGGCATGCAGGACCAGGCGTTCCTCGGCCCGGAGTCGGGGCTCGCGGTCCCGGCCGAGGACGGCGGCGTGGACCTGTTCATCGCCACCCAATGGCTGCACGTGGACCGCGACCAGCTCGCCCCCTGCCTGGGCCTGCCGCCGGAGAAGGTACGGCTGACGCTGTCGGGCGTCGGCGGCGCGTTCGGGGCCCGCGAGGACCTGTCGATGCAGGTGCACGCGTGCATGCTGGCCCTGCGCCTGAACCGCCCTGTCAAGATCGTCTATGGCCGTGAGGAGTCGTTCTTCGGCCACGTGCACCGCCATCCGGCCCGGATGCGCTACGAGCACGGCGCGACCCGCGACGGCCGGCTCGTCTACGTCAAGGCCGACATCCTGCTGGACGGCGGCGCGTACTGCTCCTCCTCCCCCGCCGTGGTCGGCAACGCGGCGTCGCTGGGGGCGGGGCCGTACGAGGTGCCGAACGTGTGGATCGACGCGGTGGGCGTCTACACCAACAACCCGCCGTGCGGGGCGATGCGCGGGTTCGGGGCGGTGCAGGCGTGCTTCGCCTACGAGTCGCAGATGGACCGGCTGGCCGAGGCATGCGGCCTGTCGCCGGTCGAGATCCGGGTGCGCAACGCCGTCTCCCAGGGCTCGGCGCTGGCCACGGGCCAGGTGATCGACTCCCCCGCGCCGCTGGCCGGCATGTTGCGCGAGCTGGAGGCCATGCCGATGCCCGCCGCCCGTACGGAGGCGGATCTGCGGGCGCTGCCGGGCGGCGTCTCCCAGACCACGCACGGCGAGTCGGTGCGGCGCGGCGTCGGCTACGGCGTCGGCCTCAAGAACATCTGCTTCTCCGAGGGCTTCGACGACTACTCCACGGCCAGGGTGCGGGCCGAGCTGGTGGGCGGCGAGCCGCGGGTCACCGTGCACACCGCCGCGGCCGAGATGGGCCAGGGGCTGGTGACCGTCCAGGGCCAGATCGCGCGTACCGAGCTGGGCATCGAGGACGTGACCGTGGCGACCGCCGACACCTCCGTCGGCTCAGCGGGCTCGTCGTCGGCCTCGCGGCAGTCGTACGTGACGGGTGGTGCGGTGAAGGCGGCCTGCGAGGCGGTGCGCGAGCGGTTCAAGGGGCTGCCGCCGCGGGAGGCGCTGGCCAGGTTCGGGACGATCGAGGAGACCCGCGAGTACCGGCACCGGCCCACGTACCCGATGGACCCGGTGACCGGGCAGGGCGACTCGCACACGCAGCTCGCGCTGTGCGTGCACCGCGCGGTGGTGGACGTGGACACCGAGCTGGGGCTGGTCAAGGTCGTGGAGCTGGCCGCGGTGCAGGACGTGGGCCGGATCATGAACCCGCAGGCGCTGGAGGGCCAGATCCACGGCGGCACGGCGCAGGGTCTCGGGCTGGCGCTCATGGAGGAGATCCAGGTACGCGAGGGCCGGGTGCTGAACCCGTCGTTCACCGACTACCTGATCCCCACCATGCTCGACATGCCGCCCATGCAGCTGAAAATCCTGGAAAATCCAGACCCGTCCGCGCCGTACGGCCTCCGCGGCGCCGGCGAGCCGCCCACGCTCTCCTCCACCCCGGCCGTCGTCGCCGCCGTACGCGCCGCCACCGGGCTCCGGTTGACTCGCGTTCCGGTCAGGCCGGAAGATATCGCCTTGTCCAATCACGGGGAGGTATCCGATGGCGAGCGGTCGTGAAGCCGCCGAGGCGGAGTTCAGTCGCTTCGACACCGACGGCGACGGTCTGCTGACCGCGGCCGAGATCAGGCAGGCCAACGAGGCGCTGGGGGTGCACGGCGCGTCCGAGGAGGAGATCGAGGCGTTCATCAAGGCCGCCGACACCGACGGCGACGGCCGGATCGGGCTGGAGGAGTTCGTCGGCCTGGTCGGCCACGGGCGGCACGAGAAAGCGTGATCATGTCCCCCGCCGGGTAGGTGACCCGCACTCCCCTCGATCATGATGAGGGGGACTGCGTGGTGCTCGACAGACTCTTCGAGCTGACCGGGCGGGGGACGACCGTCGGACGCGAGGTCCGCGGCGGCCTGACCACCTTCATGGCGATGGCCTACATCATCCTGCTCAACCCGATCATCCTGGCCGGCGCCAAGGACGTCACCGGCGCCCGGCTGTCCATCGCCGAGCTGACCACCTCGACCGCGCTGGCGGCCGCGATCTCCACGCTGCTCATGGCGTTCGTCGGCAACGCGCCCTTCGCCCTGGCCGCCGGGCTCGGGCTGAACGCGGTGGTCGCCTACCAGGCCGCGCCGCACATGACCTGGCCGCAGGCGATGGGCCTGGTCGTGCTGGAGGGCGCGGTCATCATCGTGCTGGCCGTGACCGGGCTGCGCACCCTGATCATGAACGCGATCCCGCTGGCGCTCAAGCACGCGATCAGCGTCGGGATCGGCCTGTTCATCGCCCTGATCGGCCTGGTGGACGCGGGTTTCGTGGCCCGGGGAAGCGGCACGCCCGTGCAGCTCGGCGCGACCGGCCACCTCACGGGCTGGCCGGTCGCGCTCTTCTGCGCCGGCCTGCTGCTGATGATCGTCCTGTACGTGCGCAGGACCCCGGCCGCCATCCTCATCAGCATCGCGGTCACCGCGGTCCTGGCCGTCCTGGTCAACTCGGTGGTCCCCATCCCGCCCGAGGAGTGGGGCGTGGTGGTCCCGCACATGCCCGAGTCCCTGGTCTCGGCGCCGAGCTTCGGGCTGGTGTGGCAGTTCGACCTGTTCGGCGGGTTCGTCAGGGCGGGCGCGCTGACCGCGACCGTGGTGCTGTTCACGCTGGTGCTGTCGGGCTTCTTCGACGCGATGGGCACGATCATCGGCGTCAGCGACGAGGCCGGGCTGGTGGACCAGGTGGGACGGGTGCCGCGGCTGGGCCGCATCCTCACCGTGGACGGCGTCGCGGGCATGATCGGCGGTTCGGTCAGCGCTTCGGCCAACACCGTCTTCGTCGAGTCGGCGGCCGGTGTGGGAGAGGGGGCGCGCACCGGGCTGGCCAGCGTCGTGACCGGGGCGCTGCTCGGGCTGACGCTGCTGTTCACGCCGATCGCCGCGGTGGTCCCGGCGGCCGCGGCGGCCCCCGCGCTGGTGCTGGTCGGGGCGCTGATGATGACGCAGTCCAAGAACGTGCCGTGGACGGACATCGAGCTGGCCATACCGGCGTTCCTGACGATCGCGCTGATGCCGTTCACGTACTCGATCACGAACGGGGTGGGGGCCGGGGTGATCTCCTACACGCTGATCAAGGCGGCCCGGGGACGCTTCGCGGAGATCCCGTGGCTGTTGTGGGCCGTCTCGCTGGTCTTCCTGGCCTACTTCGGGATCGACGGCCTCCGGGCTCTGTTCGGTTAGCGGATGTCACCGCTGTTGCAGGCCACGCCGTTGCCGTCGAGGTCGGGATACCAGGAGTACTCCTCATGCGTTCCGCGCGTGTAGGGGCCGTCGCCGGCGGCCTGGGCCTCCTTGCAGCTCGCGTAGCGCTTGTCGGGGACGCGCCCGACGCCCGCGGGGGCGGTCGAGCCGGTGGTCGGGCCTGTGGTGGAGCCGGTGGTCGGGCCGGTGGTCGAACCGGTGGTCGAACCGGTGGTCGGACCGGTGGTCACGGTGCCCTGGCCCGTGTCCGCGGGTTGCTGGGGCTGCTGGTCCGTGGCCGGCTGGGACGGCTGGGGCTGCCCGGGCTGCGACGCGGGCGTGCCGAGCATGCGGGTCACCAGCGCGTCGGCGTCCTCCTTGGTGAGGCCCGCGATGCTCAGGCTGTCGCCGTCCATGCTCTGCGTGACGACCGGCGCGGCCAGGACCGTCTTGGGCGTCTGCTCGCCCTCGGGCGCCAGCACGATCGCGAGCTGCCGCTGCGTGGGCTGGAGCTCGTCGATGAGCCGCACCAGCCGGTCCTTGAAGACGGGCGCGACGGCGATGCGCACCGAGTACGAGCCGTCACTGCCCCGGACGGCCTCGATCCGCTGCACGGCGCCGACCGTGACGCCGTCCTCCAGGAGGTAACAGGTGGTCTGCTGCTCGTCGAGCACGGCCGGGTCGCCGGGGCAGGGCGCGGTCTTGGTCTCCTTGACCGGCGCGAAGTGCAGGGGCGTGGCCAGGCGCTGCGGCGGCGCGCCGCCGAGGAGCGGGCTGTTGGGGCTCCTGGTCATCAGGACGGCGACCGTGCCGAGCACGCCCGCGACGGCGACGACGAGCACGAGGGAGACGGTCAGGACGATGGTGGTGAGACGGCTGGCCCTCGGCTCGGCCGGCTCTTCCGGCTCCGCGGGAGGCGCCTCTACCGCTTTGTCCATCGTTGACGACCCCATCCTGACGTTCGGGCTGCCGGTGAGCTTATCGAGGACGGGCAGCAGCGGGGTAATCAGCCGAAAAATCCTCACCTTTCCGTGAGATCGGAGGAAAAATGGAAATGAGAACGCAGGTTGTCGGCAACTTTCCACGCGAACGAGGGATGACCCCATGAAGGTCGGAGTTCCCCGCGAGGTCAAGAACAGCGAATACCGCGTCGCACTCACCCCGGCGGGCGTCCACGAACTGGTACGCCACGGGCACCAGGTCCACGTCGAGCGGGAGGCGGGCCTCGGCTCGGCCGTCCCGGACGACGACTACGCCGCGGCGGGCGCCGTCATCGCGCCGCACGCCGACGAGGTGTGGGCCACGTGCGACCTGATCATGAAGGTGAAGGAACCGGTGGCCGAGGAGTACCACCGGATGCGCAAGGGCCAGATCCTGTTCACCTATCTCCACCTGGCCGCCTCGGGCCCGCTGACCAGGGCCCTGCTCGACTCGGGCGTCACGGCCATCGCGTACGAGACCGTGCAGAACAAGGACGGCTCACTGCCCCTGCTCGCCCCCATGTCGGAGGTGGCGGGACGGCTGGCGCCACAGGTCGGCGCGTACCACCTGATGCGCTCGCAGGGCGGCAGGGGCGTGCTCATGGGCGGCGTGTCCGGCGTGCGGGCGGCGAACGTGGTGGTGATCGGCGCCGGGGTGTCCGGCATGAACGCCGCCGCCATCGCGCTCGGCATGCAGGCCGAGGTGCTGCTCCTCGACCGCAACATCGACAAGCTCCGCCAGGCGGACATGATCTACCAGGGCCACTGCCAGACGGTCGCGTCGAACACCCTGGAGGTCGAGAAGGCCGTGCTGGAGGCGGACCTGGTCATCGGCGCGGTCCTGGTGCCGGGGGCCAAGGCGCCCATGCTGGTCACCGACGACCTGGTGAGCCGGATGAAGCCGGGCTCGGTGCTGGTGGACATCTCGATCGACCAGGGCGGCTGCTTCGAGGGTTCACGGCCGACCACGCACGCCGAGCCGACGTACCGGGTGCACGAGTCGGTCTTCTACTGCGTGGCCAACATGCCGGGGGCGGTGCCGCACACCTCGACGTTCGCGCTGACCAACGTGACGCTGCCGTACGCGCTGGCGGTCGCGGGCAAGGGCTGGCGCGAGGCGGTCCGTACGGACTCCGCCCTGGCGGCGGGCGTGAGCACCCACGAGGGACGCCTGACCAGCCGGCCGGTGGCCGAGGCGCACGGCCTGGAGTGGTCGCCGCTGGAGGAGGTGCTGGCCTGAGCGCCTGGCCTCCGGAGAACCGACAGGTTACGGTGAGTCACAAGACGATGACGATCTGTGACCATGGAGGCTTGATGGACCCGGTGCTCCTGCGCGACAGCGCTGAACGCAACTTCGACGACCTCGACACCGACGGCGACGGCTTCCTGACCAGGGACGACTACGTCGCGCTGGCCCGGCACCGCATCCACCGGGCCGGCGCGCGGCCGGACACCCCCGAGGCGAAGAAGGTCGTCGAGGCGTTCGTCGACGCCTGGGACACCCACGTCCACGCCCTCGACGCCGACCGCGACGGCCGCATCAGCAGGGAGGAGTACGTCGAGTCGTTCCAGGCGCTGGTGCGCACGGGCGCGCTGGACGGCGTCCTGAACCCCATGTCGCGCGCCACCTTCGACCTCGCCGACCACGACGGCGACGGCGAGCTCACCGTCGAGGAGTTCCGCACCCTGTGGATCCGCGAGGACGGGCTCTCGGCCGCCTTCGACCGGGCCGACGCCGACGGCGACGGCCGCATCACCTTCGAGGAGTACGCGCGCCTGCGCCGCGGCCTGCTCGTCGGCGAGCTCTAGCGGGAACACGTCGAAGGGCCCGGCCGGAGCCGGGCCCTTCGACGTGTTCCGAACGCGTGCTACTTCGACTGGGTGGGCGAGGGAGCGAGCGTCTCCATCGGGGTGTTGCCGGTCGGCTCGGGCGGCAGCGGGGCCTGGTCGGACGTGGTGGTGATGGCGTCCTGGCCGCCGCAGATGGCGCCCGGCTCAGGGGTGTCGGCCCCGTTCTGGTACTTCTTGATGAAGGCCTTGAGCTTGGGGTCGGCGGGGTCCTGCAGCTTGAGCTGGTGGCCCCACGTCGAGGCGACCAGCGGCGCGGGCAGGCCCGGGTAGGGGCTCACCAGCATGTAGTCCTGCTGGCCCGTGGAGGTCGCCACTTCCTTCAGCGCGTCGATCTGCGCCTTGGGCAGGTCGGGGCGGTAGGTGATCCAGACCGCGCCGTGCTCCAGCGAGTGCACCGCGTGCTCGTTGTGGATCGGCTTGTCGTAGACCGCGCACTGCTGCCAGTAGTTGTTGTGCTCGCCGCCGACGGGCGGGGTCTCCTTGTACGTGACCGTCTTGGCGACGTGCTGGCCGGCCTCGTACTTGTAGCTGGACACCGCGTCGAGCGAGGTCGCGCGGGCCTGGTTGACCAGGTAGATCCCGACCACGCCGACGAGGACCACGACGATGAGACCGCCCGTCCCCCACATGAGCAGTGCGGCGCGGCGTTGTTTGCGCTGCTGCTCGGCCCGCATCTTCTGCAGATGCTCGCGCCTCGCCTGCGCCTTCTCCTTCGTCATCGTCCCTCCATCGGCGTACTGACTGCGGTCACCCTATGCCCTACCGGCGTATGCGGAGAATAAGGGGCGCATAAGCGTCGGATCACAGCTTCGCGCGGGGCATGGGTAGTCTGGAGCGGCCATGGAAAAGCCCGCAAGAAAACCCGTTCTGATCCTCTGCGCCGTGCTGGTGCTCGCCGCCGCGGCGGCCCTGCTGTTCGGCAGGGACGGCACTCCTGGAGACTCCTCGCCCGAAGCCGGGTTCGCCCGCGACATGGCCACGCATCACGCGCAGGCCGTGGAGATGGCGTTCGTCATCCGGGACAAGGGCCCGGCCAAGGAGATCAGGAACCTCGCCTTCGACATCATCACCACGCAGTCCAACCAGCGCGGCATGTTCCAGGGCTGGTTGCAGCAGTGGGATCTCGGTCAGGCGACCGACCAGCGGCCGATGGCCTGGATGGCGGGCCACGGCCACGGGGCCACGCCCGCCGCGCCGGGCGCGATGCCGGGTGCGATGCCGGGCATGGCCTCGCCGCAGGAGCTGGCCAAGCTCAAGGAGCTGCAGGGCGTCCAGGCCGAGGTGCTGTTCCTCCAGCTCATGATCCGCCACCACGAGGGCGGCGTGGAGATGGCCGAGGGGCTGCTGAAGCTGTCCAAGCGGGACGAGGTGGTCAGCATGGCCCAGAAGATCGTCCAGGGGCAGAGCGGTGAGATCAAGCTGATGACCGACCTGCTCAGGCAGCGTGGCGCGCAGCCGTACCCGTCGATCCTGGCCTCCTGAGCCCCGCGCGGGGGCGCGTGAGAGGCTGGAGACCCGGAGCGGGAAGGGCGGGCGCCATGATCACCGCAGGAGCCGAGACCGTCGTCGTGGGCTCGGGGCCCAACGGGCTGATGGCCGCCGTCATGCTGGCCCGCGCCGGGCGTGAGGTGCTGCTGCTGGAGGCGGGCGACCGGTTCGGCGGCGGGCTGCGTTCCGGCGAGCTGACGCTGCCCGGCCGGGTCCACGACCTGGGCGCCACCGTGATGGCGATGGCGCTGGCCTCGCCCGCGTTCCGGGCGCTCGATCTCAAGGGGGTCGAGTTCGCCCACCCTCCGGTGGCCGCCGCCCATCCGCTCGACGACCGTCCGGCCGTGCTCCTGCACCGAGACCCCGCCCGTACGGCCGAGGGGCTGGGCCGGGACGGCCGGGTGTGGCGGGCGACCGCGGGCGCGGCGGCGCGGGGCGGGTTCCCGCTCATCGACCTGCTGCTCAGCCCGCTCGGGCCGTGGCGGGCCGGTCCTGGCACGTTCGCGCGGGCGGCCGGGTTCGGGGCGGCGGCCGTGCTGCCGGCCACGACGTTCGGCCGGGGGGCGCTGCGGACCGTCGAGGGGCGGGCGCTGCTGGCCGGGCTGTCCGCGCACGCCATGCTCGACCTGCGCTCCCCCACCAGCGCCGGCTACGGGCTGGTGCTCGGGGCGCTGGCGCACCTGGTCGGCTGGCCGGTCGTGCGCGGCGGCTCGCAGATGCTGGCCGACGCCCTGGTGGCCGAGCTGAGGTCGCTGGGCGGCGAGGCGGTCACCGGCCACCGGGTCGAGCGGCTCGACGAGCTCGACGCCCGGACGGTGGTGCTCGACGTGACGCCCCGGCAGTTCCTCGCGATGGCCGACCTGCCCGCCGGGTATCGCCGGAGCCTGCGCCGCTACCGGTACGGGCCCGGCGTCTTCAAGCTGGACTGGGCGCTCGACGGGCCGGTGCCGTGGCGTGACCCGGAGGTCGCGCGGGCCGGGACCGTGCACCTCGGCGGCACGCTGGAGGAGATCACGCTCGCCGAGGCCGAGATCGCCGCCGGACGGCTCTCGCCCCGCCCGTACGTGCTGGTCGTGCAGCCGTACGCGGCCGATCCGACCAGGGGCGGGCACACGCTGTGGGCCTACTGCCACGTCCCCAACGGCTCGCCGGCGGACATGACGGACGCCGTCGAGGCCCAGATCGAACGCTACGCGCCCGGTTTCCGCGACCGGGTGCTGGCCAGGCACGCGACGGGCCCGGCCGGCCTGGAGGCGGCCAACCCCAACCTGGTCGGCGGCGACATCGGCGGCGGGCTCAACGACCTGGTCCAGTTCGTGCGGCGGCCGGTCTGGTCGCCCGCGCCGTGGCGCACCCCGCTGCCGGGGGTGTTCCTCTGCTCCTCCGCCACGCCGCCGGGCCCCGGCGTGCACGGGATGGGCGGCTGGCAGGCCGCCCGCCTGGCCACCCAGGCGGAACGGCACGCCTCCTGACGGCTCCGGTGGAGCGGACGGCCTCCTGACCGCCGGTCAGGAGGCCGCCGGTCAGGCCCGCATCTCCTCGGCGACCGCCGCCGCGAACGCGTCGACGTCCGCCTCGGTGGTGTCGAAGGAGCACATCCAGCGCACCTCGCCGGTCGCCTCGTTCCAGGTGTAGAAGCGGAAGCGCTTCTGCAGCCGCTCGGTCACGTCCTTGGGCAGGATCGCGAAGACCGCGTTGGCCTCGACGGGCCGGGGCACCGTGACGCCCGGGATGCGCGCCACGGCCTCGGCCAGCCGCCGTCCCATGGCGTTGGCCTGCCGGGCGTTGCGCAGCCACAGGTCGCCCGAGAGCAGCGCCTCGAACTGGGCCGAGACGAACCGCATCTTGGACGACAGCTGCATGAACGTCTTGCGGATGTAGTCGACGCCGGTGGCCGCCTCCGGGTTGAGCACCACGACGGCCTCGCCGTACAGCAGGCCGATCTTGGTGCCGCCGAAGGACAGGACGTCCACGCCCGCGTCGGTGGTCAGGGCCCGCATCGGCACGTCGAGCGCGGCGGCGGCGTTGGTCAGCCGCGAGCCGTCGAGGTGGACGAGCAGGCCGAGCTCGTGCGCGTGCGCGCAGATCGCGGCGATCTCCTCGGGCGTGTAGACCGTGCCCCACTCGGTGGTGTTGGAGATCGACACCACCTTGGGCTGGGCCCGGTGCACATCGCCGAAGCCCCACGCCTGGCGGTCGATCAGCTCGGGGGTGAGCTTGCCGTCGGGCGTGGGCACGGTGAGCAGCTTGATGCCGCCCGCCACCTCGGGGGCGCCGCCCTCGTCGGTGTGGATGTGCGCGCTCTCGGCGCAGACGACCGCCTCCCAGTGGGCGGTCATCGCGCGCAGCGAGACGACGTTCGCCGCCGTGCCGTTGAAGACCGGCCAGGCCCGCGCCCGGTCGCCGAAGTGCCGCTGGAACACCTGCTGCAGCGCCTCGGTGTAGACGTCGTCGCCGTAGGCGATCTGGTGACCGCCGTTGGCCTGGACGATGGCCTGGAGGATCTCCGGGTGCACGCCGGCGTAGTTGTCGCTGGCGAACGCCTTGAGCTGGGGGTCGTGCCGGGGGATCAAGAAGTGAGGTCCAATCGGGTGCCGTTGATGTCTGCGGCGGGGCGGTCGTAGAGGCCGGCGATCGCCTCCGCCAGGTCGCCGACGTCGGTGAAGCCGGGGAACTTCGCCTCCGGCTTCGCGGCCCTCATGGCGTCGTTGACCAGGGCCTTCACCACCAGTATGACCGCTGCCGCGTTCGTGCCGGACAGCGCGTCGGCCAGGGAGAGCGTCCACGCCTCCGAGGCCGCCTTGGCCGCGGAGTAGGCCGCGCCGCCCGCCGTGGGGCGCTGGGAGGCCTTGGCCGAGACGATGACGAACCGGCCGTCGTCGCTCTTGCGCAGCAGCGGCTCGAAGGCCAGCGACACGTGCTGGAGCGTGCGGATCAGCAGGTCGTGCAGGACGTCCCAGTCCTCCAGGCTGGTGTCGGCGAACGTGCGCGAGCCGCGCCAGCCGCCGACCAGGTGGACGACGCCGTCGACCCGGCCGTGCTCGGCGTCGATCCGCGCCGCCAGGTCCTGGACGGCCGCGCGGTCGAGCAGGTCGACGTCGTCCTTGTCGACCCCGATCACGGTGTGCCCCCGCTTGCGGAAGTGCTCGGAAACGGCCTCTCCCGTGGGGCCGCCGGCCCCCGTCACCAGGATGATCATGCGCGGATCCCCTTAGTCGAATCGACCACGTCTGTCAGCTTACGGCGCAGGGCCTCGTAGAACATGCTGAGCGGGAACTCGTCCGGCAGCACCGCGTCCACCTTGGCCTTCTGCTCCTCGGGCAGCGCCTGCACGCCCTTGGCCCACACCGAGCCGGGGGCCGGCGGCACGTACGCGCCGACCAGCTCGTGCGCGGCCAGCCAGTGCGCCAGCTTGGACCGGTCGATGCTGTCGCGGTACAACTTCTCGACCTCGCCCCGCAGGTCGGCCACGCCGTCGGCGACACGCTCCCAGTCGATCGTGAGCCGGTTGTCGGTCCAGCGGACGATGTCGTTGCGGTGCAGGTAGGCGAAGAGCAGCTGGCCACCGAGCCCGTCGTAGTTGCGCACCCGGTCACCGGTGACCGGGAACCTGAACAGCCGGTCGAACAGGATCGCGAGCTGGACGTACCGGGCGTGCGGCACGCCCTTGGCCTCCAGCTCCACGGCCTCGCCGAACGCGGTCAGGTCGCAGCGCAGCTCCTCCAGCGAGTACAGCCAGTACGGCATCCGCTGCTTGATCATGAACGGGTCGAACGGCAGGTCGCCGTGGCTGTGCGTGCGGTCGTGGATCAGGTCCCACAGCACGAACGTGTCCTGGGCGAGCTGCTGGGAGTCCAGCAGGCGGGCGGCGTCCGGCGGCAGGTCGAGCCTGAGGGTGGCGGCGGCCGCCGCCGAGACCCGCCGGAACCTGGCGGCCTCGCGGTCGGCGAAGATGCCGCCCCAGGTGAAGCGGGCGGGCGCCTGGCGCACCGCGACCGTCTCGGGGAACAGCACGGCCGAGTGGGTGTCGTAGCCGGAGGTGAAGTCCTCGAACGCGATCGGCACGAACATCGGGTTGTCGTAGCCGCCGGCCTCCAGCCGGGCCAGCCAGTCGGGCCAGATCGTCCGGATCCAGACGGCTTCGAGGTTGCGGTCGAGGTTGCCGTTCTGGGTGTACATGGGGAACACCACGACGTGCTCCAGGCCGTCCACGCGCTGGGTGTCGGGGTGGAACAGGTCGAGGGCGCCGAGGAAGTCGGGCACGCCGAGGTCCTGGTCGGCCCAGGCGGCCAGGTCGTCCTGGACGGCCTGGAGGTAGGCGGCGTCATGGGGGAAATAGGGCGAGATCTCGGCCACGCGGCGGCCGATCTCGGCGACCAGCGCCTTGGCCCGCTCCTTCTCCTCCGGCACCGAGCCGTCCTTGACCTGCAGCGGCCTCAGCTCCTCCACGGCCTCCTTGAGCCGGGCGAACAGGGCGGCCTTGGCCTCGTCCCGGGCTCCGGCGGCCTCGTCGCCGCCGGGGACGCGGGCGGCCCAGGTGATCACGTTGCCCCAGAGCCTGCGGTGGTCGTAGTCCTCGATCGAGTCGTCGCCGAACAGGTCGGAGTCGGCGAACACGACGACCCGGCCCTTGCCGTGCCGCAGGGCGACGGCCAGCGGCGCGCCCGCCGGGTCGGCGGTGGCCGAGGTGGCGAACAGGACCGTCGCCTCCTCGGGAGCGGTCAGCACGCCCGAGCGGTAGAAGCAGGCCCGCTGGACGCCGGCCAGCACGCCGTCGCCCGTGGCACGCTCGCCGAGCACCCAGGTCGCGACCTCGCGGTGGGCGTTCCCCGGGTCGCGCACGGTCGTGTGACCGACGCCCACCCCGAAGCGGGAGAGCAGCTCGGCGACATTGTTGCCGTACTTGTCCTGCTCCTCCTCGGCCAGCACCACGAGCCCGCCGCCCTCGGCCACGAACGACTCGACGGCATCCAGCTCGGCGGCGGCGAAGACGGGGCTGCCCTGGCCGGTGGTGCGCTCCCACCGGTCGCCGGACGGGTGGGCGATCACCAGCACGTCCTGGCCGGCCAGGGTCCCGGCCGTCAGGGAGCCCTCGGTGTGGGCGAGCACGTCGTGCCCCAGATGGCGCAGCACGGCGGCCGCGCGCGCGTAGCTGTTGTCGTCGGGGTGGGCGGGATTGATGGTCTCGGCGACGTCGCGGCGGATGGTCCACGACTCGCTGTGGGCCTCGTCGAACAGCACTCGGGGGAACGATGGCATGAAATATCTCCTGTTACTACCGCCTTCTCACGGAAAATATACACATACGTACCCCCCTGTCCGTCAAACCTCAGGCCGCACCCGGGCGCACAACCCCTGATTCGTAGGCGAAGACGACCGCCTGGGCCCGGTCCCGCAGGCACAGTTTCATCAGCACCCTGGCCACGTGCGTCTTGACGGTGGCCTCGCCGACGTACAGGTCTCTGGCGATCTCGGCGTTCGTCAGGCCCCTGGCCAGCAGCCGCAGCACCTCCAGCTCGCGCGGCGTCAGCTCGGCCAGCATCGGCGAGGGCGTGGGGTCGGCGCGCCCGGCGAACGTGGCGATGACCCGGCTGGTCACGGCCGGATCGAGCAGCGCGTCACCGGAGTGCACCACCCTGATCGCCTCCAGGAGCTGCTCGGGCGGCGACACCTTGAGCAGGAACCCGCTGGTCCCGGCGCGCAACGCGGCGTAGAGGTTCTCGTCGGTGTCGAACGTGGTCAGCGTGATGACCTTGGGCGGCGAGGGGGTGTCGAGCAGTTCCTTGGCCGCGGCGAGCCCGTCGAGCCGGGGCATGGAGATGTCCATGAGGACGATGTCGGGTCTCGTGCGGCGGGCCACCGCGATGGCCTCGCGTCCGTCGCCGGCCTCGCCGACGACCTCCATGCCGGGGTCGCTCTCGACGACCATGCGCAACCCGGCCCTGACCATCGCCTGGTCGTCGGCGATGACGATTCGTATGCCCACACGCGGAGGGTAGACGCCGGATGCCCGGCTTGGACACCCAGGTCAAGCCGGGCACAAGTCACTTACAAGTCTACGAAGGGCGCACGCTCTGCCTGATACGCGTCTGGACCGCGTCGTCGCAGGTGTTCCTGGCACAGAAGTACATCACGAGCATGGTCTTGGGCTGCCGGTCGATGACGTAGCTGACGAATCCGAGCCGGGTGCCGCTGGCCGGGTCGTGCAGCGCGCCGTCGAAGCGGGTGGCCGGGCTGTCGCCCGCCTGGTCCTGGACCGGCTTGCCCAGGTCCACCTGGCCGGGCAGCAGGTTGTCCATCTTGCTCTTCATCTGCTCGGAGTCGCCGCCCGCGTCGAGGGTGTCGGAGACCTGGACGTACACGCCCGCGGCGCTGTCGGGGTCGTCGGCGACGATCTGGGAGACGGCCGACCAGTCGGCCCCCGGACCGGCCACGAACAGCGACTCGAACTCGGTGGCGTGCGGCGAGGCCACCGCGAACAGGTCCTGGTGGGTGCGCGCGGTCCAGTCGCCGGGGTAGTCGAAGGCGAGCGGCGCGGCGGCGCTGGCGGCGTAGCGCGACCAGGTGTCGCCGCGGTGGTTGAAGATGATCATCGCGACCAGCGCCAGCGCGGCCACGGCGGCCACCAGTGTGACGGCGACGATCGGCAGCCGCCCCGGACGCCTGGCCGGGGCCGTGGGATGGGTGGGGGCCGCGCTGTGCGGGTTGGCCGCGTGCGGCCCGGAGGGCTGTCCCAGGCCGTGCGGGCCGGTCTGCGGCACCGCGTACGGACTGAGCCGCGATCCGGTCTGAGGGGCCGCCTGAGGCCCGGTACGGGGCCCTGTGGCCGGCCCGTGAACCGGCCCCGGAACCGGCGCCGCGTGCGGGACCGGGTGGGGCCCCGAGGGGTGCCGGCCGCCCGGCTCGGCGTCCTGGCCGCTGATCGCGTCGCGCAGCGCGGTCACGAACTCGGAGCAGGTGGCGTAGCGCTCCTCGGGCGCCTTGGCCAGCGCGCGCGACATCACGGTGTCCACCTGCGGCGGCAGCTCGGGCCGCAGCTGCGTCAGCGGCACCGGCTGCTCGGCCAGGTGCGCCCACAGCAGCGCGATGTCGTTCTCCCGCTGGAACGGCAGCCGCGCGCTCAGCGCCTCGTAGACCACGCAGGCCAGCGCGTACTGGTCGCACCGGCCGTCGATGTGCTCCTTGTTGATCTGCTCGGGCGACATGTACCGGGGCGTGCCGATGAACTGGTCGGTCTGGGTCAGGCCGGAGATCGACGAGCGGTGCTTGGTGATGCCGAAGTCGGTCAGGTAGACGTGGTCGCCGGCGAGCAGGATGTTGGCCGGCTTCACGTCGCGGTGGATCAGGTCGTGGGCGTGCGCGGCGTCGAGCGCGGCGGCCGTCTGGGCGAAGATCTGGTTGGCCTGGGCGATCGGCAGCGGACCCCGGTCGTAGATGAGCCTGCGCAGGTCGAGGCCGTCCACGTAGCGCATGGCGATGTACAGGACGCCGTCGGCGTCGGCGTTGGCCTCGTAGATGGGGATGATGTTGGGGTGCTCGATGCTGGCGACCGTCCTGGACTCCAGGATGAACCGCTGGCGGAACCGGTCGTCCACGGAGAGCACCGGGTTGAGGATCTTCAGCGCCACGCGGCGGCTGAGCCGGGGGTCGAGCGCCAGGTAGACGACGGCCATGCCGCCCTTGCCGACGATGTCCTCGATGTAGTACCCGGCCACCTCCTGGCCGATGAGCGATCTGTCGTTCAATTGCATCACGTCTCGATGGGATGGCCGCAGTAGCCGCAGAATCGGTGGGCCGGGCCGAGCCTCATGCCGCACGAGGTGCAGTACTTGACCGGCGGCGTGTCGGGGGCGGTCATCACCTGCTGCTGCTGCGGGACCATCTGGAACGGCTGCGAGCGCCGTACGACGACGGTCTGGCTCCCGGCGTCGTCGAACGGCGGGGCCGCCGCCAGGGGCTCGGGCAGTTCGGCCGGTCTGTCCGGCGCCCGCCGCCGCCACAGCAGGTACACCCCGCCGCCCGCGGCGATGAACAGCACCCCGGCCGCCACCAGGAAGGGCCATATCGGCGTCGACCGCGACAGGGGGGCCACGGCCTGCTTGGTGCCCTGGTCCTCGGGCCCGCCGCGCTTGGCCAGGGACGTCTTGAGCAGCGTGGCGGCCACCACGTTGCCGGGATACAGCTCCAGCACGCGCTGGAAGCCCGGCGCGGCCTCGGTGTAGTACTTGGTGTGGTAGCGGGTCAGCGCGGCCTCGAAGGCGGTGTCGATCGCGCCCCTGCGCGGCGCGACCTTGGCCGCGGCGAGGGTGGCGGTGATCTCCCTGACGCCCAGCATGGTGGCCTCTTTGCCGCCGCCGATGAGCAGGCCGATGACGTGCCCGTCCTTGTCGCCGATCACCGGCGCGCCGGCCAGGCCCTGGTCGACCAGGGCGCCCAGCTTGACCGGCTCGTCGACCTTCTTCTCCGGGTCGGCGAACGGCCTGCCGGTCGCGCCGGCCTGGCCGCCCTTGGCCAGGTGGGCGATCTGCACGGTCTCCTGGACGCCGGGCCCGGGACGGCCCGTGAAGCCGGCCACGTTGGTCGGCGAGCCCTCCTGGTCGGGCACCTTGTCGGCGAGCGGCGCGGTCGGCATGCCGACGCTGCCGGCGGCGGGCGTGAGCGGGACCAGCACGGCGGGGGTGTCGGGGGTCTTGCCGGCCTTGATGCACTTGTACTTCAGGCCCGTGCTCGGCGGCGAGACGTTGGGGAACACCGTGATGTCGGTGGTGACGTCGATGATGCAGGTGGCGGTGCTGGTCTTCGGCGGGTAGCACTCCTGCAGGTGGTGGTTGAGCTGGTCGTCCTTGAGGGTGTGCTTCTTGTAGTCGAGCGGGATCTTGACCTTGTGGTGCTCGGCGAAGATCTTGTTGGCGGCGTAGATCGCGACGTCGTCCGGGTTGACGGCGTTGCGCCTGAGCGTGACGACGTCGCCCTCGGGGTTGACGACGGCCCCGGTGCCCGACGCGAACGGCAGGTCGTAGGAGCGCTCCACGTGTTTCAGCTCGCCGATGTGGTCGAGCAGGGTGATCTCGACGTGGGACACCGCCTCCACCCGCACCACGGCCGGCGTCACCAGGTCGGTGATCCCGCTCGGATGGTTGTGGGCGGCGGCGGGGGCCGCGAGCAGGGGGATCGCGAGCAGCACGAGGACCGCCGCCACGCCGCCCGCCAGAGCTGTGATGCGCGCCATCTTCGCTCCAAACACTGAATAGGTCCAGGTTCCCAATCAGATGCCGTAAGTCAAGGGATCAATACATAGACAAGCGCTTGCTCGGGGACTTAACGTACCGGGATGGGGTTCGCGATCGGCGTCGATGTCGGCGGCACCTTCACTGACGTGGTCCTGAGCGGCCCCGGCGGCGTCACCGCGGTGGCCAAGTGTCTGAGCACCCACGACGACCCCATCGCGGGCATACTCACCGGCGTTACTCGCGCGCTCGGGTCCGTGGACCCCGCCCAGGTCACCCGGGTCGTGCACGCCACCACGCTGGCGACCAACGCCGTGCTCGAACGCACGGGCGCGCGGGTGGCGTTCGTGACCACCCGGGGCTTCCGCGCCGCCGTCCCGCTCGGCCGCTACGCCCGCGTCGAGGAGGACCGGTACGACCTGCGCTTCACCCCGCCCCCTCCCCCGGTCGCGCCCGGCGATTGCTTCGAGGTGGACGAGCGCGTCTCGGCCCGCGGTGCCGTCCTGGAGCCCCTGGACCCCGCGTCGGTACGGCGGGCCGCGGCGGAGATCACCCGGCGCGGCATCACCTCGGCGGCCGTCTGCCTGCTGCACTCCTACGCCGAGCCCGCCCACGAACGGCGGGCCGCGTCGATCCTGCGCGAGCACGTGCCGCACGTGGTGGCCTCCTGCGAGATCTGGCCCGAGATCCGCGAGTACGAGCGTGCCACCACCACCATCATGTCCGCCTACATCGGCCCGCTGATGACCTCCTACCTGTCGCGCCTGCGCGAGCGCCTGGCCGCGATCGGGATCAGCGCGCCCGTCCACGTCATGGAGTCCGGCGGCGGGGTGGTCTCGGCCGAGCTGGCCGCCCGGCGCGCGGTGTCCACCATCGAGTCGGGCCCGGCCGCCGGGGTGCTGGCGGCCGCCGGGACCGGGCTGCCGGACGTGATCTCGTTCGACATGGGCGGCACGACGGCCAAGGCGTGCGCGGTGCGCGGAGGGCGTCCGGAGATCACGCACGAGTTCCACGTGGGCGGCAAGGGCAGCTTCGGCGGGCGGCGGGCGGGCACCGGCGTGCCGATCAAGACGCCGGCCATCGACCTGGCCGAGGTCGGCGCGGGCGGCGGCAGCCTCGCGTGGCTGGACCCGGCGGGCGCGCTGCGCGTCGGGCCGCGGTCGGCCGGTTCCTCCCCCGGGCCCGCCTGCTACGGGCTCGGCGGCGGCGAGCCGACGGTCACCGACGCCGACCTCGTGCTCGGCTACCTCTCCTCCGCCTCGATCCCGCTCTCGGCGTCCCTCGCGGCCAAGGCCCTGGACCGGCTGGCCGGGCCGCTCGGCGTGTCGCGGGAGGAGGCGGCGCACGCCGTGCACGAGATCGTGAACGCCTCGATGGCCGCCGCCGTGCACGTGGTGACGGTGCAGCGCGGGATCGACCCGCGGGGGTTCGCGCTGGTGGCGTTCGGGGGCGCGGGACCGATGCACGCGGCCGGGGTGGCGCGGCGGTTCGGGATCGCGACGGTGGTGGTGCCCGCCCACTGCGGGGTGGCCTCGGCGGCCGGGCTGCTGTCGGGGGCGCTGTCGACGGACCGGGTGCTGTCGCGCCTGGACGCCGGCGACCCGGAGCGGATCTTCGCCGACCTGGCCGCCGACGCCGCCGCCGACCTGGGCCTCGCGGAGGTGCGGGTGACGCGGTCGGTGGACGTGCGGTTCAAGGGGCAGTCGCACGACCTGACCGTGGACTGGTCGGAGTCGCGGGAGAAGCTGGCGGCGCGATTCTTCGCGAAATATGCGCAGGTGTATGGGATTGTCCAGCAGGAGGAGATCGAGCTGGTCAGCTACCGCGTCCGCGTCACCGACGCCGCCACGCCCGCCACGCCCGCCACGCCCGCCACGCCCGCCACGCCTGCCACGCCCGCCGCACCTGGGTCTGATGGGGACGCGGAGGGCCGCAGGAGGGCGTACTTCCCCGAGGCCGGGGGGTGGGTCGACGTTCCCGTGCACACCCGCCGGACCCTGGACCGGGTGCGCGGCCCGGCGATCGTGGAGGACGCCGGATCCACGATCGTGGTCCCGCCCGGCTGGCTGGCCTCGTACGAGGTGTCGGGCGCCGTGCGCCTGACCCTGGAGGGCGCCGCGTGAACGACGCCCTGACCGCCGAGGTGCTGAGGAACGCGCTGGTCGTGGCGGCCGAGGAGGCCAGCATCGTGGTGGTGCGGTCGGCGTACTCGACGTTCATCGTGGAGGGGTCCGACGCCTCGGCGGCGATCCTGGACGCCGGCGGACGGCTGGTCGCGCAGTCCATGGCGACCACGCTGATGAACAGCATGGCCCTGAAGGTCGCCCTGCCCGAGCTGCTGAAGGACATCCCGCCGCACACCATGCGGCCCGGCGAGGCGTACGCGCTCAACGACGCCTACCGGGGCGGCGTGCACACCAACGACCTGCTGGTCTACCGGCCGGTGTTCGCCGGGGGCGCACCGGCCTACTTCACCGCCACCATGATCCACGTCTCCGACCTGGGCGGGCTGTCGGCCGGCGGCATGGCCCCGCTGGCCACCGACATCTTCCTCGAAGGGCTCCAGCTCCCGCCGGTCCGCCTGGCCACCCGGGACGGACTCGAACCCGCCGTGGAGGCCGTCCTGCGGGCCAACAGCCGCACGCCCGACAAGGTCATGGGCGACGTCCGGGCCCTGGTCGCCGGGACGGCGGTGGCCGCCTCCCGCGTGGAGGCCCTGCTGGCCGAGTACGGAGAGGAGGGCCTGGCCGCGGGCGTCGCGGACTACCTGGACCACACCGAGACCCGGACCCGCGCCGCGCTGGCGGAGCTGCCCCGGGGGCGGTTCGAGGCGTCGTACCCGATCGACGACGACGGGATGCGGCCGGGGGTGGCGCACCACGTACGGGTCGCCGTCACGCTCGGGGGCGAGGCGGCCGTCCTCGACTTCACCGGCACCGGGCCGCAGGTGCCCGCCGCCATCAACGCCTCGGCGTCGCAGTCGCTGGCGGCGGCCGTCTTCGCGGTGCGCTGCTTCCTGGACCCGACGATCCCGATGAACGACGGCTGCCTGCGCGCGATCGAGGTCGTGCTGCCGGAGGGCTCCCTGCTCAACGCCCGCTCCCCGTACCCCTGCGGCGGCCGGTACGTCCCCATCTACGCCGCCATGGAGGCCGTGTTCCAGGCGATGTCGGACGCGATGCCGGACCGCGCGATCGCGGCCAGCGGGATCCTCCAGCCGTTCTCGATCGCCGCGGTGGGGGCGCCGTACTGGATCCACCTGTCCTACGACTTCGGCGGGGTGGGCGCCCGGCAGGGGCTGGACGGGCCCGACGCGACGGGCGTGCACTTCGGCATCGGCCGCAACTCGATACCGCAGGCCGAGCCGGTGGAGAGCCGCTGCCCGCTGGTCGTGGAGTCGGTCGGGACGATCGCCGACTCCGGCGGCCCCGGCCGCTTCCGGGGCGGGCTCGGCTCGCGTACCGTCTACCGCTTCCTGGCCGACTGCCACGTCACCACCCGCGGCGACCGCCTCCGCCTCCCGCCCCCGGGCCGGGACGGCGGCCTGCCCGGCAGGGTGGGCGGCTTCCACAAGCGCCACCTGGACGGGCGGCTGGAACGCCTGGCCTCGAAGGTCAACAACGTGCGGTTCGCGGCGGGCGAGGCGTTCGTCGTGGAGACCACGGGCGGCGGCGGCCTCGGCCCCCCGTCGGAAAGGGACCCGGCGGCGATCCGGGCCGACCTGGAATCAGGCCACATCACCCCCGAAGGCGCCGCGAAGGACTACGGCTTCAGTGGTCGACCAGTTCCTCGGGATCGAAGCTGACCGGGCAGGGTGACGACAGCCTCACCATCGAGCCGGCCTTGTGGGCGACGGGTTCACGATAGGAGTCGCCGTCGAGCTCATACACGTAGAGCGAAGGCCCCTCGTCGAGTTCGATACGCCAATAGGCGGGGATTCCCGCAGCGGCGTAGGCGGCCGCCTTGTTTCCCCGGTCATGAGTCTTGGTGCTCGGACTGACCACCTCAACGGCCAGCAGGACGTCGGCGGCCTCGAAGACGAGCTTGACGTTTCTGGCCTTGTCCCTGGGGACGACGGCCAGATCCGGGATGAAGAGGTCTCTCTGCGAGGCGCGGACGTTGACGGTTGAGTACACCTTCAGCTGCGGCGGCAGGTCGCGGTGCAGAATCGTCTGAAGCAGGAAGATCGCATCCTGGTGCGGGGGGGTGGGGGCAGGACTCACTACCAGACTCCCGTTGAAGAGCTCGTAGCGGTTCCCGTCGTCGGGGAACCTGAGCAGGTCGTCGACTGTGAACGGCGGTGCGCCGGGAAGAACGGTGCGCCTCGTAGTCGGTTCGATCGCCAATGCGGTCACCCACTCAGTATCGGGAGTCACGCCCTTGTCCACATGCTACTTCCCCCGAAATGGTCACCTGTAGTCACCAGGCCGCCACGACTCGGCGCCGCGGCGGACGGCGGTGTGGACGGCGCGGGCCGCGCGGGCGCCCCACTCCGAGCGGGGGCCGCCGAACACCTGCTCCGGCCCGTCCTGCGGGACGACCACGCAGACGGCGTCCGAGGCGGTGCCCGTGCAGGGGTAGCCGGCCTCGATCAGCGCCTGGGTCTTGGCCTCGGTGACCGTCATGACCAGGTTCACCAGGGCGGCGTCGGTCATGGCGACGGGCAGGACGGTCACGATGTTGACGGTCCCCGCCCGCATGGGGGCGAGTTCGGGGTCGGCGGTGCCCTCGGGGGCTGCGGCCCAGGTGGGGACGCGAAGCCCGACGGTGGCCACGGCCTCCGCTCCCCCGTCGGCGGCCCGTACGTACCGGTCGACGGAGGCGGCGGTCAGCATGCCGACACCGGGGCCGGGCGGGCCCAGCTCGACCAGGTGGTCGACCGGGTCCATCCGCGCGTAACCGGCCACGACCTGGGCGTTCAGCACCCATTCGCGGGGGCCGATGCCGCCGCCCAGCATGGCCGAGGAGATCATGCGGAAGCCGGGCCCGAACTCCCACAGCAGGGACCCCAGCCGGGTGCCCTCCTCCACGCGATAGGTCAGCTTCACGTTCCCCCTCGTACCAGGTGGACCACGGGCCGGCCGTCCGGGCCCGGCTCGATCTTGACACGGGCCTCGAAGTGCCGTCCGATCAGCGCCTCGGTGAGCACCTGGTCGGGGCGGCCGGCGGCGGCGGCGCGGCCGTCGGCCAGCAGCATCAGGGAGTCGGCGTACAGGCCGGCGACGGTCAGGTCGTGCAGGGTGGTGACGACGGTCAGGCCGTCGGCGCGCCGCAGGCGGTCGACCAGCTCCAGCACCTGCTGCTGGTGGCCGAGGTCGAGCGCGGTGGTGGGCTCGTCGAGCAGCAGCACGGGGGCCTGCTGGGCCAGCGCCCTGGCCAGCACGACGCGCTGGCGCTCGCCGCCGGACAGCTCGCCGACGCGGCGTCCGGCGAAGGAGGTCAGGTCCAGCCGGTCCAGCACGGACGCGGTCACGTCACGGTCGTGCCCGCTCTCCCGTCCCAGGTAGGGGATGTACGGCGTGCGCCCCAGCAGGGCGTAGTCGAAGACCGTCATGTCGGGCGGCAGGGCGGGCGTCTGCGGGGCGTAGGCCAGCAGCCTGGCGCGCTCGCGGGGCTTGAGCGCGGCGAGCGGGCGCTCGTCGAGCACGACCTCGCCGCGGTGCGGGACGATCGCGCCCATGACGGTCTTGAGCAGCGTGGACTTGCCCGCGCCGTTGGGCCCGATGATCGCCAGCCATTCGCCGCGCCGGACGTGCGCGTCCACGCCGGTCAGCACGTCGCGCTCGCCCAGGCGCACCGACAGGGCCGATACGCCGATCACGTGGCCACCCGCCTGGTCATGCGCAGGACGCCGACGAAGAACGGCGCCCCGACGAACATCGTGACGACCCCGATGGGCAGCTCGGCCGGCGCGATCACGGTACGGGCGATGAGGTCGGCCGCCACGAGGAAGGCCGCGCCGCCGATGAGCGACAGCGGCAGCACGATCCGGTACGACCCGCCCGCCAGCCGCCGAACGACGTGCGGCACGACCACGCCGACGAACCCGATGAGCCCGCTGACCGCGACGGCCGACGCGGTGGCCAGGGAGGCGGCCACGAGGACGGTCAGGCGTACCCGGCCGGCCCGTACGCCGAGGCTGCCGGCCTCCTCGTCGCCGACGCTGAGCACGTCCAGCATCCTGCCGTGCAGCAGGAGCAGGACGGAGGAGACCGCGGCGTACGGCAGGACCAGCAGGAGCTGGTCCCATCCGCCGCCGACGTCGCCGAGGATCCAGGAGTAGATGCGCTCCAGCTCCTCGACCTTGAGCTGCTGGACGAACGTCTGGATCGCGGTCAGGAACGACGTGACCGCGACCCCGGCCAGCACCAGGGTCGCGGTGCCGCCGCCGGGGCCGCCGGAGCGGCCGGCGGCGTTGCCCAGCGTGTACGCCAGGAACACCCCGCCCACCGCCCCCGCGAAGGCGGCGACCGGGATGCTCGCGCCGGCGCCGGGCAGCAGCACGATGGCCAGCGTCGTGGCCAGCCCGGCGCCGGAGGCGGCCCCCAGCAGGTACGGGTCGGCCAGCGGGTTGCGGAACACGCCCTGGTACCCGGCGCCGGCCATGGCCAGCAGGCCGCCCACGACCGCGGCGACGAGCACCCTGGGCAGGCGCAGCTCGTACAGCAGGCCCTGCTCGACCGGCGCGAGGCCCGAGTCGGCCGAGACGAACGGCAGCCAGTCCACCACCTGGAGGACCACCTGCCACGGCGAGATGTCCGCCGCGCCGCCGAGCAGCCCGGCGACCATCGTGAGGGCCAGCACGACCAGGGCGCCCGCCACCCACACAGGCCGCGCCCTGGACGGCTGCGCCTTGCCTGTCACCGTCAGCCCGTGCCGCCGGCCTTGGCCACGGCCGCGCCGATCGCCTCGGCCAGGTCCACGACGCGCGGGCCCCAGCGGGAGGCGAGGTCGTCGTCGAGCTGGATCACCTGGTCGTTCTTGACGGCCGACAGGTTCTTCCAGCCGGGCCGCTTGGCCAGCGTCTCCTTGCTCTGCTGGCAGCACTTGACGTCGGCCAGGAAGATCAGCGCGGGATCGGCCTGGGCGACGAACTCGGCCGACAGCTTGGGGTAGCCGCCCGCCGCGTCCGGGGCCTGGTCGGCGATGTTGGTCAGGCCGAACATGGCGTAGACCTGGCCGATGAACGTCCCGGACGTGGCGGCGTACGGCGTCTGGTCGAGCTCGTGGTAGTAGGTGAGCTTCTTGTCCTTGGGGGCGTCGGCGGCCAGTTTGTCCATGGCGGTCTTCATGCCGGTGACGACCTCGTCGGCCTTGGCCTTGTTGCCGGTGGCCGCGCCGATCTCGGCGATCTCCTCGTACGCCTCCTCCAGCTTGGTCGCGGCCGGTTCGAGCAGGACGGGGACGTTCACCTTGGCCAGCTCGGCGACGATCTTGTCCTGGTCGTTGGACAGGATCACCAGGTCGGGCTTCTTGGCGATGATGGCCTCGACGTTCGGCTTGAAACCGGACAGGTCGCTCTTGGGGGCCTCGGGCGGGTAGTTCGACTGGTCGTCCACCGCGACGACCTGGGGGCCGGCGCCGACCGCGAACAGCGTCTCGGTGTGGGTGGCCGAGAGCGAGACGATGCGTTCGGGCTTCTTGGCGAGGGTGACCTTGCCGTTGCCCGCCTCGACGGTGACCGGGAAGTCCCCGGTGCTCGCCGCCGCGGTCGCGGCAGGGGGGGCGGTGGGGGAATCGGTGGGGGAATTCGAGGGGGCGACATTGGCGCCGGTCTGGCCACATCCGGCCAGGACGAGCGTTCCCAGCAGCGCGCCCGCGAAGGCCGTGCGTACGGGCCTCACGAGTAGTCCTTTCACACTGTCGGAACCGAGAGACCCGCGATGAGCGACGGATCACCCTTTTCCACGAGGGTTGATGACGTCGGCGCAGAGGCAGGCGACCTGGCTATGACAGTTGCGGGACAGCGCCGGATTCGCACCGGACTTCGCTGCAGCACTGCGCGTCGGACAAACGTTATCAATGCCGCAGATGTCCTCGGCGTCAAGGGTGCGCGGACTCAGCGGGCGAGCTGCTCCTCCGCCGCGGCGATGATCTCCTGGAGCCGCAGGCCGTGCGCCGCGTCGAGCGGGTGGCCGCCGCCGCGCCGGACGGTCTGGGCGAACTCCTCCGCCACGGTCTCGAAGGGGTCCTCGTCGCCGGGCAGCAGGACGGCGTTGCCGGTCCTGCCGTACACCTCGACGGTCGAGGGCGGCAGGTCGCCGACGGCCGCCATGCACAGGGACGCCTCGCTGACCGCGCCGCCCTCGTGCTCCAGCAGCAGGCCGGTCCAGCCGAGCGGGTTGCCGTGCGCGCGCACGCCGACGACCCGGCCGAGCGCGGCGTCGAGCAGGTCGATCACGTGCGGGCCCACGTCCAGCAGGGCGCCGCGCTCCAGCCGCCACGGGGTGGCGAACGGGTTGTCGCCGAGCAGCGCGCCGGAGATGTTGGCGGCGTGCCCGCCGAACGGCCGGATCTCGGCGCAGCGGGCCAGGAACGTGCGCGTCGGGGTCGCGTAACGCATGGTGAGCATCATCTGCGAGGGCACGCCCGTCTCCGCCACGGCCTCGGCCACGCGCATGGCGCCCTCGACCGAGTCGGCCAGCGGCTTCTCCAGCAGCAGCGCCTTGCCCGCGTGGGCGGCGCGGACGGCCAGCTCGGCCTGCACGCCGGGCGGCACGCAGAACGCCACGGCCTCGCAGGCGTCGAACAGCTCCTCGACGCGCTCGAACACGGGGGCGCCGAGCCTGGCGGCCTGGTCGGGGCGGCGGGCCCAGACGCCGGCGAGCCGGGTGTGCGGGCCTCTGGCCAGCATCGGCGCGTGCGCCATCTCCGCCCAGGGCCCCGCCCCGATCAACCCGACCGCGACCGGCTCCATCCATCCCCCTAAGTCCGCTTTCTCCCGACCTTAGATCCCTTTCCTCGCTTCCCTCCCACCGGCCCCCTGCGGCCGGACCCGGGTCACCACTCCACCTCCAGCGCGCTCAGCCCGCGGCCCACCAGCGACCTGCGGTGGACGACGGGCGCGTCCGGGGCGAGCCGCAGGCCGGGCAGGCGGCGCCCGAGGACGTCGAGCGCGGTGCGCAGCTGGAGGCGGCCGAGCGCCGCCCCGACGCAGAAGTGGATGCCGTACCCGAAGACCAGGTGGTCGGCGGCGTTGGGGCGGTCGATCACGAACCGTTCGGGGTCGGGGAAGACGGTCTCGTCGTGCCCGGCGGAGTCGGTGGACAGCAGGACCAGCGAGCCCGCCGGGATCGTCACACCGTGCAGCGCGACGTCCTGGACGGTGTGGCGGAACGAGCCCAGCGAGGCGCCGTCGATCCGCATGCACTCCTCGACCGCCCCCGGGATCAGCGCCGGGGGCACCGGCCAGGCGTCCTCGCGCAGCAGCCGCAGGACGCTGTTGCCGAGCTGGTTCGGGACGGTGTCGTTGCCGCCGAGCAGGATCGTGGAGATCAGCTCGACGACCTCCCGGTGGGACAGCTCGTCGCCGATCAGCGAGGTCATCAGGGACGTGAAGTCGTCCCGGGGGTCCTTGGCACGGGCGGCCACCAGGCGGTCGACGTAGTCGAGGTAGGCCAGGAAGCTGTCGGCCAGCTCCAGCTGGCGGGCGGGCGGCTGCGGCGACAGGAACAGCATGAACCAGTCCTTGACGTGCGCCTGCACGAACGCCTCGTCGGCCTCGGGCACGCCGATGAACCGGGCGGTCAGCTTGATCGACGGCTCGTGGCCGATCTCGCCGACGAAGTCGGCCCGGCCCCGGGGGGCGACCCGGTCGAGGACGTCCTCGTTCAGCCGCCGGAAGCGCTCCTCCATGGCGGCGACGGCGCGCGGCGTGAAGGCCCGGGAGACCGAGCGGCGCAGGCGGGTGTGGTCGGGCGGGTCCACGTTGGCCACGAAGCTGGACAGGAACGAGCCGTGCTCGCCCAGCTTGGCGCGGGTCCGCGGGGTGAGGCTGCGGGAGATCGTCAGCGACCCCTCGGAGGAGAAGCGGGCCGGGTCGCCGTACGCGGCGCGCACGTCGGCGTGGCGGGTCAGCACGTACGCGCCCAGGTGCTCGCTGCGGAACACCGGCTGTCCGGCGCGCAGGCGGCGCAGGAAGTCGTACGGCGCGGCGACGTGCCAGTCGGAGGCGACGTCGAAGTCCTCGGTCATCGCAGGATCCTCCGGGGGTTGTCGACGAGCATCTGGTGGAGCTGGTCGCCGGTGACGCCGCGTGTGCGCAGTTCGGGCACGACGTCGCGGGAGATGTGCAGGAGGTGGTAGTTCGGGTGGCGCCGCCGTACGACGTCGGGGTCGAACCGGTCGTTGAAGCAGTACGAGTCATGACCCAGCACCATCCGTCCGGCGTGGCCGCGTTCGCACATCGCCGCCACCACCGCCACCCGGTCCTCGAACGGGCTGATCGTCTCGATGCCGAACCGGTCCATGCCCAGGTAGGAGCCGCCCGCCACCAGTTCCTCCAGGTACGCCAGGTCCGTCGAGTCGCCCGCGTGCCCGATCACCACCCGTTCCAGGTCCACGCCGAGCGAGCCGAGCAGCCGCTGCTGTTCCAGCCCGCCCCTGGAGGCGCTGTGCGAGTGCGTGGTGATCGGCGCGCCGGTGGCCAGGTGGGCCTCGGCCACGGCCCGGAACACCCGCTCGCAGCCCTTGGTCATCCCGAGGTGGTCGGAGGCGCACTTGAGCATGGCCGCCTTGACCCCGGTCCGCCCGATCCCCTCCTCGATGTCGCGGACGAAGAACTCGGCCAGCCGGTCCGGGCCGCCGAACAACGACCCGGGCCCCCGGTTCCCGAAGTACGGGGGCAGCGCGTCGTAGGTGTAGAGCCCGGTGGCGGCCACGATGTTGACCTCGGTCAGCTCGGCCACCCGCTGGACGGCCGGGACGTACCGGCCGAGCCCGACGACGGTCAGGTCGACGATCGTGTCGACGCCCTCGGCCTTGAGCGCGTCGAGCTTGGCCGCCGCCTCACGGGCGCGTTTCTCCAGGTCCCAGCCCTCGGGGACGTCCGGCCAGTTCCACAGGATCTCCGGGCTGAGCCCGAACACGTGCTCGTGCATGAGCGTCGCCCCGAGGTCGGCGACCGGCCCTCTCACGGTCTCAGGCACGGGAACCTCTCGTGCTCGAAGGGCCGGTTGACCTCCAGGCCGAGCCCGTCGGTCTGCCGGTACGGCAGCCCGGTGTAGAGGGCGTCGGCGTCGAAGTAGGTGACGGTGAACGACAGGCGGGCGGCGTCGCGGCGGTTGGCGGGCGCGCCGTGCACGGTGAGCGCGTGGTGCACGGTGGCGTCCCCGGCCCTGAGGTCGAGCGGCGGCGACAGCTCCAGCTCGCCGATCCAGGGATGCTGGCTGAGCTGGTCGTCCCCGGCGCGGGTGAAGCTGCGCCCGAGCAGGCCGCAGCGGTGTGAGCCGCTGTAGAAGCGCAGCGATCCCATGTCGGCGGGCACGTCGGCCAGCGCCAGCCACACGGTCAGCATGGCCGAGCGGTCCATGGGCATCCACGGGAAGTCCTGGTGGAACTCGGTGGCGCCGTGCTCGCCCGGCTCCTTGACCAGCAGGTTGGTGACCTGGACGCGCACGGCCCGCACGCCGCCGAGCAGCCGTACGGCGTTGCGTCCCATGGCGGGGCTGGTGCTCAGCGCGCCGAACAGCTCGTCCTCGGCGGCGACGTCGCGCGACTGGCCGAAGGCCCGGTCGACCGGGGTGTCCCCGGCCCTGCTGCGGCCCCGCAGGCGTTCGCGGGCCCGTTCGCGCAGGTCGGCGACCGTGCCGGGGTCGACCAGCCGGTCCAGGCGGACCCAGCCGTGCGCGCCGAAGAACGCCACCTCGTCGTCCGTCGCCTGGCGTACCGGGATCTCCATGGCCACCAGTGTGCCATTCCAAGCAAGCGCTTGTTAAGATCCGGCGCGAGGAGGTTGCCGTGCGACGGTTCAGGTTCGGCGCGGTGCTGCGCGAGGCGCGGTCCGGCAAGGCGTGGGCAGAGAAGGCCAGGCGGCTGGAGGCGTCCGGCTTCGACGTGCTGCTGGTCCCCGACCATCTGGTCGGCCCCCGGTTCGCGCCCGTCGCGGCGCTGACGGCGGCGGCCTGCGCCACCACCCGGCTGCGCGTCGGCACGCTGGTGTTCGCCAACGACTTCCGGCACCCGGCCGTGCTGGCCAAGGAGGCCGCCACCCTCGACGTGCTCTCCGGCGGACGGCTGGAGCTGGGCCTCGGCACCGGCTGGATGGCCGGCGAGTACGCGGGCGCCGGGCTGCGGCTGGACCCGCCCGGCGTCCGCCTCGACCGGCTGCGCGAGGCCCTGGAGGTGATCAAGGGGCTGTGGGCCGGCGGTCCGCTGACCTACGAGGGCGAGCACTACCGGCTGACCGGGCTGGAGCAGGCGCCCACGCCGATGCAGCGCCCCCACCCGCCGATCCTGCTGGGCGGCGGCGGCCCCCGCATGCTGCGCCTGGCCGCCGAGCACGCCGACATCGTCAACCTCGGCACCCGCGTCAAGCCGGACGGCACCGGCCCCGACCCGCGCGACGCGGGCCTGGAGGCGTTCCTCGCCAAGCTGGCGCTGCTGCGCCGCGGCCCCCGTCACCACCTGCTGGAGGTCGGCACCAGCGTGATGCAGGTGGGCGAGCGCAAGCCGGAGGAGTCGTGGAGCGCCGCCGACAGCTCCGGGCTCGGCGAGACGCCGCAGGTGCTGCTCGGCACCCGCCGCGACATCGTGGACAAGCTCCGCCACTGGCGCGACGAGCACGGCGTGTCCTACTTCGTGCTGCACCACGAGCGCGACCTGCCCGCCTTCACCCCCATCGTCGAGGAGCTGGCGGGCCTGCCGGATGATGGACCACATGGATGAGATGTTGTTGCTGAGGCACGGAGCCACCGAATGGAGCACGGTCGGCAAGCACACCGGCCGTACCGACCTGCCCTTGACGCCTGACGGGGAGGCCCAGGCCAGGGCGCTGGCGCCGCTGGTCAAGGAGGGCACGTTCGGGCTGGCGCTGGTCTCCCCCGCGCAGCGGGCCCGCCGTACGGCGGAGCTGGCCGGTTTGACGGACTACGAGGTCGACCCCGACCTGTGGGAGTGGGACTACGGCGGCTACGAGGGCATCACCTCGGTGGAGATCAGGAAGACCCGGCCGGGTTGGTACCTGTGGCGTGACGGCGTGATCCCCGGCGACGCCGAGCATCCGGGCGAGAGCGCCGCCGAGGTGGCCGCGCGCGCCGACCGGGTGATCGAGCGGGCCCGGCGGGCCGAGGGGCGGGTCGTGCTGGTGGCGCACGGCCATTTCCTGCGCGTGCTGGCCGCCCGCTGGCTCGGCCTCGACGCGGCGGACGGCCGGCTGCTGAGGCTCGACACCGGCACCTACTCCCGGCTCGGCTTCGAGCACTCCGAGCCGGTGCTGCTGAGCTGGAACTCCCCGGCCGCCTGACGGCCCGCCCCATCGGTCGCGGCTCGAAGTCGCCTGTCGCCTGACGGCCCGTCCCGTCGGTCGCGGCTCGAAGTCGCCGGTCGTCCGGCGGACCCGTCAGTCGCAGCCGAGGGTGGCGGCGGCGTGGATCAGCGCGCGGGCGAGGCCGGGGTCGCCCTCCACGGCGCAGGTGAAGGCGTCCGGGGGCCGGCGGCCGGCCACGAGCCGGCAGAAGTCCACCGCGTCCGCCGACACGAGCGCCGCGACCCGGCCGGGGGCGCGCGAGAGCGGGACGGTCCACGTGCCGCCCCCGGGGCCGGTCAGCACGACGGTGACCCGGACGTCGCGGCGCGGCCCGTTCAGCGCCCGCGGCAGCAGCGCCAGGCCGAACCCGGCGGCCAGGCGCACGTGCCCGTCGCGCGGCGGCACGGGCGGGCGGCCGGTCGCGGCCCTGATGTCGTCGGCGTGCGTCCAGGTCTCGAACGTGCGCTGGATCAGGGCCTGGCGCAGCGGCGCGCGGGCCGGACGCACCCCCGCCAGCCCCACCTCGACCCCGAGCAGCACCTCCCCCGCCACCGAGAGGCGTTCGACCAGCGACCCGGCCTGCTCCCGCCAGCGCCGGTGGTCCCCGGACGCGCCCGGCAGGCCCATGACGAACGCCACGGCGCCGTCGTTGGCGGCCAGATGGCCGACCAGGTCGCGGACCGTCCCGTGCCGGGCGATCGGCGCGTCCCACTGGGCCGGGCTCAGCCCGGCGAGCAGGTCGCCCATGAGCGCCACCTGCTCGGCGTACGGCACCGCCACGGACGCGACGGCCGGGCACGCGGCGAGGTGGTCCCCCTCGCCCGCGCCGTAGAGGTACGGGTCCGTCATGGCTGCCTCCGCGGCCGACGTTAACCCGGCCGCGGCCCCCGCGCCAGGCGGCTGCCGGGAAACGGCGCGAGCAGGGTCTCGCGCCAGGGGCCTTCGAGGTAGCCGCGGGCCCGCCTGCCCCAGTCGAGCAGCCGGGGATCGGGCCGGACCTCGTCGTCGAGCCCGAGGGCCGCGTCGCGGGCCCGCTGGGCGGCCAGGTGGTCGTCCAGGGAGACGGCCCACATGGTGACGGCCTCGGTGTCGCAGAACAGCACCTCGTACAGGCCGGTCAGGGTGTGGCCGTGCTCGGCCAGCAGCGGGGCGCGCTCGGTGCGGACGGCCTCCAGGTAGTCCAGCGCGGCGCCGGGGCGTACCCGGGCGCTCTCGAACAGGTAGAACTCGGCGGCGGGGGCCTCGCCGAGCGGCGGGCAGCCGGGGGCGGCGCCGAGCGGCCTGGAGAAGGCGGAGAAGCGCAGGTCGTCGATGTCGGACAGGAACAGGCGCTCGTCCACGCCCTGGTAGATGTTCATCATCTGGCGCCAGCCGCCGTCCCACCCGCCGTGGCAGTCCCACAGCGTGACGGCCTTGAACTGGGGGTGCCCGGTGATGCCCACGGCGTAGAAGGCGCCGACGAGGTCGATCTCGCGCGACCTGATGGACATGCCGGAGGTCAGGGCGGGCTCGGCGCGGCTCTCGTCCTCGCGTTTGTAGCGGGTCAGCCAGGTCAGGTACTCCAGCGGACGCCGGGAGTTCATCGGCCGGAAGTCGACCTCTTCGAGCAGGTGGATCGCGCGTCGCACCACGCCTCCTCTACCAAGCATTTGCTTGGCACGAGAATAGCGATCAGGTCAGCGCCTGGGAAGGCTGCGGCCCCCTGCCGGTCAGCCACTCCAGCACCCGGCGGTGCCCGGAGGCGGCGTCCTCGAAGTGCCCCCAGTGCCAGTAGCGCGGCTGGTCGCGCAGCCCGGTCACCCAGGTGCGGTAGGAGATGGAGGCGCCCGCGGGCGCCACGCCGTACGTGCGGACCACGACCTTGCCGCCCGGCGCGAACAGCACGTCGTCGGCGATCGGGTAGAGATTCATCCGGTCGAGCATGTCCGCCATCCTGACCGGCGGAAGGTCCAGGCCGGTTACGCCACCGGCGCGCCCCCGTTACGGGAGCGCGCCGGAGGTGAACAGGCTGTTACACGAGGAGGCCGTCGAACTCGCCGTCCTTCGCGCCGAGCACCAGGGCCCGGATCTCGTCGCGGGTATAGATGAGAGCAGGACCGTCGGGGAAGCGCGAGTTGCGGACCGCGATCCCTCCGTCGGGAAGCTCCGCGAGCTCCACGCAGTTGCCCTGCGAGTTGCTGTAGCGGCTCTTGCGCCAGGCGACCTGGGTGAGGTCGGCCGCGGGCATGCCGTTGTAGGTGTGGTTCATCTACATCTTTCTGAGAAGACCGCCGATGAGCTCGACGGTGCCCCCTGGCGTGGTGCTTTCCACGCACAGTTGCTCCATGGCGGTGAGGTACGGGTCGATGTCCTCACGTTTGTCCAGGTACAGGGCACCCCAGAGCTGCTCGACGTAGACAACGTCCGACAGGTCGGACTCGGGAAACCGCAAGATGCTGAACGCGCCCCCCTCGGCGGCGTGCTTGCCGAACCTGAAGGGCATCACCTGGAGGGTGATGTTGGGAAGGGCGGCGACTTCCAGCAGATGCTGGAGCTGCTCGGACATGACCTCTCGCCCGCCGATGGTCCGTTTGAGCGCCGCCTCGTCGATGACGGCCCACAGCTTGGGGCCGTCCTTCTGGGTGAAGCGCTCCTGGCGCTGCATGCGCATGTGCACGCGGCGCTCGATCTTGTCCGGACTGGCATCGGGGTTGCCGAGCTGGAAGACCGATCGCGCGTACGAGGCCGTCTGCAGCAGGCCGGGCACGAACTGCACCTCATAGGTGCGGATCACGCTCGCGGCCTCCTCCAGGCCCACGTACGTCGTGAACCACGAGGGCAGCTCGGCGGAGTACTTGTGCCACCACCCGGGGGTGTTGGCCTCGCGGACCATCTCCAGCAGGGCACGGCGTTCGGCATCGTCGACGACGCCGTACAGGGTGAGCAGGTCTTCCACGTCACGTGTCTTGAACCCGACACGCCCGAGCTCCATGCGGCTGATCTTGGACTCGGACGCCCGGATGTGGAATCCGGCCTGGCCGCGGTCGAGCCCAGAGGCCTCGCGCAGGCGCCTGAGGCTCGCACCCAGCATGATGCGCCGAACGGTCGAACCGGAGCCGGGCGGATCAATGGACACGTGCTGCTCCTTGTGTCGTTTCCTTGAAGACACAGTCTGTCACTTAGCGGCCGAAAGATCATGGGCCGCGGACAAGATCCCCTTTCCCCCATATTGACCACTTGGGGAGAACCGTAGCGCCTGCACGAGTTGTCTGCACGTGCATTCGCTCTTGCACCTGCACGAGAGATTGGCGCAGAATGATCACGTGCAATCCACCACGGCGCCCGGCCAGTGGACCACGTTCGACTGGTGGCCGCCCGTCGGCTGGTGGCCGGAGGCGGCTCGCGATCTCCTGGTGACCGGCCCGTCCGCGAGCGCCACGTACGTGCTCCCCCCCACCGCCTCCTCGGTCCATTCCGCGCGCAGCTTCACCATGGGGACGTTGTCCGGCTGGGGGCTCGGCGAGCTGGTCGAGAACATGGAGCTGGTGGTCTCCGAACTCGCGACCAACGCCCTGCGTCACGGCCTGCGCCTCGACGAGCCCCGCTGCCAGCGCCCGGTCCACATGTCCCTGGTGCGCCGCGGCGGACTCGTCACCAGCGCGTTCACCGATCCCGGCACCTCGGTGCCCGTGCTGCGATACCCTGGCCCCCTTGACACCGGCGGCCTGGGTCTCCACATCGTCGAATCGCTCAGCCTCCGCTGGGGGTGGTCGGCACTCGCGCCCCACGGCAAGATCGTCTGGGCAGTCCTCTCCTGACGGAGGGGTGCTCTGCACTACCGTGGATGGTCATGGCTCACGGTGAGTCCCACGCGACCCCATGAGAGTGCTGACAGATGGAAGATCACCTGCTCGGCTGGCTGCGAACACTAGACGAAAACAGGCTTGCCCGCATCCTGGCCAACAGGCCCGACGCCATCGCGCCGCCCTGGCCCCGCCGGCTCGACACGCTGGCCCAGCGCCTGGGCAACGGCTTCGCCGTCATGGAGGCCATGCGGGGGCTGCCGCTACCCGCCCTGCAACTGGCCGAGGCGGGCCTGACCATGAGCCGGCCGACGCCCGAGGGGCTGGCCGCCTTCCTCGGCGTCCCGGGTGAGACCGTGACCCCCTGGCTCGACCATCTGCATGACCACGCGCTGGCCTGGCCCGACCCCGACGGCGTGATCCATCTGGCCGAGGGCGTCGCGCGCTGGTGGGCGGCGCCGCTCGGCCTGGGCGAGCCGCTGGAGCACTACCTCAACTCCTGGACGATCAGCAACGACGCCCTGCGCGCCCTGGCCCGCGTGCTCGGCCTGCCCGCCCAAGGCAACAAGCGGCGCACGATCGCCCGCGTCATCGAGCTGCTGTCCGACCCCGGCCGCCTCGACCGGCTGGCGGCCACCGCCCCCGACGGCACGCTCGCCCTGCTCGGCCGCCTGGCCTGGGACGGCCCCGCCCGCGACGTCGACGGCGGCCGGTTCGTCGTCCCCGGCACGCCGGAGAAGTGGTGCGCCGACCACGGCCTGCTGTTCCGCCCGAGCTGGCACGTCGCCGAGATCCCCCGCGAGGTGGCGCTGTGCGTGCGCGGCCCCGGCTACCACCCGCCGTTCCAGCCCGAGGCGCCCGAGGTGGCCTCGATCCCGGTCGACCCCGAGGAGGTCGACCACCTGATGACGCTGGCCGCGCCGCACGTGGTGGAGCGGTGCGCGGCCCTGCTGGACAACACCTCCAAGAACCCGCTGCCGCTGCTCAAGACCGGCGGCGTGGGCGTGCGCGAGGTGCGCAGGGTGGCCAAGGAGACCGGCTGCGACGAGGACGAGACCCGCCTGCTGCTGGAGGTCTGCGCGGTGGCCAGGCTGCTGGCCTGGGACGAGCAGTCGGGCGGCATGATCCCCACCGACCGGTTCGACCGCTGGCGCCTCGACGAGGGCTCGGCCCGGCTGCGCGTGCTGCTGTCGGCGTGGTGGCGGATGGAACGGTCGTCCCTGCGCAAGGTCGACGGCAAGTACGCCACCGTGCTCGGCGACGACCCCTCGGGCAGCGCGGTGGCCAGGGTGCGCCGGGCCGTGCTGGCGGCGCTGGCCCACCTGCCCGCCGGCACCGCCTTCGCCGACCGCGACAGCCTCGTGCGCAACGTCCACTGGCACGCCCCGCTGCTCGACCAGGCGCTGCTGGCCGAGTGCGCGCCGGCCGTCCTCGACGAGGCCACGCTGCTCGGCCTGCTGGCCAACGGCGCACTCACCGACCTCGGCCGCGCCCTGGCCGGGCTTACCGCGGACCCCGGCGACGAGAACGACGACGCCGTCCCGCAGGTCGAGCACGATCCCGTGCTGGCCGAGGCGTCCACCAGGGCGCTGGCCAGCGTGCGCAGGAGCGCGTTGTTCGGCCCCGACCTCACCGCGGTGGTGACCGGGCCGCCGTCGGCCGAGCTGGCGGCGCTGCTCGACCGGGTGGCCGAGCGCGAGTCGCGCGGCGCGGCCTCGGTGTGGCGCTTCACCACCGAGAGCGTGCGCGGCGCGCTCGACCACGGCTACGACGCCGACGAGCTGCTCGACGAGCTGGCCGCGGTCGGCACGATCCCGCAGCCCCTTGAGTACCTGGTGCGCGACACCGCGCGCCGGCACGGCGAGGTGACGGTCTCCACGGTCGGCTGCGTCGTGCAGGCCGGCGACACCGGGCTGCTCGCCGAGATCGCCGGGCACCGGCGGCTGGCCCGGCTGGGCCTGCGGCTGCTGGCCCCCACGGTGCTGATCAGCGCCGCCCCGGCCGACCGCACGCTGGCCGCCCTGCGCGAGAACGGCTACTCCCCCGTCCCCGTCTCCGACACCGGCGAGATCACCATCCACCGGGCCAGGGCCGAGGAGCCGCACAACGGCAAGCTGATCCTGCTGCCCGGCGGGCAGGTGGCCGAGCTGTCGGAGTTCGCGGCCGGCTCCGGCGCGCAGCCGACGTACGTGATCGCCGAGCCGGCCCCCGACCCGCACGAGCACGCCCGCCGCCTGGTCGCGGCCGGCCGGGAGGACTCCGACAAGCACGGCCGCACCTGGGCGGTCATCGGCCGGATGGCCAACAGGCTGCCGACCGCCCAGCAGTCGCTGCTCGGCTTCGTCGTCGACCGCGGGGTCCGGGCGGGCATCACGCTGACCGACGGCCTGACGGCCACCATCAGCCACGGCGAGCTGCGCGCGGGGACGCTCGACGCCTGGTGCGAAGAGGCGGGCGACTACCTGGAGTTCCCCCTCGCCGAGATCGTCGAGGTGCGCGGAGCCTACTGAAGCTTCTCGGCCTTCTTCAGGTTCGACACCAGCTCCTCCAGGAACGCCGCGTAGCCCTGGTAGCTGAAGGGCGCCTCGGCGCGCCACGGGTAGTACTGGCCGGCCTTGACCGCCGGGAGCCTGGCGAAGGTGGGCTTCTTCAGCATCTCCTCGGGCTTGAGCGACTGGGTGCGGGTGTCGTAGAGGATCACGTCGGCGTCGTAGGTGTCGGCGTTCTCCCAGCTCAGGGTCTGGAAGAAGCCGCCGTCGTCGACCTTCGAGGGCTTGACGACGTTCAGGCCGTTCTCGGTGAGATGCACGATGTCGGGGTACTCGGGCGGGTTGACCACCCACATGGCGTCGGCGCCGCCGGACATCATGAGGATCTTGAGGTCCTTGAAGGCGGCCAGTTCCCTGGTCGCGGCCTCCATGCGGGCCTTGGCCTCGGGCACGCCCTGGAGGTCGGCGCCCAGCGACCTGGCCAGCTCCTCGTACTTGCCGATCACCTGGGTGGCGCTGCGGCCGGTGAGCATGACGCCGGCGGTGGGGGCGACCTGCTCGATGGTCTCCTTCGACTTCTCCGGCACGTACCAGAGGGTGCCCTTGACGTACATGCTGCTGACCAGCAGGTCGGGCTGGAGGGAGATGTACTTCTCGACGTTGAACTCGTCCCAGACGTTGCCCAGGCCCTCGACCTTGGTGATGTCGACATTGCCGACCTGCGGGTCGCTCGATCCGTCGGCCAGCTTGTGCGGGCCGAAGACGGCGACCGGGCGCACGCCGAAGTCCCACAGCGCGGCGGCCGCGCCCACCTGGGCCACCACCCGGGAGGGGCGCTCGGGCAGGTCCAGCTTCTTGTCGCGGTCGTCGGTGAACGTCCAGCTCCGCGCGGCCGTGCCGGAGGGCGCGGCCGACGCGGACGCGCCGCCGCCCGCCGCCTCGGTGCCGCCGCCGCAGGCCGACAGTGTCAGGGCCGCCGCGAGCCCTGCCGTGGCGGCCAGGAAGCCCCTGCGCGCGAGTACCGGTCCCGACATGTCCATCTCCTAAGGTTAGGCTTGCCTTCATGCCGAGGCATTAGATTAGCCTTACCTAAGTTTGACCGCGACGAGAGGGGGTCGGGTGCGCCCGGCAGAGGACACCGCTGAGCCCGCCACCGGGCGACCGGCCGTGACCGGGGGAGGCCCGCGACTCCACCGGCCCGCCACCGTGCTGGTGACCGGCCTGGTCGTGACCGCGGGGGTGCTGGCACTGGTGGCCGCGGCGAGCGTGGCGCTCGGGGCACGGTCGATGCCGCTCTCAACGGTGATCGACGCGCTGTTCGCCCCGGACGGCTCCAGCGACCACGTCGTCATCCGCGAGCTGCGCATCCCCCGAACGCTCCTTGGCGTCGGCGTCGGCGCGACGCTGGGCCTGGCGGGGGCGCTCATCCAGAGCCTGACCCGCAACCCGCTGGCCGACCCCGGGCTGCTCGGCATCAACGAGGGCGCCGCGCTCGGCGTCACGCTCGCGCTCGGCCTGTTCGGCCTGTCCGACCCCGCCGTCTACGTCTGGTTCGCCTTCGGCGGCGCCGCGGTGGCCTCCGTCGTCGTCTACGCGCTGGCCTCGGCCGGCCGCTCCGGCGCCGGCCCGGTACGCCTGGCGCTGGCCGGCGTCGCGCTCGGCATGGTGTTCACGGCGGTGGCCTCGGCGATCCTGCGCATGGACGCGCAGACCTTCGACCGCATGCGGTTCTGGCTGACCGGCTCGCTGGCCGGGCAGAGCGCGGACACGCTGGTGCGGCTGGCGCCGTTCATGGTCGCGGGGCTGGCGCTCGGGCTGACGCTGGCCAGGCCGCTCAACATGCTCTCGCTCGGCGACGACGCCGGGCGCTCGCTGGGCGTCGCCGTCGGCAGGACGCGGGTGCTCACCGGCGTGGCCGTCACGCTGCTGTGCGGGGCCGCGACCGCCGCCGCCGGGCCGCTGTGGTTCGTCGGGCTGGTCGTGCCGCACGCCGTGCGCGCGCTGGTGGGCGGCGACCAGCGGTGGGTGCTGCCGTACTCGGCGCTGGCCGCGCCGGTGCTGCTGCTGGGCGCCGACGTCGTCGGACGGCTGATCGCGCGTCCGGGAGAGGTGCAGGTGGGCATCGTGTGGGCGGTGATCGGCGCGCCGATCTTCATCCTGCTGGCCAGGCGCAGGCGGGTGGCGGCGCTGTGACCGTACGAGTCGGCCCGTGGTCCGTACGGCTCGCGCCCCGGTCCCTGCTCGTCTGCGCCGCCCTCGTGGCGATCGGCTGCGGGGTGGCCGTGGCGGCGATCGCGACCGGCGAGTTCACCGTCTCCGTGCCCGATGTCCTGGACGCCCTGTTCGGCCAGGGCACGCCGGTCGCCGAGCTGATCGTGAGCAAGCTGCGGGCCCCGCGCGTGGTCACCGGGCTGCTGGTCGGGGCGGCGTTCGGGGCGGGCGGCGCGATCTTCCAGAGCCTGACCAAGAACCCGCTGGGCAGCCCCGACTTCATCGGTTTCAGCGCCGGCGCCTCGACGGGCGGCATCGTCGCCGTCATCGCGGGCGGGTCGGCCATGACGATCGCGGGCGGCGCGCTGGCCGGGTGCGTGGTCACCGCCGTCCTGGTCTACGCGCTGGCGTTCCGGCGCGGCGTGCAGGGCTACCGGCTGGTGCTGGTCGGCATCGGCGCCAACACGCTGCTGCTGGCGGTCAACAACTACCTGCTGACCAGGGCCAACATCAACGACGCGGCCACCGCGGGCGCGTGGCTGACCGGCAGCCTCAGCGGGCGCGGCTGGGACCACGCGATCCCGGTCGCGGTGGCGCTGGCCGTCCTGCTACCGGTGTGCGCGCTGGTGGCGCGGCCGATGCGGATGATCGAGATGGGCGACGACGCGGCCAAGGCCATGGGCGTCAAGGTCGAGGCCGTACGGGCCGTGGCCGTCACCGCCGGGGTGCTGCTGACCGGCGTGGCCACCGCGGCGGCCGGGCCCGTCGTCTTCGTCGCGCTGGCCGCGCCGCAGATCGCCCGCCGCCTGACCCGCTCCCCCGGGGTCACCATGGGCGCGTCGGCGCTCATGGGGGCCGTGCTGCTGACCGCCTCCGACCTGGTCGCCCAGCGGCTGCTCGCCCCGACCCAGCTTCCGGTCGGGGTGGTCACCGCCGCGGTCGGCGGCACGTACCTCGCCCTGCTCCTGCGGAAGGACCACCACTGATGGACGCCCCTCGCCTCTCGGGCACCGACCTCACCCTCGCCTACGACCAGCGCGTCGTGGCCGCCGACCTCAGCGTGGCGATCCCGGACGAGTCCTTCACGGTGATCATCGGCCCGAACGCGTGCGGCAAGTCCACCCTGCTGCGCGCGCTGGCCAGGATGCTCAGGCCCAGGAAGGGCGCCGTGCACCTCGACGGCAGCGTGATCACCTCGCTGCCGTCGAAGGAGGTGGCGCGGCGGCTGGGCCTGCTGCCGCAGAGCTCGATCGTGCCCGACGGGATCAGCGTGGCCGACCTGGTGGCCCGCGGGCGGTACCCGCACCAGCGGCTCATGCGGCAGTGGTCGCGGGCCGACGAGGCGGCCGTGACCGAGGCCATGCGCGCGACCGACGTCGCCGAGCTGGCCGACCGGATCGTGGACGAGCTGTCCGGCGGGCAGCGGCAGCGGGTGTGGCTGGCCATGGCACTGGCCCAGGAGACGCCGATCCTGCTGCTGGACGAGCCCACCACGTTCCTGGACATCTCCCACCAGATCGAGGTGCTCGACCTCTGCGCCGACCTGCACGAGGCCGGCCGGACCATGGTGGCCGTGCTGCACGACCTCAACCAGGCGTGCCGGTACGCCACCCACCTGATCGTCATGCGGGCCGGCGAGGTCGTGGCCGAGGGCGTGCCGGCCGAGATCGTCACGTCCGAGCTGGTCCGCCGGGTGTTCGACCTGCGGTGCGAGATCATCCAGGACCCGCAGACGGGGACGCCGATGATCGTCCCCGAGGCGCGGCGGCGCGTGACCGCCCCCGCGCTGGGCTAGACCGGCCGCGCGAGGGCGTCGGCCAGGGCGGTGACGCCCGCGACGGCGCGCTCGCGGCCGTACTCCTCGCGCAGCACCCCGGCCGCCTCCGCGCCCATCGCGGCCAGCAGGGTGTGGGCGAGCACGTCGGCGTCGGCGCCCGGACGGGCCTCGGCCAGCAGGATCGCACAATGACGATGCCAGAAGCGGTAGGCGCCGATGCGGTAGCGGGCGCCGGGGCTGGCCGTCTCGGACATGCGTACCAGGTCGAGGTGGGCGTAGAGGTAGTCGAGGTAGGCGGCTGTGAAGGCGGTCAGGCGCTCGGCGGCGGGCGCGCCGGGGCCGACGGGCGGCGGCCCGGACAGCACGCGCTGCTGCAGGTCGCGTTCGCGGGCGTCCAGCAGCGCCACCGCCAGCCCCGACTTGTCGCCGAACCTGCGGAACAGCGTGCCCTTGCCGACGCCCGCCTCGGCGGCGACCGCGTCCATCGACACGGCCTCCACGCCCTTCTCGGCGAACAGCCGCGCGGCGGCGGCCAGCACCTTCTCCCTGTTGCGCGCCGCGTCCGCGCGTTCCCTGACCGGTTTGCCGGTCAGCAGCTCCAGCGGCTCGCTTGACGAACCGGACTGCGGTCCGTTAACTTTCTGGCCATCCACACATCCGGACTTTAGTCCATTTCTCTTGGAGGCCACAATGACCATCACCCGCGAGGAACTGCACGCCCGTCTGGGCAGCGTGACCGTGCTCGACACGCTCGGCGGCTCCTACTACGCCCAGCAGCACCTGCCGGGGGCCGTCGCGCTGGTCGAGAGCGAGGTCGCCGAGCGCGCCGCCGAGCTGCTGCCCGACAAGGACGCCCCCATCGTCACCTACTGCTCCAACCCGGCCTGCGGCAACAGCAAGGCCGTGGCCAACCGGCTGGCCGCGCTCGGCTACACCGACGTCCGCCGGTACGTCGAGGGCATCGAGGACTGGGTCGGGGCCGGCCTGCCGGTCGAGTCGTCCCTGTGACCGTCGTACCGGGAACTGCTCACAGGACGCCGCAGCGGCGGACCGCGAGCAGCGCCAGCGCGCGGGTGACCTCGCGCAGCTCGGCCAGTTCGACCTGCTCCCTGGGCGCGTGCGCGAACCGGACGTCGCCGGGGCCGTAGTGCAGGGTCGGGACGCCGCCGGCCGCGTACAGGCGCAGATCGCTCCCGTACGGCGCGGCGGCCTCGGCCGGACGGCGGCCCGCGACGTCGGAGACGGCCCGGTTCACCTCGCCGAGCAGCTCGTGCCCGGCGGGCAGCCGGCCGCTGGCGAACTGGCCGCCCGGCCAGGTCACCACGGGCGGGTTGTCCCGCAGCCACGGGTGGGCGGCCGAGGCGACGGCCTCCTCGAAGGCCGCCCGCGCCGCGGCCGGGTCCTCCTCCAGCCGCACGCCGAGGCGTCCCTCGGCGACCAGCAGGTCGGGCACGGTGCTCGCCCAGTCGCCCGCCCGCACGGTGCCGACCTCGATCGGGTACGGCATCGGGTTGCCGCCGAAGATCTCCGGGACGTCCCGGTTGCGCTCGGCCTCCAGGCGCCTGATCGCCTCGAACACCGGCCAGAAAACCTCGATCGCGTTGACGCCCTCGTACCTGGTGGCGCCGTGCGCGGCCCGGCCGGCGAGCTCCAGGCGGAAGGTCAGCGCGCCGGCGTTGGCGGTGATGACCGCGCCGCTGGTGGGCTCGGTGATCACCGCGGCCTCCGCCGTGTGCCCCCGGGCCAGGGTGGCGAAGGCGCCGAGGCCGCCGTCCTCCTCGCTGATCACGCAGTGCACGGCGAGCGGCCTGGCCAGGCGCACGCCCGCCCGCTTCAGCGCCCGTACGACGGCCAGGTTGGCCACCAGGCCGGCCTTCATGTCGCAGGCGCCCCTGCCGTGCAGCACGTCGCCGGTGATCCGGGCGGCGAACGGGTCGCTGCCCTCCCACTTGGCCAGGTCGCCCGTGGGGACGACGTCCACATGGCCCTGGAGGGCGAGCGCGGGCCAACCCTCCCCCTCGGTCACGGCGGCGACGCCGTAGCCCTCCCGCCTGGGGGCCTCGGTGCCGGGGAAGCCCGCTTGGGCGGCGAGACCGGCGAGGTCGAGTTTCCAGACGTCCACGTCCAGGCCGGCCTCGGTGAGCAGGCGGGCGAAGCGGTGCTGGAGGTCGGACTCGGCGTCGGTGCCCGTCACGCTGGGGACCCGCACGGTCTCGGCCAGCAGGCCGACCGTCTCCGTCTCGTCGATGGCGTTGAGGACCCTGGCTTCCACGTCGCGCATGGAGCACACTTTCTCACGCCGTGAACTCCTTGCAGGACATGTGGTGATACAGGGCGTGCGTACCTGGATGAGCTGGATCGCGGTGACGCCGTTCGCCGTGTGGGCGGCGGTGCGGGTGAGCGGGTTCGAGCCGGACTGGCCGTGGGTGCCGATGGTGGCGTTCACGCCGCACGCGGCGGCGGGCGCGGTGCTGAGCCTGGCACTCGCCGGGCTGCTGCGGCGGTGGGCCGCGGGGGCGGTCGCGCTGGTCACGGTGCTGGCGCTCGGCGTCGCGGTGCTGCCGCGCGCCTTCCCTGAGCCCGCTGGGGTCGCCGCGGGCGGCGCGACGCTGCGCGTGCTGGCCGCCAACCTGCTGGTGGGCACGGCCGACGCGGCCGAGCTGGCCCGGCTGGTCAGATCGCTGCGCCCGGACGTGCTCACGTTGCAGGAGTTCACGCCTGCGGCCGAGCGGCGGCTGGAGGCGGCGGGAGTGCGCGAACTGCTGCCGTACGCGGTACCGCGGGCCACCGAGGGCGTGGGCGGCTCGGCCGTGTACGCCCGCCATCCCCTCGCGGCCGGCGAGCTGATCAAGCTGGGCGGGTTCGGGCAGGCCACGGCCGTGCTGACGCACCCCGGCGGGGCCCGGCTGGAGATCGTCTCGGTGCATCCCTGCGCGCCCAAACGGATGGGCCGGCAGCCGTGCTGGCTGGCGGGGCTGGAACGGCTGCCGCGCGGCGGCGGACGGCTGCGCGTGCTGGCCGGCGACTTCAACGCCACGCTCGACCACCGCCCGGTCCGCGAACTGCTGGCCGCGGGCTACCGGGACGCGGCCGCCGCCATGGGCCGGGGCCTGTCGCCGACGTGGGGCGGATGGGGTCCGGTGCCCGGCGTGGCGATCGACCACGTGCTGGCCGACGGCCGCATGGCGGTGCGGGACTTCCGGGTGCTCGGGCCGATCGGCAGCGACCACCGCCCGGTGTACGCCGAGCTCCGGCTGCCCTGACCCACCACCGGGCCCTGACCGGCGTCCGGCGGGACCTGGGACGATCGCGGACCGGCGGGGGCGCGGCGGCTCGTAAACTGTGACCCGTGGAAGCGCCCAAGTTCGAGATTCAGATGCTGCACGACCGCGTGATGATCCGGCTGGAGCAGGAGGCCGAGGAGCGGCGCAGCGGCTCCGGCATCGTCATCCCCGCGACGGTCAAGATGGCCAACCGGCTGTCGTGGGGCGAGGTCTGCGGCGTCGGCACGAACGTGCGCGCGGTCAAGGTGGGCGACAAGGTGCTGTTCAACCCGGAGGACCAGTTCGAGGTCGAGGTGCACGCGCGGGTCTACCTGGTCATGCGCGAGCGCGACCTGCACGCGGTGGCCACCCAGGAGACCGACCACGGCACGGGCCTCTACCTATGACACGCGGGTCCTGGCGAAGCTGACCCACAGCTCGGCGGCCCAGGTGGCGGCGGGCACGTCCGCGAGCACGCGCGTCGTGCGGCCGGTCAGGTCGAGCACCGACAGGCGGCGGCCGTTCCCGGCCTTCGTGACGGCGATCAGGTGGCTGTCGTCCCACCAGCCGAACAGGGCCTCCGGCTTGACGGCCACGCGCTGGGCGATCGTGCCGGAGGCGAGGTCGACCAGGCAGACCTGCTCCTTGAAGCGCGACGGGCACCAGGTCGTCAGGCGCTTGCCCGAGGGCGCGTAGGAGTCCTCGGGGCCGGTCGGCAGGCCCACGTCCGCGTACGTGCGCAGCACCGTGCCGTCGGCGGGGCGGTAGACGCGCAGGCCGGTGCCGTACATGCTGACGAGGTTGCCGTCGGGGCTCCACCAGAAGCCGGCCCGCCGGGCGAGCCCGGCGACCCGGACGGTGCTCGCGGTGCCCGCGCGCACGTCCACGACCGTGAAGCCGAGCACCCGCCACGTCCCGCTCACCTTTTGCTCGACGGTGAGCGCGACCTTCCTGCCGTCCCTGGACCAGGAGGCGTAGGAGGCCGTCATGGGCTTCCTGACGGTACGGATCGTGGCGGTCTTGCCGGTGGTCCGGTCGGTGACGACCACGGAGTCGAAGCCCGCCCGGTACGACGACGGCACCCCGGCCGTCAGGCGTCCGTCGGGCGAGACCGACACCTCCGACAGGCTCTTCTGCCGGGTGAAGGCGTCGCCGGTGGCGGCGCGGAGGTAGGTGCCGGCGGTGCCGAGGCCGTACGCGCTGAGCCGTACGGGATCGCCCGACTTTTCCTGATATTTCATTCCACCGGTCCCCGGCAATGCCAGGTCGGCCCTGGCGGCGGCCGGAGCGAGGAACGTCAGCGACAAGGCGACGGCGAGATGAGCGATCACGCCCGCAGAATAGGCAGGGAAAAGCCGCGATTCCGGGAACGATAACGACCCGGTCTGAAAGCCCTTCGCCGGATCAGACGAAGCGCTGGGCGATTTCCAGCAGGTCGATGCCGAGCGTCAGCATGCCGAAGTAGACGATCACCCCGGCGGCGGCCACGGTCACCAGCAGCACGAGGATGCGCACCGTCCAGCCCTGCCGCTTGTACCACTGCGTCCAGGCGTGCAGGGTCTGCTTGCCGAACTCCAGCACCCGGTGGGCCCAGTGGAACTCGGTGGCCAGCACCGCCAGCCCGGCGAACACCACGAGCCAGCCCGGCCCGGGGAACGGCACCATGATCAGGCCGCCGACCACCATCACCGCGCCGATGGCGCCCACCACGATCTTCAACGTGAGCGCGCCCGCGCGGGTGGACCTGACGCCGTCGAGCCAGCCCTTCAGGCCGGTACGGCGGCCGGGCATGGCGGAACGTTCGGCGGCCTCGTCCTTCATCACGTCGGCGTCGCCCGTCTCGGAGTTCTGGATCGGCACGTCTCCCCCGTGTCGTCGGCTTCCCTTCAGGATAAGGCCCACACCGGCAGGAACACTTGCAGACCACTAGCAGCTCACCAAACGGGACTAAGGGTAAAATTTCCGGACGTGGGGCACAGGATTCGGTAACTATCGGTTAATGTCTGCTATGCCCGAGGTCATCCTTCGCACCGTCACCGGCCCCATTCGCGCGGCCGCCGTGAACGGAGCCGTACTCCCCCACGAGCATCTGCGCAACGACATGCGCTGGGCGGTCGGCATCGACTCCGACCCGCACCGCTGGCTCGACGAGGAGACCACTGTCACCGCGGAGCTCCGTGAGCTCCGCCAGTCCGACGAGCTCAACCTGGTCGTCGACCTGACCTGTCTCGGCATGGGCCGCGACGCCGCCGCCCTGGCCCGCATCGCGGCGGGCAGCCGGGTGCCGGTGATCGCCTCGACCGGCTTCTTCGCCCAGCCGTTCACCGGCGTCGGCGACGAGGACGTCGAGCAGCTCACCCGGCGCCTGATGACCGAGATCTCCAGCGGCGTGGACGGCACAGGCGTCTTCCCCGGCGTGATCGGCGAGGTCGGCAGCTGGGGCGCCGAACCCACCGCGTGGGAGGAGCGCTGCCTGCGCGCCGCCGCCCGCGCCTCCCGGCAGTCGCGCCTGCCCGTCGCCACCCACGGCCAGAACGCCCTGGCGCTGCTGGAGATCCTGCTCGGCGAGAACCTGCCCGGCTCCCGCGTGGCCGTCGGCTACTCCGGCGACCTGGGCGGCGCCCGCAAGATCGCCGAGGCGGGCGCGTACGTCAGTCTCAGCGCCGTGGCGCTCGGCCCCGACCAGGCGGCCAGGATCGCGCTCGGCCTCATCGAGGACGGCCACGCCGACCGCCTGCTGCTCAGCACCGGACTGAGCCGCGTGGCCCAGGTCCAGCGCTACGGCGGCTGCGGCTACGCCCACCTGTTCCACAGCGTGCTCCCCCGCCTGCGCGAGGCCGGCACCGCCGAGGACGTCATCCGCCTGATCACCCGCGACAACCCCCTGCGCTGGCTGACCGACGGGATGCGCTGACGCCCTCCCGGCAAGATCGTCCCGGGGCGGCCGGACGGGCCCGCGATCGAACCGTGCCGCTAGGAACTCGCTAGGATCGGGACGACACGAGCCTGGCCGGGTGGGGGATGGTGAGCGAGCACACGCAACGCGGCGGGCGCCTGCGCGGGTCGTTCGCCGCGCTGTCGCGCCTGAACCGGGTGGGTGACATCCCGGTCGTGGTCATGCTGGCCTGGGCCGGGTGGCTGGCCGTCCCGTGGTCGTTCAGCGGGCTCGCCCAGGCCAGAGCGGCCGCGGCGGCCGCCGCGGCCGACACCGAACCCCCGCCCTCGGCCCACACCGCCGACACCGCCCCACCACCGCACACCCTCGCCTTCGAGGCCGCGGCACCGCCATACGCCCTCGACACCGCGCCGCCGTACACGCTCACCCCGGAGGACGGGGCGCCGCCGTACGCGGTGGCCGGTGGTGCGGCTCCGGTTCGTGGGCCCCGGCCGGGTGCGGCGTGGGGGATTCCGGCGCCTGCCGTACCCCATTCCGCGGCCACCGTCCGTCCCGGCCAGGCCGCCGCGGACGGCGACGCCTTCGTGGCGGGCGCGTGCCCGCTTCCGGGCCGCACGACCGCCGGCCCCGGCGCGTCCGACGCCGTGCCCGGTGGGGTGGGGGTCGTGGCGGCCGAGCGGGCGCGGATCGCCGGGGAGGTGCACGACGCCGCCGGTCACGGGCTGGCCGCCATCGCCATGCAGGCCGGGCTCGCGCTCGTCGCCCTCGACGACGACCCCGAGCAGGCGCGGGCCTCGCTCCGGGCGATCAGGGAGACCAGCACCACCGCCCTCGCCCACCTGCGCGCCGCGCTCGACGGCATCGACCCGCCGGCCGCCGACCTGCCCGGCCTCATCGCGGGCGTACGGGCCGCCGGGCTGCCCGTCGACGTCGAGCCGGCCGACCCCGCCGTGCCCGCCCACCTCAAGGGCGCCGTCTACCGGGTGGTCCGCGAGTCCCTCACCAACGTGCTCCGGCACGCCGGGCCGACCAGGGCGTCGGTGCGTCTGGCGCACGACCACCGCGCGTTCGTGCTGGAGGTCGCCGACCGCGGCGCGGGCTGGAACGGCTCGGGCGAGGGCCGCGGGCTGGCCGGGATGCGCGCCCACGTCACCGAGGCGGGCGGCCGGTTCACCGCCGGGCCCCGCGAGGGCGGCGGCTTCCAGGTGACCGCCCGCTTCCCCCGGCCCACGGCATGACCACCCACACCCCCCACGGCCCGGCCCCGGACACCCCCGACCCCACCGCCGGGCAGCCACTGATCACGAACGCCCCACGACCCGCTTCCGGAGAGCCCGTGATCAGGGACGCACACCACCCCACTTCCGGGGAGCCGGTGATCAGGGTGGCGGTCGCGGATGATCAGGCCGTGGTGCGGATGGGGTTGCGGGCGCTGCTGGAGCGGGAGCCCGGCATGGAGTGCGTGGGCGAGGCGGCCGACGGCGCGGCGGCACTCGACCTGATCCGCCGCACCCGTCCCGACGTGCTGCTGCTCGACATCCGCATGCCCGGCACCGACGGCCTGGCCACGCTGCGCGCCGTGGCCGCCGACCCCACGCTGGGCGGCACCCGGATCGTGGTGGTGACCACGTTCGCCGTCGACGAGTACGTCTTCGCCGCCCTCCAGGCCGGGGCGAGCGGTTTCCTGCTCAAGGACAGCGCGCCCGACGAGCTGGTCAACGCCGTGCGGGTGGTGGCCGCGGGCGAGGCGCTGCTGTCGCCGTCCATCACCAGGAAGGTCATCGGCCTGTTCGGCCGCAGCGGCGCCGAGCCCGTCGAGGGCCTGGACACGCTCACCCCGCGCGAGCGCGAGCTGGTGGCGTGGGTGGCGACGGGCCGGTCCAACGACGAGATCGCCGGGGAGCTGGTGATCAGCCCCGACACCGTGCGCACCCACGTCAGCCGGGCCATGGTCAAGCTGCGCGCCCGCGACCGGGCCCAGCTCGTGGTGTTCGCCATGCGGGCCGGCCTCGCACTGCCGACCTGAGCGGCGTCGGCCTGAGCGGCATCGGGCAGGGCCGGGGGCTACCTGAGGAAGCCCTCGTAGTTGCGCTGCTGGAGCTGGGCCTCGATCTGCTTGACCGTGTCCAGCCCCACGCCGACCATGATGAGCACGCTCGTCCCGCCGAACGGGAAGTTCTGCTGGGTGCCGGGGTCGCGCAGGATCGCGAACGCCACCAGCGGCAGCAGCGCCAGCACGCCGAGGTAGACGGCTCCGGGCGCGGTCAGCCGCGACAACACGTACGCCAGGTAGCGGGCCGTCGGCACGCCCGGCCGGATCCCCGGTACGAACCCCCCGAACCGCCGCATGTTGTCGGCCACCTCGACGGGATTGAAGGTGATCGAGACGTAGAAGTAGGCGAAGGAGACGATCAGCAGCACGTACACGGTCATGTAGAGCGGATGGGTGCCGGCGGTCAGGTTGCGCGAGACCCACGCGCCCGCCTCCGCGCCGAGCAGCGGCGCGGCCAGCGTCGGCACGTAGAGCAGCGACGAGGTGAAGATCACCGGTACGATCCCCGCCTGGTTGACCTTGAGCGGGATGTACGTGCTGCTCCCCCCGTACATGCGCCGCCCCACCATGCGCTTGGCGTACTGGACGGGCACCCGCCGCTGTGCCTGCTCGACGAACACCACCGCCGCCACCAGGCACAGCCCGGCCGCCAGCATCACCCCGAACCCGAACGGCGTGAGCACGAAGATCTTCGCCATGTACCCCGGGAACACCGCCACGACCTGCGTGAACATCAGGATCGACATGCCGTTCCCGATCCCCCGGTCGGTGATCAGCTCGCCCATCCACATCACCACGCAGGTGCCCGCGACCATCGTCGTCACGATCACCGACACCGCGAAGAGCCCCTGGTCGCGCAGCAGCGGACGGGCGCAGCCGGGCAGCAGGTTCCCCGAGCGGGCCATGGCGACGATGGTGGTGGCGTTCAGCACGGCGAGGCCGACGGTCATGTATCGGGTGTACTGGGTGATCCGGGCCTGCCCGTTGGAACCCTCCTTCCTGAGCGCGTCCAGGCGCGGCACCACGACGGCGAACAGCTGCATGATGATGCTGGCCGTGATGTAGGGCATGACGCCCAGCGCGAACACCGAGAGCTGAAGCATCGCGCCGCCGCTGAGCATCTGCATCATGTCGAAGACGCCGCCGCTCGCCGAACCCACGCACTGCCGTACGGCCACGACGTCCACGCCGGGGGCGGGCATGATCTGGCCGAGGCGGAACAGCACGATCAGTCCCAGGGTGAACAGCAGTTTCCTGCGCAGTTCCGGCACCCGGAAGGCTCTGGCGAAGACGGTCAGCATGAGCAGGAAGTCTGTCGGCGGGCGCGCCGGACGTCGTCCGTCCAGGCGAGGCACCCGTGTACGCAGATCCGCGTAGGTTGATCGCATGACGACCGTGTGGGTGATCAGCGGGCCGCCGGGGGCGGGCAAGTCCACCGTGGCGGCCGAGCTGCTGGCCCGCCTGTCGCCCGTGCCCGCGCTGCTCGACAAGGACACCGTCTACGGCGGGCTCGTCGCGGAGGTCCTGCGGGCGCACGGCCGCGACCAGGGCGAGCGCGAGGGCCCCTGGTACGACCGGCACGTCAAACGCCACGAGTACGAGGGCCTGACCAGGCTCGCCGCGCAGATCCGCGGCCACGGCTGCCCGGTGCTGCTCGACGGCCCGTTCACCGCGCAGGTGCACGACACGGCGCACTGGACGCGGTGGGCCGGGGAGCTGGGCGGGCCGCCCGTGCGCCTGCTGTGGGTGCGTTCGGACGGGCCGACGCTGCGTGCCCGGCTGGAGGCGCGCGGCCTGGGCAGGGACGCCGGCAAACTGGCCGCCTTCGCCGACTACCTGCGGAACATCCGCGTGGACGAGCCGCCCGTCGTGCCGCACCTGGAGATCGACAACCGGCCGGGCGCGCCATCGGTCGGCGACCAGCTCACGGCGGCGGGTATACCGCCGCGAACACCGCCGGCAGCCGGGGGACGAGCCGGGTGAACCGCCCCTCCTCGTAGGAGGCGCCGGGCTCGTTGCTGAGCTGCTGGGAGACGAGCCCGGCGATCAGGCTCGCGGCCAGGGCGAGCCCGTCCTCGCCCGCGGCGTCGGGACGCAGCTCACCGCGCTCGACGGCGGCCCTGATCAGGACGGCGAAGTGCTCGTGGACGGCCAGCGCGGGCGCGTACGCCTCGGGCGAGGGCGCGAACCCCGGCACCGGCCGCCAGAACATCAGCTGGGCCAGCACCTGGTTCTCCATGATCCATCGCGCCCCGGCCTCCAGGGACGGGCCCATGGCCGCCAGCCCCGGCTCGTGCGGCTCGGCCCCCCGCCGCACGGCCTCCAGGTAGCCCTCCTGCCCGCGCCTGAACAGGGCGTCGTAGACCGCGTGCCGGGACGGGAAGTACTTGTACAGCGAGGGCGGCTGGATGCCGAGCCGCCTGGCCACGGTCGCCAGGCTCAGCCCGGCGACGCCCTCCTCCGCCATCACGTCGAGCGCGATGGCGAGGATCTCGGCCTGTGTCTCGGCTCGCCGTCGCGCTCGCCGGTCGGGAATGTCCGCCATGTGTATTAGCTTAAGCTATAGGTAGTAGCCAAAGCTATGGGAGGTGTGGCACGTGTCGCGCGACATCGAGCTGATCGGCCTGCGGCAGAACAACCTGAAGGACGTCACGCTGCGGCTGCCCAAGGAGCGGCTGACCGTGTTCACCGGTGTGTCGGGGTCGGGCAAGTCCTCGATCGTGTTCGGCACCGTCGCCACGGAGTCGCAGCGGCAGCTCAACGAGACCTTCAGCGCGTTCGTCAGGAACCGGCTGCCCAAGCACGAGCGCCCGCGCGCCGAGCGCATGTCCGGCCTTACCGCGGCCGTGATCGTGGACCAGCGGCCGGTCGGCGGCGGCGCGCGCTCGACCGTGGGCACGATGACCGAGGTGCACGCGATCCTGCGGGTGCTGTTCTCGCGGCGCGGCGAGCCGTCGGCCGGGCCCGCGACGGCGTACTCGTTCAACGACCCGCAGGGCATGTGCCCGGTCTGCGACGGCCTGGGGAAGAAGGTGGAGGCCGACCTCGGCAGGCTGCTCGACGAGGAGCTGACGCTGAACGAGGGCGCGATCCGGATGGCCCCGCCCGGGTCGTACGTGTGGCAGCTCTACGCCAGGTCCGGGCTGTTCGACCCCGACAAGCCGGTGCGCGCCTTCACGCCCGAGGAGCGCGACCTGCTGCTGTACGGCGGCGGCTTCAAGGTCAGCAGGGGCGAGTACACCAACACCTACGAGGGCCTGGTCACCCGGTTCGAGCGCGTCCACCTCAAGCGCGACCTCGACCGGCTCGACAAGGCCGCGGCGCCGTACGTGCGCCAGGGCACGTGCCCGGAGTGCGGCGGCCGGCGGCTCAACGCGGCCGCGCTGGCCTCGCTCATCGGCGGGCTGTCCATCGCCGACCACTGCGCGATGGAGGTCACCGACCTCATCGGCCTGCTGGAGGGCCTGGACGACCCGGTGGCGGAGGCGGCGGTGGAGGCGTTGCGCAGGATCGACGCCATCGGGCTCGGCTACCTCAGCCTCGACCGGGAGACGCCGACGTTGTCGGGCGGCGAGGCGCAGCGGCTCAAGACCGTGCGGAACCTGGGCAGCAGCCTCACCGGCATGACGTACATCTTCGACGAGCCCAGCGTGGGGCTGCACCCGCGTGACGTCCACCTGCTCGGCGACCTGCTGGTGGAGCTGCGCGACAAGGGCAACACGGTGCTGGTCGTCGAGCACGACCGCGACCTGATCGAGCTGGCCGACCACGTGGTGGACATGGGGCCGGGCGCGGGCACGCGGGGCGGCCGGGTCGTGTTCGAGGGCACGGTGGCCGGGCTGGCGTCCGGTGACACGCTGACCGGCCGCATGATGCGGCGCGTCACGGGGCTCAAGGACGCCGTCCGCGCGCCGTCCGGCTGGCTGACCGTCGAGGGCGCGAACGCCCACAACCTCAAGGACGTCACCGTACGCGTGCCGCTCGGCGTGCTCACCGCGGTCACCGGCGTGGCGGGGTCGGGCAAGAGCACGCTGATGCGCCGGGAGCTGGTCGCCCGCCATCCGCACGTGGTGCTCATCGACCAGTCGGCCATCGGCGGGTCTCCGCGCTCGACGCCGGCGACGTACCTGGAGGCCATGGACCCGTTGCGCAAGCTGTTCGCCGACGCCAACGGGGTGCGGCCGGGGCTGTTCAGCTTCAACTCGGCCGGCGCGTGCCCGGTGTGCAAGGGCCGCGGCGAGATCCGGACGGACCTGGCGTTCATGGACCCGGTGACCCGCGTGTGCGACGCCTGCGGGGGCAGCCGGTACAGCGAGGAGGCGCTGTCGTACACGGTGGCGGGCCGCACGATCGCGGAGGTGCTGGCGATGACGGCCGAGGAGGCCACGGGGCTGTTCGACCTGCCCGGCATCGGCGGGCTCGGCGCGCTGGGGCTCGGCTACCTGACGCTCGGGCAGCCGCTCAGCACGCTGTCCGGCGGGGAGCGGCAGCGGCTGAAGCTGGCGCACCGGATGCGCGAGCGCGGCCAGGTGTACGTCTTCGACGAGCCGACGACCGGGCTGCACATGGCCGACGTCGACACGCTGCTGGCCCTGCTCGACCGGCTGGTGGACGAGGGCGACACGGTCGTCGTCGTCGAGCACGACCTCGACGTGGTCAAGCACGCCGACTGGGTCATCGACCTCGGCCCCGAGGCGGGCCGGCACGGCGGCGAGGTGATCTTCGAGGGCACTCCGGCCGAACTGACCGAAGCATCCACCTATACCGCGAAATATCTGATCAAGTCACTCGATAGTCGTCATCCCGGGCGTCCAGCACGGCCATATGGCCCGGCAGGTGGCCGATCGCGTACTCCACGCCGCTCGCCATGACCGCCGCCTGCGGCGTCACCCCGCAGGCCCAGAACAGCGGCACCTCGCCGGGCCGCACCTCCACCGGGTCCCCGAAGTCGGGCCGGTCCAGGTCGAGGACGCCGATCGCGGCCGGGTCGCCGACGTGCACCGGCGAGCCGTGCACCCGCGGATACCTGCCGGTCACCTCGACAGCGGTCTCCACCAGCTCCTGCGGGACCGGCCGCATCGAGACGACGAGCGGGCCCGACAGCGTGGCGGTGGACTCGCACGGCACGTTCGTGCGGTACATCGGCACGTTCCGGCCCTGTTCCAGGTGCCGTACCGGGACCCCGGCGGCCAGCAGCGCCCCCTCGAAGGTGAAGCTGCAGCCGATGAGGAACGGCACGAGGTCGGCCCGCCACCGGCCGGTCACCTCGTCCAGGTCGGCCACCGGCTCGCCGCCCAGGTAGAGGCGGTAGCCGGGCAGGTCGGTCCGCAGGTCGCCGCGGAACAGGGTGGTCGACCAGGCGCCCGGCTCGCCCACGTCCAGGACGGGGCAGGCCTTGGGGTTGCGGTGGGCGAACAGCAGCAGCTCGTACCGCAGCCGGGCGGGCACGGCGATCAGGTTGGCCTGCGTCCAGCCGCGGCACCAGCCCGCCGTGGGCACCCGTTCACCGGCGCGGAAGCGCGCCCGCGCCTGCGCGGGGCTCAAGGTGGCGACGTCCACCCTTCGACACTATGGCGGCCGGTGCACGCGGTCCACAACGCGGCTATCGCGGTGTTTTCCGGGTAGCGGGCCGGTTGTGCGATTAGACGTCAACCTCCTCGACTACCTCCTCATCGCGGTCTACTTCGCCACCGTGCTCGCGATCGGGTTCGCCGCCCGCCGCCGGATCAGCTCCAGCCTCGACTTCTTCCTCGCGGGCCGGGGGCTGCCCGCCTGGATCACCGGGCTGGCGTTCGTGTCGGCCAACCTGGGCGCGATCGAGATCCTCGGCATGGCGGCCAACGGCGCCCAGTACGGCGCGATGACCGTGCACTACTACTGGATCGGCGCCGTCCCCGCGATGGTGTTCCTCGGCATCGTGATGATGCCCTTCTACTACCGCTCGAAGGTGCGCAGCGTCCCGGAGTTCCTGCGCAGGCGCTTCAACGGCGCCACCCAGCTGCTGAACGCCCTCATGTTCGCGGTCGCGCAGATCCTCATCGCCGGCGTGAACCTGTACGCGCTCGCCCTGGTCATGGAGGCCCTGCTCGGCTGGCCGCTACCGGTGTCGGTGGTCGTCTCGGCGCTGATCGTGCTCTCCTACATCACGCTCGGCGGCCTGTCCTCGGCGATCTACAACGAGGTGCTGCAGTTCTTCGTGATCCTCGCCGGGCTGATCCCGCTGACCGTGCTCGGCCTGATCAAGGTCGGCGGCGTGTCCGGCCTGTTCGACAAGGTGCGCCGGAGCGCGCTCGGCGAGGGCGGCCTGCACACCTGGGCCGGGACCGCGGGTTCCAACCCGATGCAGGCCCACTGGATCGGGATCATCTTCGGCTTGGGCTTCGTGCTCTCCTTCGGCTACTGGACGACGAACTTCGCCGAGGTGCAGCGCGCCCTGTCGGCCAGGAACACCAACGCGGCCCGGATGACGCCGATCATCGCGGCCTTCCCCAAGCTGTTCATCCCGCTGGTCACGGTGCTGCCGGGGATGATCGCGCTGGTGCTCTTCGGCGACCTGGGCAAGGGCCAGGACTACAACGACGCGATCCCGCTGCTCATGCGCGACCTGCTGCCGAACGGCGTGCTCGGCGTCGCGGTGACCGGGCTGCTGGCCTCGTTCATGGCGGGGATGGCGGCCAACATCAGCGGGTTCAACACGGTGTTCACCAACGACATCTGGCAGGCGCACGTACGGCCCGGCCGCCCAGACGTCCACTACCTGAGGGTGGGACGCGTGGCGACCGTCGCCGGGGTGGCGCTAGGCGTGGGCACGGCGTTCATCGCGGCCGGCTACTCGAACATCATGAACTACCTGCAGGCGTTGTTCAGCTTCTTCAACGCGCCGCTGTTCGCGACGTTCGTCGTCGGGCTGTTCTGGCGGCGGATGACGCCGTGGGCCGGGTTCTGGGGGCTGCTGGCGGGGACGGTGAGCGCCTTCGCGTCGTACTTCGCGTACAAGGCCGGGGTGGTGAACTTCGGCACCGAGCTGAACGCCAGCTTCTGGGGCGCGGGCGTGGCCTTCGTGGTGGACGTGCTGGTGTCGGTGATCGTCACGCTGGTCACCACGCCCAAGCCGGAGGCGGAACTGCGCGGCCTGGTGTACGGCCTGAGCGCCGTGGACCTGGAGGACGACGCCCTCGCCGGCGACCGGCGCTGGTACCGCTCGCCGGTGCTGCTCGGCACCGGCGCCGTCATTCTGGCCGCCCTCTTGTACGGAGTGATCCTGTGAGTGACATCCGGATGGTGATCGGCGGGCTGTTCCTGCTGTACGGGGTGATCCTGATCGTGGCGGGGGTGCTCGGGGACGTGGTCAATTTGTGGACGGGGCTTCCGATGGCCGTCTTCGGCGCCGCCTTCGTCGCCTGGGCCCGCATCCGCCCGATCTGACCCTCCCAACCCCTCCCCTGCCCGAGGCCCCTCTGAGCCCACTCCGGGCCCGTGCGGGGGCCGTGCGGGGGCCGATGGTCCGGTTTTGTTCCGGGGGCTCGGCGCCGGCGCCGCTGTGGCACCGGCGCCGGAGCCGCCCGCGCCCGTTCTTGTGCTCGGCCCTCGCCCTCCGAACCCGGATCCGGTACGCGCCCCCGCCTCGGAACCTCGGCGTCCGACCTCAGCGTCAGTACTCGACCTCGAAAGTGTGGGGACCGAGGCCGTACCCGTCGCCACGCGGGACGACGTACCCCTGGCCCGCGAGGGTGGCCAGGCTTTCGCGCACCTCGTCCCCCTCCAGGCCGGTCGCCCGGATCACCGCCTCCAGGCCGGCCACGCCGTCGGACTCGATCGCCTGCGAGGCCACCGCCTCGTAGACGTGGATGTCGACGTCCGACAGTTCCTGCACGTCATGCCCCTCGGACATCAACGTTGCCTCGCCCCCTCCCGCAGCCGGGCCGGATCGACCTCGCGGTCGGGGAACCTGCGAAGGTATTCTGCCTCTAGCTCATTGGTACGGGAAGTGTGACGTGCCAGAGCATCGTCTGATCCATGGAAGAATGTGTCACTACGAGTGGCATGGAGTTGCCGCAGCTCGCGTACCACATCCTCGTCGCTGAGCTGGGCCGGATCTATTCCCATCGTCGTCATGGGTTCCCTCTACCCCAGACACCCCCGACAATATCTGTCACAATTCCTGACATATAGCCATTGTTTGGGAGCGATTCGTCGCCTTACCTTCCCGTTATGGACCTCGAGCTCAGGCACCTCAGGATCGTCCGCGCGGTAGCGGACGCGGGAAGTGTGAGCAAGGCCGCGTCCCTGCTCGGGCTGGCGCAGCCGGCCCTCACCGCCCAGCTCAAACGTATCGAGAGGGTGCTCGGCGGCGCCCTGTTCGAACGTGACCGTCACGGGGCCCGGCCCACGCGACTCGGCGAGCTGGTTCTCGCCCGGGCGCGCGTGCTGCTCCCCGCGGCAAAGGAACTGCAGGACGAAGCCGTACGATTCGCCCACACCCCCTCCCCCGGCTTCCGCATCGGCGCCACCAACGGCCCGATACTCGGCGGCCTGGTCGACCGGCTGGCCGCGGAGCGCACGGTCACCACGTTCACGTCCTGGTCAACGCACGAGCTGATCAACATGGTCGAGCTCGGCCGCCTCGACTACGTGCTGACCGGCGCCTGCGGCGACTCCGGCACCCCCACGGGAACGCTCCTGTGGGAGACGATCAGCCTCGACCCGGTCTTCTGCCTCGTCGGCGAGGACCATCCGCTCGCCAAGGAGAAGGAGGTGGAGCTGGCCGACCTGGCCGGCGAACAATGGGCGGTCACGCCCGGCGACGGCTGCTTCGCCGACTGCTTCGCCATGGCGTGCGCACGGGCCGGATTCACCCCCGAGACGATCTACGAGACGGACGTGCCGACCTGCACCCACCTCGCCCAGGTGGGCCGCGCCGTGGTGCTCTGCCAGGCGACCCACCAGGCCCTGCCCGGGCTGGCCATGGTCCCGCTCTCCGGCGCGCCGCTGCGCTGGCGGCAGCTCCTCGGCCGCCACCCCACCGCCCCCGACGCCACCTGGGTCGTCGCCCAGGCCAAACAGGCGCACACCGAGGCCGTACGTCGCAGTCCGGTCTACTCCGATTGGCTCGTACGCAACCCGGCGTACGGCACCGCTCCATAACACCCTGATAGGAGGGAAGTAGTACTCCTCGTCTCCCGGGCCCGCCGTTAACGTGGCGTGGCGACACCCCCGGCGGCAAGGAGACAACCAGCTCGACCCGCCGGCGCTGATCGCGAACGCGATCGGCGCATCAGCCATGTCCACCGAACGCCGCCGACGTACGCCCAGAAAAGCCCCGGCGCCCAGAAGAGCCCCGGCGCCCTGGCGACCCCGCCGACACCCACGTCCACCTCATCGACGAGCCCACCTCCGATCGGGCCCCCGCACCCCGCACCCCGGCCCCCGGGGACCCACCTCCAGGCGAGGCACTACTCCACCTGGTACTCCCACCCCTCCTGCCACGCGAACGGCGCATCCACCAGATCCTCCAGCGGAGTCCCCTCCAGCAGGTTCTGCAACGCCCACCGATTGGCCGAATGGGACACCACCAGCACCGTGGCCCCCTGCCACTCCTCCCGCAGCTCCCCCAGGAATGCGGCCGTCTCCGCCACGACCTGCCGATAACTCTGCCCACCAGGCCAAGGCGTGTCGATGTGCCCCCTGCGCAGGGCCGCGACCTCGCTCACGGGCCGCCCGTTGTAACTGCCGTAGTCGCACTCCCGGAGCCGCGCGTCGAGCCGGACCTCCTTCCCACCCCCGAACGCCACCTCCACCGTCTCGACCGCCCTGCGCAGATCGGAGCAGTAGACGACGTCCACTCCCCGCCTCCGCATCCCGAGCTCGGCGGCCAGCTCCCGCCCCCGCTCGGACAACTCCCCGGGAAGCCACCCGGTGGCAACCCCGATCTCGTTGTCCACAGTGATGGAATGGGTCTCGTACACCACTTTGACCGCCATGACGGCACCGTACCTCCGCCCTCAAGCCCCCTCATTCCGCCCACAGCAAACACGACCCGTAACCGAGACCCGAATATGATCGACACGACTCCACCAACCTTGCCGGGCATGGAATGATGTCCGCGGGACACTGTCCCCGTCCGGCCGTGCGACACCCGGATCCGATGCTCTAGCCTTGACATGCGCGAGCCTCACCAAGATCCACCCGCCGCACACCGCACGCCACAACTGAATCCAGGGGCGGTAGCTCAGCCGGTCAGAGCATCGGACTCATAATCCGTGGGTCGTGGGTTCAAGTCCCACCCGCCCTACCACGCCCACCTGCGGCTTCACGCGGATCCGTAGTCGCGTCAGCCGATCGTGAGTCACGGTGAGCCACATGTGAGTCACGTCGCCTCCCTAGGCTTGCCAATCTTCCGGCCAACGTAGTCCGGCCACTTCCCCGCGCCGCCAGGCCGTCTCCAACGAGCCGTCCACACCACCGGATGCGTCCGCACCGGCGCGGGCAACCGGACGCCCTGCGCCGGATCGACGGCGATCAGGTCCTCACGTACCGCGCGGTTCAGCGCCGCCCGCAACGTCGCCCGGATCCGCTCCGACGCCTTCGACAGCCTGGGCCATCACCGCCAGGCCCTGGTGGCGGTGCACGAGCAGGCCGTCGACGCGGTCGTCGACCTCAAGCGCAACGAGGCCCACGGCCAGGACTCGCTGTTCGGCGAGCCCGGCCGGAGCAGCGCGTTCTCGACCGTGATCCCGCAGGGCGAATGGGACCACGCCACCATGCTCGCCCTCGAACGCGAAATGCTCGGCCTGTACGTCAGCAGCCATCCGCTCGACGGAGCCGAACACGTCCTGGACGCCAACCGCGACACCACCATCGCCGAGCTGCAGTCCTCCGGGCGGCAGGACGCGACCGTCCGCGTCAGCGGCATCGTCTCCGGTCTGCAGCGCAAGATCACCAAGCAGGGCAGCCCCTGGGCGATCGTCACCCTCGAAGACCACGACGCCGCCGTCGAGTGCCTCATCCTTCCCAAGACCTACACCCTGTACGGCGAAGCGCTCCACCCCTTGCCCGGATCGACGAACGCCACATCAGCCGACGCCTGCGCGCGTAAGCCGCCGTGCCGTCGTCGAACACCGTCGGATGCGCCGCGCGGAGCGGCCGCTTCTTGTCCGGCCCTGGCCGCCTGTCGTGTATGGCCGGCGAGGACGACGCGTCCAATGCCGCCCAGCTGGAGACCCATCCCAGCCGCCCTCGCCGCCGGCCGGCCGGAAGGCTGCCACGCCCGGAGCCGAAAATCTGTAGTGGTGGTGGTAGACATTCGCGAGTGTGGGCATTATGGTTTCTGACATCGCAAGAAACGGATCCACCGGGCAGCGAAGTAGTTCCTTGGCATCACGACGAACTGCCCGCAGCAAGACGAAGTCAGAGGTTGACGGCAGAAGGTCGGACGTGACGGGCCAGCGCAGTGGATAGGGGCCCTGATCGTGGACGCGCTGCCGAAGGTGAAGTTGGCAAGTGATCCGGAAGAGAAGAAGAAGGGAGTGTTGACGCCATCGGGATCGCCCGTTGCCGGCTGAAGTTCCGCCGCTCGGGTACCGCAGTTCCACGGGATTGGAAGGTGGTCTACGGTCACGCATCCGCGATCCGCGCATCACCGCCGCTGTCTGCGGCGGATGCGCACAACAGTAAGCCGGCCGGATGGCCGGTAGATGGTGTTGAACTCTTTCGGGGCCCCGGCGCAACAGGCGCCGGGGCCCCTGTACGCGTGACGAGAAGGGAATATATGGATCAACGTCGCTCGGCTGCCGAGGGTGACACACTGGCTCGCGGCAGGATTACGAAAACAACGGCCGAACGCACGGCCGAAGACCGCTTCGACGATGAGGATTACCCCGCCTACAGCATGGGCGCTGCCGCCGAAATGCTCGGCGTCACTCCCACGTTCCTGCGGGCCTTGGGCGCCGCCCACCTGATCGAGCCGAAACGCTCCGGCGGCGGCCACCGCCGCTACTCCCGTTACCAACTGCGCCTGGCCACGCGTGCCCGAGAGCTCGTCGATCAGGGCACTCCCGTGGAAGCAGCCTGCCGGATCATCATCCTGGAAGACCAGCTCGCCGAGGCGCTGCGGATCAACGCCGAATACGAACGCGAGCGCGCCGCCGGAACCTAGCGGCCGACGCCGCCCCCTGCGGCCTGGTCTCCGACTGCGCCGACCAGGCCAACTGCCGGTCGGCGACGAGCGTCGGATGCCGATGCTCGGCCAGTACCCGGGGAGCGGTGGCCCGCATGCCCAACAGCACCTCGCGCTCATCGGCCTTGGCACCGCTCAGCGCGAACAGCACCGGCAACCCGCCCAGGGTGCACACCAGGTGCAGGCGCAGCCCCCAGAAGTAGCGGGAATGGGAGGCACAGTAGCCGTGCTCGGCCCACCCGGCCAGGGCGCTGCGCCGCGCGGTCTCCGCCGAGCGGCCACACTCCACCGGAGTGGAGTCGGCCACCCCCACCTCATCACTCCACAGCGAGGTGTCGCAGGCCAGGAACCGGATCACCGCCGCTACCAGGGGGATCGACGTGCGCAGCCGCTTGCCGTAACCCGACTGCTGCGGCAGGCAGGGGAACATGCCACGCAGTTCGGCGTGCGCGTACCGCAGCCGGCGGCGCTCACAGTGGTAGCCCAGCAAGGCCGACAGCACCGCCAATGTCACCAGCTCGGCGTCACTCAACCTCGGCACGATGCCCACCCGGGGGCGCCACGAGGCCAGTTCCGGCGCACTCTTCAGCAGATCGTCGACCCTCACATGGAGTGCGGTTGCGAGGGTGTCCAGCCCGGACATGCGGCGACGGGGCCCGGTTTGCGCTGCTGGCGAGGGCATGGAACATGCCGTCCTGGCCGTCGGATCAGCGATCACGCTGTGGTGGGGGCCGGGGATGTCTTGGATGTGCACAGTGGGCCGGCGGTGAAGGCCTCGCAGCGCGAACACCGACAGTACGCCCCAGTACACCCGTTGGCGGGGCCGGCGCTGTAGACCATCGCCACGGTGGCGGCGCCGTATGCATCCCTGCACCAGGAGGGATCTTGTCAGTAGAGGAAGATCGCTCCTGTGAACACCGACAACTTCCGTGCGCTGTCTGTTCGAGCCGGCGGAGCGGTCGATGCCGAGGCCCTCGTCATCCTTGATTCGGTCGCGAGATCCGATGAAGGCGAGCGGCGCGGCAGCATCGAACGTTGGTGTCGCGACGGGTCCGTCCTTGTGGCCGGCACTCCGGCCGGCCTGGTCGGCTACTGCGTCGTCGAGTACACCTTCTTCGAGCAGGGTTTCGTGACGATGCTTATGGTGGCTGAGCCCGCCCGGGGGCATGGCGCCGGCGAGAGGCTACTGCGCGCCGCAGCAGCTTCATGCCGGACCGCGAAGCTGTTCACCTCAACGAACCTGTCCAACCATCCCATGCAGAGGCTGCTCCAGCGGGTCGGCTGGCGGCCGGTAGGGATGGTGCACGGCCTCGATGAAGGTGATCCTGAGGTCTTCTACCTCCGTACGCTTCCGAGCACCGAAAGTGCGGAGTAATTCCGACAGTGCACGGATGTCCTGGGCGTTGGCGGGCGCACACCTTGGAGCGGGGCGTCCTGACGGCCCCGGATGAGAGATGGGACGTGGCGGTACGCCCCCTGACCTGCTTGCCCACTGTCATTGATCAACGCGCCAACCTTGTACGGCGACCAGGATCCGGTCTATCCGCTCGGCCATGGCGAGACCCTGGCTGCCGCGATTCCAGGAGCGGTACTGCACGTCGTGCCAGGATGGGGCATGTCCTGACTTCACCCGGCCTGCCCGGGGAGGTCGCCGACCTGATCCGACTGTGATCGCCTTGCGGAGGCGGGCTGTACCTATGGGCAGGGGTGCGGTGAGCCGTCTTTCGATGGTGGCGACCCTGAGGACCGAGTGGCGTCAGTACCGGGCCCCCTCCACCGTCACATCCTCGACGTGCTTGAGCTTCGCCCAGCCGGTCAGACACGCGATCTCTGTCGCACTCGATACCACCGACGACGTCCGGCCAGGCGGTAGTACGGGCCCGCGCTGGACGCCGCCTGACGGATCCGGGCGCGGTGGATTCTGGATGCAGACGACGACCTTCCATGGCCGTGTCCGGCGCCTTGATCCAAGAGGGTGTCGCCGAACTTTGATCTTGCTCTCGCCAGGTGGTTCGGCTGAGACCCGTCACGTCAGGAGGTGGCGCCAGCGGCCGGCTGACTCCATGATGTCCAGGCTGACGTGTTCCAGGTACGCCGCCGTCTTGGCCAGCCGTCGCCCCACGGGGCTGTCGAGCCCGTACGTCTCCGCCGCCGCCGTCGCGGCCCGCACTGTCTCGAGCGTCCGCCGCTCGCTGATCATGATCGCGTGGTACCAGGCCTCGTCGTCGATCACGTAGATGTCGCGACGCCGCCGCGGATCGCGCTCGCGACGGACGAATCCCTGCTGGGCCAGGAAGTTCACGGCCACGGAGACGGAGGCCGGGCTGACCTTCAGTCGGTGGGCCAGTTCGGCGGCGGTGCGCCTGCCGTCCTCGGCCAGCATCAGGTCGTGGTGCACGCGCGCGGCCGTCCTCGGCATCCCCGCTCTGACCACCATTTCGATGATCTCCTGTTCCATCGTGGCGACCGGCGGTGTGGCCTCGAGCGGAGGGGCCGGTGTGCCGCGCCGGGCCCGCTGGATCGTCGCTTGGTGTGCCTGCTGGGGCCGATAGCCGGCGGGGCCGCCGTTGCGTGCGAGCTCCCGGGTGATCGTCGAGGTCGGCCGGTCGAGCCGCCTGGCGATCTCGCGGTAGGAGAGTCCGTCAGCGAGTCCGGCCGCGATGCGCTGGCGGTCCTGCTGGGTCAATCGTCGTCCTGGCATGCCGCCAGTGTTGCCTTAGCCGCCATTCATTGCAACATGGTGTTGCTTTCGAGCGCAGGGTCATTGCGTCGATTTTGTGGCCATTCACCTGGGAAAACGTTGTTCCTCGGATTGACCCATCTCTGAATGCAACGTAGCTTTCAAGCTGCGCAAGACACGTACTATCGCGAAGCGAGGAGTGGTCATGGATCAATCTCTCCATACCGTCAAGAGCACCAGGGTGCGGAGGCCGCGGGTCTCCCCGCGAGTGGCGGTCACGGCGCTGGCGGCCGCGCTGCTGGCCGGGGCGGCCGCCCCGGCCGTGGCCGCCGCGGACAGCAAGGCCGTGCCGAAGGCCGCTGCCGGACAAGACCGCCCGGAACTGCAGAAGGCCATCCAGGCGTTCGTCGATGCCGGCTTCCTCGGGATGCAGGCGCGCGTGAACGATGAGCGGGGCGAGTGGGTCGGCAGCGCCGGGCAGCGCAAGCTGGGTGCGAGCGCCAAGCCGCCGACGAACGGGCACTTCCGGATCGGCAGCGCCACCAAGCCCTTCATCGCGACCGTGGTACTGCAACTGGTGGCCGACGGCAAGATCGGACTGGATGCGCCGGTGGCGGACTACCTGCCCGAGTTCGAGCTGGACCGGCGGATCACGGTGCGGATGCTGCTGCAGCACACCAGCGGGTTGTACGCCTACACCGGCGAGTTCCGCCCTGACGGTTCGGTCGAGCCGGGGATCCCCGCGGCGGGCAAGGAGTGGGTGGACAACCGGTTCAAGACCTACCAGCCGGAGGAGCTGGTGCGCTTCGCGATGTCCAGGCCGGCGCGGTTCGACCCGGGAAAGGGCTGGAGCTACTCCAACACCAACTACACACTGGCCCAGCTGCTGATCGAGAAGGTCACCGGCCACTCGATCGCCGAGGAGATGAAGCGACGGATCCTGCGGCCGCTCAAGCTGCGAGGCACCGTGGTGCCGGGCACCACGGATCTCCCCGCCCCGCACGCCCACGGCTACTACCGCTACCAGGACGAGGGCGGCCAGTGGAAGGTGGTCGACGTCACCCGCCAGAACCCCTCCCTGCAGGCCGGCAACGGTGACATGATCTCGACCACCAAGGATCTCCGCACGTTCTTCTCCGCGCTGAACGGCGGCAAGCTCCTGCCGGCCCGGCTGCTGGCCGAGATGCGCGAGCCGCACCCGAAGAGCGCCGGCATCTTCGGCAGTTACGGCCTCGGGATGTACGTGCAGGACCTGGGTCCGGGCTGCGGCATCGTCCTCAACCACAACGGCAGCGCCACGGGGGGCTACTCGACGGCGATGCTCAGCACGCCCGATGGAAAGAAGACCTTGACCGCTTCGATCACCTTCGGGGACGTCGCACCCGACCTGGCACAGGCGTTCTCGAAGGCGCTGCCGAACCTTCTCAGGCAAGTGTTCTGCGGCGGGCAGGCCGGGTTGGCCGACGAGGTCACACCGGCTCCGTAGACGGGGCCGAGCACCCTGGACCCGTACACCTCGAAGGCGGGACCCGTTTCGGGAGGCAGAGAGATTGGTAACGGAATCCGGCGTTCGCGGCGTTCCCGCTGGTCAGCGAGCCGAGCGTCTCCCTGTCGCCGAACGCGGCTCACGCCGGATTCCGTTCGGTTGCACAGCGCGACATCGATCTCCCTACAGTCACGTCAGATGGCGCTGATCCGCTGGAGGTTCGGCCGAGGCCGAGCTGGCGGGCAAGGTGCGGGCATGCTGCTGCTTCACGATCTCGCGTGCCGGCGCAGGATGGTGTCCGGGCGGACGACAAGCCGCAGCCGACGCAGGACCGCTCGGGGCGGTGAGGTCAGGAGCGCGGCCAACGATCACATATCGGCAGTAGCCGCAGTGCGGCGAACGCGTTCGTGACGGTGAAACACGCCGGGCGAAGAAGCACGAACGATCATCATGCCGCTCGGAGTTTCCTGCCTGGACGGGTGGAGACCGCCTCTGCCAGTCCGGGCTTCGCAAGGCCATGACCTGGCCGGACAGGATTGTCGGCAGGCGCAGAACCGCCTGTGGCGCTTCAGGGCGACCCGCCCCCCGGTCCCCCGCCGCTACCGGCCGCTCACCGACCTTCGATGAACGCACGGCTACGGCCGCGCCTTGCGGATGCCTCTTGCGGCTCGATGCTCGCATACGTATATTCGTCTACGAGTAATCGTGTGCGAGTGAGGAGGTGATGAGGATGGCCGAGCGGCGACCGGTGAGGAATCTGCTGGCGCTGGCCGTGCTCACCATCGCCGTCCAGCGGCCCATGCATCCCTACGAGATGGCCTCCGTACTGCGGGCCCGGGGCAAGGACCAGGACATGCCCATCAAGTGGGGCTCGCTCTACACCGTCGTACGGAACCTCGCCAAACACGGACTGCTGGAAGCGGTGGAGAGCGGCCGGCAGGGCGGCCGCCCCGAACGGACCGTCTACCGCGTCACCGAAGCCGGACGCCGCGAGGCCGAGGACTGGACCCGCGAACTGCTGTCCACCCCCCGACGGGAGCCGTCGTCGTTCGAGGCCGGGCTGTCGGTGATGGGCGGCCTCCGTCCCGACGAGGTCGCAACGCTGCTACGGCGGCGGTCGCGGCTGCTTGCGGAACGCATCGAGGACGCCCGCCGGACCCTGGCGGAGGATCGGGGCGAAGTGCCCAGGCTCTTCCTCATCGAGTCGGAGTACGCGCTGGCGATGCTGGAGGCACAGGCCGCCTGGGTGCGCTCGCTGTTGACGGAACTGTCCGAGGGCACGTTCCCCGACCTGGACGCCTGGCGCGCCTTCCACACGACCGAAGAGTGAAAGATCCCGGCGGCGGTGCTGCAACACCACCGCCGGGAGACCTCGGGAACCGAAGAAACCGCGAAGCGGAGCCCCGGCCACGAGATACCACGAACAACGATAGCCGGGCTCCCTTCCCGTACCGCAACGAAGGGAAGCCATCATGACCACGACCACCATCGGCTCGGTGACGTCGGCCGACGGCACCACGATCGGCTACCGCGAGATCGGGCACGGCCCCGGCCTGGTGATCCTGCACGGCGCCATGCAGACGGGAGACAGCCAGCTCGAACTGGCCGAGGCCCTGTCCCAGGACTTCACCTGCTACCTGCCCGACCGTCGCGGCCGCGGCCGCAGCGGTCCCGTCGGCCCCGGCTACGGCCTGCACCGGGAGGTGGAGGACCTGGAGGCGCTGATCGACGCCACCGGCGCACGCCACGTCGCGGGCGTGAGCTCAGGCGCGATCATCACGTTGCGCACCCTGCTCGTCCGCCCCGATCTGGACAGCGCCGTCGTCTTCGAGCCGCCGCTCTTGACCGACGGGTCGGCCCCGGCCGCCTGCCTGCCCCGCCTCGACCGGGAGATCGCCGAAGGCCGGACCGCGGCGGCGCTCGTCACCGGCATGAAGGCCGCCCGGCTCGGGCCGCCGATCTTCCAGGTCCTGCCGCGCCGGGTGCTCGAACTGCTGACCGGCCTGATGCTGAAGGGCGAGGGCAAGGACGCCGTGCCCGGCGGGCCACCGACGTTCGAACAGCTCGCTCCGACACTGCGCCAGGACATCCGGCTGGCCGCGGACGCGTCGGGCGACCTGACCGAGTATGGGACGGTACGGCCCGAGGTGCTCCTGCTCGGCGGCAGCAAGAGTCCCGCCTACCTGCGTGCCGCCCTGGAGCGGCTGGAACGGGTCCTGCCGCACGCCCGGCGCACGCTCCTGGAAGGGCTCGACCACAGCGCCACCGCGAACGCCGCCCAGCGCGGTCGCCCCGAGCGCGTGGCCGCGGTGATCCGCCACTTCCTCGGCCCCGGACGCGACGGTTCATGAACCACTGCCCGCACCCCACCACCTGAGACCGTCCGGCCCGGCCACCCAGCGGCGGTTGGGATGTCGACCGGTGATCGTTAACGTCGGCAGGGGCGTGGCGACGTCCAGCCAAGGCTGTGCTGTCAGAACTCCCAGGTTTTCCGCCGCGTAGTTCAGGGAAGCGGGGAAGGACATGCGCTTTCTGGAACGGGAACGCGCCACCATGGCGAAGCTGCTGCCGGAGCTGGACGAGAGCCTGCGGGCGGTACCCCTCATGGAGCCGGCAGGCCCGAACAGCCCCGGCATCGAGCTCTTCCGCGACCCTGACGGCCCCGGGCTGCTGGCGCCGACCGCCCTCCAAGGACGGGGAGCCACCGCCCTGGACGCCCTGCGGGTACAGCGCGCACTGGGCAGCAGAGCACCAGGAGGGCCACGCGCTGATCGGCGGACGGCCGTACACCAGCCTGCGCGACCCGCTCACCCACGTCGGCGCGCTGCTGGACGCCGGGGCGCTGCAGCCGAGCCGCACCGCGCGCAACCACCTGCTGTGGCTGGCCCACTCCCAGGGCCTGGACGGCAGGCGGGTCGACGAGGTGCTCCAGCAGGTGGGGATGCACTCCGCCGCCCGGCGCAAGGCGGGCGGCTTCTCGCTGGGCATGCGCCAACGGCTCGGCATCGCGACCGCGCTGCTCGGGGATCCGCCGGTGCTCATGCTGGACGAGCCGGTCAACGGCCTTGACCCCGAGGGCATCGTGTGGATGCGCGGCTTCCTGCGGTCGCTGGCCGGCGAAGGGAGGGCCGTGCTGGTGTCCAGCCATCTGATGAGCGAACTGGAGGACACCGCCGACCATCTCGTGGTGGTGGGCAGGGGCCGCGTCATCGCCGACACCAGCGTGGCCGATCTCATCACGACCGCCTCCCGCGGCCGGGTCACGCTGCGGACGGCGGCGCCCTCGGCGGCGATGTCGGTGCTGGGCCAGGCCGGCGCCACGACGGCCGTCACCGATCGCGACACCATCGTCGTCTCAGGGCTGCCGTCGGAGCACGTCGTGGCCGTGCTCAACGCCAACGCGGTGCCGTTCTCCGAGGTGGCGACGCGTCGGGTGACGCTGGAGCAGGCGTACATGGACCTCACCGCCGATGCGGTCGAGTACCGGGGAACGGCACGATGAGCGCCCTTTCACACCGCTCGGAACCGCAGACCGGGCGCGGGAGGTTCGGGCGGTTGCTGCGCGCCGAGTGGACCAAGTTCAGGACGGTGCGCGGCTGGGTGGTCACCTTGACGGCGGCGGCGCTGGTCACCGTGCTGCTCGGGTTGCTGTCGGCGTCCAGCAACCACGCCTCGTGCAGCGCCGGTCCGGTCGAGGTCGCCTGTCCACCGCCTCTGACGGGGCCGGACGGCGAAGCGGTGGACGACAAGTTCTCCTTCGTGCATCGGCCGCTGGCCGGGGACGGCGGCATCACCGTCCGCCTCACCTCCATGACCGGCAGGATCCGTAAGCCCGACGTCACCCCAGGGGCGCGCAACGAGGTTGCCGGGCTCGTGCCGTGGGCGAAGGCCGGAGTCATGATCAAGGAGAGCACCAAGCAGGGCTCCGCCTACGCGGCGGTGATGATGACCGGCGCGCACGGGGTGCGGATGCAGCACAACTTCACCCATGACACGGCCGGCCGGCCGGGCGGCGTCTCCCGGCAGTCGCCGCGCTGGCTGCGGCTGACCCGCGCCGGCGACACCCTCACCGGGTACGAGTCCGCCGACGGCACGCACTGGACCGAGATCGGCACCGCAGCCCTGGCCGGGCTACCGGCGACCGTCCAGGTCGGGTTGTTCGCGACCTCCCCCGGGGATCTGACGGTCACGCAGGGGGATCTCGGCGGGTCCGTCGCGGCGGCCCGCTTCACCGAAGCCACCGGCGAGTTCGACCAGGTCACGCTGCAGGGCAGCACGCCTGGCGCGTGGCGCAACGACGACATCGGCGTCACCATCGGTCCCGATGGTGCCGAGCACCACCCGGGCCGCGCCGGCTGGTCCGGCGGCGCCTTCTCCGTCACCGGCGTCGGCGACATCGCGCCGGCCATCGAGGGCCCGACCCTCGAACGTCCCCTCAGCAGCGCGCTGACCGGCCTGATCCTGGTGATCGTGGTGGCGGTCATGTTCGTCACCGCCGAGTACCGGCACGGCCTGATCCGCCTCACCCTGCTGGCCGGCCCGCGCCGCGGCCGGACGCTGGCGGCCAAGGCGCTGGCACTCGGCCTGGTCACCTTCGCGGCCGCCCTGCCCGCCACGGCGATCACCTTCACGGTCGGCGGGCGGATCCTGCGCGACAACGGCAACGCCGTCCTCCCGGTGTCCGGGCTCACCCAGGTGCGCATCGTGGTCGGCATGGCGGCGCTGTTCGCGCTGGCCGCCGTGCTCGCCCTCGCCCTCGGCGCGCTCCTGCGGCGCAGTGTCGCGGCGGTCATCACCGCCATCGCGGTGATCGTGGTCCCGCATGTCCTCGCCACCACCTCGGTCCTGCCGGACAGCGCGGCGCAATGGCTGCTGCGCGTCACCCCGGCGGCCGGCTTCGCCACGCAGCAGAGCATCCCGCAGTACGCGCACGTGCTCGGCCACTACGCGCCCATCGCCGGGTTCTACCCGCTGCCGCCGTGGGCCGGTCTGGCCGTGCTGGCCGGTTATACCGCGCTCGCCCTCGGATCGGCCGTCCTTCGACTCCGCAGGAGGGACGCATGAGACATCCCCATGGGGACCTCCTCCGATGTCGCGGGAGGAGTGCGTGAGAGAGCACCTGCATGCGGAGTGGACGAAACTCCGTACCCTGGCCGGCACCGGCCGGCTGCTGCTCGCGGTCGCGGTGCTGACCGTCGCCGTCAGCGTCGCGGCCTCCGCCGTCGTGTCCTGCGCCTCGGAGGACTGCGGCTACGACCCCGCCAAGATCGGCCTGTTCGGGGTCCAGGTGAGCCAGGCGGTCGTCGCCATCCTGGCCGTCCTGGCGATCACCGACGAATACGGCACCGGCATGATCCGCCTCACCCTGACCGCCATGCCGCGCCGGACCGGCGTCCTGGCCGCCAAGGCGATCATTCTGGCCGGCTTGACCCTGATCGCCGGGAGCGTCGCCGTGCTCGCCTCCGCGCTGGCCGCGCGGCGCATCCTGCTCGACAACGGGTTCCCCGCCGACACGCTCCTCCTCACCAGCGGTCCCATGCTGCGCGCCGCCGTCGGCTCGGTCCTCTACCTGGCGCTGATCGCCCTGTTCAGCCTGGGGGTCGCCACCGCCGTACGAGACTCCGCCACCGCCATCGGGGTCGTGCTCGGCCTGCTCTACCTCTTCCCCGCCCTCATTCTCGTGATCGCCGACGAGGACTGGCAGCGGCTCCTCTGGCAGATCTCCCCGATGAACGCCGGCCTCGCCATCCAGGCCACCACCGACCTCGCCGGCCTCCCGCTCAGCCCCTGGGCCGGCCTGAGCGTACTCGCCGCTTGGGCCACCGCGGCGCTCCTGGGCGGCGGGCTGCTCCTACGGATGCGCGACGCATAGCCGCCGGCCGGATCCCGGGCTTCCCGTCCGGCTCCGGGGAGCCGGACGGGAAGCGGGGAGAGGTCAGGAGATGGTGAGGGTGCCGTTCGTGTTGCGGGCGCAGGTGACGATCGTGCGGGGCGCCGCGGCCAAGGCGCCGGTCAGGCACTGGCCGAGGACCGTGTGGCCCGCGGCGTTGGGGTGCCACGACTCCTGGCAGGTCTGGAAGTAGGTGACGCAGGTGTTCGCCGCCCGCTGGATGCCGATCTTGTCCCAGCCGGACAGGCTCGTGATGAACGTGCCGGACGGCCCGTCCTGCACCCGGACCGGCGTCGCCAGCGCGCCCGCCGGGCTGTCGGGGTTCTCGCAGAGCCTGGCCCCGTCGAAGGCCTTCTGGACGTCCAGCACGCGCAGGTCGGCCGCCGGGCGTTCGGCCGCCAGCGTGGCGTACGCGTTCTTGACCAGGGAGCCGAGGTTCTGGGAGAACACGTGTCCAGGGGCGAGGCTCGCACGGTGGATCGGGCACCCGGCGGCGTAGCGCTCGGCGCCGAGGGCGCGGAACTTGTCGCGGGTGTCGGTGCGGCCGTCCTCGTCGTAGTACTGCGGGGCGACGTCGGGCGGCAGCGGGTTGGTGTAGGTCTGCAGAATCACCTGGTGGGTGCCGTCGGCGTCGATCTGGTCGAGGGTGTCGAGGATCTGGCGCAGGGCCGCGGCCGTCTCGGTGGTGGCGGCGGCGACCTCGGTGTCGGTGGCCAGGTCCGAGGCGGTGCAGGGTTTCTGCGGCACCTCGCCCTTCAGATAGGCCCAGAACTCCCACCAACCCGTCCAGGCGTCGGCGATGAAGCGGTTGGCGCACAGCGTGGCCACGTCGCCGAAGGTGAACTGGGTGTTGTTGGAGCCGAGTCCGACGAGGACGACGTCGATGTCGTGCGTCTGCGCGAGGGTGCGCAGCTGATCGAGTTGCGAGGCGACGGTGCGGCCCTCGTCCCGGGCGCTGGCGGGGTTGGCGATGTCGGCGGGCTGGGCGCCGGAGCACGCGAGGTTGAACCGTTGCTGGATGCCCGGGAGCGACGCCTTGAACACCGAGGCGTTCGCCGACCGGTGACAGAAGTAGGCGTTGCTGTTGGCCGCCGACCAGCCGGGAAAGGCCTGCGCCGTACCGGAGGCGTCGACGACGGGCTGGTAGTCCCCCGCGCCCTCCCCGCTGATGAAGCTGTCGCCGAGCGCTACGGCGGTGGTGGGCAGGGCCGCCTGCGCCGGTCCACTCTGCACGGCCTGGATGCCCGCCGCGCTCACCAGGAGCATGACAACCGCGGCGGCACGCTGGAGGAACCCCACAAGCGCCTCATTTCCTACTAAATAAGTACGAAATTCGCATATGTGGATCACAACATGCCGGACCAAGGGCGTCAACATGCCCGCCCCGGCAGGAGCATCCTCACCGCCGATCCGGGCCGCTCTCCCGGCATTTGCCATGGTGTGAGGCCCTGTGCGCGCACAGGGCCTCACCGGCGCTCATCGCACGACGTGGACCCGCAGGGTCGAACCGGCCTTGAGGGTGGCGGGCCGGGAGAGGTTCACGGTCAGGCGCTGCCCCTCGGCGGTGGCGGTGGCGGTCACGGGCCTGCCGTCGAGGTACGCCTTGACGTGCTTGGGCGTCCCGGCCGCCGCCAGCTCCAGGCCGACCGTCCGCACCGTCGCGGTGCCGTACTTCAGGGTGAGGACGTCGTTCTGGGTGACACCGGCCCGCTTCTGGGCGAACGTGCCCCAGGCGGCCCCGGTGCTGAAGAAGGAGCGGTGGTCCTCCGGCTTCCAGGTCGGGGCGAAGGTCACCTTCTGGGCGGGCCCGTCGAAGGTGAAACCCTGCATCGCGGTCAGCAACGACCAGGACGAGAGGGTCCTGCCATACCATTTGCCGCATTCGTCGTCACCGAACGGGCTGCCGGTGCCGTCACCCGTCGAGCACGGGTCCGCGCTGATGTGCTCGGTCCTGGCCCGGCCGTCGTAACGGTCGGAGACCGCCTTGACCACGCGCAGGCCCTCGTCGAGCAGGCCGCGCTGGAGCATCAGCGCCGCCGCCGAGTACTCGAATCCGGACATGACCTCGTCGAAGTAGAGCGGGCTGTTGCCCGGCTTGGGGTTCTTCGGCCAGGTCATCATCTGCAGGCCGGCGTCGGTCTCCTCCACGTACTGCCGGAACTGGTGGCTGTCGTCGTAACCGAGGAAGTGCTCCTTGAAGTTGTAGCGGAACAGGTTCCTGGCGGCCGTGGTGATGTCCGCGGACGGGTAGATGTCGCCGAGGCCGAGCTGGGTGGACCACCACTGGCCGAGCAGCATGTCGATCTCGACGCCGTCGCCGTAGGAGTGTCCCTGGGGCGAGTAGACCTCGTGGAAGTACTCGCCGTTGAAGAACCGCTCGCTCTGCTTCGTCCGGCCGGAGGCGTAGATCGCGTCGTAGCCGGCCCTGGCCGTGCCGTCGCCGGCGAGTTCGGCCATCTTGGCCGAGGCGTTGACGGCGGCCAGGTAGAGCGAGCCGAGCCAGGATCCGTCGCCGGTCTCGCCGCCGTCGAGCGTGGTGTTGTGGATGCCGGTCAGCACGCCGTCCCGGTCGGGGTCGGCCTGGGCGACCACGTACTCCATCGCCGACTTGATCTTCGGCCAGTTCGCCGTCAGCCAGGCCCGGTCCGTGGTCTGGTAGGTCCGGTACGCCGAGAGGATCACGCCGGTCTGCCCGTCGAGGGTGAAGGTGGCGTCACTGTCGAACCGCATCGGGATCCTGCCCGCCGCGTCCATGTTGTCCAGCCACTGCTGGGTCCAGCGCTGCCCGACCTCGGGCCACAGCCACGCCTGGCTCTGGGCGTAGTGGAAGACGTGGGTGGGCATGCCCGGACAGCAGCCCCAGCCTTCACGGGCGCCGAAGAAGCCGTTCTTGGCCCACCACACGGTCGGGGTGTGCAGCAGTGCGGTGGCCGAGGTGACCCGGTCGAGCAGGTACTGCGGCAGGTTCGAGTCGTAGACGGTGTCGTGGTAGAGCCTCGTCCGGCCGACCAGCCGGTCGAGATTGTCCTTCACGTAACCGGCGACGGCGTCGGCGCCGGTCCACCAGTTCTCGTACTGCCGGCCCGGGCCGCCGTTGAAGTTCTGGGCGTCGGGGAAGTGCCAGCTCAGCACGACGGGGATGGTCTTGGACGCACCGGGCTGGAGCGTCACCGTGGCCGCCAGCGCGCCGTCCACGGTGGTGTTCGCCGCCGGGCTGCCGGCGTCGGCGGGGCCGGTGAGCGTGCCGTCGTCGGTGAGGTCGTCGTGCAGGGCGTCGAGCGTGGTCCAGGCGGCGGTGCCGGTGACGCCGCCGGTCAGCGCGGCGAGGTTCATGCCGCCCGCGCCCTGCTTGCCGGTCATGCGCAGGTTCCTGCCGTCGACCACGGTGCGGTTGTCCCCGTAGCCCGCCACGACCCGGTGGTTCGCGCCGCCGATCGTGTCGTAGCCGTTGAAACCGACCGCGTTCTGCTGCGCAGCCAGCACCGACACCTCGGCGGGCCGAGTGCCCGAGTTCTTGACGGTGATGTTGTAGATCGCCGTGGGGATGGCCGAGTCCTTGACGTCGCCCGGGATCATCGGGTTGAGGACCTCGGTGGAGACCTCGACCGGCAGCGACTCGTCCTTGTACTGATAGTTCAGGATCGGATACTCGCCCTGCTGGGTGAGCGACTTCATCGGCTCGAACGCGCCCACCCCGGTCGTCTGCAGCGCCCGCACCACCGGCCGTCCGCCCGCGGCCTTGGCGCGCACCGCGAAGAAGCTGTTGGGCAGCTTGCCCTTCTGGTAGGTGTCGGACTCAAGATGCCAGCCGCCGCGGCCGAGGTTGTTGAAGATCCACCAGGTCGGCCGGGCGCCTGTGCCGTCGTGCACGATGCCGGCCGAGCCGAGCGGGCCCACGGGGAAGCGGGTGTCGGTGAGGTTCCGTCCCGCGTAGGTGACCGTCTCCCCTCGCGCCCGCAGGTCGGCGTACGGCCGGGCGTAGGCGTACACCTTGCCGGACTCGGCGCCCGACGAGAGCGAGGACACGGCGTAGTAGTAGGCCGTGTCCGGGCCGGTCGTCCCGTCGGTGAAGCTCGTACCCGAGACTTCGCCGAGCCTGGTGAAACCGGAGTCGCGCTCGGTGGAGCGGTAGACCGCGTAGACGGCTCCGCCGATGGCGGGGTCCCAGGTCAGCGTCGTCCGGCCGACCGTGCGGGCCACCCGTACCTCGCCGGGGGTGGCGGGCAGGTCGTTGCGGATGTCGTCGACCGTGATGTGGCCCCAGCCGCTGGTGGAGTCGTCCACCACCTTGATGATCGCGCGTCGGCCGATGTGCGCGGACACGTCGAGCAGGCGCCGGGCCATGACTTCGGCGCTGTTGCCCCGGGCGGCGGCGAGCTCCTGTCCGCAGCCGTCGGGCCTGGTCTCGTCGTAGGCGCAGACCGCGACGTAGGTGTTCGCGCCGCTGCCGCCGCCGACCAGCATGGAGACGACCGGCTGGGCGATGGTGAACGCCCCGGAGACGACCACGCCGCGGTAGCCGTCGTCCGGCGTCTGGGTGGGGCTCTCCAGGGTGGACAGGTGGTAGGCGCCCTCCCTGTTGTACGGCCTGCTGTCGTTGTGGTTGACGGCCCGGCCGGTGACGAGCTGACCGAAGGAGCCCGAGACGATCCGCCAGCCCGCGGGCAGCGTGCCGCTCTCGAAGTTCTCGGTGAAGGCGTCGGCGGCCTGGGCGGGGATCTCGACGACGACGGCGGGCAGGGCCAGCAGGCCGCCGACGGCCAACGTGATGAGTCGTCCGGATGGTGAGCGCATGGGTGTTCTCCTGAGGGGGTCGCCCGTCGATCAGTCGCAGGTGGTCTTGTAGATGAACTTCGCGACGTCGGGCTGGGTCATGTTGTCCTTGGTCAGCACGACGAACGGCGTGGAGATCTTGGGGGTGGTCGTCTCGCCCTTCAGCGCGGCGACGGCCTGGGTGACGGCGTCCACGCCCATCTGCAGCGGCTGCTGGACGATCAGCGACTCGACCACGCCGTTCCTGACGTCGTCCAGGATGGGGTCGGAGGTGTCGAAGCCGACGATGTGCACCGCCCCCGACTTGGACGCGTTCTGCACGCCGGTGGCGACCCCTTCGACCTCCTGCGTGCTGACCGCGAACACCCCGGCCAGGTCGGAGTTGGCGGCGAACACGGCGGCGAACTTGGACGTGGCCGTCGCCGGCTGGCTCTCGCTGTACTGCGGGCCCAGGTAGGTGATCCCCGCGTGCTTGCCGATCTCGTCCTCGAAGCCCTTCTGCCGGGCGTCGGTCGTGGAGATGCCGGGCTTGGCGCCCATCACCATGACCTTGCCCTTCTCGCCGACCTGCTTGGCGAGGGTCTGCGCGGCCAGCACGCCGCCCGCGTAGTTGTCGGAGGCGATCTGCGAGACCGCGAGGGTCGCGTCGTCGGCGACCGAGTCGGCGAAGACCAGCTTGATGCCGGCCGCCTTGGCCTTGCTCAGCGCCGGGACCATGGCCTCCCCCGCCATCGGCGAGATGACGATCGCGTCGGGCTTCTGCGCGATGACGCCGTTGAGGATCGGGGTCTGGCTCTGCGGGCTGTAGTCCTTGCCGCCCTGCGCGTCGAACTGCACGCCGAGCTCTTTCGCGCGCTCCTGCGCGCCGCAGGTCAGCGAGGTGAAGAACGGGTTCCCCGCCATCCCCTGGACATATGTGATCTTGTACGGCTCGGCGCCGCCGGCCGCCGGTCCGCCGGTGTCGGAGCAGCCGGCGACCAGGGCGAGGACCGCGGCCGACAGTGACAGGACGCTTGTGCGCATGCTGACATGACCTCTTCTCGAAAGGGGGGTGTCTCTCGTCCGGGACGAGGGGGTTACGACTTCTCGCGCGACTTGCGCTTGAGCTGGTCGATGTAGACGGCGAGGACGAGGACCACGCCGATCGCGACCTCCTGCCAGAAGGTCTGCACCTTGAGGATGACGAAGCCGTTCTGCAGCACCGCGGGGATGAAGACGCCGATCACGGTTCCGGGGATGGTGGCCACGCCCCCGAACAGGCTGGTCCCGCCGAGCACCACGGCGGCCACGGCCTGGAGGTTGTCGGTGGAGTGGCCGGCGATGTTGGCGCTGGCGAACAGCGCGAGGTCGAGGAAGCCGGCCACCCCGGCGAGCAGCCCGGCCAGGCCGTACACCTTGATCAGGTGCAGGTCGACGTTGATGCCCGACCGGCGGGCCGCCTCGGCGCCCGAGCCGACGAACAGCGTGTACCGGCCGAACTTGGTCTGGTTCAGCACCACCGCCCCGGCGACGGTCACCACGAGCGCGATCACGACCAGCCAGGGCACGACGCCGAAGAGCTTGCCGAGGCCGACCGTCTCGTACAGCGCCTTGGGCACGCCGGACAGGTCGTTGCCGCCGGTGACGAGCTGCGCGATGCCCAGGGCCGCGCCCATCGTGCCGAGCGTCGAGATCAGCGCGGGCACCTTCGCCTTGGCGACGAGCAGGCCGTTCAGCGTGCCCCAGACGACGCCGGACACCACGGCGACGGCGAACCCGGCCAGCACGACGCCGAATCCGGAGCCGCCCAGCGCGGTCATCGTCCGCAGCGACATCACCGCCGAGAAGACCAGCACCGAGCCCACCGACAGGTCGATGCCCGCGGTGGCGATCACGAACGTCATGCCGACCGACAACACCAGCAACACGGAGGTGACCGTCAGCATCGTCTGGATGTTGTAGGCGGACAGGAACGCCTCGGGCGCCGCGACCGAGAAGACCGCGATCATCGCCGCCAGCGAGGCGGACAGGTAGGTGAGCGGGGACGCGGTGAGCCTGCGGCGCAGCCCCGCCGACGGCCTGAGGGCCTCCTCGATCGATACCGACGTCATGCCGTCTCCTCCAGAGTCACGCCGTGAGTGAGCAGGCCGGTCATGGCGGCGACGAGGTCCTCGGCCTTGGCCTCACCCGTGGTGAACCGGGCGACCCTGGCGCCGAGCCTGAGCACCTCGATCCGGTCGGACACCTCAAGGACCTGCGGCATGCTGTGACTGATCAGGACCACCGCGATGCCGCGGTCGCGCACCTGGCGGATCAGGTCCAGCACGCGCCTGGTCTGGACGACGCCGAGCGCGGCCGTGGGCTCGTCCATGAAGATCACCCGTTTGGCCCAGGTGACCGCCCGGACGATCGCCACGCTCTGCCGCTGCCCGCCGGACAGGGTCGAGATCGGGCCGTCCACATCGGCCAGGCGCACGCCGAGGGAGGCCAGCTCCTTGATCGTGCTGTCGCGCATGCTCGCCTTGTCGAGGAAGCCGAGCCTGCCCAGCGGGCCGCGGCGGGTCACCTCACGGCCCATGAAGAGGTTGGCCGCCGGGCCGAGCGCGGGCGCCAGGGCGAGATCCTGGTACACGGTCTCGATCCCGGCCGTCTGGGCGTCGGTCGGCGAGGAGAAGGCGACGGGCTCTCCGTCCAGGAGGATCCGGCCGCTGTCCGGCCGTACCGCGCCTGACAGCACCTTCACCAGCGTGCTCTTGCCGGCGCCGTTGTCGCCGATGAGCGAGACGATCTCGCCCGCGTAGGCGGTGAAGTCGGCTCCTCTCAGCGCGTCGACGTGGTCGAACCGCTTGCGGATGCCGCGGGCCTCCAGCAGCGGTTCAGCCATCACGGCCTCCGAGGGACAGGGCAGGCATGACGCATCGTCCTTTCGACGGGGGGTGTTTTCGGGCAGGCTTCCGCCACGGCGTGGCAGGGAAAGGGAGGACGGAGGGAGGACGGTCAGTGAGCGGTGAGAATGGCATCCTCGATGCCGGCGATGTGCGCGGCCGCCCTGATGCGGGCACGGTAGCTGTCACCGGCGGTCAGGGCCTCGTAGATCGCCTGATGTTCGGTGAGGGTCAGGTGCAGGTCGGACTCGCCGGTCATCCCGCACCAGGCGTGGGGCCGGAGGGTCTTGCCCGACATGGTCTCGACGATGGTGGCCAGGACGGGGTTGCCCGACGCGCGGGCGATGACCCCGTGGAAGGACTGGCCGTTCTCGCGCAGTCGCGCGCGGTCGGCCGGATGGGCGGCGACGAGTTCGGTGGCCTCGGCCTGGAGCGCGGCCAGCTCGCCGAGCGCGTCCCTGTCGATGTGCAGGGCCGCCATGGCGGTGACCTCCGGCTCCAGCAGCCGGCGCACCTCCAGGAAGTGCCGGATCGTACTGTCCTGGTGCAGGTCGACGACCATGCTCATGGTGCCGAGCAGCAGCTCAGGGTCCAGGCTGGTCACGTACGTGCCGTCGCCGCGGCGGGTGTGCAGCACGCGCATCATGGTGAGCGCGCGAACCGCCTCCCGCAGCGAGTTCCTCGACAGGCCGAGCCGGGCGGCCAGCTCCTTCTCAGCCGGCAGACGGTCACCAGGCTGCAGCTCGCCGGTGATGATCATCTGACGGATCCTGTCCACGGCATCGTCCGTGAGCGTCACTGGGCTCCTCTCCTGCGCGCCTCCCATCTTGGCGGATCGTCGGGGACGTCGCCGCGAGTGATCATCGAGTTGTTACCTACGTCGCGAGATCTTCGTCAAATCGACCCGATGTTTGCGGGTAGCAGCACCGTATGCTCAGCAGCGAGACGGTGTCAATAAGCCCATCTTTAACGGGTTCGCAACGAGAGTCGCGCCGTCCCACGGGCGCTTTTGTCCGCATTTAGGCGGATCCCTCAGTGTGGGACGTACGCAAACATCGGGTTAATCGGTACGGGCGGTGGGTTCACCCGTGCGGGAGGCGGCCATCGCCGACCCAAGGATGAAGGCGGCGTATCCGCAGGCCACGGCCAAGCCCGCCCAGGGTGGGAGCGGGTAATAGCCGGCCAGCAGTGACGGGCTCACGTCCACATGCGCGAACGTAGGGACGCTCTGCGTGATCGCGAAGCCGGCGGCAGGGGTGATCATCAGGAGCCACGGCGCCAGACCCGCGGTCGCCAGCAGGTACGGCACGACGACCGGCACGACGGCCAGCCCGACGGCGACGACGGCCCGCTTGACCAGCGCGGCCAGGCCCAGAGCCAGCACGGCGGCGGCCGCCGTCAGCGCCGCGTAGCCGACGATCATCCGCAGTTCGGTGCCCGGCGTGATCGGCTGGACCGGGTTCCGATTCGCACGCAACATCGCCAGACCGGCCGGGACCACGACCCCCGAGCTCACCAGCCCCGCCACGAACGCGACCACGCCGACCACCGCGGCCCTGGCCGCCAGCAGCCGCGCCCGATGCGGCTCGCCCCGACGCGGCTCACCCTGATGCGGCTCGGCCGGTGGGCCGGGCCTGGTCGGTCCGCGACGGTGTTCGGCCGTGACGAACGTGACCGCTGCCACGAGCAGCGGAATCAGTCCCACGGCCCCGCCGATCAGCATGAGGTCGGCGCGCAGACCACCCTCGACCGTGGCGGGCCCGATGTCACCGCTCCCGGTCACGATGAGCTTGTCGCCGGACTCGACGACCCCGCCCGGGTGATGGGGGGTCGTGCCGTCGGACTCCAGGACGACGCCGACGTCGTCGTGGCGCCACGAACCGTTCGCGCCCCGCAGCTCGATCCGGTCGAAGGTGGCGGTGGTCTGGGCGAAGGCCTGCGCCATGTCCCACAAGGCGCCTGGCGAGGTGGCGAACGGCCCGATCTCGACCGTCTCCGGCAACCCGGTCAACTCGGCCGTGCCGATCTCCGTCCACGTCTTGCCGTCGTCCGACTCGTAGCCGGTGATGGTGTCGCCCGACCTGGTCAGCCGCAGCCACTGCGGGCCGTTGTGCGGACCGCCGGGCACGTCGTGGACGTAGTCGTACTGCATCCGCACGCCGTGCTCCCCGGTGAGCATGACGGCGGCATACGGTGACCCCTGCTTGAGGCTCTGCCTGACCAGAAGGCCGGCCTTGGCCCACGGCACCACCCCCTCCTTGACGTTGCGCACCCCGGGTACGACGTCCGGCAGCCGGATCTGCCCGGTCATGTCCGACACGCGGGCGGTGATGCTGCCGTTCCCCTTGAGCGGCTGGTGCACGTAGTAGTACTTGTCCCTCACCGCCGTGCCGTCGGGTCCCACCAAGGGCGGGGGGCAGGGGCCCTCGCCCGTCCCGGTCACGCAGGCACTGTGGGCGCCCCCGGCGATCAGCAGTCCGAGCGACACGGTGACCAGCACGGAGGCCGCCACGGCGAGCACCCTGCCCCGGGCGGAGCGGAACCTGACCCACTCCGCGCGCGACATCTGGAGGAAGCGCCCGGACGGCGGGCCGGATCGGTGAGGCGAGAACGAACTCATGCCGACGGTTGTACGCGGCCCCCGGTTCCAGCCGGGTCGCGGCCGCCGCGACCCGGCTGCGACCGGGCGTCTGGCATCGTTGGCCCATGGCACCCCGACCCGGCGGCCCCGCCCGCACGACGACCTGCGGTGAGCGCCGATGAGGGTCCTCGTCGTCGAGGACTTCGAGGTCCTCGCCCGCTCCCTCGGAACCGGGCTGCGCCGCGAGGGCATGGCCGTCGACGTCGTCCTGGACGGAACCGCCGCCCTCGACCGCCTGGCCGCCACCCGCTACGACGTGGTGATCCTCGACCGCGACCTGCCCGGCGTCCACGGCGACGAGATCTGCCGGCGACTCGCCCACAGCCGCGGCACGACCCGCGTGCTGATGCTCACCGCCTCCGGCACGATCGAGGACCGCGTCGACGGGCTCAGCCTCGGCGCCGATGACTATCTGCCCAAGCCGTTCGCGTTCGCCGAGCTGGTCGCCCGCGTCCGTGCCCTGGCCCGCCGCGCCACCCCGCCGCTGCCGCCGACCCTGTCGTGCGGGGACATCACCCTGGATCCGGCCCGCCGTGTCGCGTCACGGGCCGGGCGGCGGCTTGAGCTGAGCCCCAGGGAGTTCGCCCTGCTCGAATGCCTGCTCGCCGTGCCCGGCCTGGTCATCTCGGCCGAGGAGCTGCTCGAACGCGTCTGGGACGAGGCCGCCGACCCCTTCACCAGCGCCGTCAAGCACACCATGCACCGGCTGCGCGCCAAACTCGGCGATCCGCCCGTGATCGAGACCGTCCGTGCAGGCGGCTACCGCATCGGGCCGTCATGACCTCGCAGCGGCGCGCCAGAAGATCCCTTCAGACGCGGCTGGCACTCGCCTACGCGGCGGGCTTCTACGCCGCCGAGGTCTTCGTGCTCGTCCTCGTCGCCGTCCCGCTCGCCGGCATCGATGCGGCGACACCCGTAGGGCGCCCCTCATCGAGTGCGATCACCGGGACCGGGCCCGGGATCAGCCTGACCCAGCTCCTCACGGGATCCGCCGTCGCTCTGGTCCTTCTGGTTCCCGTCGCCCTGGCGCTCGGCTGGTTCGTGTCCGGCCGGTTCCTGCGCCCGCTGCGCGCCATCACCGCGACCGCCGAGATCATCTCGACCGGAAGCCTCGACCGGCGCCTCGACCTCGGCGAGCCCATCGACGAGCTGACCGAACTCGGCCACACCCTCGACGACCTGTTCGCCCGCCTTCAGTCCTCCTTCGACGCCCAACGCCACTTCGTCGCCAACGCCTCCCACGAGCTGCGCACCCCTCTCGCCGGCCTGCGCACCCTGCTCGAAGTCGTCCTCGCCGACCCCGATGCCGACACCGGCACCCTGCGCTCGGCCTGCCAGGAGGCCCTCGCTCTCGGCGAGCACCAGGAGCGGCTCGTGCAGGCACTGCTCGCCCTGGCCACCAGCGAGCGCGGCGTCGCCCGCCGGGTCACCCTCGACCTGGCCCACGTCGTCGAGGGAGTGCTCGCCTCCCGCCGCCGTCAAGCCACGGAACAAGGCATCGACCTCGCCGAACACCTGACGCCGGCGGTGACGGCCGGGGACCCGGGACTGGTCGAAAGCCTCGTCGCCAACCTCATCGACAACGCCATCCGTCACAACCACCCGGACGGGCAGATACAGATCACCACCCAGACCTCCGGCACGCAGGTGGCCCTGACGGTCACCAACAGCGGGCCGGTCATCCCCGAAGGCGACCTCCAGCGCCTCTTCCAGCCCTTCCAGAAGCTGGCGCCCGATCGTCGCGGCCTCAGCGACGGCTACGGCCTCGGCCTCGCCATCGTGAACGCCGTCACGCAGGCCCACCGCGCCCGCCTTGCCGTCCGCGCACGCCCCGAAGGCGGCTTGTCCATCACCGTGCATTTCTCGCAGTGAAGACCTCTCGCCGACTGCTGCACCGGCTCATGAGGGTTCGGGACAATGCAAGGACCTGTGCTCGGGCGCGATCAGACGCCGGCCTCATTCGTTGCGCAGGCGCGCGGCCAGGATCTTCGCGTACTTCATGGTCGCCTGCTCGTCGTCCTCGACCCGCAGGACGACGACGAGCCCGCCCGCTGCCACGAGGGCCTGATCCCGCTGGTTGTGCACGTTCACGTCGGGCCGCAGGTACGCGCCCTTCCCGAGGTCCGGCGGGCGGCGCATGAGGGGACCGTACTGCTCGTCGGACGCGCGCACGGCGGCCAGGATCCGGTCGGCGAACGAAGGCGTGGACGACAGCCAGGCGACGCCGATCCGGACGACATGCTCGTGTTCGTCATGCGGGATCAGCGTGCAGGTGGCGTGTGGGGCGGAGAACCGGGCCGCCGGCCGGCGGTCGTACGGCCTGCCGCCACCGGGCAGCGTGTTCTCCGGGAGCAGCGTGCACGGGTCCGGCCAGGCGTCGAAGCGCGTTCCGTACACCTGGACCGCCTTCTCCTCGCGGTCCGCCCCCTCCAGGCGGTGAACGGTCACCGCGGGCCCGTCCGCGCCGACCGCTCTGACGACCACGGAGTCGCCCGAGACGCCGAGAATCGTGGCACCCTGTCGATGGACCGGGAGCGGAAAGATCGCGCGTCGCCCGTCCGCCAGCGAGCGGACGTCGAGGAACGTCACGACGTCGTCGGTGTTCGGGTTCAGGAGCGAATAGGCGAATCGGTGATCCGGGCTCACCACGGAGTCCTCGTCGTCGATGTCGAATCCCGCCACGCCGGGTTGCCTCCAGAGCGGCTTCGCCGTCCCGTCATAGGCCGTCAGCGACCGGCCGTCCTCGGCCGCCACGATGACCAGGCCGCCCTCCGGACGCCAGATCACCTGATCCACCGTGAGGCCGGAGCCGGGGACACGGTGCCGTACGACGCCACCGGCTCCGACGAGTTCCAGCCCGCCGGAGGACTCCCGTACGACCAGCTCCCCCAGCGCCCCGCGCAACGCGGTCGTCTTCCCCTCACCGACGCGTTCCTCCAGCACCTGCGTGCCGTCGCGCGCGTCGAGGACCAGACGCCTGTAGCCGGGCTCGACCCCGCATTGCTCGTCCAGGACGGCGTACCGTCCCCATGACTCAAGACCGGTGGGGGCGCAGTCCAGTGGCTTCTCCCACGCCGTCCGCCCGCTGTCCGGCAGCAGCGCCTGAATGGTCGAACCCCACGTCAGGACCGCCTTGCCGCCGGCGACCACCAGGGCGTTCGCGTGCACCGGCAGCACCCGTGTCCACAGGTTCCGGTCCCGGCCCACGCCGAATCCGGTCACGACGCCGGGGCCCGACCGGTTCCCCGCCTGGACGAGGACGGAGCCGGCCATCACCGACAGGTCGTCGTCGAGGGGAAAGTCCTGCCGCCAGAACCGGGTCCGCCCGGTGGCCACATCGTGCGCCTCCAGGTCTCCGGACAGCGACGGGGTCGGCCCGCTCGGCAGGATCACCTCGGTGCCCACGACCGCCGCGAGACGCGCGGGCAGGCCACCGGCGAGCCTGGGCGAGGCGAACGACCACGTCTGGCTGATCCGGGTGGGCAGGGGCGGCGTCGGCGGCGTCGCCCACCAGGCGGAAAGCGGTGACAAGTTCGCCGCGACGGCGATGGCCGCCGCCGCGACCAGCGCCATCACCGGCAGGAGACGCCGCACGCTCAGCATCCCGGCCCCCTGGCGCCCCGCGCGAACCGGGCTGCGACCTCAGGCGCGCGCAGGGCGCGGTAGCCTCGCGAGCCTCCTGCCGGGACGTACACCGTGCCGTACGTCCCGGGCGTGACGGCGCTCGTCACCCGGAACGGCCTGCCGTCGGCGTCGAAGACCTCCCTGGTCTCCGTCCTGCCGTCGTACGCGTAGTCGATCAGGATGGTGAAGTCGTAGACGCCGCGTCCCGGGATCACCGTCATGTCGAGCGTCTGCTGTTCGTCCCGCTTCAGCGAGATGGTCCTGGTCTCGAAGTACGGGCGTCTGCTCGGCGGCGCGCCCAGGAAGGCCGGTGACAACGGATCGAGACGCGCCACCATCTCGACCGTGTCCTCCTCCCCTTGCGTCTCGCAGGCGAGGAGGACGGCGGTCAGCGGCTTGCCGACGCGCTTGACGATCGGGCGGGCGCCGACGATTCGTACCGCCTTGCGCCCGCCGGTCAGCTCCACCCGCACCACGGCCTTGCCCACCACGGCGCCCTCGTGCCGCCACACCAGGCCGAGCAGTTGTCCCTCCTCGGTCTGTCCGCCGAGGAGGACGCTCCTGTCGGCCCCGCGCGGGCTCGTCCCGAGCGCCATGGTGGGCAGCTGCCCGCGCAACTCGATGACGGTCACGCCGAGGGCCGGGCGTCCGAGGGCGTCGTTCACGTGGTCGCCGGCCGCACCCGCGTCGGCAACCACGCCGAACAGCGTCGTGGACCAGCCTCCGCTCACCGCGAGCGCGATCGCGGTGCACCCCGTCGCCAGCCATGCGAACTTCTTGCCCCATTTCGGGCCGGCCGGCGTTCCGGCGTCAGCCTCTCGTGCCGCGTTCACCTGGTCGTCATGACGCTCTGGACGATCATCACGCGATTTCATCCGACATCCTGTCCGTGGCTGGAATCGGGGGGAGGGCAGCAGGGTCACAAGGACTTCTGGTCCCAGGGAATCGAGGCGAACCAGAGCCGGGGGATCCAGCTCGGCACGTTCGCGTCATGGACCAGGTTGGTATAGGTCCGCTTCTCCCTCGGGCCCGGGTTGGGAAGGGCGGCGCCGTAGGCCGTGAGGATCTTGTAGGTGTGGTCCATGCAGTTGTTGGCGAGGATGAGATAACCGCCGTTCTCCGCGGCGGAGACGGCCGCTCTGGCGGCTGACTCCTTCCACGCGGATACCTCGGCGCATTTGTACTGGCTGTATCCCTCGGCCTTGCGGAACGCCTCCCGCATCGTGGTGAGGTTGCCCGAGCCCCGCCAGGCTCCGTTGTCCTTGCCCGGGTCGATCTTCCACTGGGCCGTGGGGTTCTCCGTGGCGCCGTAGACGTACTCGTCCCGGCCGACCTGGAATCCCCAGCCGACATGGCCCAGCGTCACCGGGCCGACCGCCGGGCGCTTCGGCGCGAGGAAGACGCAGGCCTGCCCTGTCTTGAGGGGCTCCTCGGCGTCGGGCGTGCCCTTCCGGCCCTCGCGGGTGTCGTCCGGTTCCCTGGTACGCCTGCTGCCGCACTCGGGCACCTGGGTGGTGATGTCGCCGCCGGTGTCGAGCCAGACGTCGGGAATGTACCCGGTCCTGCCGTCGATCTCGGTGTAGTTCCAGTACGGGTTGGTACCGCCCCACCCGCTGATGCTCTGGCTGCCGCGCACGTAGCAACTGACCGTGCCCCGGTGACCGGTCGGGATCCGTGCGGGCACCTTCGAATCGACGCGCGGTTCCGACCGCAGGCCCACGTCGGGCACGGCGCGGACGACGCCGGTCACGACGGCGGCGTCGGCCGCGGACTGGCCGGCCAGGGCGGTGGCGAGCGGGAGGAGCGCCAGCAGAACGGTGCTTCGTTTCCAGAACATGTTCTCTCCCGGAGGGGGGGTGGGTGGTCGTCGTGGACCATTTATCGCACCCGGCCACCTGGCCCGACAGTCGTGAAATACAGGGACAGAGGGGGACACGATCCGCCGCACGTGTGGTGCCGCCGAGCCGGTCTAGCGAACGTCGTCCATGGCCCGGTGGCAGGCGGCCAGGGTGGCCGCGCAGGCCAGACGGAGCTGCTCCGCGCCGACGGAGGCGGCCAGCTCGACCGCCTCGCGGGCCAGGGGCAGGGCCTCGGCCGCCCGGTCCAGGGCCAGCAGGTAGCGGGCGGCCCCGTGCAGCGCGCGGGCCAGCAGGCGTGGTTGCTCCGGCGTCAGGCCGCGGAGCAGCACGATCGCCTCGGTCGTCGTGTCCAGGGCGAGCCTGAGGTGTCCGCCGGCGAACTCGTGCTCCGATCGCGTGTACAGCTCCAGCGCCCGTTCGAAGGTCTCTTCCATCCGGTTCACGAGGCGCCTCCCGACGTCCAGCAGGCCCCTGCTTCCCGTGGTGCCGTACTCACATCCAGATCATGGACGTACGGCACCACTCGCGTCTGTCCCGGCCCCTGTCCCCATTTCGGGGGACAGAGGAAGGACGATCTCCACAGTGACGCCTCGCCCCGGTGCGGAGTCGATGATCACCGTTCCGCCCGCGCTCTCGATCCGGCCCTCGATCGACTGCCCGAGACCGAAACCTGGCCCGTGCCCGCGGGTGAAGCCACACCCGTCGTCGGCCACCCGTACCACGAGCCGTCCACCCAACAGTCGCGCGGTCACCTGGGCATGCCTGGTGCCGGCGTGCTTGACCACGTTGGCCAGGGCCTCCTGAACAGCTCCAGCCATCGCGGCAACGCTGCCGGCAGGCAACGGCGGGCTGTCAGCGAGGTCGGAGACCACCTCCAGGCCGAGTGCCCGCGCACGCGTGATCACCGCCGTCAGGGATTCGCGCACGGTCGAGGGACCGTCTTCCCCCTCCAGGTATCGACGCAGCCAAACGGCCTGGTCGGCGACGTGTCCACGCAGTTGCGGATCGGCGACCTGATGCTCCCCCGTCAGCCGGTCGAACAGCCGCAGCACCCGTTCGCTGATCAGCTCGGCGTGGGCGGCGCGCTCTTGCTGCGCGGCCAGGTCCGCCGCCGCCTCGACCGCCTTCTCCCGGGCGGCGTCCACCTCGTCGGAGTAGTTCCGCAGGGTCCTGGCCACGTACCACGACATCACGGCGATGACGGGCAGGCCGACCGCCACGGCGGGGCGCTCGGGCTGCGGCACGCCGGCCGAGACCGCCACCGTCAGCGGCGTGATCGAGCCAACGAGGAGCGGAGCGGAAGCCAGGGCGAGACCCGCGCCGACGACGACCACATAGGCGTAGGGGTAGGTCCACCACTGACCGGTGGCGGGACTGCAGAACACGGCCGTGACCGCGACGAAGACCGCGTCCGCGACGAAGATCCACCCCGGTGAGAGGGCACGACGGCGGGCGACCCACACCACGAGCGCCGTCGCCTCCACAACGGCGGCGGCGAGGAAGAGAGGGAACCCGTCGAGACGGCCGCTGACGGCCGCCGCCACCAGTTGCACGCCGTACCCCGCCCGCAGGGCGACGAGGGCCAGCATCAGCGAGTGCTCGGTGCCCTTCCTGCCGAGCGCGTACGGCCTCATGGCCGGGCCACCCGGAACTCGATGTCGCTGCCCTCGCCCGGTGTGAAGATCACCTCGGTTTCGACCCCGGGATGTGCCCCCTCCTGGGCGGGCGGCCCCGGGTGGGTGATCGTGACCAGCGGGCCTGCGTCCACGACCTCAGCGAAGATCACGACTTTGCCCGGGACCCGCTCCGCCGCGGCCAGCCTGGTGACGTATTCGCGGACCGCGGTGGCGATCTCCTCCGGCACCGCCGGCCCGTCCGGCGATGTCAGCTCGGCAGCGAGACCGAGGCGGCGGGCATGGTCCACGACCGCGCCCATTCCACCGTCCCCAGCCATGCCCCGCCCGCCTGAGCCGATGAGCGTTCTGAGCCGCCCCGCCTCGGCCCTGACCTGATCCCGCAACTCCGGCCCCGCGACCCGTCCCTGGTGACCGAGCAGTTCCAAGGTCTGGAGCACCTGGTCATGGATGACGCGGGCGTGCGCGGCCCGCTCCCTCACGATCGCGGCCGCGGCCTCCGCGGTCATCGCCTCCTGGCGCGCCGCGTCCACCTCCGCTCCCCTTCTGCGTACGGCTCGCGCCACGAGAACCCCCACCATCGTGTTGACGGTGAGCGTGGCCAGGTCGAAGGAGGCGTCCGGAAGAGGATTGCCGGTCATCGGCGCGGCCGCGGTGACCGCGGCCAGCATCGGCGCCAGCGCGGGCAGGGAGACGCGCCATCCGCCGCCGCCCAATCCGATCCCGATGACGTACGGCACCGCGTAGTCGAACGGCCAGTTGTCCCATGCGTGCGGCCGGGCGCTGCCTGTCAGCACGGCCAGCGTCATCGCGGCGAGGAACAGCCCGTCGGCCAGCACGGCCCAGCCCGGCGGCAGCCTGCCCGCCCGCCACGACAGCCCGGTCACCACCGCGCTCTCGGCCAGCGCGACCGCCATCAGCCAGTGGCGGGACTCGCCGCTCAACGCCATGGCCACGACGATGACCGCCGACGTGGTCCTGACGACCGTGAACGCCACGAGCAGCCAGCGTTCGGCGGCCGCCACGCCACCGGCGAGGCCGGCCGCGCCGCTCATTCCCCCGGAGGACGCAGGCCGAGTTCGTCCGCCGCGCGAACGAGGTCCGCCATCGCCCCCAGCCCCAGCTTGACCCTGATGCGCTTGATCAACGTGTCGACGGTCGACTCCGCCACGCCCATTCTGCTGGCGGTCTGCCTGCGGGTCCGCCCCTTGGCCAGATGAGCCAGCACTTCGGCTTCCCGCGGCGACAACGCCGGCCTGCCCGCCAGCAGCGAGGAGGGAGTGGCGAGCTGGCCGTGCAGGATGCCGGCCAGCCCGCTGCCGAGCACGAACCCCCCTGAGGCCACCGACACCACGGCGGCGTGGAACTCAGCGGGTTCGGAACTCTTGGTCAGATAACCGCTGGCCCCCGCTTGGATGGCCGCCACCACGTCGGCCTGCTCGCCCGAGACCGACATCACCAGAACTCTGGACCTGGCCGACCAGTCGGCGATGACCGGTACCGATGGCCTGCCGTTCTGCAGATAGAGATCCAGCAGCAGGACATCCGCCTCATGGGGCACCTTGGCCGGGTCCGCGGTGCTCGCCACGACGGTGACCTGCGACGACTGCTCGAAGAAGCGGGTGATGCCTTCAAGCATGAATGGGTGATCGTCCACGACAGCGAGCTTGATCACTGCCCTGCCTTCATAGGGGTGGTCATATCAATTCATTCTTTACCCACCGGACATCGCGATCAAGAAATCGGCACCTCCTCATCTCCGTTTTCGTGGCACTTCATTCTCGGCGCCGGTAGGGCGGGGGACGTTGTCATCTACGGGACCTCCCATCCTGGTCAGGCGGCCGAAGAGCCCGTGCTGCTCGAAGATTGTGCGGCCGTTGAACCGGCCCCGGGAGGCACGGGATTGCCGCCATGCGCTGGATTTGCGGGCGGCCGCGGGAAGAAGAACTCGGACTTCGCCTGGCACGGGACCCGAGCCCCCGACCTGTGTGGAACCTGTCTTCGCCGTTCCTCACAGATCCTCAACAGGACGTCAACAGCCGCCGTCCTACCTTCCTTTCACCAGCTCGAACGGAAGATCTCGACCGGAGGAAGCAGGACATGAAACCGATCATGAAGCTCACCACCGCCGTAGCCGTGACAGCGCTCTCCATGGGCATGGTGAGCACGACCGCGCAGGCGTCGGAGCGGGTCGGAACCGCGCGCGTCTCCAGCGTCACCGCGAGCGCCGCGGCCTCCCTGGCCGGCGGCTGCCAGGCCGCGAAGAGCAACTGGGGGAACATCAAGGCCTACTACTACACCCAGGGCAAGTACGACTACTTCAACCGGATCAACTGGTTCCTCGGCGGTCCCGGCCTGCGGAACAAGAACAACGTCCGGCTGCGGATCCGGCTGGAGCGGCGTGGACTGCCGGACAAGACGATCTGGTCGTACACGTCCGGGGACAACGTGTCGCCCGGCAGCGGCGGGAGGCCGGTCCCCAACCTCAGGGTCAAGCGGAGCGACAAGGTGCACGTCGACTTCAACTTCGTCTTCGACCGCAGCGGCAAGGACCCGCACTGCGGGGACCGTACCAACAGCCTCTGACCGCCTGAGACCGTCGCCGAGGGCGCGACGTTGAGGCCCTCCGCTCCCCGAGCGTGGCTCGTGGGGGGGCGGAGGCCGGTCAGCCTCGTTTGGTGCGCCAGCGGGAGGTGCGGAACCCGTCGGAGCGCTCCAGCAGGAAGGTCAGCCGGGCGGCCGTCTGGCGTACGCCGTCGTCGTGCCGGTGCCGCTTGTCGGGGGCGAGGCGGGAGCGCAGGTCGAGAATGTGGGCCAGCTCCCCGGCCACCTCCGAGACCACCCGGTAGCGGATGCCGAAGGAGTGCAGGTCGCCGTGCACGTCGTCGACCAGGTCCTCGTCCACGTGCCGGAGCAGGGGCTTGAGCTTGCCGAGCAGTTGGGCGTCCATTCCGGCCACGGGCGCCCTGCGGCGGGTGTCGTCGGCCGGCATGGCGACCAGGGCGCGGACCCGCGTGAACGCCAGCGCCCGTTCGGCGTCCGGGGTGGAAGGGTGTTCGGCGAGGTCCAGCAGGCGCCGCAGGGTCTCCTGCGTTTTGTCGTCGAACATGACGACAAGTCTATTCACTCCAGCTCAAGCGCTCTTCACGGCGACCTTGAGGCGGCGCCGCGGGGAGAGGACGGCTACCGGGCCAGGGCAGCCATGAGTTTGCCGGTGAACCGGTGCATGTGGGGGTCGAGGGTGTCGCCGGGCTCGGCGAGGACCTGTCGCAGCGGCAGCCACTTGATCGCTTCGAATTCACCCTCGTCGAAGGAGGTGACGGCCCCTGCCGTGGACCGCAGGACGTACCACAACGACACGTCGGTGTGCTGTTCGTACCTGCGGGTTCGAGTGACGGTCAGGAAGAACGGCCTGTTTCCGGAGACCGCCGACGGGAGGGCCTCGGTGTGCAGTTCCTCTCTGCACTCGCGCAGAACCGTGTCCCACGGGTCCTCCATCGGCTCGACGTGGCCGCCGCTGGGAAGCCAGAGGCCGGCCTTGCGGTGGGCGACGAGCAGCAGCTCCGCGCGGGCCTCGTCGAGGGCCACGAAGTAGCTGACCAGGTGCATCGGCGGGACATCGGGCTTCCGCAGCCGGTACAGCGGAGCGCCGCTGGCGATCCACTCCGCCGCCGTGGTGAGGTGCGCGCGCTCCTGCTCGTCCCAGGGGACGACGCCCTCCAGCAACTCGGTCAGCCGACTCCGAAGAGGAACGTCCGGGCCGTCGATGGCAGTCACGTCTCTCATCATGCCAAGGCCGGGCGCACCGCTAGAAGCCGCTAGATGACCGTGGCCGCGAGGGGCCATGCCCCGCGGTCCAGCAGGTCGAGGACGAGTGCCGCGATGTTCCACGCGTCGTCCTCGCCGCGGTGATGGCGTCCTTCGAGGGGCAGTCCGGCGATCTGCAGGGCGTGATCCATGCCGGGCTTCCTGGGCAGCCCGTACGCCGCCGCGAACACGGCCTTGGCGTTGGTGTGGGTGCGTTCCGTCGGATGGCCGAACGGGTAGGCCACCCCGTCGGCCTTGCTCTGCCGGGCGAACTGCCGGCGGTCGTACTCGCCCCAGCTCGCCCAGGGGCGCTGCCCGGCCTCGTACTCCTCGACGAGGATCCGGCACGCCTCGGCGAAGGTGACGCCCTGGTCCACCTCGGATCGCGTCAGGCCGGTCAGCTCGGTGCAGAAGTCACTCACGGCCGACCGGGCAGGACGGACCAGGATGCGGTGCCGGGAGACGCGGCGCCGGGCCGGCACGTCGACGACGGTGAGGCCGATCTCGATGATCTCGTTCACGGAGCCGGGCGGAGGTTGCCCGTCCCAGCAGGTGGCTTCCACATCGATGACGTTCAGCAGGGCGGATTCGTGGCGCATGGGGTGAGCGTAGGGATGCGCGCCCGGCTCCGGCACCCCGATTTCCGCGTGCCCGCACCGCCTACCGGGCCGACTCGCCGTAGAGGGAGGTCATCCAGATGTGGGTGAGGACCTCGACGAGGGTGTCCTCGTCGGCGAAGGGGGCCACGTCGAGGGCGGCGAGGTAGTAGAGGCGTTCGCCGAGCCAGGTCAGCGCCGCGCCCAGGGCGGCCGGATCGACGCCGGGCGCGGTGGCGTCGTCAGTGGTGATGCGTTCGGTGGTGGCGGCCGTGAAGCCCGCCATCTGGTCGCGCCACAGCGCGGTGAGCTCGGGGTCGGTGCGCCAGTTCTCCACGATGGCTCGCAGCACGGGCGCCTCCTCGCGCCACAGGCGGGCGCCGTGGCTGATGCCGTGCCGTACGGAGGCCCGCCGCTGGTCGGGTTCGTCGTGCGTGAGCCAGGGCTGCGCGACCTCGTGACCACGGGCGATGGCACGACGGACGAGCTCGGCCAGGACCTCGTGCTTGCTCGCGAAGTAGAAGTAGAAGCTGCCGCGCGCCACCTGGGCGGCGGCCAGGATGTCGGCCACGCTCAGCTCGTCGAAGCGCCGCTCGTCGAGGAGCCCGCGCGTGGCGGCCAGGATCACCTCGCGCAGGTCGCGGCCGTCGTCCTTCGGCTGTGGGGCGCGCCGGCCCGCTCTCGCCTCCATTCTCGGAATCCTAGCGTCTAGACAGTCTGTCTAGACGCTATGTACAGTCCTCGCCATGAGATACACGACGTTCGGAACGAGCGGGTTGCGGGTCTCCGAGATGATCCTCGGGACGATGGGCTTCGGCGAGGACTGGGGCTGGGGCGCTCCCCTTGAGGAGTGCCGCAGGATGTTCACCGCGTACGCCGAGGCCGGCGGGAACATGATCGACACGGCCAACAGCTACACCGAGGGCTCCAGCGAACGCATCGTCGGCGAGCTGATCGGCAAGGAACGCGACCGGTACGTGCTCAGCACCAAGTACACGCTGTCGATGGACCGCGACGACCCCAACGCCTCGGGCAACCACCGCAAGAGCCTCAGGCGATCGGTGGAGGAGAGCCTGCGGCGCCTGGGCACCGACTACCTGGACCTGCTGTGGGTGCACATCTGGGACCCCGCCACCCCGATCGAGGAGACGTTACGCGCCCTCGACGACCTGGTACGCGCGGGCAAAGTGCTCTACCTGGGCTTCTCCGACGTGCCCGCCTGGGTGATCGCGCGCGCCGACACCATCGCCGAGCTGCGCGGCTGGACGTCGTTCATCGGACTGCAGCTGTCCTACAGCCTGCTGGAGCGCGACATCGAGCGCGAGTTGCTGCCGATGGCCGAGACGCTGGGCCTGTCGGTGGCCGCGTGGGCGCCGCTGGCTCGCGGGGTGCTGTCCGGGAAGTTCACCCGCACCGACGCCACCGCCGGGTCCAGGATCAGCCGCGACGCCGTACCCGACCGCCATCTGGCGATCGCCGCCGAGGTCGACGCCGTCGCCGACGAGCTCGGCGTCTCCTCCTCCCAGGTCGCCCTCGCCTGGACCCGGGCGCACCGCCGCTGGATCCATCCGATCTCCGGCGCCAGGACGCTCGACCAGCTCACCGACAACCTCGCCGCCTGTGAGCTGCGGTTGCCGCCGGAGGTGGTGGAGCGGCTCGACGAGGCCAGCGCCTTCCCGCTCGGGTTCCCGCAGAACTTCATCGAGATGTCGCGCGAGTTCGTCTACGGCCCCTCGATCGGCCGCTTCGACCGCCGAGTGCCGTGAGGCGGTCGGCCGGCTCGGCCTTGACCGATGTCACTGAGGGCACGGCAGGGTACGCCGATCCCGCACGGTTGCCGCCTTTGGTGCAGCGGGCGGTCGAGGTCGCGCGGCGGGCGGGCTTCGTGACGTCCTGCCGTCCCGAGCAAGGCCGGTTGCTGCCGGCGCGGGCCCGTGCCCGGGCGGTCCGGACGTCTCCGCGACCCGTCTGCCCGATTCATGACGATGTCATGTGCAGCCGATGATCACGTCTCTGGTTCGTGTCGTCCCTGGCCAGCAGGGTTGTCTTCAGTCGATCTGAAGGAGACGTCATGACTTCCCTGCGCTGGAGAACCTGGCACGGCCCGCTCGTCGCCTGTGCCCTCGCGATGGCGGCGCTCGCGTTGGTGAGCGGCGTCGGCCTGGTGGTCGACGGGCGGACGGTCATGGGCGAAGGGGTGTGGCTCAAGCCGTTCAAGTTCGCCGCCTCCTTCGCCCTGTACGCGCTCACCCTCGCCTGGATGATCAGCCAGGTGGAACGGTGGCAGCGGACCCTGTGGTGGCTGGGCACGGTCACGGTGGCGCTGTTCGTGCTGCCGGAGATCTCCGCGATCACCTTCCAGGCGGTGCGCGGGGTGCGCAGCCACTTCAACTTCGCCACCACGCTCGACAAGTCGGTGTTCATGCTGATGGGAGGGGCCGCCTACCTGGGCTGGGCGCTCACGCTGGCGCTGGGGATCTTCCTGGTCATGCAGCGCCGGGTGAACCGGGCGATGGCCTGGGCGATCCCGCTGGGGGTGGCGATCTCGCTGGCGGGCATGTCGGTCGGCTACCTGATGACCGCGCCGACGCCGGAGCAGGCGCAGGCGCTGGCCGGCGGCCTCAAGCTGATCACGATCGGCGCGCACACGGTCGGCGCGGCGGACGGCGGCGCGGGGATGCCGCTGCTCGGCTGGGCGACCGGCGGCGGCGACCTGCGGGCGGCCCACTTCGTCGGGCTGCACGCGCTGCAGGTGCTGCCGCTGATCGCGCTGTGGGTGCGCCGGGTTCCGCTGGTGATCGTGGCCGCGTTCGGTTACGCCGGTCTCACCGGGCTGCTGATCTGGCAGGCACAGCGCGGCCAGGCGCTCATCCACCCCGACGGGACCACTCTGCTCGCCGCCGGCGCGCTCCTGGCGGTGGTGCTGGGGGCTGCGGCGGCCGTCCAGGTCCGCTTCACGCTGCGCCCGCGCCTGACGCAGGCGCAGGCCGCCCGTTCCTGACCGCACAGCCCCTGACAGCACAGGTACCCGACAGCACAGCCCCTGATGTGACGCGCCGCGTGCCGCGACGCGTCACGTCGACGTCTTCGGCCGTGGACCGGTCAGCTCGCGGCCGGAACGGCGGGCTTGTCGTCCGTCCAGCCGGCCTTGTACGTCGTCACGCCGGACTTGCCGAGCACCGCCTTGCCGCCGTCCTTGAGGTCGGTGTACTCGGCCAGCAGCGTCATGGCCGTGGTGTCCACAAGGAGCTGCTGCTTGAGCACCGTCCCCTTCCTGGACGAGACGGGCAGGGCGAGCTTCTGGCCCGAGCGGCCCAGCGGGTCCTTGTCCCGGCCGAGATCGCCGACGCCCTTGGTGGTCTTCAGCACCTGGTAGGCGGCGGCCCGGACCTTGTCGGGCACCGGGTTCACGTACAGGAGCTCGACCGCCCGCTCGGCGACATACCGGTCGAGGTTGACCAGCCAGTCGTTCCTCGTGGCCTTCGGGTCGGTGGTCTTCGCCTCTTCGGCGGCCTCGTCGATCCAGGCTTCGACCTCGGCGGTCAGCTGCTTCCTGAGCGCCTCGGCGTCCGTCGGCAGCTCCTGGAGCTGCTGGTAGGAAACGTACTTCTCGCCCAGCCGGAACCCGTCGGGCCGGTCCTCCTGCGCCTTGACGGATCCCTTGCCCGGCCGGGTGGTCAGGTGGATCTTCATGCCTTCCGTGCGGTAGTCCCAGGTGGTCGGAGATCCGTCGGCGCGCCAGGCGGCCTCGTCCTTCTTGGTCGCGGGCCTGGCTCCCAGCTCACGCATGCCGGTCCAGGCCTTGCCGTTCGGCGACAGCCACTCGGTGGTGACGTTGCGCTGGGTCAGGTGGTAGCCGCTGCCGACCGGGCGGGGGTGGGTGGTGGTGTAGATCGTCTCGACCCGCCAGTACGCCCCCTTCGGCGCGTCGGCGGACGCCGGGACAGCGGCCACACCGGCGAACAGCAGCCCGGCGGCGACGGCAAGGGTGATTCTCATGCGTTCTCCTTCAACGGGTTGGCATCCGCCCAGCGGCTGTCCTGGATCGCGGTGTACGTCAGGAGCAGGCCGTCCGCGGCGGATCGGACTTCGAGGGAAAGGGGTCTGCCGGAGGCGGGGTCGATCACCAGCCGGGTCCTGGTCGCCCCTCGGTGGTCCGGCGGCGCGAACTCGCCGGACTCGTACTCGACCGCCTGCCCGGCCCGGCCCAGCACGTCGGTCGCCTGCCCGACGGCGGCGACCCCGGGCAGGGAGGCGAGCAGCCGGTACGCGGCGGCCCTGGTCGCGTTCGTCACCGGCGCGAAGAACAGCAGCCGCGCCGCGGTGTCGATGGTCGTACGGTCGTCGGCGGCGAAGAACGCCTTCAGCCCTTCAGGGGTGTCGGGCACCTCGCTCATCTTGGTCAGGGGCTTGCCCGCCGTGAGGATGCGGAAGTCCCAGTCCTCGGTCGACCAGGTCCGCCGCTCGCCGGGTCCGGACCGTACGACTCCGGAGCGCCCGGTTTCCGAGGGCTTGTCGTACGTCCAGGACGTCGGCGAGCCGTCGGCGGCCCACGCCGCCTCGTCCTGGGGCGTCGCGGGCCTGATCCCCTGGGGGGTCGAGCGGTACCAGGTGAGCCCTTCGGGGTCCGCGGGCATCCAGGTCTCGACCGACTCGCTCTCCCGCAGGACGTACCGTCCGCCCGGCTCGTGGAACTGCCGGCCGCGGACCTCCGTGCTGCCCCACCACCCGCCTTCGTCGGGCACGGCAGCCACTGAGGCGGCCGCGACCAGCAGGAACCGCTTGCCGTCGGCCTGGACGGCCACGCCATGAGAGGCGGGCACGACGTTCACCGCGACGATCACCGCGACGATCGCGGCCGCCGCGGCGGCCCCGGCCAGGCCGAGCGCCAGCGCACTCCACCTGGGGCGGCCACGCCGTGGACGCTCCCGGGCGAAGGCGGCTGCCAGCCGTTCGCGCCCGGCCCGCTCGACCTCGGGCGACAACGGCGGCGGGGGCAGCAGGTCCCGCACCGCCCGGTAATCATCCATCAGACCCTCCAAGCAGCGGATTGACACCGCCCAGGGCGGCACGAAGCTTCCTGCGGACCCGCGACAGGCGGGATCCGACGGTCCCGTACGGGATGTCGAGCGCCTGGGCCACCTCCTGGTGGCTCAACTCGGCCAGCGCGCTCAGCAGCAGCACGTCCCGGTCGCCGTCGGACAGCGCCCGCAGCCCGGCCGCGAGCCGCCCCTGTGCGTTCGCGGCGTCCATGCGGGTGACCACGCGGTCCTCGTGGCCGTGCTCCCGGTCGTCGTCCACGCCGGCGCCGCGTTGCAGCGCGGCCAGCCGCCGGGCCTCGGCCCGCCGGTGCAGCCCGATCACGACGCCGGCGAAGCCGTACAACCAGGGACGGACCGTGCCACGCCGGGGATCGAACGTCCCACGCTTCTTGAACGCGGCCAGGAACACCTCGGCCGTGAGATCGTCAGCGGCCTGCCCGTCGAGCCGTCTGCCCAGGTAGGCGTGGATCTCGCGTACGTACCGGTCGTAGATCTCGCCGAAGCGGTCGGGTGACCGGCGTGACAGCTCCACCAGAGCCTCGTCGCTGATCGTCTCCCGCGGATCGGCGAGATCCGGAGCCGTCGAATTGGCAGTCACATCCCCTACTCATCCGATGCGGTGTTCTGCTTTCACGCCCTCCGCGACACCTGCCGGCCCTACCGCAGGAACGCCGACGTGGTGGCCACGAACCGGTCGGCGTCGTCGAGCCACGGGAAGTGCCCGGCCCGCGCCTGGACGACGAGCTCCGCGTGCGGGAACAGCCCGGCGAGCTCGGTCACCGCGACGGGAGGGGAGTTCAGGTCCACCTCCCCCGCGACCACCTGCACCGGCGAGGTGAAGCGGGCGAGGGCGGCGCGGGTGGCGTCGGGGTCGAAGGCGCCCTCGGAGCCGAAGACCGCCGCCGCCTCGTCGTTGCGCTGCTCGTCCTCGGCGGCCCTGTGCGCCCGGGCCGTCTCGTCCCAGCGGCCGTACCAGAACGGCGCGATGGCCCGGAAGGCGTCGCCGGTGGCCTGTCCGGCCATGACGCTCTCCAGTGCCGCGGACGCCGCCGGGAACCAGGGCTCGTCCTCGCGCAGCCGGGCGATCTCCTTCCGGACGTCTGCGCTGATCGGGATGCCGACGGCGGCGACGCTCGGGGCGATCAGGGCGAGCCTGCCGACGCGTTCCGGGAAGCGGGTCGCGTACAGCAGGGCCAGGTTCGTGCCCGCGGAATGGGCGAGCAGGTCCATCCGGTCGAGTCCGAGGTGCTCGCGCAGGGCTTCGACGTCCTCGACCAGGCGGTCGCAACGGTAGGAGGCGGTGTCGTCCGGCACGGCGGACCGTCCGGTGCCCCGCAGGTCCGTCATGACGAGCTGCCGGTGCGCCGGGAGACCTCCGAGGTCGCCGAGATAGGCGGAAGCCTGCATCGGCCCGCCGGGCAGGCAGATCACGGGGGCGCCGCCGCCGAACGTGTGAAAGGCGAGCTCGGTGCCGTCGTAGGAGGTGAAGAAGTGCATGCTCCGCAGCCTGCGGGAGACCGGCACGGCTCGGCTATCGTTTAGCCACAGCTACATGATGAGGGTCGGATGGCGGTCGAGATCAGGTTCACCGCGGCGTCGGTCGCCAAGGTGCGATTCGCCGTCTCACCGCTGGGCGAGACGGTGCTGGCGCTGCGGATCCTGCTGGGCACGGGCGGCCACGCCGTCCATCGGCCCTGGGTGCGCCAGGCGCGTCCGCCGCTGGCGGGCGAACGCGAGCTGCCGCTGTTGCGGGCGCTGATCTCCGGACCGCTACCGTCGTTCCTGTTCCCCGCGCCGAGGGAGCGCCTGCCCTCGATGGCGTCCGAACTGGACCTGGTACGGGCCACGCCGGAGGACTTCTTCCGGCAGGAGTACGGCGCGGTCCTGGGCATGCCGGCCGAGAGCGCCCCCGAGCCCGCGACCGTGCTGCCGCGGCTGGCCGAGGCGCTGCGTCGCTGCCACGAGCTGCTGATCGCGCCACAGTGGGGCCGGATGTGCGCCGTTCTGGAGGCCGACATCGGGCGGCGGGCGCTGACCCTGGTGGAGGGCGGGGTGCAGGCGCTGTTCACCGAGCTGCACCGGGACATCGCCTGGGACGACGGCCAGCTCGTGGTGCACGGCCGGCGCGCCCCGCACTCCGTGCACACGGTCGACACCGGCGGGCACGGCCTGGTCCTGCAGCCCAGCGTCTTCAACTGGCCCGACGTGGGCGTCGACAAGGCCCCGGTCACCGCCGCGTCGATCCGCTACCCGGCGACGGGCGTCGGCCTGCTCTGGGAGTCGCCCCCACCGGCGCTGACGGGCCTGGCCCCCGTGCTCGGCCACACCAGGACGCAGATTCTCGCCGCCCTGGCCGAACCCCTGGCGACCGCGGCGCTGGCCACCCGCCTGGGCATCACGCCGAGCGCGGTCTCCCAACACCTGGGGGCGCTGCGCGGGGCCGGCCTGGTGTCCACGCAACGCAGGGGCCGCACCGCCCTCCACCTGCGCACGGACCGCGCGACCCACCTGCTGGGCGGCCCACCCCCGAACGCTCACTGACGGAGACCGGGCGACGGGGGTGAGCTGACAGCGCGCCCCGGCCCCGAGAAGGGGGCCGGGGCGTTTCCCTGCCGTCCGGCAACCGGGGGCGCGTTACTCCGCCAGGGCGCCGAAGACGTAGGAGCCGGGGGCGTCCGGGTCGTCGCCGGCCCAGAACTCCGTCCAGTGGACGCGGAACTCGTCGCGGGTGAGGTGGCCGTCGCCGTCCAGGTCGAGGCGCGGGAAGATCTCGTCGGTCGCCGAGGGCGCGCCGTTCCACGTCTCGATGAGCGCGCCGTACTCCGAACGGGAGATCAGGCCGTCGCCGTTGAGGTCGATGGCCTCGAACATGGCGTCGGCGGTGCCGGTGACGGCGTCGGCCAGGTCGCCGAGCCCGTCCACGACGTGGAGCACCTGGTCGAGCGAGACGGCCTCGTCGCCGTCGGGGCCGGAGGCGGCCCGCAGCACCGGCCACCAGCCCGTCATGACGGAGACCAGCCGCTCCGGCGGCACGGACCCCGCGACGGCCGTCCAGCGGTGGGCGAGCGCCTGGAAGTCGGCCTGGGTCAGCCGGCCGTCGCCGTCCAGGTCCATCGCCCGGAAGACTCCGCCGACCTTCTTGCGCTGGAACTCACTGGCCACTTCTGCCTCCACTCTTGGGAAGACTCAATGCTGTCGAGGCATCACCAACCGTGACCATAGTCATTCGAGTGACGAATACGTTACGGATCGTGGCTGCCGGGCGCTCGGAGCGGCGAAGCGCCGACGTCCCAGAGGATGCGCAACAGTGGCAAGCGATTGCCACGCGACCATGTGCCCTAACCTGCATCATTCACATCATCTATTGACAATGTAGGCAAGCGCTTGCAATCTTGTGCCCACTCCCCGACGAACGGGCGATCACGAAAGGCCTTTGGGGAGGATCGGACCGAACTTTGGCGCCATCCCGCAAGGATGTCGAGCAGTATCTGAGCGAGAAGTTCGCGTTAGCGGCTGTCGCGGACCCAGGATTCCGACGCCGTGGACACCACCACCGCAGGCGGTTGACCCCCGGCAAGACACGCGGAGAGCTCGGTGCCTGGAAACATGCATGCCTGGTTAGGCGGGTGGGTCAAGGAAACGGACTGATCGCAAGACCAGCACCGCGCCCTGCCCCGACCCGACTGAGCCCAGATCAGCGTTGATCTAGCTGTGACTTGCCTGGTCGATGTCGGATCGGCCGGCCGGGCGATGCGGCTCTTCGGTCGGTCCCCGCCGCCGCCCGTCAGGAAGCGCACACGATCCTCCAGCAGTCGCCGGTCCTCGGCGGTCACCTCGGTGCCTCTGGAGTCCCTAGAAGCGGTAGTGCTGGATGGCGGTGCCCTTGCGCGAGATGGAGGTGCTCCAAGCGGTCAGGGCACTGGCCAGGCGGGTGGTCCACGGGTAGTCGGCGACTTCGGGCTCGCGGCCCAGCAGGATTTCGCGTACCAGCGTCAGGCGGGGTTCCAGGCGCTCGATGTCCTGCGGGGTGTCGAAGCCGGGAGACCGCAGGAAGGGGACGACGGACTGGGTGCCGGCGTACTTCTTGGCCGCCCAGACGTGGAACCTCGTGTAGCCGTTGAAGCAGATCTCGCCTGCGGGGAAGTGGCGGATGAGGCGGTCGAGGAGCGTGGCCAGCTCCTCCTTGGACAGGAACCCGATCAGGCCGTCGGCGACGATCACGGCGGGGCGGTCGGCGGGGACTTCGCTGATCCATCGGGGGTCGTTGAGGTCGGAGCCGATGGTGTGGAGGTGGGGGCGCTCGGGGAGTAGTAGTTGCCTGGTCTTGGCCACGCCGGGCAGGTCGACGTCGTACCACTCGACGGTGGTGGGCGGGGCGACGCGGTAGACGCGGGTGTCGAGCCCGGCGCCCAGGTCGAGCCCGACGGCGTCGGGATTTTTGGCGATGAACTGGCGCACGATGTTGTCCATGACCAGTGAGCGGTGCGCGATGCCCACGACGGGGCTGGCGGAGAGCTTGAACTGCCCGGCGTCGTAGTCGAGCTTCCTGACGATGTCGTATGCGGTCTTGTCGTGCAGGATCGAGTGTTTGGCCTGGTAGTCGAGCGCCTTGCCGGCCAGGGTCAGCCAGAGCGTGTTCTCCAGCGGCGTGAGGTCGGGGAGGGTGATGGCCATCGTGTCAGTCCCTTTTCTGTGGTGACTCATCCAGCGCGGTCCGGGCTGCCTTCAGCGCGGTGTCGTCGGTGAACAGTCCGTGGGTGTAGAGCTCCAGCGTGGGCAGGGCGAGGCGGCGCAGCAGGTCGGGGCCGAACCGCTCGTAGCCCAGCGCCCGGGCCAGGGGCGGCGGCATGGTCAGCGTGGCCACGCTGTTGAGCACGGTCAGCACCGCCAGCGCCCGCAGGTCCGAGGACGGTCGCATCGAGCCGTCGGCGATACCAGCCCGCAGGATCTCCTCGGACTCGTCCACCAGCGTGTTGACGAACGTGGCCGCGGCTGGTGTGTCCTCGTCGATCGCGCGCAGCATGTACTGCACCTGGAGGCGGTATTCCTCCGGGTTGGACAGGTATTCGCGAAAGAGGTCCTGCATGCCGCTGGGCCGGGCGTTGTCGGCCCGCTGGATCAAGATGCGCAGGACGTGGTCGTCACAGACGCTCCGGAGCTTTTCCTTACTGCCGAAGTGATGGATGACCAGGCCGGGGCTCACTCCGGCGGTGGCTGCGATGGCGCGCAGGTTGGCCTTCTGGAAGCCGTCCCGGGCGAAGTGTGCGATGGCCGCGTTGCGGATCTTGGCTTGGGTGGTCAAGTCCGACGATGCTGAACACATGTTTAGGAGTTTAAACGTATGTTTAATGGCTGGCAAGTGGATAGCGGTACCCAACGAGCGCCGCACGGATGCGGCTTGGCGTGACGTTCCCTTCCGAACTCATCTGGACGAGAGCGACGCCGCGAGCCTCCGCGCCAGGCTGATCTCGTTCTCAGAAATGAGGAGTTCTGACAGACCTCGCCCCGTCGCCCGGAGCTGTCCGGTTTGTCCCTGGCCGCCGTTCTCACAACCTCTCGCAAAACCGTTTTCTCACAACAGCGTTCGCGACAGGCTTTGCGACATGAGCGATCTTGCCGACCCGGCCGCCGCGGTCGAGGCGTTCGACTGTCCCACGTGCCAGGCACCGGCGGGCAGCGCCTGCCGGACCCGGGGTGGGAAGGTCGCGCCGAAGTACCACACGCCGCGCTTCATGCCGGCACCCCAGCTACGGGCCGAGTTGGAGGTGCGCGCGCCCGTCGATCGCGGTCCGGGCCGGGCCTGGAGCGCGGGCCCGGCACGCGAGGCCGCCCTCGCAGACGCCGGGGCCAGACCAACCCGGGTCGGCTACGCCCGCTGCTCCCCTGAACAGCAGGAGCTGCAGAGCCAGCTCGACGCCCTGGCGGCAGCGGGCTGCGAGCCGGTCTTCTCGGAGAAGATCAGCACCCGCATCAAGGTG